>CBDUZZ010000052.1:0-33827 GCA_965371855.1 uncultured bacterium
GCAGTATTCAGTAAGCAGTATTCAGTAAGCAGTATTCAGTAAGCAGTATTCAGTAAGCAGTATTCAGTATCCAAATATCGAACATCCAAACATCCACTAATCATTCCTCATAATATCCCTGGCCATATCCATAGCCGTAACCATATCCATAGCCGTAACCATACCTATAACCATAACCGGATTTCTTTATTGTTACATCATTCAATAATAATCCAACATTTGAAATTCCCTCTTCTTCAACATTACTTAAAGTATGAGAAAGCACCTCCTTAATAGTATAATTCTGACGAACAAGGAAGATTATTGAATCAGTATGCCTGGCAATCAGATAAGGATCAGCAACGATTCCCATAGGTGGCGTATCAAAAATAATTATATCGTACCTCTTTTTTATCTCTTTTATAAACTCATTCATTCTTTCTGAACCAATTAATTCGGAAGGATTTGGAGGGATTACCCCCGAGCCAATAATATCAAGATTCTCCATTTCGGCCTGTATAATAACATCATCCAATATGACTTTTCCAACAAGATAGTTTGAGATACCAATATTATCTTTCTCAAACCCTAAAACTTTATTCAATCCCGGTTTTCTCATATCAAAACCTACAAGCAATGTTTTTTTACCTGTAAGAGCAAAAACCGATGCTATATTCAATGCACAAAATGTTTTACCCTCACTGGGCATTGAGGAAGTTACTGCGATTACAGGTGATTCTACGCCTTGGTTAATAAACTCGAGTCTGGAACGAACCCTGCGGAATGTTTCTGTAATAACCGATTTAGGGTGAGCAGAAATAACATTTGTTTCAGGCTTTTTGCTATGAAGAATATGTCCCAGAAATGGTAGAGATGATATCCTCTCCACATCTTCCTGACTTGTAACTTTATTGTTTAATAACTGACGTACAACAATAAATATAATCGGTAAGATAAGCCCTATTAATAGAGCTTTTTTACGGTTTGAAGGTTTATTAGGATATATAACCCCTGTAGAACGTGCAGCTTCCAGAACTTGATGATCAGGGGTATTCGATGCTTTCTGTATTTGTGATTCCGAAAGTTTTCTCAATAAAAAAGTGTATACTTCATTATTTAATTCAAATTTACGCTCTATGCCTAACATTTGCCTTTCCTTTTCTGGCAACCTACTCAGCTCTTCTTCAACATTGTTCTTCTGAATATTTAAACGGGCAACACTTTCATCCAATATGCTCACTTGGCTATCAATAGCTTTTATAAGAGTTTCTATGGCTACATCCATTTTCTTCTCCAATTGAATATTATCCGGATTCAACGCTTCTCCATAAGTTTCGATAGAAGTAATTCTTTCAGCATTAATCTCAATAATCTGATTTATTAAATTTGATAAAATTGGATTTTCAAGCTGATACATCGCGGGAGCCATTACTTCTTTCAAATTATTATCATCCGAGAAATAACCTTTCAGATATTGAAAATAGTTTTTTGTTACCTCTTTAGCAGCAAGGTCAAATTCTAATGATTTAAGGGTGCTGAATAAGTATTCAGCTTCACTGGATAGGCTTTGTATCCTGTTCTCCGTTCTGAACTTACTAAGTTCTGAACCTGTATATCGCAATGAATCGGCTATCTTACCTAATTGTCCTTGAGTAAAATTTATTGTATTTGTGGCTATTTGATTTTTCTCTTCAAGGTTTGACGCAATAAAAACTTCTGCAAGTTTATTTAGAAACCTTATGTTTTTGGCACTGTTTGTACCTGTCAAATCCAGATTTACGATAGATGAGTTCTCATCTTTTCTATATGCACTAAAACGTGAACGGTAATCATTCACCAAACTATTAGGATGATGAAACTGAATATAATAATCAAAATCATTCAACTTACAGCCATTACAGTATATAACAAATGAGAACCATCGAGTTGTTACAATATCTCCAAAATGATACACCTCTTTAAAATCGACAGCACCAACATTCCCTCCTGATCGTTTTGTTTTGTATATATAAGTAGTTGCTGCTTCAGTTGAAAAAGAAAGTTCATAACTCTCTTTGTCAAGAACTTTAATATGTAGAGGTGTACTAAGCATCTGCACATGAGCAGAATCAAAATACACTGTGAATGGAAAGTTTCTGTATAATTCTGCACTTTTCACCCTACCCTGAATATAATAACCTAAATGAAAATCAAGCTGGTTAATTGTTCTGTTCAATATTTTCCATGATGACAGAATTGCAATCTGGTTATCCACACGGCTCATTCCCGGAGTTAATCCGAAACCTTCCATCATATTTGGTTGTGTGGCATTATCTCCTCTCTCCTCCATCAACAGCGACATAGAAGCCCTATATACCGGAACCGTATACCTGTGAATTGTCCATATAACCAATAAGCTTAACGGTACGGTTATAAGAAATAACCACCAAAACCGAAGCAGATCATAAAAAAGTTTTTTATAGTCTAAATCAAATATAAAACCGGAAGTATCATGGCCGGAATGGTTTCCTATAGTAGATTTACCTTTAGGTGATGTCATTAATTTGCTGCAATTATATTATTTGGCTAATGCGTTTATAGTTAAAGCAAGTGCTAATACCGATGTTATTATACCTATAGAAAATGATTCTCCTATTCCCCACATCTTAGCTTTCATAGGTCGTACATAAAGCAAATCATTTGGATAGATATAATAATAATCCGAATTAACAATATTTTCATCAGTCAAATCAATTATATATGTTACTTCCCCATTTGGCGTTTGCCTTACAAGTTTTACCTGCTTTTTCTTTCCAAAAAAACGGATATCACCGGCTTTGGCAAAAGCTTCGAAAATGGTTATTTGCTCTTTATCCATATTTATAACACCCGGCTTCCCCACTTCGCCTATTGCCGTAAATGTACTACTAGCAAGCTTTACAACTAGGTCAGCATTTGTTAAAAAAGGCTTTAATGCTTCCCTGACACGCTCTTTGGCCATAAAAATATTACATTCTTTCAGGTTAATACTTCCTACGTAAGGAAAATCAATATTCATATCATCATCAATGAGATAATAGAAAAATTTTTGATTCTGTGTAGTACTTGTTCCTGTTGTTGATGTCTGATTAAAAAACTCAGAAAGTTTTGGGTCAGGAGTTCTTACATGAATATACAGATAATCATTCGGCCGCAAAAAATATTTATCAGTTATGGAATGATATTTATCGTAAGGATTTTCATAATCTTTCGTTTCGCTAATGTCCTGTAGATAAACCGTTTCACGCTGAGGAACACATCCGAAAAAAGATGCTGTTATGATTAGAAATAAAATAAATCTATTTTTAACAACAGACAAGTATATAACTCTATTCATAAAAATTATTTTTTAAAATCTTTGCATACAAAATGATTATTAATGCCAAAGTTCAAAAATAATGTTTTCTGTTGTAATAATAAGGATTAATCGCTACTTTTTATTTGCCATTATAAAATAAAGACTCTTTGTCAATTTAAGTGAATCTGTGGCAAATTTGATTACCTGCTATCATTTGACAGAGCCAAATAATATTTAGCAGAAATAAATACTATTGAAAATTATTTTAAGTATTTTTGCACATAGAAGTAATACAACAGCAGCATGAACGATTATACAATTCGGTTATTAATTCCTTTTGCATCGATTATCTCTTTCTTTGTGGTATTCTTCTCTATTCCTACAATATTAAGGGTTGCACGCCAAAAGAATCTTTTTGACGAACCCGGTAAACGTACTGTACACAAAATAAGAATACCAACTTTGGGAGGCTTGGCAATCTTTATTGGGTTTTTGTTTACATATTCTCTGTTTGTTGACTGGTTTGAGTCTACCAAGATACCATTTCTCATACCCTCATTACTTATAATATTTGGGATTGGTATTAAGGATGACATATTTGCGACTGCACCGATTGTTAAATTAATGGGGCAGATTATAGCTGCACTAATTATTGTAGGTATGGGAGATTTGCGCATAACAGACCTTCATGGTTTTTTTGGATTAGAAATAAATTACCTGACCAGTGTTATGATTTCCGTTTTTGTCATAGTTTTTATCACCAATGGGTTTAACCTTATTGATGGTATTGATGGGTTAGCCGCTACAACAGGAATTATAACTATTTTATCTTTCGGCATTTGGTTTTACATTAACGGTAACTATCATATTCCTATTATGAGTTCTGCTCTTGTAGGAGGATTACTTGCATTTTCATATTATAATGTTTTTTCAAAACGCCAAAAGATATTTATGGGAGATACAGGTTCCCTGTTGTTGGGTTTTTTGTTGGCAGTTGTAGCAATTAATTTTTCTGAATTCTCCATCCTGGATAAATACTCCGGACACACTTATGTTATGAATTCAGGGCCAGCTGTTGCCATAGCCATATTAATTGTTCCAATCATTGATACTACAAGAGTTTTTTTTATACGCATATCTCAAGGTAAATCTCCATTTACAGCCGACAAAAATCATATTCACCACCGTATGCTGGCATTAGGATTTACCCATATTCAAATCAGTATTATAATAGGATTAATAAATATCGGGTTTGTTATCTTAGGTTATTCTCTGCGAAATTTAGGAATGCTAAAACTTACTTTCCTGATTTTTATTATTGGAATGATAGTCGCATATATTCCATCGTTATTTTTGTACTGGAAACGCAAGGATATTGTAAGAAGATTACGGTCTATAAACAAGTATCGGAAATAAAAAATTAGGGATATTCAGCAGAAATACGGTATATAAATTGTCCTTTAAGGTTTTCTCCATAAAAAACTTCACCATCATATGCCATAATACCATTCACAAATACGAATTGTGCCTTACCTTTCAGTTTTGCAGAGGACACTTCAGTATTTGAACTTCTTGGATAAGAGCAATACAGATTACGATCAACATCAGGATCCCATATAACAATATCTGCATCTGAGCCCGGTCTAATAATCCCTTTCTGTGGATACAGCCCCATTAACCTGGCCAGTTTCTCTGAGATAATATTACAAAATTCAGAAATAGATATATTATCTTCAGCTACACCGGAAGTATAAAGAACCGAAAGTGCATTTTTAAGTACAAAATACTTATCTGGCCTGTTAAATACCTGCCTATCTATGCTGTCATCAACACTGGAAACTCTAAGAGTTGGCCTGGCAACTAAAAACTGTTCGTTTTTTATCAGTGACCAAAACAGCTTACATGGAATCAGTGTCAACTTACCGGCCAGAGGAAATCCATGAAGAACAGTTTTATCGTCAACAACAAAATCCATACCTTCACCAATATAACATGGCATTGTCAACTCCGCGTATATTTTATGTCGTTTTTGTGCATCAAGAATCAAATCAAGCTCTTCTTTAAAACTTATATTAAGGAAACATGCATTACATCCTGTTTCAATAACCTTTTCCAATATTAATTTTAACTGTTCCAAACGATCATAAACTGTTTCATCGTATGTTTGGTTTATTCCCGCATAACCGCTTCCAATAAATTCAGGATAGCTTACCTCGACCAATAACAGAAGATTCAACTCTTTCATTTTTCTCATCAGGTTAACTAATCCTTCAATTACAACACCATGTTCAAACAAACTCTTAATAGAATAAGTAGTTATACCTTCATGAGCAAAACAATAATCCAGTTCTTTTTCTGAGAAACTCGCCCATCCACTAATTGATAAATGGAATCCATAATCAATAATACTCTCTTTTGAACGATTTTTTGAGAGAAAAACACCCTCTATACAATTCATTTTATTCTTAGGCTCAAGATTCTCAAGCATACATGTTGTTCCTCCAATAACCTCAGCCCTGCATAGCTTTAACATCTCATCTTTCAATACAACACCAAATTCACTGAATGTACGATTGGTATCAATAGCACCCGGCAAAACATATTTACCTGAAGCATCTATTACAGGAGTTTCGGGATCAGGACGAGGAATATTTTGTGCTATCTCAATGATTTTATTATTCCCTATCAATATATCGGATACCTGAATTCCTGTAGAACTCACAATAGAACCATTTCTTATCAACACATAATTCATAAAAAGGAATGTTTTTAATAAATATAAGTAAAAGAGCTTACTAATACAAATTATTTTAATAATATGTAACATTAAAAAACCATCTAATGTGTTATAAAAAAGTAAAAAATAAAGATATTTGCATTCGTTATGCAGGAACTTCGTTTTTTTAGCGACTAATCACATGAATATTTATAAAAATAAAGAATAATGAACAGAAAAATTATTGCTCTCATTACCGTTGTTTTTTTAGTTTTATTTGGTTATTTAATGTTTAAATGGTTAAGTGGGTTTAAAGAAAATCCAAAGAAAAAAACACCGCCACAGTCAATCAGGTTTGTTAAGGCTCTTCCAGTACAATATAGTAATCTACCCGGAATTATTGAAACATCAGGCCGTCTAAATGCTTTTGATGAAGTTGTAATCAGTTCCGAAGTAGGAGGAAGACTTGAGAGAGGCGATCACCTGTTTAAAGCCGGGCAATATTACAGAAAAGGTGAACTCATTGCAAAAATAATTAATGACGAATTCACCTTTCAATTGAAAGCAAAAAAAAGTAATTTTCTAAAATCTATTGCCTCAATTCTTCCGGATATGAAAATTGATTTTCCTGATTCATATCCCCAATGGATGAGTTTTTTCGAATCCGTCGATATAAACAAACCATTACCGGAAATTCCTGCAACAAACTCCTCAAAAGAGAGGATATTTATGGCTACAAAGAATATATTGAACGAATATTTTTCTATAAAAAGCGATGAGATTCGACATTTAAAACATTTAATTCATGCTCCTTACAATGGTTCACTTAAAGAAGTGTCTCTTCAAACAGGATCAGTTGTTAATCCTGGTGTACGTTTAGCTGTTTTTACCCGTAGTGATTTGTACGAAATGGAAGTTCCTATACGAGTACAAAACATTGGGCTACTTGAAAAAAATATAAAAGCCGATATTATTGATGATTCAGGAAATATACAGCATGGATTCATATCACGAGCCGGTGAAATTATTAATCCTGCAACAAATACAGTAAGTGTTTATGTTGCTGTGAAAAACACAAAACAGTTCCCTCTGTACGATGGGATGTATTTAAAAGTAAAGTTGTACGGACATGATGTACCGAATGTGATGGAGATTCCACGTAATGCTGTTTATAACGGTTCAGAGGTTTATGTGTTAAAAGATAACCAGCTGAAAAAGAAGAGTATTAACGTTCAAAAACTTAATAGCGAGACTCTCTATTTTGACGGATTAGCTCCAAATGAGATGTTGGTTGTGGAGGCTGTTACGGGAATTACCGGCAATGCAATATTTGAAGCGTTAACTAATTAATGATACAATGATACAATGATTAAGACATAAAAATAATTAGCTCATCAGCACATCATCTCATCAGCACATTAACTCATTAAAAATTCCATGAGAAAATTAATAGAGACCTTTGTCAAATATCCCTTTTATGCCAACATGATTGTTGTTGTGTTACTGGGTGCCGGAATTGTCAGTTTCCTCTCAATGAAAAAATCCTTTTTCCCTGAAAGAAAGTCTCGAATAATAAGTGTATCCGTAACATATCCCGGAGCATCACCTAAAGAGATGGAAGAAGGAATAACCGTACGTATTGAAGAAGCAATCAGAGGGATTCCCGGCATAAAGGAGATTAACTCCACCTCTTCGGAAAACTTCAGCCGGGTAAGCATTGAAACCACAGGTGAATTTGACATAGACCTTTCGCTGCAGGAGGTGAAAAATGCCATTGACGGCATTACCAATTTACCAACGGGAGCTGAACGACCAATAATTTTCAAACGACGCTCTCTTACACCTGCCATACGATTAGGGCTTTCAGGATCGGCCGATTTAATGACCTTGAAACAGATGGCTTATCATATTGAGGATGACTTTATGGCATCAGGATTAATAAGTCAAATTCAAATTAGCGGCTTTCCAAATACAGAAATCTCTGTAGAAATACCAGAAGAGAACTTGTTACGGTACGGACTAACACTCAACGACATTAGCAAAGCTATATCTAATGCAAACCGAGACCTGTCAGGCGGGCAAATACGCAACGAGAATTATATGTTGATTATACGGGTGAGAAATCGCTCGGTTGATCCCAATGATATATCTGACATTGTAGTAAGAGGAGGTAAAGAAGGTAGTATTGTTCGCGTTGGAGACCTCGGCAAAGTAAAATTACAGTTTGAAGATGTTCCTAATTTCACCCTTCTCAATGGCAAACCTGCCATAAGTATTTCAATCAACAAATTAATAAGCGAAGACCTGGAAAAGATATCGGTTTTTGTAAATAATTATGTACCGGAATTTAACCGCAAATATAATAACGCAGAGTTATACATGACATTTGACTATCTCAACATGCTCTATTCCAGGATAGACCTGTTATATACAAATGGTTTATTCGGATTGGTTCTTATTGTTATTATACTGGCACTGTTCTTAAGTTTTCGCTTATCGCTATGGGTTGCATGGGGTATTCCTGCATCTTTTCTGGCAATGTTTGTAATTGCCAGCATGTATGGTATAACCATTAATATGATATCCCTTTTCGGTATGATATTAGTTGTGGGTATTTTGGTTGATGACGGGATTGTTATAGCCGAAAATATCTTTTCTCATTTCGAAAAAGGTAAAACTCCAATGAAAGCCGCTGTAGACGGAACAATGGAGGTATTACCGGCAATTATAACATCTGTTGTTACTACAATTCTGGCTTTTTCTCCCTTACTGTTTATAGTGGGTAGAATGGAGATGTTATTTGATATGGCATTTGTTGTTATTTTTAGTTTGGGATTTTCACTTTTCGAAGCCTTTCTTGTATTGCCTGCCCATATTGGAACACCACATGTTTTGAGGCGTTCAACCGATGCTGTAAATTTCGGAAACAGAGTACGGAACAAATTGGAAGTTATGGTTTTCTTTTTTAGAGACAAACTCTATGGTGCCTTATTAAGAAAAGTGATAAAGTGGCGTTACGTTGTTCTTTTCATTCCGGTTACATTGGTATTTATAACTTTTGGACTTTTTAAAGGTGGTTTTATAACAAATACTTTTTTCCCTAATATTCCACCCGATAATTTTGATGTAAACATTGCATTTACACCCGGCGAAGGAGAAGAACAGACATTAGAAGCTTTATATAAATTTGAAAAAATAGTTTGGCAGGTTAATGACGAACTGAAACAGGAATACAACGACACATCAAATTTTATTATTTACACTTTTTTGTCATTAGGAAGTTCATTTAGTGGAGAAGAAACAGGCACACATGCAGGTCATATAGCTGTTCTGCTACGAAATCTGGAAGGAAGTCCGGTATCTTCATTTGATATCGCTTCAATTGTCAGAAAAAAAATAGGTACAGTTCCGGAAGCAGACAAAATTTCAGTTGCCGGTCGTAGTCACTGGGGCTCCCCAATTGCTATCAGTTTATTGGGAAATGATTTAAACGAACTATCAAAAGCACGTGATATGCTGATGGATGAAATGAAAAATATGCCTCAAATAACCGAGGTAAAAGATAACAATCCATTAGGAGCTCAGGAAATCAGATTAAAGCTCAAGCCCCGGGCATATTTTTTAGGGTTGGATGATTTTACAGTACTAAATCAGGTCAGAAACGGTTTTTTTGGTTCACAATCGCAACGACTCCAATTAGGTAAAGATGAGCTGCGTATTTGGGTGCGCTATCCTCGTACCGACCGTGAAGAAATTGGTCAACTGGAAGAAATGAAGATAAAAACCCCAAAAGGGGATTATCCATTAGCCGAGATTGCTGATTTTGAAATAGAGCGAGGCCCTGTAGGTATACACCGATATAATATGAAAAGAGAGATACGAATAGATGCTGATTTGGTTGATCCTTATACACCTGTCCCCCCCCTGTTGGAATACATAGATAAACAGATTATGCCTAAAATAACAACTAATAACCCAAGTATCAGATATCTTTTTCAAGGACAACAAAAAAGTGCAGCTGAAAGTCAAAGTTCTATGATGAAATTTTTTATTCCGGCATTTATTTTAATTGCCATAGTTATAATGATTCACTTTAAATCGCTTGGACAGGGATTGGTTATACTCTCAATGATTCCATTGGCGTATATGGGGGCCATATGGGGACATATGTTTCACAGCACTCCTTTATCAATTTTAAGTGCTTTTGGAATGGTTGCCCTGTCAGGGGTTACGGTAAATGACGCTGTAGTATTTCTGCAAAAATACAACAGGCTGCTGGCGATTGACGGATTGAAAGTAAAAGAAGCAATATATCAGGCCGGATTGGCGCGATTCAGACCCATTGTACTGACAACTTTAACTACCACGATAGGTCTTTTCCCCATAATATTTGAAACAAGCCGGCAGGCTCAATTCCTTATCCCTATGGCTATGGCTTTAGCTTATGGAGTATTTTTCGGCACAATTTTTATTCTTACTGTTTTCCCTGTTACAATACTTTTCTTAAACGATATAAGAGTTTGGACAAAATATCTTTTAACAGGTAAAAAACCAACTCCGGAAGAGGTTGAAAAAGCCAATATTTTTAAAAATAGAGTAATTGAATAATTGGTGATTTGAAACAAATTTAGATACAACTAACAAAAAATACAAACACTATGAAACATACATATCATTCCATTGTGTTACTTCTGATTTTTTATATCCTGCATTCCATATCTGCTTTCAGTCAGCAATCTATATCACTTAATGAAGCTATAAGGACAGGACTTGTAAACAACTATGGTATCCGTATAGAAAAGAGTAATATTACCATTGCTCAAAAGCAAAACAATTGGGAATATGCAGGTGCTTATCCTTCTGTTAATTTCGGAATGGGGTTTAACAACACTTTTATTGAAGGCGATAACACATATAATGAAACAGGTCTTATTCAGCCTTCCATACGGTTAAACTGGATGTTGTTCAATGGTTTTGCCGTACGAATTATTAAAAGTCAGTTCAACCTTTTAGAAAATATATCCGAAGGAAACTCAGTTATTGTTATTGAAAATACTATTCAGGCAATCATCATAGGTTATTATAAGATAGTTCTGGAAAAAGAGCGGCTTAGAGTTATGAAAGAAGTTATGGATCTTTCAAAAGACCGTTATGATTATATTCAGAACAGGTTGGAAATTGGAGCCGGTAGCACTTATGAGGTTTTACAGGCTAAAAATGACTGGCTAACGGACAAGTCGAATTATCTTAACCAACAGATGATTTACCGGTCTGCAATGAGAAATCTTGGATATCTGTTAGGTCAAAAAGACCAAAACGAATATGCCCCTTTAGACACACTGGCACCTGTTTTAGACAACTATAAATTAGCCGAACTTAAAGACAAAATGGAAATAAATAACCAAACCCTGAAAAATCAATATCTTAATCAGATAATGTTAGAAAAGAGTATTGCCCTTGAAAAGAGTGCACGTTATCCATCACTATCCTTTACCGGAGGCTCAAATTACAACTATTATCCTGAAGGGTTGAACGATAACTATGAGAACCTTCAAACAATAAATAATAAGTTCTCTTTTTATGCAAACTTTGCTCTTTCTTATAATATTTATAATGGCAATAAGGTGCAAACAAACATTCAGATTGCAAAAATAGAAAAAGAGATAGGAGATATAAGATTAGAAGACATGAAACACCAGTTAAACAACAGGCTTATAAACATGTTCGACCTGTTTGAAGTAAGAAAAGAACTGGTAATAGTAGCACACGAAAATCTTGAAACAGCAACGTTGAACCTTGAGATAAGTACTGATAAATATAAAAATGGCGTTATAAACTCTTTTAACTTCAGAGATGTTCAAAGAGGATATCTACAAACAGCACTTTATGAGCTGACAGCAATTTACGAGCTTATTGCCAGCCATATTGATCTGGTTCGACTGACTGGAGGTATTATTACAGAATATGATTCAGTGAACAGTAAGAAGTGAGCAGTCAACAGATGTTCAGGTTTGTGAGAGTTTAATAGTCATCTGATGAACCGGAGTAATCAGATGACTAAAAAGGTAACTGTTTATGATGCTATTTCATGAAAGGATAATTTGGTTATTGGTTATTGAATTTCGGGTTTAACAACTCCTCTGTTCATCAATTCAACAACTAGCCATTTAACAATACAACAATTAACAATACAACAATATAACAATTCAATATATGAACATTTCCATCATTCAGTTCACTCCCGTATTTGGTAACATAGACAAGAACATAGAACAGATATCTCAGCTGACAAAAAAGATAAAAACAGCCGACCTAATCGTACTCCCCGAACTGGCATCAACAGGTTACAAGTTTAAAGACAAGGATAAAGCTATCGCATTATCCGAAAGAGCTGATGATAGCAAATTCCTGAATTTTCTATCAGATGTTGCTTCACGAAAAGGTTGCTATATAGTTGCAGGATTTAATGAGCGTAAAGGAGAAGTGTTATATAATTCATCTGTACTGATGGGACCTGACGGAATTGTAGGAATCTATCGTAAGCTTCATCTTTTTTGGGATGAGAAAAAAATATTTGAACCCGGCAATTTGGGACTTCCGGTTTTTGATACAGAAATAGGCAAGATTGGAATGCTTATCTGTTTCGACTGGATGTTTCCTGAAGCCTGGCGGGTACTTGCATTAAAAGGTGCATCTGTTATTGCACACCCTGCCAACCTTGTTTTACCCTTCTGCCAATCTGTTACTCCATCATATTCACTTATTAATCGTGTTTTTATTGCAACTGCAAACAGGTTAGGCTCCGAAAACGAATTGACATTTACAGGCAATTCAATAATTACTAATCCGATTGGAGAAATAATTGCATCTGGCTCAACAGCTAAAACAGAAATTATTACAGCAGATATTGATACATCATTAGCCTCAAATAAAAAAATTACACCTGAAAACGACACTTTTAAAGACAGGCGAACCGATGTATATGGTGATTTGATGACTTGTGGTGAGTGGTGAATGCTGATTGAACACTGATAACTGACAACCATGTACGATATCGTACATTAATTGATATCATAATCGTACAATAACACATCCTTGTATTATCATATCGCAAGTCGTATCACGCTGACACTTTGTACTTTTCAACTATTGGCACATCTATTGATATAACATCACCAGAAATTAATAGTAATAATTTTTAAAATCAATATCATGAAAACAATAAACAATAAAAAAACAGCAGTAATTTTCACTATTACACTCTTCCTGTCATTTTTCATCGCCCCTATAGTTTTAGCAGAACAGAATGATTCTTCCATATGGGAAGAGAACGTGGAAATGGAGTTGAAGGTTGAGCCTTGGATGACAAACATTGAGGAGTTCAACAAAATGACAGCCCAATTACATGCACAAAATCAGGCATACATTTCTGAAGAATGCACCGAAGAATCAATTCCTGTTGAACCATGGATGTCAGACTTATCTTACTTTAATAGAATAGAAAACAATAAATTAGAAACTATAAAATTGGTTACTTTGATAGCAAGCACAACAAAAAACTCACAAAACAGACTTCTTCAATAACACTCTATTTTATTAATTACCTTTTTTAAAACCGGCCATGAGCCGGTTTTTTTTATATCTTCATATCCAATATACTAAAAAAATATTCTATGAACATTGTATTGATAGGAGCAGGTAATGTAGCAACTCAATTAGGGTTAGCTCTAAAATATTATCACAACATACTTCAGGTATTCAGTCGACAACTAACAAACGCTTCATCATTGGCAAAAAAATTAGATTCTCTGGCAACAGACAATATTCAGGATATATACCCTGATGCTGACCTTTATATAATTTCTGTTCAGGATGATGCTATTGAATCCATTGTGAATAGACTACCGACCTCCAATGGTATTGTAGTACATACAGCAGGTAGTGTTACAATAGAAATCCTAAACAGTTTTAAAAATTATGGAGTTTTTTATCCTTTTCAGACCTTCTCAAAACACAGAAAAATATCATTTAGTACAATCCCAATACTGATCGAAGGCAATTCTGAACGTACAACAACACAACTATTAAAATTAGCTTCAACATTATCGCGGAACACATATCAGGTAAGCACTGAGCAACGCCTTATGATACATGTAGCCGCAGTATTTGCATGTAATTTTACAAATTATTTTTATCACATTGCCAAAACCATTTCAGATAAAGCTGAACTTCCTTTTAATATATTACAACCACTGATAAAAGAGACTGCCGCCAAAGCATTTACAACTTCACCTGAAAATGCACAAACAGGACCTGCATCAAGAAAAGACAAACAAACAATGCAAAAGCATATTGAAATGTTAAACCAGAGTACTTTTGAAAAAAACAATCTGGCAATACTTTATGAAGATATATCGGAACGAATAATTGCTGCCATACCCAATACTGACGTGTAATTCAGTTATTGGGTGTTATTATGGCTTCCTCGGAAAAATGAAATTCTAACCTTTCAATTTTAATCGTTCATCACACAGCTTACATCATAAATCAAAAATACTTTGTAACTTTATACGCTTTGTACAGATGTAAGGCCTTGCGTCTGTACTTGACGAACATATAACTAAAAAATAACATGAGTAACTTTAAAAAAGATCTAAATAAAATAAAAGCCTTTGTTTTTGATATTGATGGTGTATTGTCAACAGAGGTATTAAATCTTAATTCAAATGGTGACCCAATGCGTACAGTTAATATTAAAGACGGATTTGCTTTACACATGGCTGTGAAGGCTGGTTTTCCGATAGCCATTATTACAGGAGGCGACTGTGAAAACATAAAAAAAAGATATGAACGTCTGGGAATATCAGACATTTACATGGGTTCATTCAATAAGTTAGAACCTTTCAATGAATGGATTGAAAAGTATAGTATTAAAACTGACGAAATATTATACATGGGTGACGACTTGCCTGATTATCCCGTAATGGAAATTGTGGGCGTACCTACTGCTCCTGCCAATGCTACAGAAGAGATTAAATCACTCTGTAAATATATTTCAGACAAAAACGGAGGTGAAGGATGCGTCAGGGATGTTATCGAACAAGTTATGAGAGCACAAGGCAAATGGTCAGTTAACCATAAATGGTAATTATTTTGAATTTCTCAACATCTTTTAATAGCTTTAAAGTAAATAGTAAAAACGAAAAACCATGGCATACTTAAGACTTATCCGGTATAAAAACCTAATAATAATTGCCCTTTTGCAAGTTTTATTAAGATACGGATTAATTATCTCCATATTAGAAAAATACAGTATAGAACCGGCACTCACGGGAATTAATTTCTTTTTGTTAGTTTTTTCAACAGTGCTTCTGGCTGCTTCTGGATATGTTATTAACGACTACTTTGATTTACGTACCGACCGAATTAACAGACCTGAAAATATAATCGTAGGAAAACTCGTTAAACGTAGGATTGCACTTCTTTTACATGTACTCTTTTCTTTTACAGGAGTATTCATTGGTCTCTATTTAGCCTATATAACCAGAAAAGAAAATTATGTGTTTATGTATATTTTTATCCCTGCTATTCTTTGGTCATACTCTACAACCCTAAAAAAACAGGTTCTTATTGGAAATCTTGCTATTTCACTTTTAACGGCAATAGTACCATACATTGTTGTTTCATTGGAGTTTGCAGCATTGCAACGCGTACATGGAAGAGAAATAATTGACACTACAGCTTGTTCACTTGCCTGGTTTTGGACTACCGGGTTCGCCTTTTTTGCATTTATTACAACCCTTACACGCGAAATAATTAAAGATATTCAGGATATACCCGGAGATAAAGCTATTGGATGTAAAACATTACCCATTGAGATTGGGATACCCTACTCCAAAGCCATTGTTTCAATCCTTTCTATTGCATCAGTTATTGCTATTTTGATTATATTTTATCTAATTCCTGAACTTAAAGATATTCCTTTCGCTAATATATATTTATTGGTATTTATCATTATACCCTATTTCTTTTTAGTCTATTCCGTTATCACGGCAGCTACCCCTAATGATTTCAAAAAAGCAAGTGCAATATCTAAATGGATAATACTTTTTGGTGTACTATTTATAGCTATGGCAGGATATAGTTTCAGGTAAGAATTTGTTTGATTTGTTCAAGATTGTGAATTCAAAATTCCAGGTTACGAGTTCAAATTTCCAACTCAATAAACTTGATGAACTTTATAAACTTTCAACTTGATGAACTTTCCTTATTGTTTGATAAACTTAGTTGATTTTGTTCCGCTATCACTTTTTAATGTTGCAACATATACCCCCTTCTTTAGATTACTCACATCAACAGGCTCATTTGCATTTGATATTTGTTTCTGCAAAACTGCTTTTCCATCAATACTGTGAATTGTAAGTAACGAAGTTTCATATAAATTACTGATATAAACATAATCAGCAGCCGGATTCGGATATAGATAGAAATCTCCATTAGGAAATTCCGGACCAACAGGTTTCTCTATTGCTATTACCGAATAGATGTAAACAGACTTCAGATGGTTATCATATTTATTATTTGCTTTATCCCAATAAAAAGTAGCCTCTTCTACTTTTATTCCATCCTCATTATAAGAGTATGTATCCAGTCTGTTATTAATCCAACTATTAGAAGATTCATTCCACTTTTCATATACATCTTCTGCCAGAGATCCTTTTGCATCAAATATCTTTGAATGTTTCATGGATTTATTCCAGTCATCCATTTCCATATTCCAGTCTTCACGAACTTCAACAACACCATCTCCATCTTCTAACGCGGACACTGAAAAAGCACGAACATTTTTCCATGCATCACTCTCTTTGTCCCAATCAATTATCTGATGAGTTTTTAATTTTCCATCATCATATTCATAAATACATTGCCACTCATCCCCCCATGCATCATTCGACTTATCAAATGACTCATTTAACAGCTCAAGCAAATTACCTTCTTCATCATATAAACAGGAATAATTCCAATAATTCTCCCATCTATTATCACTATTATTCCAGTTTTTTGTATTATATCCTGTTAATCTTCCTTCCAAATTGTACTCCTGATTTTGTTGCCACTTATCAATCCACTGATCATCTTCTTTTTCCCACTCAGAATATAATATCACCAAGTCTTGATTGTTGATATCTTGTTGGTAACTTTTCCTCCACACGTAAACCCAATCCCCGGATATATTATCCCACTTTAATGTCTGAGTTTGCAGTACACTATTGCTCTCAGCATAGGAATAAACAACTTTTTTACCGTTTCTCCACTCATTGGATTCATAAATCTGGAAAAGGTAATTTCTAAGGTTATTATTGAAGTCATATGCATAACTGGCTTTTGAATCCAAAACCCATTCATTGCCACTGTTAATGTATGTATACACAGAGTCTAAACGGTAATAAAAACTATCTACCACCTCAATTTTCTGCCCCACTAAAAAGCTTAAGTCCATGTTATTAGCAGACAAATCAAAGCTTTGAGAACGTACAAACCCTCCCCCTACGACTAATGCCGCAACAATACTCAAAATACGTTTCATGTTTCCTGTTAATGGTTGTTTCCTTCCTTAATACGAAACGAAACAAAAATAGTTTTACTTTATCACCATTTTCTTGCTGTCAAAAGTAAAAAATATTTCATTCAAATAAGAATTAAGTACATTTGTCAAAAAGAAAAATCGATGAAAATGTTAGAAAATATCACATCAAAAAGACTTGTATTAGCGAGTAACTCTCCCCGCAGAAAAGAGATGTTAAAAAATCTTAAATTATCATTTATTGTAAAAGTGAAAAACACACCTGAAGAATCTTTCCCTGAAAAATTAAAGAAAGAAGAAATCCCTGAATATTTATCCATTAAAAAAGCCTCTTTTTACACTGATGAGATAAACCAACCCGACACAATATTAATAACTGCCGACACAATTGTATATTGTGATAACCACATTCTGGGCAAACCTAAAAATTATGAAGAAGCATTTGCCATGTTAAAACTTCTATCCGGAAAATCACACGAAGTCATTACAGGTGTTGCCATTACATCAATAAACAAACAAAAAGTATTTCACTCAATAACCAAAGTATTTTTCAAAAATTTAGCAAACGATGAAATAGATTATTATATAAAAACCTTCAAACCTTATGATAAAGCAGGAGCATATGGCATTCAGGAGTGGATAGGAATGGTAGGTATCGAAAAAATTGAAGGGTCATATTATAATGTTGTTGGCCTTCCTGTTCAAAAGTTATTCACAGAACTTACTAAGTTCTAAAGAAGTCTTTAAAAATTCGTATTTTTGATATCTAAACAAATAACTCGTAATTCGTAATTCGTAATTAATTTACAGACCCCATGTACAAAAAACTGCTCTTATCAATTTTAATTATTTCTCAAATTCATTTCAGTTCTATCGCCGATGAGGGAATGTGGATACCCATGCTCCTTAAAAAGTATAACATTGAGCAAATGCAAGAAATGGGCTTTAAACTAACGGCCGAAGATATTTACAGTATCAATCAGACGAGTTTAAAAGATGCGGTTATGATTTTTGGCGGAGGTTGTACCGGTGAACTTATTTCGGACCAGGGACTCTTAATAACTAATTACCATTGTGGATATCGTCAAATACAACAACACAGCAGCATTGAAAATGATTATCTAACAGATGGCTTTTGGGTCATGTCGCGAAAAGAAGAACTTCAAAATCAGGGATTAACGGTTACCTTCCTTAAACACATGGATGACGTAACTGAAAAAGTTTTAAACGGAGTAACAGATGAAATAACAGCTGAAGAAAGGGAAAAAATCATCAAAGAAAACATCTCCAAAATAACAGAAGAAGCTACAGCAGACAATCACTATCAAGCCATTGTAAAACCATTTTTTCACGGAAACCAATATTTCCTTTTTATTAATGAGATATACAAAGATGTACGGTTGGTTGGCGCACCTCCTTCAGCTATAGGTAAATTTGGCGGGGACACAGACAACTGGATGTGGCCTCGACACACAGGTGACTTCTCTATATTCCGCATTTATGCAAACAAAAATAACGAGCCGGCAGAATACTCAAAAGACAATGTACCGTACAAACCGGCTAAACATTTTACGATCTCCTTGAAAGAGGTGAAAGAAGGTGATTTCACATTTGTTTTCGGGTATCCAGGAAGTACGTACGAATATGTTCCATCGTACCATATAAAAATACTGACAGAATATATTAATCCAAAACTTGTTGATGTAAGAACCGAAAAGCTTAACATCATGAATAGTTATCAGGAGAAAGACCCGAAAGTAAGAATTCAGTACGCAGCAAAAAACGCAAGTATCTCAAACTCCTGGAAAAGATGGATTGGTGAAAACAGAGGATTAGCCAAACTTAATGCAATTGAAAAGAAACAACAGTTTGAAGAAAGATTTAACAATTGGTGCAGTGAAGATGCCGATAGAGAAAAAAAATACGGAGACATTTTAGAGCAGTACAAACAAGTATATGAAAAATATGCTACTTACAAGCTTGTAGCAAGTTATATATCCGAGCTTATCTTCCGTAACGGAATAGAAATAGCAAGACTGGCAGGCTCATTTAATTCATTGGTCAGCCTTTATGAAAAAGGAGAACCACAAGAAATGGCATTAAACAATATAAAAGTAAAACTACAGCACACTACTAAGAGTTTTTTTAAAGATTATTATATGCCTCTTGATAAAGAGATGTTGGCAAAATTATTATCTATGTATAAAGAAAATATACCTGAGCAGTTTCTGCCGGATATATACGAATATATTGAAAAACGCTATAAAGGTGATATAGATAAATTTACCAAAAAGCTGTTTGAAAAATCAATTTTCATTGATGAAGTATCTGTACAAAATATCTTAAACAATACCACATCAAAAACTATAAAGAAAATTAAAAAAGACCCCGCATTCATTCTTTACAAAAGTTTTGCAAACAAATACACAAATATTATTTCGCCTGAATTACAAAAGGCAGGGCTACAACTTAAAGAACTGAACAGGAAATATATGGCTGCACAAATGGCATTTGAAAAAGATAAGCTGTTTTATCCGGATGCCAATTTTACCTTGAGGATTTCTTATGGTAATGTGAAAGGATATGATGCCAAAGATGCTGTATATTATAAATATTACACCACCATTGATGGAGTGATGGAAAAAGACAACCCTGAAATATACGATTATAATGTACCTGAAAAACTAAAAGCTCTGTACAAAAACAGAGATTACGGACAGTATGAGGTGAGCGGAACAGTACCCATATGTTTTGTTGCAACCAATCATACTACAGGAGGCAACTCAGGCAGTCCGGTTTTAAATGCTAAAGGACAACTTATAGGTATCAACTTCGACAGGGCATGGGAAGGTGTAATGAGTGACTTAATGTTTAACCCTGAACAATGTCGTAACATATCATTAGATATGCACTATGTTCTGTTTATCATTGATAAGTTTGCAGGAGCAGGATATCTGTTAGATGAAATGACGATAGTTAAGTAGTCTGAAGTTCTCAGTTAGCAGTCGGCAAGTATCGGTTAGTAACTTTTCAGTTTACAGTAAATTAAGTGACTCAGATTCTGAAAATACAGAAGTACAAGTTTGGCTGGATTTTTCTTTGGCTTTCGAGTATCTGAATAAGGAAACATACGATAACCTGAAATTAAAATCTGAAGACTGAGAACTGAAGACTGCCGAATGAAAACTGAGAACTTTTTGCTATATTTGCGAGATTATAAGATACAAGATAAATAAAATAAAAAATTGTAACAATCAGATAGATTTTTGTTACAAAAACACAACAAAAACAGTAGAAAACAAACATATTTTCAAGTTATGCAATTAGAGGGAAATCCAAAAGCTTTTCTCCGTAAGGAGGCGCAAGAGTTTATTGATTTATACGCATCATTAGGAGAACGGGCAGAAGTATTACTTCCAAACTTTATTTTTGACAATCTAAAGTCATTTGTAAGACTTTGTTTTCAAGAACCGGATGATCCGGCACGTCAGCAGGCCGAGATTCAGAAATACCTGCTAAAATTTAGGGAAGAGATACCTGGATATGTGGATGTTTCCCTTATGTTGTATCCGCATGACGTTTCCAAAGCTTTCGTATATACATCACTAAAACAAGATTTTAACAAACGACTAACCGAATATATAGATAATGATATTGTTGATGAGCAGGATAAAGAGTGGTTGAACAATATAAAAAATGTTCATGATTTTTCGGTAGGCACACCTCCTGTTACTGATGAAACTATAAATTTTCTGTCAAAGGTCGTGATGGGTGATTCCCTCCAGGATATGCGTCGTTTCAGAGATGTAATTGGTGTTATCGGAGATATCGATGAAGCTCACTGGAACTACCTGATGGACACTTTAGAGCAAATGGTAAACCAAAGTACCCACTACACTACAAAAGCCGAAAAAACCAACTTTTTACACCGTACAGAATGGGCTGTAAATTTCAAAGGCCTTAACGGACTTATCAGGACCGTTGTATCGGGAAATTCGGATATCGCAGTTGAGTTACTTAAAGGTGAAGTGTTTGGTAAAGATTGTGTTCGAGTTGTTGAAAGTGTGAAAAGTGATGAACTTTTCAATATGATGCAAGATGACACATCAAGTGTATTTGTTGTAAAAGTACAACATATGCGCAAAAATTTGTTTACCGGACCTAAATGGTTTCCCCTGTTATCGCGGCTTGTTATTGTAGATAACTCACCGGAATCACTTGCATCAAACACAAGTTTGGTATTCAGTTTTCACAACGGAATAATCAATACCCTAAACAAGGTTCACACTAAAAAGTTAGGTGCTCCGGCCAATACTCAACTCAACCTGAGACTTATTCTGGAAAATGTAAATGAGAAATATCTTCAGGAGTTTAAAGAACTATTAGATAAGAAAATAGGTGAGTACAATGAAGAGCTTAACGAAATAAAAAAAGAGCAGCTTGGAGAGACTGATAATATAGAAAAGAATATAACTTTATATAAGTTCGACGATTTTAGCCGTCAGATATTAAAAGACCAATACTCGTTATTAAGGTTGCGCACCTTCATTCAGTTCATTCAAAATTCAACTCAGGAGAAAAAAAGAAAAGAACAAAATGAAGAGTTAATAGAATTATTTGAACAAAAGATTAAAAAATACTTCTATTCTGCCAACCCAAATCTTCAGATTGCTACAATTCTTGAAGGAGGAGGAAGGAACCAAATCAGAACTTATGGCGAATTTCTGTTACAAAGGGAATTAAAACCTCTTGATGTATCCATCATGCAACGATGTGAAACAATTATCAATTTTATTCCTGATAATTACAAACGTACACTGCATAACCATTTTCATAAAAATTTTGGAGTTAATCTATTTTTAGAAAGGTATCAGAAATATATTACCAAAGTAGATAACGAGTCAGACAATAAAGGCAGGTTCAGGAACATTCTGATTGATCTTGGCGTTTATAAAGACTATGAGAATCTTAATAATACCGACAAAGAGATCATTAAAGGGTTTATTAGCGACCTCGGAAATCTGGAAAAAACATCTATTGCTGATGATGTTCAAATGATTGTCAGGGATTTGCTTTTCTTTAAAGACAGTATTCCCAAACCTTATGTGATTTACAACAAAGTCCTTTCATGGGAATATACCGATCTGTTCGCCGATGATAGATTCTATATTAACCCTTTCGATATTGAGATTGAAAATCTCGACAATCAAAGAATTGATTATGAACGTATCCTGACAAAATTATCAAGAATCAAAAATACTTTACAGCTTTTTGATGCCAGTGGTAATCTGTGGGATCGTTTTTGTGAAAATGTAACTATAATTATTAATGACCCGTCAAACCCAACAGGTTATTC
The DNA here is from genome assembly GCA_965371855.1 of uncultured bacterium. Lineage (GTDB taxonomy): Bacteria > Bacteroidota > Bacteroidia > Bacteroidales > Marinilabiliaceae > JAADEM01. Next base: position 22,952 of record CBDUZZ010000052.1, read on the forward strand.
TGATTTCAATGACGAACATCTCATTGAGTTTCTCAAGTTCATTAACAATAGCAAGATAACACTATTGCTTGATGAGGCTTATAACGACAGTGTAAAGATAGAAGATGCCGATTTCCCAAAATGGAGATCGATAAGTCGCTATGTACTTAACAATGATAATGTTTATTCAAAAATAAGAGTAGTATCATCTCTTTCCACCACAAAAAATCTGGCAGGATCAGGTGACCGGTTAGGAGCACTTGTGGCTACTTCGGCTATGAACGTTGTTATAACTTATGCTAAACATCGCAATCCTTCAATCAGAGGTAACAGTTGCTCAATGTATTTTCTTAACTCTGTTTTAGACACAGGAATTCTGGCTAAGTCGTTAAAGTATAAAATGGAAGCTGAACTGTCTAAAAATGCATCACGTAGTAAAATAAAAAAAACTATATTGCAGTTCATTGAACAACAATTATCCGATACATCAACAAAAAAGACAAAAGCACCGGATTCAGACTCTCACTTCGAAGGCAGTCCTTTACATCTCTTTTTACTTGATGAACTCATCAAATTATCAAAACTGGATGTTCTGGGACTCCCCGATGATTTTAAATATAAAGAGGTTCCTTTCTTCCTGTATTATTCCAAAGAATTGGTGCTGGGATTGAACAGTTTCCGTATAAACAAAAATTTCAGAAAAGAGTCTAATAAAAGATTAAGAACTGCAAAAAAAATAGCAGAGCTCGTCATTGAAGAACTTCAAATGACAGATGTTTCAATTATCGAATCTGACGGTTCTTACCTGTTTAATCTGTATTTCAATAATTTTGGTTCATTTAACGACCTTGAAGAATTTGCAAAACGTATAGCGAGTGAAAAAGGAATTTCAGCCCTGCCCTACCGTACAGGTGTAGTTCGTTTTTCGTTAGGTGGATTTCTATCAAGCACATCAGGCACATATGAAATATTTGAAAAGGAAATTCATACAGCACTTAAAATATTTCTTTCTTATTACAAGACTTATAATTTACAACTACAGGAATCAAAAGATAGAGGAGTAGAAAACACAACACTTCTTGACAACATATTCAACTATGATTCTGATATCAAATATATTGACAGGATATTTGAAGATTATGCAGAAGTTAAACACATAAAAAAACCGATTAACCAGTCTCTTAAAATCAATGAAAGCAGATCGCTATACCATGCATCACCACAAGTAAGCGGTGTTTCAATCACACCTATTGGAGATTCGCTTAATTCAGTAATTGAATTCCAGGGTGATGTTGGTGACTGCCGTGATGTAACCGAATTTATCCATAGCAGGGCTTTCACTAAAATATACGAAAACCTGTTACCACAAATCTATAAGAATATACCCCAGATAAAATACCTGAATTTTAACATTGTAGCTTCGCGTTACAGCAAGGCAACAATATTAAAATACATCAACAATAAAAAATCATTCCATCCAAACCATTATGTGTTGGATGACCCTGAAGAGAAAAACATTATGGGCGAGATCCTTATTGAGATGGAACGCCTTTTATTCTCCGATAGTAAAATGAAGATTTTGGCTCTTAAAGCCAGTGGCGATTATCACATGGATGTTGCCAGACTGGAAGGTGTTAACATAATTCTGAAAAAACACATTCATGAGATATTGTTGCATTTCAACCTTCCGTTTGAGCAACAGACAATTGAACCAAGCCGCAAAGAGATTATATCTTCTTCATGCAAATCATTTGAAGAGGTTACCGGTTTGAAGGTTGAAGATATGGATCTTGAAAAATACCTTAATCACTTTTTTGAGGAGTTAAGAGTAATGGATGATTTTAAATCTATCGATATATCTTCACGTAGTTTAGGATTTATTATTAATTCCGTAAAAAACAGGGTTCTTGACAATTCACGTCAAACTGATGAAAAGATACTTTATTTGTACCTTTTAAAAAATGATAATTCATTTAACAAATTGGTAATTGACAAGTTAACTTTTTTACAAAATAAGATTGACAACACTGAGGATGTTGAACTTAAAATTTTTACAGAGAATCTGCTTACCGACATTCTTCCGCGCGAGGTTAATGATATACTTGACTATATTATTCGCAAAAAAGACATCAAGGTTTCGGAAGAAAACCTGCATATAGTTACATTGAAAGTTGCAAACTTCATTATCAACATACAAAATCTTACAAAAGGAACTAATTACTACCAGAGATATGCCCATACTCTAATAAAAGTGGTAGAGACACAATTCCGCAAACAAAATTCCGGTGTAAATGAGATGTTCCAACATGGTATTACTCTGTTCCGCGATTTTAAAATGGAAGATAAAACTCTGGAAACTTTTGAAAACGGATCATTGAAATGGATTAATGAACTGATGACAAAATGCGGTGTTATTTCTGTTGAACAATCGGTTCAGCTCCATACCCGTATCTCAACCGATGCCAAGAAGAGAGAGTATCCGTTCCATAAAGTTAACAGGGACGAAAACGAGCAACTCTACCTGTTGGACATGAACAGAGGTAAGTCAAAGCATGATTATGTTAAGATGATCAATCCAAAACCTTCATCTAAATTTTTCGAACGACGACTGGCACGGTTCGTTGACAATATGGATCCGGATGATTACCGTTGTAAGATTCTGCAACACGGAATAGTAAAAGAGTTACATGTTTTTCAGAAGGGATACATAAAATATATGACCGACAATTTCAGGCTACAGCAATATCAAGATGTTTCGTTGAAAGAAGCTAAAAACTTCATACCGGATGTCATACTGTTTTTTGGAGCCCCCGAAAAAGTTATCTCCTTCCCTCCTATCGGATACTTCGACATAAAAGGGCCTAACGGTAATATCAAAACCATTGTAACCCCATTGAAAAAAGAGGTGGATTACTTTGGTGATATCAAGAAACCACGTCTTACAATGATTAACGAAAAGGTTAAGGAGATGGGTGGTATTCCCAAACACGGCTCCCTGTTTGCAATAGAACTGGAAGACGGAAGTATTTTTGTTGTTGAAGTTGACGGCGATAGCGGAGTTGGCAAATCGGAGATGCTTGCTGCACTTATCCTGAAATGGCTTCGCCAGAACCTGCCCGGAGTTCGCTCCATAAAGATGATAGCTGGCGATATGTTCCATGTGTTCCGCGATAAACCGGGTAATCTTTATGGTTTTGGAACCGAAGTCGGAGATTTTTCCAGAGTTACCGATTTTGATCCTGACTTTATCAAATATTATAAATATCTGTTTGAAACCAGTGCCGACAGTAATGTGCAAGACCTAAACTCAAGAAGTACCATCAGCGGACTTTGCGAAATTCAGATGCCTTATAAGATTGACATTATTCTTACTGCACACAACTATTCAAAAGAAGAAGGTGGTATTACCCGTGTTGACAATCCGGAGAATTTTTTACTATATATTGATTCTCACGGTGAGCGAAAAGAGAAAGCTACCAGCCAGGATGGACCTAACTTTCAACGAACTCTTCAGCGTTACTCTGCGGACAAAAATATTGTTGATGTGCTTGCACTACACGGCAACTATCTTGATGATGTTCTGGATTGGGAATATGAGGCTGATACAAATAAGTATTTCCTGGCATCTTCATATAAGATGATGGATAAGATAGACATAGAAGGGGTAGTCAATCAGATATTTAACAATAAATCATTCAGTGAAAATGGTCAAAATTACATAATTGAAAAAGTTAATTTTGACTTGGTAAAAAACAGGTTTATTGCAGAAGTAAAAAGACCTGAAAAGGAGGGAAAAACGAATATTGCAATCTCAAGAAACATTTTTAGTCAGATATTCGATTCACTGGCAAGTACACCTGCCGGTCAGCCATTTATTGATCAGGAGAATCAGGTAGAATCACGTTATCATCTGATTAAAGTATTAAAGGGTGATGAAGATGGTAAAGGTGCAGGGCGGAAAATACAATTTGGCATTGTTTCAACTGAAATAGGGAAAAAAGGTAAAGAGATAACCGGACCTCAAAAAGCAGCAGCTGCATTAACTAATCTGATTCAGGAATTAAGAGCAAACAGTTCTGAGATTAGTGACAAGAAAAACAGAGTAAGAAAAATAGTCCATAAGTGTTATCCTCATATATTCAAAGAGGAACAAACAAGCAATGAGCTTTGGAGATACAATTTTTATCTGTACCAACTGGTTGAAATGATGAAAGCCGAATTTGTACGTATTGATAATCCTACTGTCGAAGTTGATCTGGATGGTGTAAACCTGTTCAATAAGAAAAACAAAAACGAAGAGTTCAGTCCTCTGCTTGTTACACCCAATCTGAATATTGAATTAAGCAGTTTTAGTGAAACATGTCATGAATTGATGAGTCTGCCCAATTATCCGGAATTTGCCGAAGAGTTTATGTCTGATGCTTCAAATCTTTATGAAGCAAAGGGTTACAATAATGAAACTATCATTAACAATATGATTACCCAACTGCTGTTAATGGGTGAGTATATTGAATTTGAAGATTTGCTTAAAGGACGCATTACTGAAAAGGTTAACCGTGAAACTATTGCTGCGGCCAAATATGCCGTGCTGCAAGAGCTTGAGCGCAGAAAAAAAGAGAAGAAATCAATACCCTCACAAAAGAAAGGAAAAACTAAAGAGAGACAATAACAATAAAAAATAAATTATATTGAATAAAAGACCGGTTTTTAAGCCGGTCTTTTATATTAACAAAAAAATCATTCCAAACGCAACCTTTAGATTATTTCTGCATCTATATATAAAATCAAAATTATTTATTAATATTTGTATTTTTTTTAAACCACTGTTTGAACAATAATGGATACAATATTGTTAAGAGTTAGGTCAATGTAATTAAAATTAGAAATATAATTTAAACTAAAACAATAATAAACATAAAGACTATGAAGTATTTTAATTTATTTTTAACTATAGCAATTATGGGATTGCTATATAGCTGTTACCCTAAAGGCGCAGAGTATGTAGATGAGTTAGACGTTGTTATCTCTAAGTATGACAGTGATAATTTTCGGGTAGGAACCTTTGCTATGCCCGATGAAGTAACTTATCTTAAAGACGGCGAATTGGATGAAGACCATCCACATGACAAAGATGCGGAACTGCTTAATCAAATTGAAAGTAATCTTAGCAACAACGGATTCGAGTTAGTTGATGAAGGTAATCCAAAAGACACAACATTTATTATTCTTGTTGAAGTACTCGAGTCAACTAAAGTTGGTTATGTTTGGCCTCCTTATGGGCCGGGTTGGGGTTATTGGAATCCTTGGTACCCCTGGTATCCTGGTGGATGGTATCCCGGCTACCCCTGGTATCCGTCATATTATTCTTTTAAAACAGGAACAGTAAGAGTTCAGATGGGAGACTGGGAAAACAAAGACGAAGATAACGATAAATTAATGTTCGTTTACTTGGGTGCTTTAAATGGTTTGATGCAAGGTAGCTCTAGTTATATCGATGCAAGAGTGAAAGCCGGTATTGATCAACTGTTTAATCAGACTCCATTCGACAAATAGGATTATAAATTTTATTTTTAATACAGAAAACAATGAAAATTATGAAATCACTAAAAATATTTACAGTCATATTATTAGTAGCCATTGGAGTTGGGGTGTCTGCTCAAAGCAAGAGTAATTTATATTACACAATGGGAATGCCTATGGGTAATACAAATGATTTTATTGACAAAACCAGTTTTAGAGGTATGGGTTTTGAATATCAATACATGTTTACCGACAGATTAGCACTTGGAGGAGTTTTTCAGTGGAGTACGTTCTATAAAGAGATGCCAAAAGATACTTATCCCATTGAAAATGGTGCTATTCATGGTTATCAGTATCGTTATATAAACACTATTCCTCTGTATGTAACAGGCACTTATTATTTAGCTGGTGACGATGCAACAGTAAGACCCTATTTAGGATTAGGTGTTGGCACATATTGGATTGAAAAGAGAACAGATATGGGATTATATACTGATTACTTTAACTCGTGGCATTTTGGCCTGATACCAAAAGCCGGGGTTCTTATTCCTATTAATTTCAGTACAAGTTTATATGTAGGTCTGGATTATAACATTGCATTTAAAAATTCTAAGTTAGATCAACAGAACTGGCTGGGAATAAGTGTAGGATTAAATTTTGACTATTAATCCAGAGAGTTTAATATTTTAAAGCCACCTTTGAAAGGTGGCTTTTTTTATACCTTAAATTTATCCACTAATGCTAACCTACTGATTTTTTTTTGTAATTTGAATAAGGTATTTTTTGTTTTAAAATGTCCTTAATACGGAATAATCCAAATAATAGTTATTTAAATACTAATTATCATGAAATATAATCAGCGAATAAACCAGAATATCTTCCAATATGGATTACTTATTCTATCCATATTGATGTCAGTAATGATAGCTACTCCGGCAGCATCACAAGAAAAATCATATTTTGAATACAGGGGAAAAGTTATTGACCAGGATACGGGAAAGCCCTTGGTATTTGCAACAATATCAATTGAAGGAACAAATATTGCTACAGTATCCAATTCTGAGGGTGAATTCATTTTAAAAGTACCTAAGGATAAAACGAACCAGGATATACTAATATCTTATATTGGCTATAAAAATAAAACCATTCCAATTAATAAGTTAGACTCCAAAAGAACTAAGATACGACTTGAAGTTTTGTCTGTCTCCCTTGCTGAAATCAATGTATTTCCCAAAGATCCGGAATTATTAATTAGAGCTGTTATAAACCGGCGCAGAGACAATTACATGCAAGATGCTAGTTTAATGACTGCTTTTTATCGTGAGACAATAAAAAAAAGAAGAGCTTATGCAGCACTTTCAGAAGCTGTTATACAGATATATAAACAGCCATACAAAAGCATAAACTCTGACCATGTAAAACTATTGAAAACAAGGAAAAGTGCTGATTATAACAAATTAGATACTCTTGTACTTAAACTTATGGGTGGACCATATAATACATTATTTCTCGACATTATGAAAAACCCACATATGATTATTTCATATGAATCTATTGATTACTACGATTTTGCATTGGAAAATATTACTAAAATAGATGATCGTTTGATTTATGTATTAGCATTCAAACAAAAAAATTGGATTAGAGAGCCATTGTTTTACGGAAACTTATATATCGACAGTGAAACATTAGCAATTACAAGAGCCTCATTTAATATAAATACCGAATTAAAAAATGAAGTCAGCAAATTATTTATAAAGAAAAAACCGGTAGGGGCCGATGTAATTATTACAAATGCAGCATATATGGTAACCTACCGTGAAAAAAACGGAGAGTGGTATTACGGATACTCCAGAGGAGAACTAACATTTAAAATAAACTGGAAAAAGAAACTTTTTAATTCAATCTATTTTGCACAATTTGAAATGGCTGTAACTGACTGGGAAAAACCCGATTTAAAATCACCAATAAAGCCCAGGGACAGAATGAGAATGAATGTAATAATGAGAGATAAAGCCTCCGGATTTAGCGATAAAAATTTCTGGGGAGCCTACAACATTATTGAACCTGAAAAACCTATTGAAAATGCAATAAAAAAGATTCAGAAAAACCTTGAGAAACTAAAGTAATGTGATGATGTAGTGATGTTATAATTTGGTGATTGACCTGTCAGTGTCCAACAGACCTGACAGTGTCAAGTATATGCCAAATCCTCTCAACCATTTTCAGAACGCTTCAGGCTCAGTATCAATACCTATTTTATAACTTTATGAACTTTCAACTTGACAAACTTGATAAACTTTTAACTTGACAACCTCTTCAACCTTCTAAGTTCACTCACCAGAAAAAAAGAGACTATAATAGCTGATAAAATATCAGAAACAGGTGCGGTCATCCACACTCCTGTCAGACCATAATGTTGAGGCAAAATAAATAGCAAAGGAATCAATACAATAACCTGTCTCATCAATGACACAAAAGCCGCAATTCCGGCTTTGCCAATAGCCTGAAAATAGTTACCAGTAATAATCTGAAAACCAACAAAAGGAAGGGCAAGTAAGAATATCCTTAACCCTTTTACTCCAATTTCCAACAATTGCCTGTCGTCATTATTAAACAATTTTATTATCGTTTCAGGGAATAACTGAGCAATTAAGAAACTGAAAGAAGAGATAACAGTAGCAGAAACCAGCCCTATAACCAATGTTTGTTTTACCCTTAAGTAATTTTTTGCTCCATAATTAAAACCGATAATTGGTTGAGCTGCCATATTTATTGCTATAACCGACATAATCAACAACATTGCAACACTTAATACTATCCCCATTGCCCCAACAGCAATATCACTACCATATTTAACTAACTGCAGGTTAAACGTTCCAAAAACAATACTTGATGCCAACTGCATGGAGAATGGTGCAAAACCGATAGTCAGGATGTACCACACGATGCTCTTCTGCAACTTAAAATTATCAAACTTTAGTTTTAAAACTGAACTTCTACTGAGAAAATGAAAAATAACCCAGCAAAAAAGTACAAATTGCGAAATAACAGTTGCAATGGCAGCTCCCTTCACTCCCATCTTAAAAACAAAAATAAAAATAGGATCAAGGATAATATTCAAGCCGGCAGCTATAAATATTGATATCATTGCTGTTTTTGCATTCCCCTCAGAACGAATGATATTATTTAATGAGTATCCGGTTATATTAAAAACAGAACCCAACAATATTATACTTAAATAATCATCTGCATAATTAAAAGTTTCCTCCCCCACACCAAAAAATAACAACAATGGCCTTTTTATAATAAATCCAAGAACCATAATAAACAGTGCCATAAGAATCATCATAACAAAAGCATTCCCCAATACTTTTTCAGCTCTGTCAAACTTCCTATTTCCCAAATTTAATGAGACACGTACTCCAGCTCCCATACCTATCAACATTCCAAAAGCCATCATAATAATCATAATGGGAAATATTGCAGTCAAACCTGATAAAGCCAAAGCACCAATTCCCTGTCCAATAAAAATCCGGTCTACAATATTGTAAAGTGAATGAATAATTACAGAGGCAAATGCAGGCAAGAAGTATTTCCACATCAAACGGGGAATACTATGAAATTCCAACTCCTTCACATTTTTTCTATACCTGCTCATAATTTGAAAAACAAAGATAAGATTTTCTTTTGTTTGACGAGAAACAGCAAAAATCTCTGTGCCTTTGTGACTCCGTGTTAGTCAAACCCTCAGCTGGTGCGCGATTGCATCGCGTTACTTTACCGTAAGCAGACAACTAAAGATTCTTAAAACTCACACGATACAATTGTGTGAGAGCTAAGGGGTTCTTTTATCGCAACACCTTACCATTACTCTTGATAGTCTCATTAAACGAAATACCATACTCTTTCAACTCTTTCAGCACAGGTTCATAAATCTCTTTTGATGTAGGAATCTGCAAACCTGTTTGCTTCAATTTTCCTGTTAGGTATAATTTAACAGCAATTGCTAACGGTAAGCCTACGGTTTTCGACATGGCTGTATCAGTTCTGCTTTGCCCCTCCACTACAAGTGATGATGTCAGTTCTGTAGTTTTCTTCTTTCCTTTTTCCCGGTAGATAAACTTATGCCACATAACTATCATATCCCTGTCGTCAGGTTTAAGTTGCCATTTTTTAGCAAGTATATGTTGCAGTGCTTGTGCAGGAGTTGCTTTTTTCAAACCTAACTTAGTATCATCGAAAAGCCCCAACCAATCCAGTTTTTCAATTATATCTGAATCCAGATCGATATGCATGTAGTAAAATAGTTTTGTACGTACCGAATCAGACGAGTGATAATAGAGGAATGAATTCACAAACTCACAGTATGTCATATTCTCAGTATCTTCCATATAGTATGAGTCATCAGTCATGCCGAGTTGTACAAACACATTCCAGGCACGGCAAAAACCCGGTCGGCGGAGGGTTCCACGATAAACAGTTGAGACATCTTCAAGATGATACTGTTTGATATACTTTAGCGAATCGCGATTAGCATATCCTTCAAACTTACCATAACCTTCAATGTCAATTATCTCGGTACGTCTGAACAGACGATTATAAGGGATATACTTATGTTTTCCTTCCTGGATAAATTTAGCCTGTTCCCCCTGCCCTGCAACCACAACATTACGTGGATTCCAGGTAAATTTATAATGCCACGGGTTATCATCCGACTCAGGAGCAACCAATCCGCCGGTAAACGATTCAAAATCTAACAGTCTATCTCCTTTAGATTTAATACGGTCGATAATACTCATTGCCGACATATGATCAATGCCCGGATCCAAACCAATTTCATTTAGGAACAGTAGCCCCTTTTTCTCTATCTCATCAGCAAACTCCCTCATTTCGTCCGCCTCATAAGAAGCAGTAAAAAGAGATTTGCCAAATTTCAAACATGTGCGTACCACTTCAATATGAAACCGTGCAGGCATGAGTGATACAACAACATCAGTATCGCTAACCAGCCTCTCTCTTTTTTCAATATTAAAAAGATCAAACTGAACTACTGTGGTTTCTTTTGATACCTCATGTTTTATGATACTAACATTCTTATCAGCCACCGTTATCTTCCAATTATACTTTGCCGAATGCCCTTCAAGGTATTTTATTAAATGTACTGCCGACATCCCGGCTCCTATAATCAATATTTTTTTCATCTGTTTATAATTTACGAAATGATTATCACAAAGTCATCCGCCACAGCGGACAGGCGTAGACACATTGTGTTTTTTTATTCATGTCTGTCAATAATCCATTTTACCTTAATGCCTTATACCTTATACCTTATACCTTATACCTTATACCTTATACCTTATACCTTATACCTTAT
>CBDUZZ010000053.1:0-32833 GCA_965371855.1 uncultured bacterium
AAAATATGGAAATATTTTCTATTTTTTGATGCGCGAAAGCCAAGTTGGGTTAAGTGTAATATCAGAATCACCTAAAAGTATATCTGCTATATATCGTCCATAAACCCCGGGATGTTTGTCAGTCTTGATTACAAACTCATCATTGTTTTCTTTCAATCGGGTTATAACATACTCTTTAGCTTTCATGCCCGCTTTATACTCTTCTGAATCTTCTTTTTGTCTCCATATTTCCGGAGTATCTATCCCTTTCAGTCGGATTCTTTGATCAGTGGTAATTTTAAAACCCATATCAATGACCATATCCAAGGTGTCACCATCTACTACTCTTTTTAATTTTGCTCTGTATTCATACATGATATTAAAGTTAAAAGTTTATCAAGTCTGCCTGTCCGACAACTCAAGGTAAAATTTGCACATTCCTCTAAACCAAATTTACGGATAAATACATAAAATGTCGATATCTTTTAACAACAAAGGAAATGGAGTTTTCTAAAACAAAACAGTTCTAAATAACACAAAAACTGTATAATAGTGACGGGGTGACTTCAATAAATATCGAGAAGTCACCCCGTCACTAACTGAACATGGCGATAATAATTTACAGCACTATCCCTATTTCAGCAACCGAACTGAAAAAACTATTATTCACCTCCTTTTTAGTTGTTACTTTGAAGTAGCGAAATTTTAAAATCTTATCGAACATTTTCTGCTGACGAACACTTGTATTCTTGAAAGTTCCATTTTCTACAACCGTATCCCACTTTTTCCCATCAATACTCACTTCCAGATTATAAACTGCAATTCTTCCATTACTCTGACCTTGACGTGGCAAATAATCCAACCCCTTAACCGATAATACTTCACCCATATCCACCTCTATGAAATGGGGTTGAGAGTATTTTTCATCCAACCAGTTGGAATGCCAGAATGTTTCCGGATTGTTATCGATAGCGTATTTGCTTTCTCTGCCCGGATAGTAGTTATCTGTTTTTGCAGTCCATTTCCCTTTGTTAAGTTCAAAAAACTCAATCACCTCATTACTTTTCAACTTCCCTTTCACTTTGGCATAAGCAACCACCTTACCTCCTTTAGCCAACTCAAAAGGTTTTTTATAACGTTTGAATTTACTATCGTTGATAGAATAAAAAATGGTTGTATTGTCGGCACAAGTAATAGAAACTGTACCGTTTTCTGAACGCTTTACAACTGGTGGTTCAGTCACATTAAGCTCAATAACTTCATGCTTTTCTGCTACATAATCGTAGATTGTTCTATCCTGAAGATTTATTGGGCGATATGTTACATCGAATCGGTATATGCCGGTGTTTGCCACATACTGAGGTGAAATTCCGGGGCCACAAGTTGCTGTTCCCAATCCGGTAATCAAAGCATCATAATTCAGTGTTACAAAATCAGCCTCATCCAACTTGTTCAGATGACGGGCTTCTGTTATAGCAGCATCATCGTATGGGTAGGCACTAAAATTCATTGCTTCCGAACCTCTTAACATAAAACCAATTCCTTCGCAATTTGTTGCCGCTGCCCAACGAACATCAGACTGGTTACAGTTGTCCTGAGGAATTACCAAAGTATGGTCGTACAATTCATAAGCTGTTGACGAATAGAAATCGAATTTCCCTCCGCTTTTACGATCAGGATAAGTTGAAACGCCTCCCAAACCATACCAGTTCAACTCATCAAAGTTTCGGGGCATTTTTGCTTGCAGACCTACTTTTGCAACTGCACCAATTGATTTTGGGATGTTAACTTCACTGGATAGATTAAATGTTCCATCAGCAAAAACATGATACTGAATGACGGCTCCAAACTGAACAGTACTACTTTGTAAAATTAGGGGATAGATAATAACAACAGAACCATCTGCCTGGTTACGAATCTCAACTTCCTGAGCCAATTGCTTAATATTTTCCAAATCAGCGGCTTGCCATTTACGATATCCATTACGATCGCGAATATCATTCTCCGTTGGTGGGCGAAAGAAATTCAAGCGAGGACCTTGTTTCATCAGCTCCACTCCATTCAACAAATACGAAGAGATGATTGCAGTTTTAGAATCTATTTTGATTTGAAAATTCGATCCTGTAATCACCTGAAGCCCTTTTTGATTTTCTATTGAAACATTTCCGGAATTTGCAACAACTGCATATGGTGCTGAATTAACCGGAAGGACAAATTCCTCCCATGCTTGTTCATGCCCGACTTTCACCAAACCTTTACGTTTTTTCGTTACAACAGAAAATTTCAGAACATAATTTTGTCCGGCTTTTGGCTGCTTCAATTCCGGCAAATTAATAGTGAACGATTTCTTTGCTAAAGGTTCAACATCTAATCCGCCAACCAATCCATGTGCAACAACACCCTCAGCATTTTTAATCGTCCATAAAAGATTAAACTCATTCAGATTTGTAAAAAAATATTTATTCTGAATAGTAAATTTCCCTTCCAACAAATCATCTGCGTCAATGTCAATATTCTGATACACTTTTTTAGTCTCGTAAAGCTGTGGATTTGGAACGCGGTCAGGATTCACAAGCCCATTCAGACAAAAACTATTGCTACTGGGCTTTTTATAACCATAGTCGCCACCATAAGTGTAATACATCCTTCCTTTTTCATCCACTTCGCGAAAACCCTGGTCAACCCAATCCCAAATACAACCACCTTGCAGTGCCGGATAAGCTTCAATAGCGTACCAATAATCCTGTAAGCCACCACAACTATTTCCCATAGCATGTGCATACTCGCATAAAATTAATGGTCGCTCAGGATTTGATTTTGCATAACGAACCATTCCGGAAACCCCCGCATACATAGGACAATAAATATCTGTGTTTGCTGCCAATCCTGCACGCTCGTACTGAACCGGCCGAGATTGGTCACGCTCCTTAATCCATTTATAGTTAGCTTCAAAGTTCACACCATTACCGGCTTCATTTCCCAGTGACCATATTACGATACAAGCATGGTTTTTATCACGTTCAACCATACGTATCGTTCTATCGAGATGCATTGGCTCCCACTCCTTATGTTTTGCTAAACTGGCCGCTCCGTATCCCATACCGTGCGACTCAATATTTGCTTCATCAATAATATATAAACCATACTTATCACACAATGCATAAAACTCAGGATCATTGGGATAATGACATGTTCGAACTGTATTGATATTAAACTCTTTCATCAGTTGAATATCTTTCAACATCGATTCGCGACTAATCACATGTCCATTATCAGGGTCATGTTCATGCCTGTTTACACCCTTTACATAAACCGCTTTTCCATTTACTAAAAATTGTCCATTCTTAATTTCAGATGAACGAAAGCCAATATTTTGCGAAACGGCTTCAACGGTGTTTCCTTTTGCATCCTTCAAAACAATCAACAGCTTATACAGATTAGGTTGCTCTGCTGACCATTTAGCAGGGTTATCGACTTTAGCATTAAACTGAAATTGATTAGCTTTTTCGCTTATCTCAGATGTTACAGATAGGTCTATCAGTTTTTCACCTTTGTCCAGAGTAGAAACGGTAGTTTCTACAATATACGAACCTGCATTAACTCCCATACGATTTTCAACCTCTACATTTAAAGAGAACTCACCATTTTGATAGCTGTCATCTAATCCGGCCAATACAAAATAATCATGGATATGAACTTTGGGAGTTGCCAGCAGATATACATCACGCTCTATTCCGCTGATGCGCCAAAAATCCTGACATTCAAGATAACTGCCGGTACTCCAGCGATAAACCTCCAAAGCAAGAGTATTATCACCAGTTTTTACATATTTAGTCAAATCAAATTCAGCAGGTGTTTTTGAGCCTTCACTGTAACCCACTTTCTCACCATTTACCCAGATATAAAATGCCGATTTAACAGCACCAAAATGAATAGATATCTCACGCTCTTTCCAATTTTCAGGGATAGTGAAGTTTCTACGGTAGCTTCCTGCCGGATTATAATTATGTGGGATATCAGGTGGGTTAGGACGTTTCCCCTCTATTTGCCAAAACGGATAGGTAGTATTTACATAAATGGCTGTGTCGAATCCCTGCCGTTCCCAATTGGCAGGCACTTTAATATCTGCCCAACCAGTCACATCAAAACTTTGTTTGTAAAAATCCTTTGGCCGGCTTGCCGGATTTGTAACAAGATTGAATTTCCAGGTTCCATTTAACGATTTGTAATAGTTAGATTCACTCACGTTATTGTCCCATGCCATGCGCTCATTTTCAAACGGGATAAACCAGGCATGTGGTACGGTGCGGTTAATGTTAAAGATTGCAGGATCTTCCCACTCTTTTTTATCAGTACTAAACACAGACGTACTACCTAAGATAAGTAGCAACAGAAAATTAATAATTTTCAACATGGAATATAAAGTTTAATTGATTTGAATTGTTATCTCTTCTTGAAGACAAAAATAACAAAATAATAACATGACACCAATTAAACAAATAGTCACAGGGTGACTCTCCTTTTATCTCGGAAAGTCACCCCGTGACTAAAAAACACTGGTTAAAAAACAAATGAGATTGCTTCACCCTGTTCACAATAAAATATAATATGTTTTTGCAATCTTTTAAATTCTTTTTTGTAACTTTTAAAAATGGTTAAAGAAAAATGAATGTAGCACATAAACATAGAATTAATTATTATTTATACAGTTGTATATTATTACTATGGGTAATTATATCGGTTTTAACAGCAAATATTACTGTTGGTCAGGACAGAAATGATTATATACATTTAGCCGATTCAAAATTAAGTTCAGCTAAGTACAAGGGGGAGATTGATACCGCACTTATTAACTCCCAAACCAAAGAAGCCTACAATACTGCGCGAAAAAATCCTGTATATTCAATATCCCTTGCACATGGAGCATTGTCTGCCTCAAAGCACTCGAAGTATCAAAAAGGATTTGCCGATGCAAACTTGTCCTTGGGTGCAGCCTACATGGCAATGTATAATCCGGGTGACAGTGCTACTTTTTACTATCTGAAGGCTTTGGATTCTTACTCAGCAATTAATGATTTTAACGGACAGGCACGTGCCTGTTATGGGCTTTCATTTTTATACAACTTTAAAAGCAAGCCTGAAAAAGCAAAGGAATATGGAGAACTTAGTGTGAAATTTTTTGGGCAGGCAAAAAATGCCAATGAGATAATTGCAGCACTTGGCACAGTAATTTATCTGGCTAAACAAGCAGGAAATTTCGAACAAGCACTTGAGTTATCAAAAAAAGCAATTAAAACAGCCATCTCTATCAACGATACAACTCAGTGGGCAAGTTCTCTAAACAACCAAGGCAATATTTTTAAAGATATGTATCTCTTTAACCAAGCTATTGACTCTTATTTCGAAGCGTACCGGCTATGGGAAGAAAAGAATGATTCAGCCGGATTAGCGATAGCCTACGGGTCGATTGGCAATGCCTACTTCTTCCAGGAAGATTACTCAAAATCGCTGGAGTTTAATTTTAAAAAACTGCATATTATCCGAAATACCGGCAATTTGTGGGAAAATAGTAAAGCGTTAGACAATATTGGATTGGCATACAGCATTTTAAACAAACACGATAGTGCAGTATATTACATGAGGCAAAGCCTGCAACTGACAAAAACACTTAACTACCCCATTGGAGTGGCTAACAGTTGCGATAAAATGGCATCTGCATTTATCAGGATGGGAGAACCTGATTCAGCTTATTTTTACAGTTCAAAAGCAGTTGCCACTGCCGAAAAAAACAATAACAAGGCTCTTGCTGGCTATTTAGTAAATATGGCAAAAGCACTTGAAAAACTGGAAAAACACCAAGATGCACTTTCGGTGGTTCAGAGGGCTTATAAGCTGGCAAAAAACGAACACAATGCCCATACACAACGTTCATCATCGTATCTGCTAAGCGAGATATACTATTCGCTTAACCGACTCGACCTGGCTTATTTATTTCTAACCAAATACCTAAAGCTTGACGACAGCATTACAAACAAAGAGTATATGCGAAAAGTAACCCGTCTTGATATTCAACACGAATATGATAAAAAACAAAAGGCTGCGAAATTTGAGATTAAAAAACACAAACAGCAAATTGAAATACTGAACAAAACCAACCAATTAAAAACCGAAAGACTTCAAAGGTCGTGGATAATTTTTATTGCTTTTATCCTCCTCAGTCTGACGGGAACAGTAATTAACTTTCTGGTTATCAAAAATAAAAACCATCGAATTGAAAAGATGAGCCTCGAAATTAGAAATTACCTCCTCGAGCTAAAAACTTTAAATAAAAAGGAAAAAGGAAAACAGAGTATAGTTAATTCTCTTATCGAGAATTACGAATTAACTCCCCGTGAAGCCAAAATAATGGAACTGATTGCAACCGGAATTAGTAACGATGAAATTGCCGACAATCTTTTTGTATCGAAAAACACTATTAAATTTCATATTAAGAATATTTTTATAAAACTCGATGTAAGTAATCGGGTTCAGGCACTTGTAAAAACTGCCCTGTAATAATAAAATCAAAAAAAATACCTTCAAAATTAAAAACTACCCCCAGGGGTAGTACACCCAATACCCATTATTCTCTAATTTTATTCAAGAATTTATAAAAAACTGCATTCCCAAAATCGGGTTGAAGCGATAAATAAATATAATAAATTAACAACTTAAAGAAATGAAACAAAAAATGAGAATTAGTAGCAGAGAGTTAAAGGGCCTTTATGACTATTGGCAGACAAAAAATATCACTGTTATGGTACTAATTGTTTTTACCTTTTCACTTTCTGCTATTCAGGCACAAGAAGCAATTACTGCCACAGGTGGTAAAGCTTCAGGAGGCGGTGCCTCGGTGACCTTCTCCATCGGACAGGTGGTTTACACCACCAATACAGGAACAAACGGGTTTTCAGTTGCACAAGGAGTGCAGCAACCCTATGAGATCTCAGTTGTAACAAGTGTTGGCCAAGCCAAAGGAATAAATCTTGAATGTTGGGCTTATCCAAACCCTGTAAAAGATATATTGAAGTTAAAAGTTGAAAGTGAAAAAATAGAAGGTTTAAGTTTTCAACTGTTCGATATTAATGGGAAAACAGTAGTAAGTAAGAAACTTACAGCTAAAGAAACTACTATTAATATGGGCAACCTTGTTCCTGCAACATATTATCTTAAAGTGACAGATAATAAAAGAGCAATAAAAATATTTAAGATTATTAAAAATTAGAGAGTTATGAAACGAATATTTACCACATTAGCACAATTACTAATTATCACATTAGTAATAGCCCAAAGCCCGGAAAAAATGAGTTATCAGGCAGTAGTAAGAGATGCAAGTAACAATCTTGTAACCAATTCCGGTATCGGAATGCGAATAAGTATATTAATAGGTTCATCAACAGGTATGTCTGTTTATACTGAAACCCAAACAACTACAACCAATGCCAATGGTTTGGTATCAATAGAAATTGGAACAGGAACGACCGGTGACGATTTTTCTGCAATAAATTGGGGGGCTTATATATATTTTATAAAAACAGAAACTGATCCAACAGGTGGAACAAACTATACAATTACAGGTACTAGGCAGCTTTTAAGCGTACCCTATGCCTTACATGCCAAAACAGCCGCAAACACCTTTAGTGGTAATTACAGCGACTTGATTGGTTCTCCCATAAACGTAAGTGATTTTTTTAATGATGCCGGATACCTGGCATCTTTCACCGAAGACGACCCTGTTTTTGGGGCACATGTAGCAAATGGGATTACTTCAACCGATATGACAAACTGGAACACTGCTTACGGTTGGGGAGACCACTCAACACAAGGTTATCTTTCAAGTTTTACAGAAACCGATCCACAAGTGGGTATAATTAAAACCAATTATCTTTCAAAATGGAATGGGAAAGCTTTGATCAGTTCTTCAATTTTTGATAATGGCAACGTGGGTATCGGTACGACTAATCCTACATATCCTTTAACCATTTACCCGGGTACAAATACAAGAGGATTATTTATTGATCATAACCAAACCGGTACAGGATCATCCTATGGAATATTTGTTGATCTTGACAGAACAGGAACCGGTAATGCGGATGCTGTGGGTGTTTATTCTACTTCTACAAATAACAATGGAGTGTATTCTACCAGGGGTATATTTGGAAACGCTGACGGCACTTCGACAGGGCCTAAATATGGGGTCTGGGGTAGTGCAAGTGGAAACGGTACACTTTATGCTATTCGTGGCTGGGTCAATCCTGGTTCGGGTAGCCAATATGGTGTTCAGGGCGTGACTAATGGAACAGGTACGTCAAGCCAATACGGTGTTCAAGGGATTGCACAGGGCGAGGGTACCGGTACACATTATGGTGTTTATGGATCAGCTTCCGGTGGCGGTACACTTTGGGCAGGTTATTTTAATGGTAATGTTTATACTGATGGTAACCTGGGCATTGGAACAACAACGCCTTCAACGCCACTAGAAGTTGCTGGTACAATTCAATCTACTAGTGGTGGATTTAAATTTCCTGATGGCTCAACACAAACCACGGCTGCTACAGCTGGCGGAAATTCACTGGATGCAGCCTACGATAAAGGTGGTGCCGGAGCGGGCAGAACAATTACGGCGGATGCCGGAGCTGTAAATATTACCGGTGATGATGGATTAACCGTAAATGGCAATGTGGGTATAGGAACTACTTCACCCACATACCCATTAACAATAGTGTCGGGGACTAATAACGGGGGATTATATATTGATCACAATCAAACCGGAACGGGGAATACTTATGGAATAGTTGTAGATTTAGACAGAACAGGTACAGGAAATGCTGAAGCTTATGGCATTATGTCTTCAGCCATCAATAATAATGGAGAATGGAGTGCTCGTGGGGTAATGGCAACTGCAAACGGCAATGCAACAGGACCCAAATATGGGGTTTATGCTTCAGCGAAAGGCGAAGGTAGGTTATATGGAGTTAGAGGAGTTGCAAGCTCAACTACTACAAAATTGCAATATGGTGTTTTCGGTGAAGCTATGGGTACCGGTACTGGTACACATTACGGCGTTTATGGAACGGCCAGTGGCGGAGGAGTATTATGGGCCGGATATTTTAATGGAAATGTTTACGCTGATGGAAATGTTGGGATAGGTACAACCTTACCTTCATATCCTTTAAGTGTGTATGGCGTGATTCAGTCCAGCAGCGGTGGATTTAAATTTCCTGATGGCTCAACACAAACTACGGCTGCTACAGCTGGCGGAAATTCACTGGATGCAGCCTATGATGAAGGTAGAATTATAACTGCCGATGCCGGAGCATTTGAAGTCACGGGTACGGACGGAGCATTGTTTAGAGGGACTTACGCAAACGGCACTATCCCGGCAACAGGTGCCGGTACGCGGATGATGTGGTATCCACGTAAGGCCGCTTTTCGGGCCGGATATGCTAACAGCACGCAATGGGATGATGCGAATATCGGAACCTACTCCACGGCTATGGGATACGGTACAACGGCTAGCGATAGCTATTCCACAGCAATGGGAGTACTTACAACTGCCAGCGGTGCTGCTTCCACCGCTCTGGGACTTTCAACAAAGGCCATTGGAAACTATTCCACAGTAATGGGGAGTTATATTAATGTTACCGGATATGGTTCTTTTGCTATTGGTGATCACTCAATCACAAGCGGAGCCCCAACATTTACAACAGATAATCGTTTTTACGCCCGCTTTGAAAATGGCTTCCGTTTATATACCAGTTCTAATTTATCTTCTGGTGCAAGATTATTGCCAGGTGCTAATTCCTGGAGTTCATTATCCGATTCAACAAAAAAAGAGAATTTTAAGATAGTGAATGGTGAAGATGTTTTAAATAAAATTAGAACATTCAAATTAACCTCATGGAATTATAAACGTCAAGCCCCCTCTAAATTCCGTCATTACGGTCCCATGGCACAGGATTTTTATGCGGCATTTGGTAATGATGGCATAGGAACAATAGGAAATGATACCACTCTTTCCAGTGCTGATTTTGACGGCATTAATTTTATTGCTATTCAGGCATTAGAAAAGCGAACCAAAACTAACGAAAAGCGAGTAGCAAAAAGTGAAGAGCGAGTAGTTGCTGAAATTGATAAACTAAGAGATGATTTGATAACATTGCAGGAAGAGAATAATGAACTAAAACAACAACTGACAAGTATGGAGTCTGACCTGAAAAAGTTCGAAGCATTTATGGCTAATTATAATAATAAAAAAGAGGAGAATAAAGTTTCTTTAACAGCTTTAAAAGAGTAACAGTAGGATTGTCAGATTATCTATTTTTTTTGATTGCCGGGGGTTTTGCTTTATGTAAAGCCCCCGGTGCTAAAATATAATGTAGTTCATCCTTTGAAAAAACATCTTATTGATTCCTCAAATAATCAATTCTCCAAATCCTAAGCAATATTTCAAATTTATAGTTTGAGTTCAATATGGTTAAATATTATCCGTCAAATAAAAGCCGGACAGGTTTTGATGTGTTGATTTCAACCCAAACAAGCAGAACTCAATCATCCCGGGCATAATTGTTTAGACACTTAATAAGAAAACACCAAAAAAAGTAAAAACTACCCCCAGGGGTAGTACATCCAATACCCTTTATTCTCTAATTTTATTCAAGAATTCAAATTTCAGAGAATGAAAAAAGCAGAGTTCATATCAAAGCGCGAAAGTGGCATCATGATTTTGTTACAGAAAGGGATGTCCAACAGAATAATTTCAGAAGAAGTAGGTGTCTCTGTAAATACCGTTAAATATCACCTTAAAAAAATTTATAAAAAACTGCATGCCCAAAATCGGGTTGACGCGATAAATAAATACAACAAATTATTAACTTAAAAACATAATACTATGAAATTTAAAACATCTGTAATTATTAGTGTAATAATACTCTTTTTTGGATTTTGTGTCAGTGCCCAGGTTATCGACCCTAAAAAAGAGGCCGAAAAAGAGGGTACAAAACGTACAAACAATAAAATTGAAAAGAGTGTTGACAAAGGATTCGACAAATTAGAAGAAGGAATTGGAAGTTTGTTTGGGAAGAAGAAGAAAAAAAAGAAAAAAAAAGATACCACAAAAGAACAACCACAACAACAACAGGGGCAACAAACTAACTCGACAGAACAAAAAACTCAACAAGAGTCTAAATTAAACTGGGCA
The DNA here is from genome assembly GCA_965371855.1 of uncultured bacterium. GTDB lineage: Bacteria > Bacteroidota > Bacteroidia > Bacteroidales > Marinilabiliaceae > JAADEM01. The sequence goes on from CBDUZZ010000053.1 coordinate 11,219, forward strand.
AAATATGATTTTGTACCGGGTGATAAGATAATTTTTGAAGATAATCTTATTGGTGAGGAGAACGGTGAATTTCCTTCACGATGGGATTTGAAACAAGGGAATGTTGAAATCGCCCAATTAGACGGTGAAAATGTTATCATGTTCAGAGCAGGAAGTCCAGAAATCATTCCCTATCTGAAAAATCCTGAAAAAGATTACCTCCCTGAAATATTCACTATCGAATTTGATTTATATGGCGGCGTTGGCACCTTTGTATTAAATCTTTACGATACGAAAAATCAAAAATCAGGCAGCCCGTCAGGATGGACAAGCTTTAAAATGAAACATAATGAGATGGGATGGGCGAATAATTTCAGCAAACTCTCCGACTTATCGCTTCCTGAAAGGAGGTGGGTTCACATTGCAATTGCATATACCAATGGTAAATTGAAGGGTTATATTGATGAAACAAGGTTAGTAAATATTCCACGAATTGATTTTGACCCTAAAGGAATTACCCTTTATACTTATATTTTCGGAACTTTACACGAAGGGCATTATTATGTCAAAAATTTAAGGATAGCCGAAGGTGGAGTGAAATATTATGACAGGTTTCTGCAAGATGGAAAGATCGTATCCAACGGAATCCGATTTGATGTTGGCAAGGCAACTTTACGCCCTGAGTCCATGGGCGTTATAAACAATATCTACAAACTATTGTCTGAACACCCGGAAGTAAATTTCAGCGTTGAAGGTCATACCGATAGTGATGGTGATTTTGATTTCAACCAGAAGTTATCGGAGGAGAGAGCAAAAACGGTAATGAACCAGCTCATATCAATGGGAATTGATAGCGACCGGCTTTCATCCAATGGTTTTGGAGAGAGTAAACCTGTAAATACCAACGATACCCCTGAAGGCAAAGCAGCCAACCGAAGAGTGGAGTTTGTGAAAATGTAGCCTTAAAACTATATATCGGAAAAAACCACCTAAAATTTCAATACAGGGTACAATGCTAATCGCCTTTCCTGAGAATTTGAACTCAAAAGCGCATTAAGACTTAAAATGAGAGAGAGTTGAAGAACATAAAGAGGAGTTGGAAACAAAGAATTATGAGGAGTAATAATTGGATTCAAAAATTAAAGAAATGCAAAAATTGGTTATCTTATTGTTATTGTCGTCTATAGTACAGGTTAACTCTAACCTCTTTGCCCAGGGTTCAGGTTGTTGCGACCGGGAAGCAATTTTGTATTGCGAATACAATCATGCATTTCTGGGTAATACTACGGAGGAAAAAATAGAAAAGGAATTCAGTGCTTCAGCGTTTGAAAAGTTTAAGGAGGTTTTTACGTGCGATTGTTTTCAGCTTACTTTAGCCAAAGCCTCTTGTAACCTGCAACTGTTTTTTATCTGATGCAGCATCTTTTACTTGCCAATTATTTCGGCTCATACACCTGCCCCATAAACAGAATGGCACCTGTATCTTTCTCCTGAATAAGAAATACAAACGGTCTGTTAACAACAAAAGAAATAGCGCCGGGGTCAATACTGGTAAACATTATTTCAACACTGGTTACTGCTGCAGCCTCTGTGCCCACTTCATCAACTTCTACAAATGTTTTATGCTTTACTTTACTTATGAAAAGGTTGGATGGCGTTCCCATGCCTGACAGATCGGCACTACCGGTAAATGCTCTAACCATACCGAGTTTTATTAACTGCTTTTTAAGTTCAAGGTCACACTCAAATTTAAATTTCGGCAACCACACTTTCACACCTCGCTGCTGAAAACTGTTTATATAGCCGGATAAAATACTCTCATCCAAACCGGATACAAAATCACTCAAATTAACATTCTCATCAGGCAACAAAACAATCATTCTGAAATGTTCATTGCCATAAGGCAATGCAACACCGCTGCATCCGGCAGTGCTGAAATAATCCAAATCTGTTTCCTGAACCATCATCTTCACATCTTCAGTTGTACCATCAACATAATGGAACGGTTCATCTACAGAATCATCCTTCTTGAATTCATACTTCCATTTACCTTTAAAATAGACAGCATTTATGAGAAACATTACATGGTCAGGAGTAATTACATCAACAATTTCAGGTATTTTACCTTTGGTTTTATCGTTTACCCAATTGTTAATAGTTTTTTTACTGCCTTCTGCGTCACTAAAATCCAATGGTCTGACTTCAGCATCATAAAACTTCTTGTTAATATCTACAAAACCGGAGTTTATCTGAAATGTATTTCTGTACCATATTGAATTAGCGATATTGGTTTCCACCAAATTATCGGCATTAAGCAGTGCTTCACGGATAGTTCTGTTTGACTCATTCAGTTCCGTATCATTGTCAACTGAAAATCCCAACACATTAGTCATCTCATCACGAGTCTCACCTCTTGCTCCGTTCCATGTCATTCCCAGAGCTTGTGATACACTCAGGGGTGAAATCATAATATTCTCAGGCTCTTCAGCATCTTCAACCACCTTTTTAAACAGGTCTATTCCAAATTCATTGGAGCTTTGCAGTATCTCCTGCGATTTCAAGTCAAGCTTAATAGGACGGTACTCTTGTGGTTCAACCTGCGATTTAGTACAAGCAGACACTGTTAACACAATAAATATCAAAAATATGTTTTTCATAATATATAGTTTTTCTAATAGATGCAAATATACTCACAAGGTTGCGTTACAACATAGAATATTTCGCAAAAAAAAAGTTTGACTCATGGTCAAACCCTTTTTAACAATCTAAAATTAATTGGATAATTTAAAACTCTTAAAAGCTATATCTGATAAACATTTGTATGTCAACATCTACATTACCTTCTAAACCGTCTTTGTAGAATGTTTCACCTTTTAATGATAAATTAATGTTATTATCGTTAACACCGGCAACTACATCACTCAGTTGACGAGTAAGTTCCTGTGCGCCTTCATTAGTTATTACAGACATAAGAGGAACAATAGACAAACCATCTTCTACATGAATAATGATATCCTCTAATAAAATTAACTCTGTATCATCAGTACCTGTTTTAATAGTTACATCAACTGATACAATATTTGCTGAATTTCCACTTTGAGGTTTAACCTCCAACCAAACATCTTTCAACTCAACCTCATCAACATTACTGACAACTGCTGTTTTCAATTCATCTTGTATGCCGGTGGCAGGAATTACCCCTTCTACAGCAAAATCTGAATTGTTAATTGAAAACTCAACACTCTTCTTAAATGTAGGATAAATTATTGTTTCTTCTTTATCACAAGCAACTAAAACAGATGCGATCAACAACACTAAAACTATATTTTTCATAACTAACGTTTTTATATTCTTTTCAGATAAATCGAACTTCTTTATTCGTTCTTCTATCTGTAGTTACGCTAATATTGTTAATGTGTTTTTATATGTTGACCAATGCCTGAAAAAAAATGAGCAAACGCGCTTTTACTTCAACAAAATGAAAAAACCATTTACAACAATTAGGTTACTTGAACCACATAAGCCACATAAGAAAACATAAGTTATGCCAATCGGCAGATTGGATAAAGACACTCGTATAGTTTCTCACCCTGTCAGTGGCCTTGTGCCCTGACAGTGGTGCTTTGTAGCGAAATAAAAACAAACTACGGACAAGTGCGCCGCTAACAGAGTCTCCGACTACTGTCTTTACTCATCCACAACGCTTCGAGGTGTAAGCACGCTCGAAGATTTGATCTGTCAAACCTCAATTCGGCAATTGTTACTTTTTGACGATTCGATGTCCTAAAGGACGATCAAATGTCAGAAAACCTCAAATCGTCAGTCATTAGACTGACATTTGAACGTTAAAACCTTCCTGTTTCCAACGAAAACAACTCACGGCAAGTGTATCACTGACAGAGTCTCCGACTGCTGTCAGGGTATCCTCAAAAGCCCTTGTATATATTTTAAGAGGCTGTCAAAAAAGTCGTCATTCCGAGTGAAGCGAAGGAATCTTACAAAACTAAACTGCTGTAATTCTACAGATTGCCTGCCCGACTTAAATTTCTTTTAATGGTGTCAGGCGGGCTTCTTCGTTCCTCATCGCAATGACGTCAAGTTCTTTCTTTTTGGACAGCCACTTAGAGGAAGTGAAGCCTGTCTGCAACAGGCAGGCAATCTGTAATTCAACAGATTGCTTCGTCCTATCGTCCTCGCAATGACGATCTGTGTCATGTTTTATTGCAGACACTATTTAGTTTCATTGCACTCTAAATTAAATATACCCCTGCTTTTTAAGAACCTCTTTCAGCACTCCACTGAAATGTTCATTATCGGCTTTTTTATATCTTACATCAGTGAAAACCTGAGCTAAAGTCTCTTTATTGTTTTCGGCAATAAACGCTTTGTTCTCTTCCAGATTCTCTTTTTCGTGATAATACCTGTCGATATCTTCAGCGGTGTAATCTTTGTATGTTTCATTATGCACAACAGCATCAAGCGGTAGTCTATCGGTAAGCCCGGGATCTTCGGCAGGATAACCTATGGTAACTGTAGTAACAGGCACAACACCCTTCGGCAGTTTCAATTGTTCAATTATTTTGTCAGCCAGATATGTGGTTGTTCCCAGGTAACAAATACCAAGACCTTTTGACTCTGCTGCCACACATACATTCTGTGCAACAAGCAGTGCATCTATGGCGGCAGTCATAAACGACAGAAAATTATCGTAACCGGGTTCGGCATTACGCTGCTCACACCATTTATTAAAGCGATTGAAATCGGCACAAAAAGTTAACACGACAGGCGCATTTGCAACCATAGGCTGATTGAAGTGCATTGGAGCAAGTTCTTTCTTTTTCTCCTCATCGCGTGTAACAACAATACTGTAAACCTGCATATTCCCGGTGGTGGATGCACGAACTCCGGCTTCAAGTATCTCATTCAACAATGCATCTGCAATATCTTCATCTGTATATTTCCGTATAGTACGGTGATTGTTTAATATATCTATCATGTTAATTATTGATTATTGGTTATTGTTGATTTGGCTATTGGATAAATTGAGTAATTGAAGAGTTTTGGAATAAAGTATTCCTCAATTCTCTGCCTGCTGCAAGCAGGCTCAGTTTATCATTTATTCATTTAGTAATATTTAACCGCAAAGTTCGCAAGCGATGAGTAGTGGGTGTGTGCTGTTTCACTTCTCCATTTCTCCATTTCTTCATTCCTTCATTTCAACAATTCATTAAATCAACTTCAAATTCTTCATCTCAGCAATAAGCTTCTCTCTGTTTTCATCATCCATCCGGCACATTGGCGATCTGAACTCCTCTTTAATCATTCCCATTTCTGCCAATGCTGTTTTTACAGGAATAGGATTCGATTCAATGAACATCAAATCCATAAGTTTTCTGTATTTATAAAACAGGTCTCTGGTTTGTTCTACTTTCCCATCAAGAGACAAGTGCATCAATTCTCTGAACCCGGAAGGTATAACATTTGCAATGACTGATATACATCCGTCTGACCCTAATAAGTTCATAGATGTAGCCAGGAAATCATCTCCACTGAACACTTTGAAACCTTTGGGTCGTAATGCAATTAATGATGCTGCAACAGAAAGGCTTCCTCCTGCTTCTTTAATCCCAATAATATTTTCAAAATCCGCTCCCAGTTTAAGAGCTACATCTACAGGAATGACGGACCCTGTACGAGATGGAACATTATAAAGAATAATAGGAATATCAACAGCTTTTGCGACAGAAGAGAAATGTAAATACATACCATTTCCGGTAGGTTTATTGTAGTATGGACCAACCACCAGGGCAGCATCCACACCTACCTCTTTAGCCCTTTTTGTATAGTTAATGCTATCGCGTGTTGAGTTACTGCCTGTGCCGGCAATAACAGGAATCCTGCCATTTACTCTTTCAACTACCCTGCCGATAACCATGGCATCCTCCTCTTGTGTCATAGTTGCTGCTTCACCAGTAGTTCCACACACTACTATTCCATCAGTCTTATTTTCAAGATGAAAATCTATCAACTTATCAAAAGCTTCAAAGTCAACTGAGCCATCCTTATTAAATGGTGTTACGATTGCAACAATAGAGCCTTTTAAATCATATATTGTCATACCAGTATTATTTTTTTATTTATTGCAAATGTATCAATAGGACATCATTAAAAAAAACTTTTTAAATAAAAAACATTCTTATAACATCGTGTTAATTTTTTAACATTGCTATCTTTGTACAAAATATTTCAAATATGATTACAGTTAGTCAAGCAGTAGAAAAAGTAATTAGGGTAAAGCCATTTGTTGTAGAGGCTCTTTGTGAAGGCATCCTAAACAACTCATCTCTTGCAAGACAGATAAAGCCTATGGTTGAGAAACTTACCGGCAAACAGGTGAAGATGGGTGCAATTGTAATGGCACTTAACAGGCTTGTACCTCAATTGGATTACTCATTAAGCCAAAATCTGGAAAAACTACTAGAATCTTTAGGTGATATTATAGTGCGCTCAAACCTTACAGACTACACATTTAAGAACAGTAATAACATTTTTCACAGTCACACCAAGGTAATGCAAGAAATAAGTAATCAGCAGGATGTTTTTTACACTCTTGTACGTGGAGTGTTTGAATCTAATCTGGTTGTAAGTTCTAATTATGAGAAACTTGTAAAAGAACATTTCAAAAATGAAGATTGTATTTATAAACAAGCTGAATTATCAGCTATTACAATAAAATTACCAACAAGCAATATTCAGGTAACCGGTTTTTATTACCATATAATGAAAGCAATTGCGTGGGAAGGTATAAACATCAAGGAAGTTATATCTACCACTAACGAATTCACCGTTATTGTAAATGACGAAGATGTTGACCGTGCATTTTCTATACTTAAAAATCTCAGAACAATAAATAATCCAAAGTAAGTTTTGAAATTCTTTATATCTTAAATACCCATTTGCAATTTTCAGAGATATTGTAAGACACTACGCTAACCGGGTAGTTTGGATATGCAAGTGAAAACTTATCCAAAACATTTTTCTTTAAACTCCTACAACTGACTTTAGCTTCATATGCTATACCTTTATTAAAGGAAGTAGTAATTACAAAATCCACTTCTTTATTGTCTACAGTACGCCAATATCTTATATTTTCGCTGTCATAAATATTACTCAATCTTTTATAGATATAACTTTCGAAAAGAGCTCCTTTATCCTCCCTGATATTAAAATCATAGAAACTGTTTAATATAACATTAATCATACCTGTATCTTTAAAATAGAGTTTAGGCATTTTGGTTATTTCTTTTCTGATATTTGAATAAAAAGGCCTAACAAGATTTATATGGAAGCTTTTTTGCAAAATAAAAAGATATTTTTCGATTGTTTTATTATCGAGCCCAATAGTATTTGCAAGCTCATTTCTATTCACAAGGCTACCTGATTGATGAGCAATAATTGACAATAAATTGTAAAATTTCGATAAATTACTAACCCCTGATTCCTGAATATCACGTTTTAGAAATGAGTTTCGTATTTCATTTAACATATTCTTCTTTTCCTGAATATCATTTTCAAGTACAACTCCCGGATAACCACCATAAATTAGAAATTCGTTAAAGTTATCCAGTAGCTCATTTGAGACCGTTGAGAAATAATCCGGTTGAGACCTGATAATTTCAATTTCATTCTTCAAGGTAGTAAGTCCATTGAACAGCAACCATTCATCAAAGTCTAATGTTTGTAGTTCAAATATTCGTTTTCTTCCGGATAGAGAATCTTTATATTTGGAATCGATATAAAAAGCACTACTTCCGGTTGCAATTATTTTCAGTCTTTCTTCATAAGCATCATAAAGGTATTTCAGGAAATTCGACGGGTTTTCAGCATATTGAACTTCGTCAATAAATAGAAAGATCCTTTTGTTGTCTTTACTATTTTTCGCAGGGCGAACGGCGAACGAAAATATTTCCTCCGGATGTTTATTTATGGCTGACAAGATCATCGGATCCTCAAAAGAAACATAACTAACAATCTCATTTTCATCAACAAGTTGTTCAGCCAGAGCTTTAATCAACGTTGTTTTACCACATTGTCGCGGTCCGGTAATAATGGAATATTCTTTCCTTTTAAGATGATCTTTTATCTGCTTATGTAGATTACGATAGATATACATCCTTCTTTTTTTTAACAATACAAATATAAGATATTATTGGAATTGGATTCCAATAATATCAGATAATATTGGAATTAATATCCTATATTATCTATTATCCCTATTCATATCCTGATATCAGTTTCTACGAAAATGCTTTATGTATCCTTGCTTTTATCCACTTGTCATTCAGCTCTTCAACTCATTATCAATATACTCCATAATCTCGTCAAACTGATTGGGATAAAACCACACTCTGTTTTTATCCCTGCGAAACCACGATAGCTGTCGCTTGGCATAACGCCGTGAGTTACGTTTAATAAGTTCAATCGCTTGCACGTGTGATAAATTACCATCGAAATATTCAAACAGTTCTTTATACCCAACAGTGTTTAAAGAGTTCATGTGTTTGTAGGGATAAAACTCTCTTGCCTCCTCTTCAAGCCCTGCTTCTATCATCTTATCCACCCGGTGATTGATACGGTCGTATAGCTCCTTACGATCCATGTCAAGTCCAATATGTATCTGCTTGAAATCTCTTTTCCGGTTGTGGTTTTTTCTTAAGGAGCTGTATGGTTTCCCGGCCATCAGGCATACTTCAACAGCATGTATAATTCGTTTATGATTTTTCAAATCAACTTGACTATAAAAGTCGGGATCCAGAATTTTCAATTCATGCCTTATTGACTCTATACCCTCTTTTTCATAACGTTCAAGCAAATCATTTCTTAGCTCAGTGTCGATTGTAGGTATATCATCAATGCCTTTACAAACAGCATCCACATACATCATTGAACCACCGGTCATAAGAATGTCAGGGTGTTCAGGAAACTTATTTTTCAACAAAGAGAGAACATCCTGCTCAAACTGATAAGCATTGTAATAATCATGAATGGAGTGTGTTGCAACCATGTAGTGAGGCACAATATCAAGTTGCTTCGCGGTAGGTGCGGCAGTTCCTATTTTCAGTTCCTTATAAACCTGACGACTGTCAGCAGATACGATAATGGTATTAAGTTGTTTTGCTATTCGCAAACTAAGTTCAGTCTTCCCAATTCCGGTAGGGCCAACCAATACTATTAAGTTTGTAGGGTTCATATGGTTTGTGAAGGTGAAAGTTTATCAAAGAAAGGAAACTAGTCTCAAATTAACAAATTATCACATCAACTAATCATACCATCTAATATGCATCATCCGGAAGATTCTCAAAATCGAGACTATCCATATCTTCAAATTCTCCACCAAAATCATCATCATAATCCTGTATGGAAAAATCATCTTCTGCAGAAATGATATCCTCAACTTCTATTTGGTTAGGTGTACTTCCTTCAATCTTTAATAACTCTGATCCTTTAGATTCACCCTCTATGACATTAAATACCTCCATGAAAAATGCACGTTCAGAGAAGAAATCAAAAACATACAGCAATCTTTGCTTTTTACCTTTTATAAATTCACTCAGTGTTGTCTCATCCATTAATAAAACATCTTCGTCTTCATCAGCCATCTTCATAAGACTAATCTCTTTCTCCTTGTTCCATTCACTATCTGTGATTATAAAGGATGCCATATTAGAAGGATCAAAATCCAGACTTTTCTGTATAAACATGTGCATATCCATGAAGGAAGCATTTTCGTTTATTTCTACTTCCATGATAAAATCATCTGCATCGTTTGATAACAATCTGAAATGTAATATCATAATTTATTAATATCCAACTTAAGTAATACAACAACTCTTTCTATCTAATCACTGCAATCTTATTAACTGAAAAACCTCACAAATGTTTCAAATTACAACCTAATTAACGTGTGTTAACATTTCCACCTGCTTTTTTTTTATATTTTTATGCAATAAAAGAAACATATAGTATTAACACATAATATTACCTTATGGAAAATAACAAAAACAGACCTGATGCAAATGAAGAACTCAGTTTGAATCAGCCCAAAAAGAGTGAAAATGCAAATGGCATCAAACGGCGTAATTTCCTGAAGAAAAGTATTTTAGGAGCAGCTGCATTTACTATTGTTCCACGCCATGTTTTGGGCGGACCGGGGTTTACTGCCCCAAGTGATCAGATAACAAAAGCCATAATCGGGATGGGTGGAATTGGTTACGGTCATCATCTTCAAAGAGAAGGCAGGCTTGTTGCTATGTGTGACGTTGACCAGAATCACCTTAACAGAGCTATTAAAAAAGTTGGCAAAGGAGTTAATACATATCATGATTTTAGAGAGCTCCTGCTTCAAAAAGATATTGACGTAGTTCATATCGCCACACCTCCACACTGGCATGGTCTGATGTCAGTAATGGCAGCCGAAGCAGGTAAGGATATATGGTGTGAGAAACCTATGACCAGAACAATTGGTGAAGGTAAAAAAGTTATTGAAGCTGTTCAAAGACACGGTAGAATGTTCCGTTTAAATACATGGTTTCGCTTTAGAAGTCAGTTTTATGGGTTAGGCACAACTATTAAACCACTAAAAAAAGTTGTCGAAAGCGGCGTTTTAGGATGGCCTCTTAAAGTAACTGTTAGCGGAATAACCGGATACAATTGGAAATTTTATTGGAAAGGCGAATACAACCTCCATCCTATGCCTGTTCCCAAGGAACTTGATTACAATATGTGGTTAGGGCCTGCTCCCTATAAGCCATACAACAAAGAACATGTTCACTCTAAATTCAGAGGGTACTGGGACTATGATGGCGGAGGCTTAGCCGACATGGGACAACACTACCTCGACCCTGTTCAATACCTTCTTGGGAAAGACGATACCAGCCCCATAAAAGTAGAGGTGGATGCGCCTCAACAACACAATTATGCTGTTGGCACATGGCGACGCATAACATACACTTATGAAGACGGCTGCCAGATTATACTGGATGGTGAAAACCGTGATAAAGATGCAGCATACATAGAAGGGCCAAATGGAAAAATATACCGTGGTTTCAAATCAACAATACCAAATTTAAGAGAAGTTATTCAATCTATGCCTGATCCGGAACCGCAAATCACTTCATTTCATGAATCAGTTAGAACAAGAAAGAAATTTGCCTTGAATGAGATGAACGGTCACAGGTCGTGTACTATCGTAAATATGGGAGTAACAGCTTTACGTTTAGGACGTACATTACATTTCGATCCGGTTAAGCAGGAGTTCATTGACGATAAGGCTGCAAATGACCTTAATAACTATCCAATGCGTGCACCATGGAATATCTTTTAGATGTACGACGTGGGGATATTAGATTTACGATATATGAAAATGAGATTATTGATTATTGATTATTTACAATTGAAAACATAAATATCTTCAACTAAAAATTAAGAATATGAAACGATATAATTATATATGGAGTACGCTTTTGATATTCCTTTTTGCAGCAAGTATTAATGCACAAGACAATCGTACTTTAGAAACAAAAACAGCCGACTTGCTGGTTCAAATGCCAACAGATAACCTTCCTCTGAAAGATAAATTAATGACAGAGATGGAAAGTCTGGGTAACGAAGGGTTACAAAAGATTTGTTCACAAATTGTTCCTCCGGGCACCGGCAATGATACTAAAGCCCGTTTTGCCATAGAGAGTTACTCGAGACATTTGAGTCTTTCGAATAACAAGCAATTAGTTCTTGACTGGGAAGACATCTGTCTAAAAAATGTTGAGTCTAACAGTGACAAAGATGTAAAGACGTTCTTTATGCAACAACTTGATTACATAGGGGGTGACAGAACAGTTGTAGAGTTGGCCAAATATTTAACTGATGAAAAACTGTCAGCTCCTGCAATCAAAGCTATGTACATGAACAAGGCTACCCATTCAAAAGCTACCGGACTATTTGCCGAAAAGATGGCAGAAGCTACAGGCAAACCATTAATCGGTCTTATCAATGCAATTGGAAATGCAGGGAATACGGGTATTGTATACAGACTAACCGACTTGTATCCAAATGCCGATACTCAAGTGAAAAAAGCAATACTCTCAGCTTTGTCAAAACTTAATTCACCGGAAGCTACAGCTTTTCTTTCTGAAAAAGCTAAGGCTGCAGATTACAATTACGAGCAGACAAAAGCAACCGAAAGTCTTCTAAAATATGGCCAAACAATACAGAATACTGATAAGCAAGAGTGTGAGAGAATAGCTAAAATAATTCTCAAAAAAAGTAGCACTGAAATTTATCGAATTGATGCACGTCTTTTGTTGTCTGATTGCTATACCGGAGATAAGGCTGTTAAAATTCTCATTGCAGGAATGAAGGAGAAGGACAAAGCTCACCGAGGAGCTATGGTTGAAAAAGCTGTACAAATTAACAGCTCACCTCAGCAATGGCTTAATGTATTGAAAAAAAGCAAAGATCCTGAAGTTCAAAAAGAGATACTTTACCTGTTTGCACAACTGCACAACAAATCATTATCAAGTGAGGTTGTTACATTTTTCGACAGCAAAGATGCAGGAGTAAGAGGTGAAGCTTTAATGACCTACGCAATACTAAAAAAATCAAAAGCGTTAGAGCCAATCCTTAAATTTATGATTCTTCACAATTCGGAGTCAGATGCAACAGTTGCAGCTAAAACACTTGCCATAACTACCGGCAAAGAAGATGCAAAATTACTTAGAGATTACTACTCTCAAGTTATCCCAAATATGAAGGTTGTAATTATTAATACCATTGGTAACAAACTCGTTACTGATAACTCACAATTAATACTTAAAGCCATAACTAATGAAAATAAAGAGGTAGCAAAGGCAGCTTATGCAAACCTTAAATTTGTAGTTTCCGGCAAAGACCTTGAGACTCTGCTTAACAAATATGACAATTGCAGCAACTCTGATTTCAAAATAAATATTGGAGATGCCATTATTTCGGCAACAAAACATAGCAGTGATAAAAAATCTGCTGAAAATAAGGTGCTGAAATATATAAACAGTAAATCGAACAAGGCTGAGTATATTAATGTCCTTGCCGAACTGGGAGGTCGTGAGGCTGTTAAGGCGGTTAGCACTCTGTACCAAACAGGAGACAAAGATGCGAAGAAGGCATCACTTAATGCCCTTACAAACTGGAGTGACGATTCTGCATTAAATGAGCTTTTTAGCATCTGTTCGAATGACAATCCTAATTCAGATAAAACAAAGGCAATCAAAGCTTATGTATCACAAGTCTCAAATAGCACCTTGCCTGCAGATCAAAAGCTACTGCTTCTGAAGAAAATAGTGCCTCATAGCGTTTCTACAGGAGATAAAAAGATGGTTATCGCAGCTCTTGGAAACGTAAAAACATTCCTATGCTATGTTTATTTGAAACAGTATCTTGACGACAATAAACTAAAAAGTGATGCAGCAAATGCCCTTTTCAAAGTAATTCTCCCGTCTAACGGTGAGGATAACGGATTGACCGGGAAAGATATTAAAAAAACACTCAAAACAGTGAAAGAGCTGATTACAGGTTCGGACAGCCAGTACTTCAAAATAGATATTGATAACTACATTACTACACTGGGGGATGAAGAGGGTTTTGTTTCAATGTTCAATGGCACCGACCTTTCAGGGTGGCAAGGTTTTATAACTAATCCAATCAAGAAAAAAGAGTTGAGCCCATACAAACTAAAAAAGCTACAGGAAGAGGCTGATAAAAAGATGCACGAGAACTGGAGCGTTAAGAATGGAACTATTGCCTTCAGCGGTAAAGGTGCTAACCTCTGTTCGGTAAGAGACGACTATGGTGACTTTGAAATGGTTGTTGACTGGCGTATTAGCAAAAAAGGCGATAGTGGCATCTACCTCAGAGGTACGCCGCAAGTACAAATATGGGATACCAGCCGTGTTGAAGTTGGTGCTCAGGTAGGTTCAGGCGGTCTGTACAACAACAAAAAACATGAGAGTAAGCCATTAGTTGTGGCTGATAATCCCATAGGCGACTGGAACACTTTCCGTATTAAAATGGTTGGTGAACGTGTAACAATATTCCTTAACGGACAGTTAGTAGTAGACAATGTTGCTATGGATAACTATTGGGACAGAAGTATTCCGATATTCCCTAAGGGACCTATTGAATTACAGGCTCATGGCACAAACTTGGCATTCCGGGATATTTATGTCAAAGAGCTTAACCCTGCAGAGTTTAACCTTACCAAGGAAGAAAAAGCTCAGGATTTTGTATCTCTGTTTAATGGTGTTGACCTTACAGGATGGGTCGGTAATAAAACTGATTACCGGGCTGTAAATGGCGAAATTATTGTCAAACCTGAAAGCGGTGGCCACGGAAATCTATATACCGAAAAAGAGTATAAAGACTTTAATTTCCGTTTCGAATTTAAATTAACTCCCGGAGCTAACAATGGTTTGGGCATTCGTACCCCGCAGGGTGTAGATGCTGCTTATATGGGAATGGAGTTACAGATACTTGATAATAATGCTGATGTGTATGCTAATCTTCAACCATACCAGTATCACGGATCTGTTTACGGAGTAATAACAGCTAAAAGAGGATTCCTGAAACCTGTGGGTGAATGGAACAGTGAGGAGGTTATTGTTAAAGGCACACATGTGAAAGTGATACTTAACGGAGAAGTTATTCTTGATGGTGATATTGCCGAAGCAAGTAAAAACGGTACTCTCGATCATAAAAATCACCCCGGGCTTAAAAACGAGAAAGGATATATTGGCTTTTTGGGTCACGGCTCTGTGGTATATTTCAGGAATATCAGAATTAAGGAGTTATAGTTGATGATTCAATAATTAGTTAACAATATTTGGGAAGGGGTTGTCATAGATTTGACAACCTTTTTTTCTATTATTACTTTTATGGTTCAAAAATTATAAACAGATGAAAAAATCATCTTATTTAATATTTTCCTTCTTATCTCTGCTTATCATTGATAATTTCGGGCAGGAGAATAAGGATACAACTTCTATATCCAATCAATCGCTTGTTGATAAAACAACAGGACTAGCTGACAAAATGATAGACCTGGTAACCTGGGAAAAACCAAAATACACTTTTTCTATATATCCGATTGGCGGCTATTCTCCACGTACCAGCTTTGAGTTTGGCATCATGCCGGTAATTAGCATTAATACTGCCAAAAATCCTGAATCAAAATATCAGCGACCTACAACTATTGCCCCTTACTTTACAATATCAACAAAGGGAATGTACTCCATAAACCTGGATCTAATCGCCTTCACTCCATCGCAATGGCTTTTTTCAACTAAAATGGAGTATCTCTATCTACCTGACACATACTATGGAATAGGAAATAGCAATAAGAATGAACCTTACTCAGAATATCTCTTACATCAATTTAGTGTTATTGGAGACATACTAAAAGGATGGAATGACAAATGGTTTATTGGAGTAAGGCTGGATTTTAATAATGATAAGAATACCGACATAACAGGCAACCTGCTAACTCCTGATGTGCCGGGATATGATGGTGGATGGGCAAACGGGATAGGTCCTTCATTTGCCTTCGACACCCGCAACAACACCTCCTATCCGTCAAAAGGCTGGTTTATCGCTGCATCATCATTATGGTTTTTTAAAGGAATTGCCAGCGATTACAATTTTAGTATATACAATATTAATATTAGAAAATTTTTCAGCCTCAAAGAGAATAAAATGGTGTTGGCTACCCAGGCATATCTGAATATGACTGACGGAAATGTACCGTTTTACAAATTATCTTCATTGGGAGGAAAGCATTTTTTAAGAGGTATCCCCTCTCCCCTAAAATATATTGACCAAAACGCCTGGTATTTTCAAACTGAATACAGACAGCACATTTGGTGGCGTGTTGGAGCTGTGGCATTCATTGGCACAGGAAGAGCTTTCGACTCATTCGATAATACCATGTTCAAAGAACTTCACCTGGCCGGAGGAGCCGGATTGCGTTTTAAAGCCTTACCGGATGATGGACTGAATTTAAGACTCGACTTCGGCATGACTAACCGTGGTGATAATGCCATATATTTTACGTTGAGGGAAGCGTTTTAGATAGTTAAAAGACTTTATAATGAGGGTAGAAATTTGTTAATCGTCTATTGGCAAAACCTTTCCCGAATACACACCATCACACTCTTCATAAATAATTACCGGATTACCTTTATAATATATATTCCCGGAAGAACATATCTTAACATCCAACCTATTAATAGCAGAAACATAGACGGAATTCATGGAACTTTGCAAGACGCTAACATCTTTTGCATCTATAGAGGTTGCATCCAGCCATACAATACCTTCCATAACTGAAGATAATTTTTGACATCTGCCCGAAAGAACATGTTTCCCTATATTATCTCCATACGCATTTATTAAAATAGTATTCGCGACAACTTTTATATCCGATTCAGTATAAGTTCCGCGTCCATTTACTATCATTTTAAAAATATCCAAATACAGAGTATCTTCAGATAAAATAACAGCCGGAGAATTAATGGTGATTGCTAAAGATGAATGAACAGGTAACATCACTTTAACAGCTTGATCCTTTTTTACATATTTAAAGCCTCCATTTTTAATGAATAATTTCTTACCATCTTGTATTAATTGCAAATTTTTCACATTAAAATCAGGCCCACTTAAAAAGGCTGTATTAGAAGTGTCATTATAAAGAACAAGCTTAACAGAAACATCAACAAAAAGCTCATTAAATTTGTCCAAAGTTCTTTTCTCTTCAATTATTGTTCCTTCATCTGCCAATAACATAATATAATCGCAACCTGTCATCAGGAGTAACAATACTAAATACAATAAAAACAATCCACTAAGTCTCATAATAAAGTCATTTATTAATAATGAAAATTAATAAAAACTATTGTACACAAATAAAATGATAATTATATCAAAATCTGTTTTTTCTATAATTAATTCTATATCCCATACCAAACTCAATAAATTCAGCACTAAAGAAACTTGCCTTAAGACCAAAATTAACATATAAATTTCGTACAATCCTCTGTCTTATACCAATTCGTGGATATACTGGCTGTTTTGGCTTAATACTATAAAGAGCATATACTCCCAATTGTAAAAACATTTCAGTTTTACCCATAATAATATTATAAGACCCCAGTAGGCTACCATAAAATTTATCCGAATCGTGATAATCTCCATCTGGCTTCTCTATAAACAGATATGGAGCTGCTCCTGAATAAATAATATCAACACCAAGTCCCCATGCAGTTTTCTCTGAACGATACCATATATTACTAATGTTTAAACTTGCAGAATGATACAGCTTAGGATCATAATAAGACACTTGACTTTTTCCAAAACTACCAACAATCAATACATCTCTTGAATTATTCCGTGGAGCTTTTACTTTTTTCATAAGCAGTTCATCAGTCCTATTTATACAATAACCTATACCCAAACCTAATGAAAAAGTATTTATTCCATGATTTGGCGCTTTACTTAACCCATTTGAAAAATGATTCAAACTGATTTTTCCTTTTAATTGCCAGTTATTTGAGATTTTATATGATGAATAGAGGCCTAATCCGATATATATATTCAACCTTGAACCGTTAATTGAATTATAAGGATTACCATATATATCAAATGGTCTGGTTTCATATCCAAGTCCCAATGAAACTTTATTTCTTAAATAAAAACGTTTCGATCTGAAAACAGCTAACTGAATATACGGATATAAAGCAAGCCCGCTTCCATAAACATCATTATTACCAAAAGTGCTGTATGAAAATCCAATTCCTATTTCCGGATAATTATAATATCGTATCCAATTGTTTTTTTTGTAATCAACAACACCATAGGTAAGCTCTATACCTTGAATAAAATCCTCCACAAAATACATAATATCATCATGGTGCGGAATAGTTAACCCAAAATCATAAGTTAATGATATCGACCTGAAAACACTATCTTTAATATCAACAGAGTCACGCATCGCTCCCGACATACCAGTTGTACCAACAACAATTAAAATAACTATTAACAGAATATATTTATTAAGAATCACTTTCTATCATATTTCAGATATAAAGAAACCATTTCTTTATAAATAAAAAAACCAATTTCTTATATTTGTATTAAAAACAAAAGCGAATATGATTACAAAAGATATTACAGAACTTATAGGTTCTACACCATTAGTGAGAATAAACAAACTTAGTGACAGCCAGGATACTGAAATTTATGTTAAATTAGAATCATTTAATCCGGGAGGTTCAGTTAAAGACCGTATTGCCTATGCGATGATAAAAGATGCTGAAGAAAAAGGATTGCTTGATAAAGATACAGTAATAATTGAACCAACAAGCGGTAATACCGGTGTTGGGTTAGCTATGATAGCTGCCGTAAAAGGGTATCGGATAATTCTTACAATGCCTGAAAGCATGAGCATAGAAAGGCAAAAATTATTAAAACTGTTTGGTGCTGAATTGGAGCTTACACCGGCAAACAGAGGTATGAAAGGGGCTATTGAAAAAGCACAACAGCTTGCTGAACAATTCCCTAAAAGTTTTATTCCTCAACAATTTAACAACCCTGCAAATCCGGAAATTCACAGACAAACAACTGCCAATGAGATATGGAATGACACAGAAGGCAAAATAGATATTTTCATTGCCGGAATAGGTACAGGCGGCACTATTACAGGAACAGGCGAAAGTCTGAAAAAGAAAAACCCCAATATAAAAATAGTCGCCATTGAACCTGCAGGCTCTCCTGTTTTATCAGGCGGAAACCCCGGGCCACATAAGATACAAGGAATTGGTGCAGGATTTATCCCCGGTATATTAAACACAAAAATATACGACGAGGTGATAACTGTTTCTAATGAAGATGCTATTAACACATGCAAACTGGCAGCATCAAAAGAGGGAATACTCTGCGGTTTCTCCTCAGGTGCTGCACTATGGACTGCTTTAAAGGTTGCCAAACGCCCTGAAAACAAAGGGAAGAGAATTGTAGTACTGTTACCAGACACAGGAGAACGATACCTCAGCGGATTAAGCTTTTAATAAAAAAAATACAAAACCAGAATTTATCACCGTAAGCCTGTTAGTAACTTGATTTTATCAGATAAGTGCACAAGGCAAATAAAATTATTTCTTCTTCAGATACTCCTCCCACCACATTAGATAATCTTCATCAGAAACATCTACCGGTAATCCTCTACGGGCTTTTCTGATACTATCAATCTTAACTGTCCTTTCTTTCCAAAAATCTATCTCTTTTTTGTCTTCAGGATAAGTTGCCAGATCAGCATCTTTCAACCATACATCTAATTTCTCACTAAGGCGTTTTTTCACATCTGAATAATCACTGTTATCTGCAAGATTATTTATCTCATCAGGATCTTTTGTCAGGTCATATAGCTCTTCTGCAGGCCTCTTATCACTCATAAAACTCATTTGGACAGGAGTTAATTTGCGTTGCTTTTTCAATACCTCCATAAGAACAATATCAGGATACGAATTACGCTTGTAAGCGTTGTACTGTGTGTATGACCTGTCGGGATAAAAGTTGCGTATGTATTTATACCTTCCATCCTGAACAGCTCGAATGCGGTCAACCGTTTCATCACGTCGGTCACGCATAGTAAACAGTTCTGTTCTTGGTTTTTGCTCACCAAGGAAATTCTGCCCCTGCATATAGTCAGGAATCTTTATTCCTGCCAGGGCAAGAGAAGTAGCAGAGAGATCAATATTACTTACCAGCTCTTCACGTTTCTCTCCTGCATATTCTCCATCAGGGAAACGTACCATCAGAGGTGTATGAGTTCCGCCATCGTAAAGAAACTGTTTATTCCGTACCATTGGTCGACCCTGATCGCCAATGAAAAACACATAGGTATTTTCAGCCATCCCCTCATCTTTTAGTCGTTTCAATATCTTTCCCACTTTTTTGTCAACCTGCTGAATGGTTTCCAGATAGAGTGCCCAATCTTTACGTGCTACCCGGTGGTCAGGCAGGTATGACGGTAGTTTCACTTTTGACTCATCCACAGGATGCTCCTTGTCACGCACGAAAGGACGGTGCGGATAATGTATCTGAATCTGTCCGAAGAAAGGCTGACCTGCTGCACGTTGACTCCAATCTGTTCCATCATAAATCTGATAATCCGTGGTAAAGTTATAATCTTTCTTTCCGGGTTTATCCTTCTTGTCGGCACTTCCGTTAAAAGTGAAATATCCGGCATTCTCAAAATATTCGGTTATTACCTTCATCCCTTCAGGAAGCGGTTTCATCGCCTGTGGTCGTGTACGATGCTGATGGCAGTTTATACTCACGGGATACATTCCGGTAACTAATGCAGAACGACTAGGAGAACACACTGCTGTTACAGTATGGCAATTTTTAAAAAGAATTGACTGTGAAGCAAATCCATCCAGATTGGGAGTATAAACGACAGAATCGCCATAACACCCCAAGTCTGTTCCTAAATCATCGGCAACGATCCAGAGAATATTGGGTTTCTGCTCTGTTTTCTTTCCAACTCCACTACAACCGGACAAGGAAAATAATCCTATCATAGCAACTACGACAATAAACGATACTATCTTTTTCATCTGTTTAAATTTTTTGAACCATATAAGACACATAAGAACATATAAGAAAAAGCTTATGATCAGCATATGTGTCCTAAATGGTTTAATTTAAGGAATGCATACAGAAAACTCACTTCAACTCCAGCTTTTTCACATTCTTCTTAAACGCCTTTCCTCTGATCTTTTCAAATTCAGCAATCATCTCCTGAAGCTTCTCTTCATTCTTTTCGGCCAAATTAACTTGTTGTCCTACATCATTTTTGATGTTATAAAGTTGGAATTCCTCTGCATTACCCAATTCAATATTCACACTACCGGCTAATGCCGGTCCTGGATATGGAGGTATCATTACCCAATCACCTTTTCTGTAACCTGTACGACCTGTAGCTTCAAAAACCATGGCTTCTCGTCCATTATTACTTTTACCAAGAAAAACATCGATCAGGTTTTCACCATCGCCGGATTTCAGGTCACTTCCCGTAAGAGTTGCCAGTGAGTTAAGTATATCGATCTGAGATACCATTGCATCCGACACTCCCGGATTGATTTGTCCTTTCCAGTATGTTATGAACGGCAACCTTGTACCGGCTTCAAACAAGCTATACTTCCCTCCCCGGAACGGGCCCCAAGGTGTATGCCCTCCATTTCTGGTTGCAGCCTCATCCTGATAACCATCATCAAGCACAGGACCGTTATCACTAGAAAAAATAATCAATGTATTTTCAAGCAAACCCTCCTTTTCCAGTGTTTTCATTAGCTCACCCACACACCAATCAGCTTCAACAATAACATCTCCACGGGGGCCTAAATCAGTTTTACCAACAAATCGTGGATGGGGAGTACGTGGTACATGAGGTTGCTGTAAAGCATAATAAAGAAAAAACGGCTCGTCTTTATGATCTGTAACTCAAGTTTCGCAAGTAACAATTACCTGAAAACCAACAAATAAATTTCAAAA
>CBDUZZ010000054.1:0-32378 GCA_965371855.1 uncultured bacterium
ATCAACATTCAACATCCAATGAACAACGAAAAATTGGAATTGGTAATTGGGTGTTGGATATTGAAGGATTGTTCAATACCTGTGTGTATGATTAATTATTCTCTCTTTTTCATCATCAACGGAATACTCTGGCTGCAAGGTAACATGGCTGATTTTATACTTCTTCAGCAACTCCTCTGCACGGTGAAGAACAACTTCAAAATCACTAATACTAATATTTTCATTCATGTCTACATGAGCTTCAAACATAATTTCATGTTCATTGATTTGCCAAACATGAATATGATGAATGTTTTTCACATCTTCAATCCCTTCAATCTCATGAGCTATCTCGATTATATCAATATTTCGCGGTGTAAACTGCATCATTATTTGAAGAGATGTTTTGAATATATCCCAGCTCATACTTAACAGATACATTGCGATGATGATTGACAACAAAGGGTCGACCCAATAAATATAAAAAAACTTTATAAGCAACCCTCCAATCATAACTGCCACAGATGTAAGCATATCTCCGAAAAGGTGCAGATAAGCCGATTTAATGTTCATGTTGTTATGTGCATCACTCTTTATAAACAGAACACTTAACCCATTAACAACAATACTACCCAGTGCCAGCCAGATAACCAGATCGCCTGATATTTCGACAGGCTCAATAAATCTATTTACCGCTTCATACAGGATATAAAAAGCCAATACAATGAGCGTAGCCGAATTGAAGAATGCAGCAATTATTTCACTACGTTTATATCCGAAAGTCTGTTTATCAGTTGCTTCACGATTAGATAATCTATTAGCAACATAACTGATAATTAGTGACAAGACATCACTGAAATTGTGAATAGCATCCGAAATAAGCGATATACTTCCGGAGATGATGCCTCCTATGAGTTCGGCAATTGTAATACCGGCATTCAGAGCTATAGTATAAAATAACCTTTTGCCTTTTATCTCTGAATGATTATGATGATGGTGATGATGTGACATAGCTCTTAAAATATTTATTAAAAATACTTTTTCTTCCACCACAAAGCAACTTTTACCAAGGCAATAAGTACAGGCACTTCAACCAACGGCCCAAGTAACAGCAGCAAAAGCCTCACCTGAATTTATCCCGAATACAGCAACCGACACAGCTATTGCCAGTTCAAAGTTATTACTTGCAGAGGTAAAAGCAATAGTTGCTGTTTTTGCGTAACCCGCTTTAATACCTCTGCTCATAAAAAATGAAACAGTGAACATTATAACAAAATAGAGTATCAACGGTATGGAAATAAGCAACACATCAAACGGCAGAGCTACAATAACCTTACCTTTGAGCGAGAACATAACAAAGATAGTAAACAGAAGTGCAATATGTTTTTTAGATAAACAGGTATTGCAGATAGTACACCCCTGCCCCGATAAACAAGATGGATACTATCCTGCGAAACCATTTCTCGAATATTTTTATTTTATTGTATACACTTCCTATTTCACCAATAGTATATGCAATTACCCATGCGAAAACAATTACGGGCAAACCTGTGCCAAGGGCAAATGCAAACGGTAAAAACAGACCTGATGCCGAAGAAATAGTCATCGGTATCAACATCCCGAAATATAGGACTCCACTATACGGACAAAATCCAAGTGCGAAAGTCATCCCGAGCAAAAGAACAGACCAGAAACCTGTTTTGAATCTTTTTTCAGATTTTTCTCTTAGATTACCAAAAGCTCCAACTTTTATTTTAATTATATCAAGCATCAATATCCCTATAATTAAGAGAATAGGACCAAGCGCTTTTTCTCCGAATTGTTGAAAAAAACTAGTCAGTTTAAATGTGCCTGCTCCGTAAAAAAAAACTAATCCTATTGCAGTGTATGTTATTGATCGGCCTAATGTGTATACCAATCCATTAATGAAAACTCTTTTTTTAGATTTAATATCTTTTGCTATAAAAGCAATTGCTGTGATATTAGTTGCAAGTGGGCAGGGACTTATGGCTGTCATAAGTCCGAGGATAAAGGCTGTAAGAATGGGAAGTTCAACCTTTTCAAGCAAATGTTGTAGAAATTCCATTTTTATATCTCAATTAATTGGTTAGCAACTCCTCAACAGTTTGTTTAACTATTGATTTCCACATATCCGGATTAGTTGTTGCATTCATGAAGGCATCTGATGTTTTGTCAATGACTTTATTATCGCGTATGAACAATAACTTTTGTCCGGCAACCTGATATTTCTTCACTAACCCCTGGTTTTCTATTTCTTCAATATTTATTACTTTGTAAGTAAGGAGTTGGTTTTTCATGACTTCGGGAAACAGTAATTTAAGATATTCTCCTGTCGAATTCTCTACCGCGCTACAGGTATTGCACCTGTAATTTGTATGGAAATAATACACCTTAATTTTGCCTGTATTGTTGCTTTCTGAAATTGATTCTTTGTTTGGAGCATTGTGTTTACTATGGTTTGAATTATTACAAGAAAAGAGAGTAAACACAATTATTAACAAAAAGGAATAGTGCTGCAGATGTTTCATTTTTTCTAATATTTATCAATTAATTCTATTATCTCTTTTTCTGAAGGCACTCTGCCTTTCACAACAACTTTTTCGTCAATCACAATGGCTGGTGTTACCATTATTCTGTAATCCATAATCTTCACTAAATCCTGCTCATAGATTACCGTAGCATCAATATTGTTCTCCTTAACAACCTTTCTCACTCTCTCATTTAGTTTCGAGCATGTTGCACAACCAGTTCCTAAAACTTTTATTTCCATAATATCAATTTTAAATAGTTATAAAATCCAATTAAAAATATATCCTGAGATAATTATACTAACTGCCACTGTAACAAAAAATATTGCAATCAGTTTCCACGTCATAACCTTTTTCAATAGCATAGCCTCGGGAAGAGACAGTCCAACAACACCCATCATAAATGCAATGGCAGTACCAAGTGGTATTCCTTTAGCCACCAATACCTGAACCACAGGTAAAATGCCGGAAGCATTAGAATACATCGGTACTGCCAGAATTGTTGCAACAGGCACTGCAAAAAGATTATCTTTACTCATGTACTGTTCAAAAAAACCTTCCGGAACAAAACCATGCATCAATCCTCCAACAGCAATTCCGACAATTACATAGGGAACAACCCCTTTAAAAATTTTCATCACCTCCTGCCAGATAATCGGAAGTCGCTCCCCTAGAGATTGTTTCTCCTGTTGAAACATATCCTGCTCATGTTGTGCTTTTACAAGGATATCCTTTACCCATGGAGTTAAAAAACCCTCTAATCTGAATCTCTGAAGTATTGCACCCGAAACAGTTCCAAGCATTATCCCACTAATAACATAAATTACTGTTGTCTTCACTCCGAAAAGACCTAAAAACAGACCGATAGCCACTTCGTTAACCAGCGGTGAGGTTACCAAAAACGCAAAGGTTACACCAAGAGGTATTCCTCCACTAACAAATCCAATAAATAGCGGCACTGACGAACATGAACAAAAAGGAGTAACCACTCCAAACAAACTTGCCATCAGATATTCGAATCCGTAAAGCTTTTTGCGTGATAAAAAATTTCTCACCCTGTCTATCGGGAAATAGCTGTTTACTATTCCCATAAAAAAGACAATAAGGAAAAGAAGTATAAGTATCTTAACGGTATCGTAAATGAAAAAACTCAGAGCCTCCGCAAGATGAGCACCTTTTTGTAACCCGAGAATATCGAAAACAAACCAATCAGCAATATTTTGTATCCAATCAAACATTATGCAGTAAGGTAAAAGGTTAATGGAACGAGGAGAAAGGGATTATATTAAGTGGTTTAGGTAAATGTTTATCTTGACGCCCTAAGCCTTATACCTTAATCCTTTTCCCATTTCTCTTCTGCCTCAACTCTTCAAAAAACTTTCTGAAATCTCTAATTATCTCATCTCGTACTCGTCTGAAGACAGCAAGTACCTCTTCTTCTGTTCCCGTTGCATAAGCCGGATCATCAAAGCCGATATGAAGCCGTTGTTTTACTTCGCCTGTAAATACGGGGCACACCTCTTTGGCTCCATCACATACAGTTATAACGTAATCGAACGGCCGGTCAAGAAATTCACTGACAGGTTGCGGACGACCGGAACTTATGTCAATGCCTTTCTCCTTCATTACTTTTATGGCTTTGGGATTAACACGACCCTCTGCCTTTGTGCCTGCCGAATAAACTTCGAAAGATTTGTCAAGCGATTTAAGAAATCCCTCTGCCATCTGACTACGGCATGTGTTACCTGTACATAAAATTAGTATCTTCATAAAAATAATTTGTAAAGTGAAAAGTTTATAAAGCCTGCCTGACGTCAGGCAGGTTTAAAGTTACATACCATACAGCAGGCAGAAGTTCTTTGATGGTAGAATCATTTACCCCTCTATTTTGCAACTCGTTTTGTTAGCTGTTATACGTTCCATAAATTCATACATCTCTGCTTTTAGATGCTCAACATTTTCAGTGTCTATACAATAGTATACTCGAGTGCCCGAAACTCTTCCTTTTATAAGACCTGCACTCTTCAATTCCTGCAAATGCTGTGAAACCGTGGATCTACTCAATGGTATCTCCCCTGTTATATCACCACTGATACATTGATTCTGCTTTGCCAGATACTCCAATATTGCCATACGTGCCGGATGCGACAACACTTTAGTAAAGCCTGCAAGCAGTTGAAGATGTTCGTCAAAAGCCTCTTTTTTTGCATATGTCATAATTACCTCTGTTTAATGACGCAAACATACGACATATAGATAAGACTCCGAAATATCCGGAAAGAAAAATGAATATAAAAAACTGGGATGTATAGATATCTCGTTTTTAGTATCTTTGTATTAGTTATTAACAGTTCACCTCCTCAAATTGAGAGAGTAAGAAAACGGAGAATGCCAAATAATCAGTTACAACATGCATGAAGACATAAAAAAGGCAGTAGAGATATTAAGGTCAGGCGGAGTAATACTTTACCCTACTGACACAATATGGGGCTTAGGATGTGATGCTACAAACAAAGATGCGGTTGAAAAAATATATAAAATAAAGCAACGAAACGATTCTAAAAGCATGCTTGTTTTGATTGATAACCCCTCTAAACTTAACAGTTATATTGATGTTGTTCCTGAATTAGCATGGGATTTAATCGACCTTGCAGATAAACCGTTGACAATAATCTATCCAAATGCCAAGAATCTTGCCTCCAACATCATTGCTTCTGACGGTACTGTCGGCATCAGAGTTACTAACGAAGAGTTCTCAAAAAGCTTATGCCAACGATTTCGCATGCCTATTGTTTCCACCTCGGCTAACATTAGCGGTGATACTCCTCCGGCAATCTTCAGTGACATTGATGAAAAGATAAAAAAAGAGGTAGATTACATTGTTGATTTCAGAAAGGAGGAGACAAGTAGTCCTGCCCCATCGGGAATTATAAAATTAGGGGTTGATGGCGAAATTACGGTTATCAGAGAATGAGGAGCTGATAAATTGGGTGAATGACTATTTCACAGATATGGGTAAAATTCTTACGTACCTACATTTTTAACTTTTAACTTTATAACTTTAACCTTATTATGGAAACAGAAAATATAAATTTTAAGCACAGTTTAGATATTCAAATCAGGTTTAACGACTTGGATGTTTTCAGCCATGTAAACAATGCTGTTATTCAGGAGTATTTTGATCTTGGCAGATTGTACTATTTACAAAAGGTATTGAAAGGAGAACTGAAAACAGGTAATAATACCTTAATTATTGCATCCATAAAAACAGATTTTATTGAGCCTGTTTTTATGGAAGATCAAATTGTTGTTAAAACATCTGTCTTTTATCTTGGAAACAAAAGTTTGAAAATGAAGCAACAGTTGTATGATATGGCAGGAGAAAAAGTAAAGGCAGAGTGTAAGTCGGTTATGGTTCCTTTCAATATAAACAAACAGCAATCAACAGAGTTACCTGTTAAGTGGAGACAAAAAATCATCAACTATGAGGAGAGAGTTATTGTTGAACAAGCGTCGCATTAAAAAATTAAGAGGCTGTCCAAAAAGAAAGAACTTGACGTCATTGCGATGAGGAACGAAGAAGCAATCTGTAGAATTACAGTAGTTTAGTTTTGTGAGATTCCTTCGCTCCACTCGGAATGACGACTTTTTGGACAGCCTCTTAATAGATTCTACCAATATCTTTCGTTAAAATTTGACTCCCATAAACAGAACGTCATCCACTTGTGCTTCTTCACCTTTCCAGTCAGAGAAGCTTTTCTCCACAGCAGCAAACTGATCTTCCATTGGAAGTTTATGAATATCATTGATAAGGTTCTTTACCCCGGCAGTCATAAACTTTTTCCCTTTGGGACCTCCAAACTGATCAGAGTAGCCGTCAGTAAATAAGTAGATGCCATCACCTTTTTCGCACTGATATTCAATATTAATAAACGGGCTATTATTACCGGCAGTTATAGTATCACCAATACTGCGTCGGTTGCCTTTATAAATAGACAGTTCGTCATTAATATAAAGGTAAACAGGACGTTTAGCAGAAGCCAGTCTGACGCGGTTTGTCGGCAAATGAATCTCAACTATTGATATGTCCATTCCATCCTTTGATTCATTATCATTATTTGACTGTAGCAGAACTTTAATTTCCATATCCAGCCTTTCAAGCATGTCTGCAGGTGACTTTACTGTTGGCATCTTGAATATATCATTTAACATAGTTGTTCCAATCATAGACATAAAAGCTCCCGGAACTCCATGACCTGTACAATCTGCACAGCAGATAAGGAAATGATCACCTGATTTGTTAAACCAGTAAAAATCACCACTTACAATGTCACGAGGCTTAAAAAACACAAATGACTGAGGAAATATCTCCGTAAGCAAAGACATGGCAGGTAAAATAGATGCCTGAATCTTTTTGGCATAGTTTATACTGTCCGTTATGTCACGGTTTTTCCGATTAATAACGATATTTTGCTCACGTAGTTTTATAGTTTGAGATGCAACCTCTTTTTCAAGCAACTCTTTTTGATGCTTCAGTTGTCTCTCTCTATAGTTTATAAGCAAAAGTATACTTAATGCAATAAATATTATTGCAAAGACAATAAACCACCATCTTTGCCAAAAGGGTAATTCAATGTTAACAGATACAGAAATTGGATTTATTGTTTGAATTCCGTCTGAATTAAATGCTCTTATCTTAAACTGGTACCTGCCGGCAGCTATACGATCAAATTCTTTAAAGTTAGTATTTCCCAAACTTCTCCACTTGTCATTATCTTCGTCAATACTTTTATCATCCAAAAGATACTCATAGACTATACCTTGCGGATCCTTAAAACTTATACCGGTAAACGAGAATTTGATGTTGTAATTTTGTCTTCTATATGCATATGGGAGCATAATGCGTTTTGTAAAGTCAACCTTCTTGTCATCAATAGTTATAGATGTAAAGTTCAAAAGAGGTGGAATATTATTTTTAACATCCCTGTCAGGAAAATAGTTAATAACACCTTTCTCAGATGCAAACCATAAAGTTGCTATGTCATCAACTGCAACCTGATAAAACTCATCATCCATATCGTAACTTTGGCCGTAAATCTTAAATTCCATATTGTTGGCATCTATTGAAGTAAGGCCCGGATGATGGCATATCCAAAGTTTGTTTTTATAGTCACATGCTATATGATATCCAAAGTTTTTCTTAAGTCCATCATGAGTAGTCATTTGCAAAATACTGTCCTGAGTCGGTAAATATTTATATATACCGTCAGTAGTAGATGTTAACCAGAAATTTCCATCTTTATCCTGAGTCATATCACTTATATTGATCTGTTTTCGGTTATCTATTTTAAATCGTTCAATGCCAAGCGTACTGTCTATTTTGGTTATCCCTGAATTTTTTGTCCCTATCCAGATGTTTTTATCATTGTCTTTAAACACAAAGTTTATAGTATTATGAAGTAAGCCATCACTCGTAGAAAAAGTCTTAACAGTGTGTTTCTTAGTGTCAATAATAAAAAAACTGTCCATTGTGCCAAGGTAGATGATATGACCATTGCCCAGTATGTCAGTGATTCTTTTCTTCAAAAGCGATGTAGTATAATAATATGGCCTAAACCTCAACTGTCCGGGATCTTTGTAGTATAACCCATTGTTTGCTGTAGCTACCCATAAAACACCATTGTTTTGTTGATAATATCCTTTAATTATATCCTTGGGTAATCCGAATTCTTCATCATAATATTCATAATTAGTAAAGCAAAAAGGATCTGTTTTCAACAGACCATTTTTCAGTCCTATCCATAATGCATTTGGTGTTTTATATACCGAATAAACTTTGTTGTCACCAAAACCTATCTCTTCAAGATTATAAAAGATAAAATAATCTTGGGTTAAGGCAAATATTCCTTCTGTAAAGGAGCCAAACCAGTAGTTCCCCTCCCTGTCGCAAAGTATCTTTTTAATATCATTTTCTTTAAGCCCGTTTGATGTGTTAAAATTAAAGCTTTCTGTATAACTTTCTGTTGTCCGGTTATAAATAAGTTTTATAACCCCTTTGCCCATTGTGGCTAAAAGCAAGGTGCCGCTTTTCTCTTCATAAATATCAAGAATAGTTTCATTCTCAATATTAAAATTCATACACAGATCGTTGTTAATAACATGACTGGCGTTATCCTCGAAATAGGAATACTGAAAAAATCCTTCGTCATCAGTAGCTATCCAGTACTCATTTGTCTTCCCTCTTTTTTTAACTATTCTGTTTATTTTAGTAAGGGGAATATCTTTTATCTGCTTAACAGTTGATATTTCATCACTATTGTCAAGAATAACCAGATATAATCCATTTAATGTACCAAGCAAAAATTCTTTTGAAGATATTGACATTATTGAATAAAACCGAACACGTCCCTTTTTACTCCAATTATAGTTAATTAGTTTAGGCTCATTTGATTCTGATAATTTATACAATCCCATTTTTTGATCAATAAACCAGATATTCCCTTTATTGTCTTCACAAATATCTCTTATCGGCTGACTGTTTTCAGAATGCTTAATTTTATGGAAAGTATGATCTTTCAAAAAGGAAATATGTCCTTCATTATGTCCAATCCACAACACCCCTTTACTATCGACAAAAAGGCTTTGAACAAAATTCTCAGAGAGAGAATCGTTTGTAGTAAAATTAACAAATTCACGTCCATCGTACCGGACTAACCCTTCGCTTGTTCCTGTCCATATATAACCATTAGCTCCTTGAGTAATTGCATATATAAAATTATCAGGAAGGCCTGAAGATGTATTGTATGTCTTAAATTCAAATGTTTGCCCGGCTACTTTATACTGAGTGACAAGCAATAAAAAAAGAAGGGATATTAGAAAAAGTATATGCTTCATGTTAAGAGTTATTTTCTCGTATAAGTATATGTATCAAAAAAATCAAAATCCTTCAATACTTATACTACTTTGATATTTGTATTCTCCAATAGGGATACTAAAGAATGGTAATTTTTCGCCATACTGGTTTTCCAGATATATTACAACATTATTGTTTTTAATATAACCTGATTGATTTTTGATCATCTGCAGATCCAGAGAATTGGTTTTTTCTTCATCAAATATTTCATGAGTACTGGAGACCCATTTGCTATCACCCCCTATATCCATAAGTTCATCTCCCGGTCTGGCAAGAGACACAATCTGTATGCGTCCATCGTTGTCCCAGTCGAAGTTTGTTTGTTTAATAGAAACAACCTTCTCATCTATGTGCGGATATATATGAGCTACCTCATGAATATCATCATGAAGCCTGAATTTATATTTGTAATAAAAAGCTGATGCTCCTTCTACATCATGATTTCTGTCAGAATGGTTACTAAGGTATAGGTTGTATAGATTTCCGTCATCACCTTTAGTTCCTTCAATAATTATTTTAAAAACATAACCTCCAAATTCGGAACGTAACTCCCCCTCAGAAGGATTGAATGGTCCGAAAGTGTACCATTTACTATCATATTTAGAGTTTTCACCAAATTCTTTTGAAGCAAGTAATGTTCCGCTATCATAGTTACCATCCATAACCATATCCTGAGCATCTTTTTCCGACCAGACACCTTTCCCTCCAAAAAAACTGTAACTCATTCGGGTATCCCAATCACCTTTTTGTTCATCAATATTACCTCCGGTATCAGGATCAAAGACCCTCAGATAAATTGGTTCGCTATAATTCTCAGGTACTTTACAAAAAATAATCTGGCAGAAATTATCATCTCCCCATGTTATATCTCCATCACTTCCAAATGTTACCAGATGGGGTATATTCTCGTCTAACCCGGGAACAGGTTGTGCAAATGCAGAAGTCAATCCTAATAATAGAATTAACGTTAATACAATAATTTTTTTGAACATGATACTTTAGTTATTCTGTTATAACAATTGTTTTGGAGTTACACATTTTTTCATCCGGTTGTGATTTTGATAATACACCACATGAAATAGTATAAACTCCCGGTTTGCGAAATGTATACGTAACTTCACTCCCTTTTGTTTTAAAACCGTCACCAAAATTCCAATAAAAATCATCCGGCTCAAAATCCCGAAAGAACGAACGGGCTGTGTTAAAGGCAACCGCAGTATTTATCCTGGCTGTATCAGGAGAAGATATATATACCTGTTTTTTTCTTTTTATATCAAGGTCATAAGTAGAAATGTAGCCTTCTTTAATTTCCCCCTCCTTATCGACTACTCGTAATACAACATGATATTTACCCGGTCCGGGAAAACAATGATGTACTTTCATGCCTTCCTTCTTAGTACCATCTCCCATGTCCCATTTAAATTTAAATCGTACAGTGTCTTTGTCTTTCATCTTTTTTTCAAACAATATGCCACAGTATTCTATCTTCTTCTGTGGAATAACATTGTCAAATATTGGAAATTGTGGGTCTGTACGGTAAATTCCATCTGTTCCTGAGCGATTTGATGTAAAAAAGCCCCAGTCTTCAGGCACTGCGATAAAATAGGCATAATCATTATCAGCAGAGTTGTAAGGCTCACCAATATTCACAGGGTCTGTCCATCCGTCCTTCGTTTGAATAGTGTAAAAAATATCAAGACCACCCATACCACTTAATCCATCAGATGCAAAATACAATTTTCCTGAAGGGTGATAATACGGGGTAACCTCTGTTTGAGGAGTATTAATTTTGGTTCCTAAATTTTGTGGTTCACTCCATGTGCCATTAACATTTTCGCTATAGAAGATATCTGTTTTTCCAAATCCGTTGTTCATATCCGACACGAAGAAAAGATACCTGCCATCAGGAGAGAGTGTTGGTTGACCAGTATTATAATTTCTACGCGAATTAAACGGCAGTGATTTAGGCCTCAACCATTTCCCTGCACTATTTTTTGTAGAAACGTATACGCCTAATCCGTTTCCGTTGCGGTTTTTTTTACTTTTACTATATGTGTCGTAATGATTGCGAGTGAGATATACCGTGTTTCCGTCATCGGCAAACCAAACCTGCCCGTTACTAAAAATAGTATTAAGAGTGTTATCAAACTCTTGAGGATTACTCCATGTGCTA
Organism: uncultured bacterium; assembly: GCA_965371855.1. Classification (GTDB taxonomy): domain Bacteria; phylum Bacteroidota; class Bacteroidia; order Bacteroidales; family Marinilabiliaceae; genus JAADEM01. The sequence continues at coordinate 11,615 of CBDUZZ010000054.1, forward strand.
TCAGGTTTTAGCCTGGTAATATAGAGATGAAACAGCAAATTGTCATTTTCATCAGAATAATTTTTTATAACTGATGCTCTCCTGTTTGATGCAAAAATCAAAGACGAGTCAATATAACATGGGAACAGTTCCTCTGAATACTTATTATTAAAAGGCAGAGGAGTAATCTTTACATCCTGAGCGAATATACCTCCTGTCAGAATAACGATACTTAAAAATATGGTTGAGATTAGTCTTAACATGCCTTATATGTTTAAAAAAACTTAGGATTTGGAGTATTTATTTTAAAACTAAAATCATATTGAATTGATATTTCATGGGTTCCGTTATTATAAGATCCGATGTCTCCAATTGAGTAATCAAAACTATATGCAAACCGTAATTGCGGTGTTATTTGAAACCCCAATAATCCAACAATTTCATCAGTTGTGCGATAGGATACTCCTACCCATAACAGTCTGTTATATATTACTGTTGCATTTATATCAGTATAGAGTTCAGACATAAGTCCATCGTACTGTGCCATAAATGAGGGCTGAACAATCCATTTTTCTCCTGCCGAAAAAGCGTATCCAGCAGTAGCTATGTAATTGATTTGTGCCAAATCGAAATTAATGTCACCTGTTTCAAATTCGTTTTGAACAAAAAATGACGGGATAGAAACTCCTGCAAAAAACTTATTGGAGTATATACTAACGCCAAAACCTACGGTAGGACTAAAGCTACTTTCATTAGCTGCAAAAGAATCGTCGTTACCGTCAATAGTAATAACATCAGCCCAATTTGCTGACATAAAATTACCTCCGCCTGAGACAGCAAATCCCAGCCAGGTTTTGTCGTTTGTTTTAATCCTGTAAGTGTACGACAAAGAGAAACCGGTGTGTTGCGAAACGGCATACTGCTGATTAAACAAATCGAGCCCTAAAGCTATTTTTTCATTTTTCAGGGGAGTATGACCTGAGAAATATTGACCTGTAGGTGAGCCGTTCACTCCTGCCCATTTTTTCCGGAAAGAGCCGAAAAGTGATAATGCCTCCCGGGAGCCCCCAAAGGCTTTATTTATAGCATATCGATTGTGCATATACTGGCTCATGCTTAAGTCGTACTGCGCCTCCGCAAAACCACAGAAGAACAAAAACAGGCTATATATTATAATTTTCTTCATTGGCACTATTCGGTCTTTGAGCGTTTAATGATAAGGTACTCTTTTATGGGATCAATATTATCACCGGTAAAAATATAGTAATAAGTATCATCGTCTAGTGGTGATCCATCCATGTTTGTCCCATCCCAATCATTGCTGTAATTCTTTTCAGAGTGCACCAGTTTCCCTTTCCGGTCGAATACTTTAAGTTCATTCCCCGGTATCTGATCTGCTCCCATTATTTTGAATAAGTCATTAACCCCATCACCATTAGGTGAAAAGCCCGTTGGGTTAGTTAAACCTTTAATTTCAATTACAACATCATCTGTATGGTCTTCACATACTCCGTTCGACAAAGTCCATGAAAGAGTTTGCACACCCATTTTAAGATTACTCGCTATTGCACCGGGATCATTGACATCATCAAACGAAATATCAGAATTAGAGGCAGACCATGTTCCAATTCCGGCATCAGCAGGATCTGCATCAAGTGTTGTGTTAAACTCAAGGTAAAGTTTTTTATCATTTCCCGCATTAGGAGCTAAAGGCATCTGATCAAAACGGATTATTACCACATCAGAAGAAGTACAAGATGCATTTTTGCTGTTAGTTTCTGTCCAGGTTAAAGATTGTTCACCAAATGCAGCGGAGGTGAAACCTGTGGAAGAACTGTTTATATCGTCAAAAGCACCGTTTCCCTGCCAATGTCCGAATGTATTTGTAATACTTGCAACAGCATTCAACTGTATCTGATCGCTGCAAACAGGATCGTACATTCCTGCATTTGCAATCGGCATTTCATCAACAGTAATGATATAATCTTTATTTAGTTGAGTAACACAGCCATATGTTCCGACTATTGAATCAAAAGTAACTGTTATCGTTGATTCCGGTGAAAAATCTTTTGTTTCAGCCGGGGTGTTAAGAACTAAATCTGTACCACTACCATCAATATTGTAAGTCAAAGTCCAGGGGCTGTTACCTGTTGCATTAAGCGTAAGTGTTGCTGTACTTCCCTGACAGATAGCTATGTCTTTACTGTAAATGAGATCGGGAAGCTTTGCAAAAACAACTCCAATTTTGTTAGAGTCTTTACAACTCAAGACCGGTTCTGTTTCTGTCCAGAATAAAGTGTCTATAACATGTGTAATAACTGATGTAACACTTGCCAATGTATTGGAAGAGGTTGGTACATCAAAAGAAACACTACCGTACTTTGACGTCCACATGCCGGTATTTCCTGGATTTTCTAATGTGGCTTCCAGTGTAGTTGTTAGTTCACCGCAAACAATTTTATCTTCACCGGCATAGGCAGCCGGCTTCAGGTCGGTAACAACACCTGTCCCTGTCATATCTTTTGCGCGGGCATAACACTGTTTACCACTGCGGGTGTCACTCATAGATGTAATAGTATAGTTTTGATTACCGGTTGCCGGAACACTGAAAATATCCGGAGTAACAGAATTATCATTTCTGTTGTAACTGTTTGTTCCGTCAGAAACGGTATATGAATATGGAGCAAAGGAGCTGTTGTAGTTAACGGTAAGTGTTATCTGATTAGAGTTTCCGTCGGTTGAACAGATAGTTTCAGAGCCTGACAATGATGCCACAGGACTACCCAGAAGCTCAACATCCACCGAGGAAGAATCTTTACAAACTCCACTCTCTTCTATAAACCAAAGGGTGTATGTTCCCAAATCATTTGCTTCAAAAGTTGTTGCAGGATCATTTATGTCAGCAAATATCCCGTCAGCTGTTTCTGCCCAGTAATGAGGATTCGAAGCATCTCCGGGAGTTGCAGTCATTGTTGCTGTATAACCACACAGAGCAGATATGTCGTTGCCTGCACCAGGAGTGGGTAGGTGATCAACCGTAATGTCCATTGATTCACCAGTAACCTCTGCACCATCGCCAGGATAACTCCAATCACCTGTTGTGTCATCATAAACTCTTACTATACTAATTGTGGTATTATTACTTACAGTAAGTGTGGTTACCCAATTTGCATCAAAGATAGGATCAAATTCGGTATATATAACGGAACCACTAGTTTCTGTATTCAGGACTTCATAAGCAATGCCGAAAGGAGCTGTTCCGGTAAATTTAACTTTAAATGAAATTACACCTGTTTCACAAATAGCAGTATCAGCACTAACAACTTCGGCCGAGGGGGTTTGAGCCAATAAATTTGATGAAAGAAAAATCAATAAAATGTATAACCCAAAGATGATTGATTTGTTAGAAGGCTCCTTTTTCATAAAAAAGATTTTGTCCCAAAAATTTATTTGGTAAATAATTTAATACCAAAACCATACAAACATAGTTAAAAAACTTTAAAAAAATATGGGTTAAAGTTTGCGTTTTTAACTTTCTGTTTATTATTTCGGGCTATTCGTCAAAAAAAACTATTACTGTATAAACGTAATTGAATAAAAAAGGTTATTAAAAATCATAAATCGATTTCTCTTTCGGTCGTTCTTTTCTGAGGTTTTTGTAACGATAATTCTTTATGGTTTCATAAAACTTTGCCTCAAAATTTTCTTCCGGTGTAGATGCCGGAGATAAAAGTATGTTACCTTCAGTATCGATAAGGAAGTATGTGGGAAGAGCTTTTATGTTATAATCAAAAATAACATTTGCCTGATCACCAAAGTATAAAAAACTCCACTTGTATCTGTTTGTTTTAATAAACTTCTTCAACTCATCAATATCCCGGTCTGTAGCAATGGAAACAATTTCAAGGTCACGTTTCATTCTTTTATGCATTGCATCAAGTACTTGAAAATCCTTTTTACAACTGTAATTTTCCGTATTGCAGAAACTCAGATAAACGAACCGACCTTTAAAGGATGAGAGTTTTATAACTTTTCCGGAGGTTGTGAAAACAGAGAAGTCAGGAGCTTTGGAGCCAACTCGCAAATGATTTACTTTTTTATGTGACGATAATACTATTCTACGAACTCTGTCAGATGTACAGGATTTTGCAGCCTGCTCAAAAAGAGTAATAATCTTTTCCTGATTGTAATGGTCAGAATAGAAAGCATCGTACATGCCTTTTAACAAAATCACTTCCCTGAATTCATCATTTTGGTATAGGGTGTCTTGGCTTAAAACAATAGAAAGAGAGTCATAAGGCGATCCCTCAGAGAAAGCCGTTTTTAGTTTTTTACCTCTGCTTATTGTAAAGTAGTACGAAAAAAAGTTTTTAAACAGAAGATTGAATGTTTCCCAATATGCCGGATTTTCAAAACATACAGGAGAGTTGGAATAAAAATCATATATCACTTTACCCTTTTGTCGTTTTTGGCTTAACATAAAGAGTTTTGCGTAACTAAAATATTTATAATTATTGAAAAAAACGTTATTTTCATTCGGGTATAGAGAGTCAAGCCGGATTATTATTTGTTTTGCTAATACCACATTACCTCTATTGAAAAGTTGAAAAACATTTTTGTTAAACAGGTAATCATACTCCTCGTCGAATTGGAGTATCGCTTTGTTTAATCCCAGAGCTTCATTGTTTTTAATACCAATAATTACATTTTCGGGCATAAAATAGGGATTAAACCAATCTGCATCTTTTTTAGGAGTATAAGGAGGCAATACTATTTCGTAGGTAGTGTTGGGCTCCAGATAAATGAAACCTCGCAATATGCCGAGGTCAATAAAAGTATAGGTAACATCGCTTAAATATAGTGAGAACGAAAAATCCCCATTTTCATCAATATTGAAATTCCCAATTTCTTCTGTTTCCTGCGATATGTAATTAGTAATATGTTGTATCGAAAGATTAAAACCTGCATACTGCTTTGCCGTTCCTTTAAGTGTTACATTCTCTTTTTGAGCATAAGAGCCTGTAACAAAAAAAATAACAGCAACAGATATTAAAAGCAATCTTCTCATTCAGGTATAATAATTTGTCTTTTATTTTTATTCAATATTAATCAATTAAAAGCTCATCATTACAACCTGAAATCCCTGATCCCATTTTTAATTTTTTCAGGCAGAAATTCACCTGCATCACTGCCATGTTTAAGTATATCTCTTACTATGGAGCTGTTAACCGGTGTATGCTCAGGTTGCGTAAGAAGAAATACGGAATCAATACCTGTCATTATTTTATTTACCTGAGCAATGGCTCTTTCGTATTCAAAGTCAGCAGCAGTACGCAGTCCTCGTAAAATATAGTTGGCTCCTACTTCGGCGGCAAATTCAACTGTAAGCCCCTCATATTTACGGACAGTGATTTTAGGATTGTCCCAAAAAACATCTTTAATCCATTCAACACGATTTTCGATAGGAAAGAACTCTTTCTTGTTGGAATTAAACCCTACTGCAATAATTACTTTATCAAAAAGCTCAATACCTCTTTTTACTATATTCTCATGTCCAATAGTAAACGGGTCAAAAGATCCCGGGAAAATAGCCACTTTATTCATGATATTATTTAAAAATTATTGTATCTGTAAAATTGAAAAAATATTATGAACATCACACTATAAATAATAGGAAATTACATCAAACCCTAACGGAATTTTATCTTCCCTGCAGCAAACATGACCATACGCAGTAAAATAACACCATGTTTAAAACGGGAGATATTAGTATCCCCATATTTTCTTTCACGATACCTGATAGGCAAATCTATTATTTTCAGGTTTAGTTTAAAAGCACCGAAAAGGAGGTCAAAGTCGCCAAACGGGTCAAAATCACCAAAGAAACTTCTGTTTTCTGCCAACTTAACGTAATCGGTACGGAACATTACCTTTGTTCCACATAAGGAGTCTTTCACCGGCATTTCCAACATCCAGCTGAACAGGCTGCTAAAAAAATAATTTCCAAGAGTATTTAACGGTCGCATAGCATTTTTTTCCATAGGATAAACCAATCTGACGCCATTTATAAATTCACCCTTACCGGATGTGATCGCATTATAAAATTTTGGCAGATCCTCCGGAGCAACTGTCAGGTCAGCATCAAGAATCATCAGGATATCTCCCTTTGCTGCACTGTATCCTTTTCTCACAGCGTCTCCCTTCCCTTTCCCGTCTTGTTGCATTATTTGAATAGGTCGCTTATCCATGTATTTCTTATACATTTTCTGAATAGTTTCCCAAGTGTCATCCGTTGAATTTCCTTCAACAAAAATTATCTCTGTGAAATTACCCATTTCAGGAACCCGATTAATCGCTTCTTCAATATTTCCGCTTTCATTACGGGCAGGTATAACTATAGAAACAGAGTGCTTTGTCTTTTTCTCCTCATCCGTTTGTTGAGGTGGGTATGGTCTGGCAAAAACAAATTGGTTTAAAGAGAGAGCATTCAGAAGCGGTAACCTCGAAAGAAACTTATTGAAAAATGAAGACAAAAGTGGAATTTTATATGGGATAAACATACTCCGGTTATGCCTGTATGTTTCAAAACCGGTAAGATAAAGCAGATTCGATATGTCGTGTGTTGAGAGCCAGTTTTGGTTCGGTGTTTTTCGTTTTAATCGCAAAATTTCAGCCATCCTGATAACCGGCTCCCATAACCGGTTATAGTATGTAACAATAATTCTTGTTTTCTCGTGACTTACCTTATGAAGTTCATTAAAAACGTTTTCTATATCATCAAGTACACCAATAAGATTTGACAATATAATAACATCATATTTATCCTTTAGAGTAATACTCTCTGCTTCCATTAATTCAAAACGGATATCGGGGTGATTTTCTTTTGCTTTTACTATGAGCGGTTCACAAAAATCAATTCCCGTTCTGTTTTTACTTTTAACAGCAGCCAGTAACTCTCCTGTTCCACAACCAACTTCCAAAACACTACTCTCTTTATGAATAAAATAGTCACAATACCTGGTTATAGATTCCCAATAATAGGCTCTTTTCTTTCGATACTTTACCCAGTTATCCGAATGTTTTCTAAAATATTCTTTATACTCTTCTTTTTTTGTCATTTGCTCTTTTTGGAATAATCAATATAAAACAGATAAGCCGGTTCAACATTGCCAATTTTATGTTGTAATCTGAATGTTTTAGGGTATTTTTTAACAATGAATGAAATATACCTTTTTATTGTATTTATAGTCTGGCCGTTATTTATTGCCGGATTTTTTCTTAGGCTGGCCATAATTATGTGTGTTACATGTTTGTCTTTAAGCCGTTGAAGGAGAGTGTCAGCATCCGCTGTTTCTATGCGGTATATTCCGTAAAACTTTTTACCATTGGCATGAATTCTGGCCATGTTAGGCTTACGGCAAGCCACATAACTATTTTCGTCAAGCTCTTTCCCTACATATTCAGCCATTTTCAGGTAGTTTGTCCAGTCAGCGGTGTAACCTTTATACTTATTCCCCATAAGGTTACTTCGTAAAGTCAGCAGGTCTGTTTTAGAAATGGTCTGACTTGCACTCAGCAGGATACTCAATGACAGAAAAAGTGTTACTACTACCTGAAAACGTGAAAGTTTTTTAGTGCGAAAAAGGGCAACTATCCCCGACAACAAGAATATTACAATAAAAGGAAAAAATGGAACTATTAACCTGTATTGATCCCATATTTTTTGTAACGAAACGAAAGTGATACCAAGCATCGTAAAAACAAAGATACCTGTGAAGAGGAGATATCTGTTCTTTTTGAAAACATTTACAAATGCAAAAACAGACAAAACATACAGGATTACAGTGTAAATGAAATTAACAGATTTTGTATCAATACTTCTCAAACCAACCATTTTTAAAAAGTGTTTTGAGAGATAAAGATTGGAGTTGTCAACAAAACGGAGAAGATATCCTGAAAAAGTTTCCTTCCCTTGTGAAAAGTCATACGGGTGTTTAAACAAAAGTGTTGTTGCCTGACTGCTTGCCCCAATATCAAAACCCCAGACAAGACCTTTCAGCAATACCCATCCACCCATTATCAGAATAAATGACAACAGAAATTTACCAGCCAGCTTATACTCTTTCTCTATCAAAAAGAAAACAGTAACCGCTATTGCAACACCAAAACCAATGTTTTTCGTTAATGCTAATAAAGCAACAAAAAAAGCAATTAATAGCAATTGTTTAAACTCAGTTTTAACTTCTTTTTGTGAATCAAGGAATTTGAAAAAGTAAACAAAGAATATTCCCAAAAGAGCCATAAACAAAGCCTCTGAGTATGTTTGACTCGAAAAATAGAGAACATAAGAATTTATGGATAAAAGAAGTAGAGTTGGATATATAATGACAGGCTCAATACGGTTTTTGAATGTTTTATAAAACAACAGGATGAATATGCCCATAAACAATAAGGAAGTAAGTTTAAGTAGTCCCAGCTTAATACCGGTAACACTCATAACAACAGACAAACACATTGGATATACAGGCCCTTGAAAAGAGGGATAGGTTCCTTCCTTCAGAAAATTATATGCTCTAATGATATATGTGCTGTCATCACCACCTTCACTCACTCTTAAATTAAACAACAGAAGACTCGTAAAAATACTGATTGCGAATGCAGACCAAAACAGTAAACTCTTATTTCTTTTTAATAGTGAGTTCAGTGTTAAGAAGACATCTCCCTCTACTGTTTTTTTTTCGTTACGTCCCATTATTTTTTCAGCTTAAATTTTTGAATTTTATTCATCTCTTTTCTCCATATATAATCACCGAACCGGCTATCTCTTTTAAAACAGGTATCTTCTCTATGATCTCTCCTGTTCTCTTTACAAAAGGGATTAGCAATTCCGGCACTGAAGGGTGTAAAAAATCATAAGGAAATATCATGACATTCTTGAATCCGGTATTCTCCATTAACTTTTTAAAAGACCAACGAACAATAGCAGTCTCATCAGGAGAATCACCCATCCAACGTTTTATTGCCGGAATATTTTTCTGAATCAGAATTTGCGGATTTATCATGTTAGGTTCAGCAAATATCATCGATCCCGAGGGTTTCAATATCCGAAAAATTTCATTTAAGGACTTCTTAAAATTCAGATGATGAAGTATTGAACTACCATAAACACAATCAAAGGTGCTGTCAGTAAAACTGGAAGCCATTGCATCGTCAAGATTGAATTCTACTTCGGGCAATTTTTCACGGGCTTGTGCCAGAAGATCTTCAGAGATGTCAATTGCTGTTATTTGTGCTTTTGTGGCTTGATATACTTTCCGCGTAAATAGTCCGGTACCGCAGCCAATCTCTAATACCCGGGATTGGTCATCCAATTTACCCAATTGAATAAAAAAATCAGCTCTGCGCTGAGCACGAACTTGACCGGCAGGGCTGACCCATCCCCAGATATCTTCAGCATTTTCACTTATTTTTTTACCGTGTTCTATTTCATGTGCAACTTTTATTTTTAAATCCTTCATAAGTATTTCATACTAAAAAATATATCTTCAATATCAGTAATATATTACTCTATACTTTTATCTTGAAATGCGTTAACGAATAATATATTCCCCATCTGGTCATAATTGACTATATCCTCACTATTATCATCTATTTTTGGGGGTGAAAAACCAACGATTGTAAGATCTGCATCACGACTTTTCTCTTTTAATATATCATGTACAGACTGATTTTTAGGAGCATGCAGAAATATAATATTACTTGGAGATATCGGCAGACGCCCTGTCTTTATCAGGTTATGCAATTTCTCTCTCTGTCTTTTAATCTGCTCTTCAGGAAACATTGCAAAAATCTTTATCACTCCCCTCTTCCAGTCAGGGTGGCCGGAAATAATATAAGCCATTAGAATCATTAAATTGGCATTGTGAAAATCATAAGCTGTAATCCACACATGAATCTCAAGATGAAACCCAAACCCCTTCTCACCGGTATTCAATATACAGACATCAAAACCGGTTGCCTCAAAAAGAGAGTAGTTATCTATCGCATACTTAAGCGGTTCAGGCTGATGTCGGGAGAACTCAAAAAGAATAAGATTATTTCCTTTCCCTGAGATTCCGGATAACTGAATAACCTGGGCTATAGCCGAAGTATATGACGGACTGATTATAGTATCAAGATAAACCCTGCTCCGACTACCTTCGGCAATCTTAATCAATCGGTCCAAAACCCTTTGGGACTCCTGATGAGTATCATTGTTTAAATACCCTTTTATGAAATGAATATATGTACCGAACCCGTGTTTATGGGAAACCCATCGTAACAGATCAAAAGCCGACTGCCGCTTAAATGAATCTTCGGAAACACATATTACAAAAGGACGCCAGTTGTATTCCTGTTCCTCTTTGTTGGCACGCTGTACAAATATCTGGATTTGTCTGCTTAGCTGAAATACAACACCCTTGAAGAGTTTTCCCAAACCTTGTTTCTCGGAACTGTATTTTGTTACAATTAAGTAAATAGCTCCCATAATAAGAACAGAAAGTAAAGCATATGGCCAGTTCATTTTAAACATTAGCCAGAAAGAGAGGAGTGCACCTAAAAGAGAGTAGTACCATCTGTTTTGTTTAAATGTAGGCCGGTATGAAGGATCGGCGGCAAAGTACTCAAGGAAAGAAATGAGACAGATAGCACCATAAGTAACCATGAAAAACATTGAAATTATCTGAGCCACAAAATTAATATCGCCTATTGCAACAAAAAAGAAAGCAATAATAATGGTAATAATTGCACTGTTTACCGGCTCATTATCTTTAGGTTTCCCTTTGGCAAACCAATTATTCAGATTTTTTGCTGGCAGTATAGCATCATAGCCAATTGCCTGTAGGGTTCGTGGTGCCACCAAAAGAGAACCTATCGCAGACGATAGTGCAGCTGCTGCCAGGCCTATAGGTATTATTGGCCCCCACACTGCAATTTTTGACATGATAAGCTGGTCTGCAGACATCATTTCAGGCGTAGCACTACTAGCAAGTTTAAATGCAACCAGAAGATAAACTATCATTCCTGCTAGCGTTGCTAGAAGCGTTCCCCGTGGTATAGATTTTTTAGGATTCTTCAGATCACCTGACAATCCTAATCCCGCCGCCATTCCGGTAAATGCCGGGAAAATGATAGTGAAGACATAGAAAAATGAATCGGGGTTTTCAATAGTCTTGTTTAGGGATATCTCTATATTGTTTGAGATAGGATCTCCCACTAAAAAAAAGATTATGGAAATAAAAAGTAGTGCAACAACAAAATATAGTGCTTTCATCCCAATATTTGAACCCCGTAGAATCACAACAGCGGAAAGGATGGTCATTGCAATCAGGGCAATTACTTTTTTCAACAATCCGGGATTAATGTCCGTATTCATATATGTGATTAAAGGGTCAAAGGCCTCGCTGAATGCTATGATGTAAAAAGCAACACTAACAGCTTGCGAAAGATATAAAGCAATTCCAATCGCACCACCGATATTCAGTCCGAAAGATCTGGATATAATATAATAGGCTCCTCCCCCTTGCACTCTCTGGTTTGTTGCAATCTCAGCAACAGCAAGAGCTGTTGGTATAGTTATCAGATGTCCAATTAGTATTATTGCAATTACACCAATCAAGCCTACATTTGCTACTGCATACCCAAATCGCAGAAACAGTACAGCACCCAAAATAGTTGAAATAGCCGTCATGAATACTGCTAAACTTCCAAAGGAGGCATTGGGATTAACAAGTGATTTTGGCATTTATTAGTGTTCTATCAGTTTATTTTTTACTCCCTCTATTTCATTGAAAAGGGAAATGTCAATCTCAAAAATAGTAAATTTTAAATATCTGTACAGTTAATGAAGAATAAATGTAAAAAATTTTATTAATTTGCTAACAGGCTAAACAATCTATTCTTTATAAACAGTTGAAATAATTTCATGACAGCATCCGGTAATAAAAAATATAAAGCAAAAGGCAGGATCTGGATAGAGATCAATGATAATACATTTATTGGTGAAGGGAAAGCACTATTATTGAAAAAGACTGCCGAACTTGGCTCCCTTAGAAAGGCCGCTAATGAACTCAACATGTCATATAGAAAAGCATGGTACAGCCTAAACCAAATGAATAAAACCGCTGACACTCCGTTAATCACTCTCAAACATGGAGGCAAACAAGGTGGAATTGCAGAGATATCCAAATTCGGCAAAGAAGTTCTTGAAAAATTTAAGAAAATTGAAAAAGAGTTCTGCGGATTTTTAGATGAGCAGACAAAATCCTTAAACACATAGCTAATTTCACCCTAAAATGTTTTACACTTAAAAATAATCTATTATTTTCGCAATGCGTTATTCCTTTTCTGTATAACGCAAAATATATTTAGACAAATTCAAAATGAAAAAAATATATTTAGCTATAATGCTAACTTCCTTTGCATTTATAAGTAAGGCCCAAACAGCAGTAGACTCAACGGCAATCAACGCCAAAGTATATCAACTAGGGGAAGTCATTATTACTAAAACTATAGATGAAGAGACGGTAAGATCCGAAGATATGCAAAAAAACAATGCCTGCAATTTAGCGTCTTCTCTCAAGATATTACCTTCAATTGTATTCAATAATGGTGGTGCACGAAATGAGAGCTCAGTGTACATCCGGGGCTTTGATATTCGAAGTGTACCCGTTTTTATCGATGGAATTCCTGTATATGTTCCTTTTGACGGGTATGCCGATTTAGCTCGTTTTACCACCTATGACATAGCCAAAATCGATGTTTCAAAAGGATTTTCATCTATGATGTATGGAGCAAATACTATTGGGGGTGCCATTAACATGATTAGCTTAAAGCCTACTCATAGATTAGAGATTGATTCCAGGGTTGGCGTGATGAGCGGAAATGGGTATGACACGAAACTCAATATCGGAAGCAATCTGGGGAAGGTTTATCTTCAGACAAACTTTTCGATACTCAATCGCGATTTCATACCCCTCTCAGCAAACTTCGACACTACTGCCCTCGAAACCAACTACAAACAGGATAATTCTTACTACAAAGACCTGAAATTAAGTATGAAAATAGGCTATATACCCAACAAAACCGATGAATATAGCATTAACTATATATATTCGCATGGCAGCAAAGGCAATCCTGTTTACATAGGCACCGATGAGAATACGCGCATCCGCTATTGGCAATGGCCTTACTGGAACAAACAAAGTCTTTATTTTATTGCAACAACAGCTATTGGATCAAAAACATACCTGAAAGCACGGTTTTATTATGACCAATTTAAAAATAAGCTTAGTAGTTTTGATGATAACACATATACTACACAGGATAGACGATATGCTTTCAACAGTTTTTACAACGACTACACATTGGGTGGAAACGTTGAATTATCAAGCAATTTGGGTCAAAACAACACATTAAAATTCTCGGCACACCTGAAAAATGACAACCACAGCGAGCATAATGAGGGAGAACAGGCAATTCAGATGGCGGACAATACAATTTCTTTCGGACTTGAGGATATATACAAACCTGTAGAAAAACTAACCTTCATACCCGGTGTCTCATATAACATACGACAAAGCATTAAAGCAGAATACTTTAATCCAACAGAAGATGCAAATTCTGAATTTCCATCAAACACCAATGATGCTCTCAATGTCCAACTGGCAAGCTATTATCATTTTTCAAATTCTTTCCGTGCCAATTTTAACATCGCCTACAAAAACCGTTTTGCCACGATGAAGGATCGTTACTCATTCCGCACCGGACGTTCTATCCCTAATCCTGACCTGAAATCAGAAAGAGCATTAAATCTTGAACTGGCAGCAACAATTTTCATAACTAAAAAACTCAGCTTACATCCCGAACTGTTTTACAGCCAACTTAACAATACAATACAATTAGTAAGCTATGTACAGGACGATCTTTCTCAGGTACAAAACACCGGCTCGTCAGAATTTGCCGGAGCCGATTTTACTATACAATACCAACCGGTCGAAGATCTTCAGTTATATGCTGTATATTCTTATATCAAACGTACCAATTTGAGCAATCCGAAAATACTATTTATTAATGTGCCTGAAAATAAAGTTTTTGCCTCGGCAGAATATAGTTTTCCCAAAAAGTTGTCTTTCTATCTTTCCGGCGAATTTCTTTCTGAGCGCATTAATTCCAGTGACGGTTTAAGAGTTTCACCTGCATATGCCATTACTAATGCTCAGATTTCGTACAGGTTTGTTAAATATTTTAATGCAGAAGCCGGCATAAACAATATTTTTGATAAAAACTACACCATAGAAGAGGGTTATCCGGAAGCAGGTCGGAATTTTTATGTGGCACTGAATTTTAACTTTAACAGATGAAAGAAAACGTACTTAGCGATGTTTGGCTCAAAGCTTCCATATTGGGAGCTATCTGGGCAGCATCCGAGATAATCTTAGGCAGCTTCTTGCATAACCTGCACATCCCATTTAAAGGAAATATTCTAACTGCTATCGGATTCATCTTATTAATTTCTGTATCATACATATGGAAAGATAAAGGCCTTTTCTGGCGTAGCGGACTGATATGTGCCTTAATGAAAACCATGTCGCCCAGTGCTGTCATTTTTGGCCCCATGGTGGCCATTTTCATGGAAGCCCTGTTACTGGAAATATCTGTAAGACTTCTGGGAAGGAATTTGGCAGGTTTCTTATTGGGTAGTGCGTTGGCGATGTCGTGGATACTGTTTCAAAAAATAATCAACTACATTATCTTTTATGGATTTAATATTGTGGAGATATATGCTAACCTTCTGAAATACGCCGAACGTCAACTCGACATAACATTTGATGTTTTTTGGCTACCAATTCTGATTCTGTTAGGGATATATATTCTTTTCGGTCTATTCGCTGTTTTTGTTGCCATGAGAATAGGAATGCGTATGACTGAAGATTCCGGCTCAGACAGTATGAACGTCATACCAAAAGCTATTGATTGGCGAAGCAGATCTGAAACATCTTTTGATTATTCTACCGGTTGGCTTATTTTTAGTTTAGCAGCTCTTATAGGTACATTGATATTGATAGGCAGTAGTCACATCTATATATGGATGCCGGTTTCCATCACTCTGGTCACAGTCTGGATATTGCGATATAAAAGAGCTATGCGCCAGTTATCGTGTCCCAAATTCTGGATTTCATTTGTAGTTATAACCCTCCTGTTTGCACTATTAATCGCATCCTTCAACGACAGCCAAAACAGTTGGGTGGATGGTTTGATGACAGGCCTGCAAATGAATTTTAGGGCAGCTGTTGTTATTGTAGGCTTTTCGGTATTGAGTACAGAACTTTATAACCCAATAATCAGGAATTTCCTGGCCAGGTCGGCATTCAAACAAGTTCCTGCAGCTTTAGAAATTGCTTTTCAGTCACTTCCTTTCATCGTTACAAACCTGCCTGATGCCCGCACATTTTTAAAAACTCCGGGAGGTGTAATAAAACTTTTAATCCGTTATGCCGAAAACCGTTTTAATGAACTTGCAGACAAACAACAGGCTTCTGTATTCATCATCTCAGGGAAGGTTTCTGAAGGAAAAACCACATTTCTCACAAAGCTTGTTGGCAACCTGAAAGCAAAAAACATGCCAACAGGAGGTTTTTATTCGCCACGTATTATGAAAAACGGACAAACAATTGGGTACAATTTAGTTTCTGTTGAAACGGGTGTGCAATTAAATTATCTTAAAATAAAAAAGAATGAAACCGGCGAAAGTATTGGAAGATATGACATTAATTCCGAAGTCATGAATAAAGGAAAACAAATACTTTCCGTTGAAAATGTTAAAGGTAAAGATGTTATAATTATTGATGAAATTGGGAAATTGGAACTTAATAACAATGGATGGAAAAACAGTTTGGAGAAACTGTTGGTTACACAGGATTTGTGCTTGATTCTATCGGTCAGAAAAGAATATGTGCAACAAGTAATAACAGATTTCGCAATAGTCAACAACAAGGTTTTTCTTGTTTCTGACACAAATATTCACGATATTGAATCAGCAATAACAAATAAACGATGTTAAATATGGTGAGTAATCAAATCGACAGAACCAATTAAATTAAAAGACCTGTAACACTTGTTACAAATCTATCTATACAATAAAACATGGTATATCAGGGAATTATATTAGCTGGTGGTCAAAGCAATAGAATGGGTCAGGATAAAGGACTCGTCAAATACAAAGGCAAACGACTTGTAGAGTATGCAATTGACCTATTAACTCCATTTTGTGAAAGAATTGTAATAAGTTCCAACAATCATGAATACAAAAGGTTTGGGCTTCCTGTTGTTGAAGATGTGGTTAAGGGTATTGGTCCCGCCGGAGGATTGTTAACTACATTACCTGTAACAGATTTTGACTTCAACATCATAGTTTCATGTGATATGCCTTTTCTAAACAACGAAGCTGTCAACTTTCTTATTGAAAATATCAAAGATAAAACATGCTATATCCCGGTGCATAGCAGGGGTACAGAACCTTTGTTTGGCATTTACAACAGCAATTTTGTGCCGGCTCTGAAAAATGCAATCAAAAGCGGCAACTATAAATTAAATTTCGTGCTGGACGATTATGGTGCTCATTATGTTGATTTTAATTCCCTGATCAGGAAAATCCCCCGGTTATTTGACAATTTTAATCATATCTCTGATTTGAATTCCTAATCAGTTTCTTCTTTTAATTTTGATTAAATTTAAATTGCACTCCCCAAATAAAAATCTATAACGTTGTAATATTAAAGAATATCAATGTATTACAGCTGCATTCTGTATGTTGATAAGAACATATCTAATTATTTACATTTTTAATAAAGCAGATAATTAAATACATTGTGTTCCGAAATTATTTAATAAGAAGAACCAATGGTGAAAAGTAGACGGGATTTTATCAAAATTTCAGCATTAGGGGCTACAGGAGTTGCTGTTGGAGGAAAATTATTGTTTGCGGACAATAACAAACAGATCAAGACAGTTGCTAAGGGACCTTTTAAATTACACTTAGATTTCACACGTACTCCAACATACTGCGAGGTTTGTTTTTGGAAATGCGCCGGATGGGTATATAAAAATGAAAACGGTGAGGTTCAAAAGATAATTGGGAATGATATAGATCCAAACAGTAATGGGCGGTTTTGCCCAAGAGGTACCGGTGGTGTAGGTATGTATCATGATGAAGACAGACTTAAAACACCTCTTATCAGGGTTAAAGATAAATCGGGCAAACAAACATTTAAAAAGGCAACATGGGACGAGGCTTTTGATTATATTACCAAAAAACTAAATAAAGTTATCGCTGAACATGGACCGGAATGCGTAGCTCTGTTTACTCATGGCTCCGGAGGTACTTATTTTGGCAATCTGGTAAAAGCTTTAGGCTCAAATAATATTGCAGCACCATCATACGCACAATGTCGAGGTCCGCGTGAAGTAGGTTTTATTGCAACGTTTGGTGATGGCTTAAGTTCCCCGGAACCTACAGACATACGTGATGCCAGATGCATGGTTCTTATTGGCTCACATATAGGTGAAAATATGCATAACGGACATGTTCAGGAGATGTCGGATGCCATAGATAAGGGTGCAACTATTATTACTGTTGACCCTCGATTCTCAACGGCTGCAAGCAAATCAAAATACTGGTTGCCCATTAAACCTGCTACCGATCTGGCACTTCTGCTTGCCTGGATTAATGTAATTATCGAGGAGGAGTTGTATGATAAAAAGTATGTTGAGAAATACACTTACGGTTTTGAACAACTCAAGGAGCATGTGAAAAATATGACTCCTGAATGGGCTTATGGAATAACTACAATTAAACCCAATGTAATAAAGAAGACAGCCAGAGAAATGGGGTATGCTTCACCGGCAGTGATAGTGCACCCCGGAAGACATGTAACCTGGTATGGCGACGATACTCAACGGCTAAGAGCTGTTGCTATCCTGAATGCACTGCTTGGTTCATGGGGACGCAGGGGTGGTTTTTATCTGCCTGACAAAGCCAAAGTGCCGGGCATACCTCATCCACCCTATCCTAAGCCATCAAGAACATGGAGAGATGCTATGGGTGGGAAATATCAGCTTGCCGACCTGGCTATTGCTAATGGAGTTTGTGATGCCACTATTCCTTCAGCAACAATGGACTGCACTCTTAAAGCATGGATAGTAAACGGAACCAATTTAATAGAAACTCTGCCTGACAGGAAGAATACATTAGAGGCTTTTAATAATCTTGATCTTATGGTTGTGATAGATACTATGCCTATGGAGATTACAGGTTATGCAGATATAGTACTGCCTGAATGTACATATATAGAAAGATATGATTCTTTGCGTATTACTCAACATCGCGAACCTACTATTGCATTAAGGATGCCTGCTGCTACACCAAAGTACAATTCCAAACCTGCCTGGTGGATGGCAAAACAACTTGCTGAAAAAATGGGTAAAGGTGATTATTTCCCATTTGATACTATAGAAGAAGAACTTGACTGGCAGTTAAAAAAAGTTGGCACATCACTTGAAGAGATGCAACGCCTGGGTGTGAAAAAATATAAACGTCAGTATGATGATCTCTATTATCAGGATGACGAAGATGTCGAGTTTAATACAAACACCGGAAAAATTGAACTCTATTCAACATCACTTGCAGAATACGGTTTTGATCCAATACCAAAATACACCCCGCATCCGGAACCTCCGGCAGGTTATTACCGTTTAAATTATGGTCGGGCTCCTATGCATACATTCTCTCGTACAGCCAACAATCCTAATCTTACCGATTTAATGGATAAAAATGTTGTATGGATAAATCCCAAAGTGGCTAAAGAGTGGGGATTTGAAAATGACATGGAGGTATATCTGCAAAATCAGGATAATGTGGTTTCTACATTCCCAATAAAAGTCAGGGTTACAGAGCGTATCCGTTGGGATTCTGTATATATGATTCATGGCTTTGGACATGAAAACAGAAAATTAACCAGAGCTTACGGACGGGGAGCCAGTGATTCCCAATTAATAACAAATGTGATGATGGATCCGATAATGGGAGGAACAGGAATGAGAGGTAATTTTGTGACATTTTTAACTTCTAAACCGGAAAAAGAGGAGGCTGAATCATGAGATATGCAATGGCAATTGACACTAAGAAATGTGTTGGGTGTAGCGATTGTGTTGTTGCTTGCCAAACTGAGAATAACGTACCCATAGGTTATGCACGTGACTGGATAGTAGAAGTAACCGACGGCACATATCCGCAATTGGAACTTGAATTCAGATCAGAAAGATGTAATCATTGCAACAATGCTCCTTGTGTGCGTTGCTGCCCAACGGGTGCCAGTTATATTATTAAAGGAGGAATTGTTAAAGTTGAACACGATAAATGCATAGGATGCGGTGCATGTATAACTGCTTGTCCGTACGATGCACGCTTCGTTCACCCGGAAGGATATGTAGATAAATGTACGTTTTGTGACCATAGGCTTGAGAAAGGTCAGGACACGGCCTGTGTGGCTGTTTGCCCTACCAAATGTCTCTACTTTGGCGATATGGATGATCCCAATTCTGAAGTATCACAAATGGTTAAAAAACGGAAGTTTAAAACTCTTATTCCTGAAGCCGGAACTGAACCTCAGTTATATTTTTTGATATAACTTGATAAATTAATAAACAAATGAGAGAAGAATTAATTGTAAGCGGGCGTTCAAACCCTTTAGTAGATCCGTATCTGGAAATATGGGAATGGCAAATACCAGCCTATCTTTTTCTCGGCGGACTGGCAGCAGGAATACTGTTTTTTGCCGGACTGTTTTATATAAGAGGGAAAGAGGAAAAATATCCCACAGCGGTAAGAATGGCTCCGGTTTTTGTGCCTGTATTACTCGCAATCGGACTAATTTTCCTGTTTCTTGACCTTAAACACAAACTCTATTTCTGGAGGTTATACACTTCATTCAGCATAGAATCTCCTACCAGCTGGGGGGCATGGACTCTAATGTTAGTAATGCCTCTGTCTATGACATGGGCAGCAATTCATATTGAATCTGTTTTTCCTAAGTGGAACTGGAAATATAAATGGATAAAAGACACATTGTTATTTCTCGAAAAATATAAAACAGAAATGGCTTGGGGATTAGTTGTTTTGTCTGTTATACTTGGCATTTACACCGGTATATTACTTTCAGCTTTTAATGCCAGACCATTATGGAACACCTCCATTCTGGGGCCACTGTTTCTTACTTCAGGGATATCCACAGGAGCAGCCTTTATTATCTTGTTATCAAATTCAAAAACTGAAAGGCACTCTATGGCACGAATAGATTTGATGTTAATTGCCATAGAAGTAGCACTGATTATTCATATGTTTATGGGATTCAAGGCCAGTACTCAGGTACAAATAGAAGCTGCTGATATGTTTCTTGGAGGTCAGTTTACTGTTACGTTCTGGGGTCTGGTATTCAGTTTAGGATTAATTATCCCGGCATTTCTGGAAATTTTGGAAACCAGAGGTAAAAAAATCCCTTATGTTGTGGCACCTGCATTAGTAATTTTTGGAGGTCTGCTTTTCAGGTTTATTATTGTTCATGCCGGACAAATAAGCAGATGGTTATATTAAATGATATAATGGTGTAATGATAAATTGAGAAATGAAAAAACTCCCCTCCTCGGAGTAATGGCACTAACTTAGTGTATATAATACAATAACTTTTGT
>CBDUZZ010000055.1:0-32097 GCA_965371855.1 uncultured bacterium
TTCTGCGATTTCTCTCGAATCACAAGTGAAAAAATGAATTTTTAGAACCCACCTATAGAAAGTGGTTGATAATTAAATAGAGAAAGAAATGCCGATAGATTACAAAAAATCGAATGCCCCTACAACAACAATTACATGGGATAAAAATGAATTGTCGAAAGAGACTGGTAACCTTTATGAATCAATAGTAATTATTGCAAAAAGATCAAATCAGATTAGTTCAGAAGTGAAAGAAGAACTGAATAAAAAATTGCAGGAATTTGCTTCATATACTGATAACCTGGAAGAGGTTTTCGAAAATCGTGAGCAGATTGAAATTTCACGATTTTATGAAAGATTGCCAAAATCAAACTCAATTGCTGCACAGGAGTTTATGGAAGGTAAAATTTATTACCGGAAACCGGAGCTTGATGTGGTTGATGAGTAAAGTTCATTTTTTTAGCAAATAATAGGAAAAAGATAAAAGAGATTTAATATATTCCTTTTATCTTTTTTTTTCTTGTATTTTTGAGTTATGCTTAGTGGAAAGAAAATTATTCTTGGAATAACAGGTAGTATTGCTGCATATAAGTCAGCGTTTTTGCTTCGGTTGCTGGTGAAAGAAAATGCAGAAGTACAAGTGATTATGACTAAAGCTGCTAAAGAGTTTATAACTCGGGTAACTATGTCTGCTCTGTCAGGGAAGCCAGTGTTGGGTGAGTTCTTTGAAAGCGGTGACGGAACATGGCATAGTCATGTAGATTTAGGCTTATGGGCAGACATGATGTTAGTGGCTCCGGCTTCGGCTAATTCAATGGGAAAAATGGCATCAGGAATATGTGATAACCTGTTGTTAACAACATACCTTTCGGCCAAATGTCCTGTTTTTATTGCTCCTGCTATGGATATGGATATGTATAAACATCCTGCAAACCTTGCCAATATTGAAAAACTGAAGGAGTATGGTGCTACAATAATTGAGGCGGGAACAGGTGAGCTGGCAAGTGGATTGTGTGGTAAAGGTAGAATGGAAGAGCCTGAACAGATTATGGAAATAATTAAAGATTATTTTGCCCATCCGGAAGAAACGTCATTAATGGGTAAGAAAGTTCTTATAACTGCAGGTCCTACATATGAGAAGCTTGATCCGGTACGTTTTATTGGTAATTTTTCATCGGGTAAGATGGGCTTTGCCATAGCAGAGGAAGTTGCAAGGAGAGGGGCGGATGTTGTTTTAGTTACAGGCCCGTCAAAATTAGAAGCTGTTCATCCGGCTATTAAACGCATAGATGTTGAAAGTGCTGCTCAGATGAAGGATGAATGTGAAAAGAGCTTTCCGAATGTTGATATAGCCATTATGGCTGCAGCAGTATCTGATTATACTCCTAAAAATGTTGCTGACTCTAAAATGAAAAGATCAGGAGATAACTTAATTGTTGAACTGACACCAACAACAGATATTGCTGCCATGTTAGGGAAACAAAAAAGAGATGATCAGATATTAATTGGTTTTGCTTTGGAAACTACAGAAGGGAAAAAGAATGCTGCAGAAAAACTTAAAAGAAAAAATCTCGATTTTATTGTGTTAAATTCTCTTGAGAATAAAGGGGCTGGTTTTATGGTTGATACCAATAAAATTTCAATAATTGACAAGGATAATAAAACAGTTGAATTTCCGTTAAAATTAAAACAGGAGGTTGCAGTTGATATAGTTGATTTTTTATTGTTATATTGTTAAAAAATGTGTTTCTTTTCAAATAAAATGGTTTTTAAAATTAGACTTGTTTTAATATTTCTGTTTTTTTTATCGTTTAGCACTTATAGTCAGCAACTGAGGTGTTCTATTCAGGTAGAGTCTCGTAGCGTTCAGGGAACGAACAAAAGCGTTTTCGAAACCCTTCAGAAAGCTGTTACAGAGTTTCTTAATAATACCAGTTGGACAAATGAGGTTTTTGCTCAGGAAGAACGTATAGAGTGTAATATTTTTATAAATATTAAAGAGGCTATATCTACAGATCAGTTTAAGGGTACAATTCAGATACAAGCACGCCGACCTGTTTTCAATGCATCATACAATACGGTTACAATGAACCGGATGGATCAGGATTTCCAATTTAATTATGTAGAAAATCAACCACTTATTTATAATCCAAACACATTTTCGTCAAACCTTGTGGCGGTTTTAGCTTATTATGCATATATGATACTGGGTATCGATCATGATACATTTAAGTTGTACGGCGGCACACCATATTTTCAGAAAGCTGTGAATATTGTAACCCGTGCACAGAATGCAAGTGAAGCCGGTTGGAAATCGTTTGAGAATAAAAAGAACCGCTACTGGTTAACTGAAAAAATGTTGAATGAATATCATCGTCCATTAAGAAAAGCTATGTATGATTATCATATAAAAGGTCTTGATATAATGAGTGATAAACCTCAGGAAGGAAGGACAAATATATTTACTTCCCTGGAAGGATTAAGAAAGGTACAAAAACAGGATCCGGGCTCAGTATCAATGCAACTTTTTTTTGATGCTAAATCAGACGAGCTGATAAATATTTTTTCAGAAGCCTTTCCATTGGAAAAGGGTAAAGCTGCAAGTTTACTTAAAGAGATAGATCCTTCGAATATTAAAAAATATGAAAAACTAACTTCTGCCAAATAGTAATGCTGAAAACTATAAGTATATCCAATTACGTATTGATTGACAAAATGGAGTTGTCATTGCACGATGGCTTTACTGTAATTACTGGGGAAACGGGTGCCGGAAAATCAATTATGCTTGGAGCATTATCTCTTATACTGGGAAACAGAAGTGATGTGTCAGTACTGCTCGACAAATCGAAAAAGTGTATAGTTGAGGGTTGGTTTATGATAAGCGGGTATGGCTTAGAGGAGTTGTTTGAGGATAATGATGTTGACTATGAGGAGAATACAGTTATTCGCAGAGAGGTTTTACCTACAGGCAAATCGAGGGCATTTATTAATGACACCCCGGTAAACCTCTCTTTTTTAAAGCAGATTACATCAAGGTTTATTGATATCCATTCTCAGCATCAGAATTTGTTACTGGGTGATAAAAGTTTTCATTTAATGGTGGTGGATACTGTATTTGGTGATTCTAATCAAATTATTGAATATTCTAAATTGTACAAAGAGTATTCAAATATAAAGAAGCAAATTGAGGTTCTTGTTGAGGAGAACAACCGTCAGAAAGCAGATTATGACTATATACAGTTTCAGTATGAGCAATTAAATGAAGCTGAACTAAAGGAAGATGAGTTACCTGCACTAGAGAATGAGCTGCAACAGATGACACATGCCGAAGAGATTAAAATGAGCTTGTCGGGAGTATTTGAGTTGCTTAACGGTGAACATCATCCGGCACTGTCTGCACTTAAAGAGGCAAAAGTAGTTTTGGAGAAGGTTGTGTCATATTTTCCTGATGCTTCAGAAATGGCAGGGCGCCTTGAAATGGCATACATAGATCTGGCTGATTTGGCAGATGATGTAGTACGCAAAGCTGAGAGTGTAGAGTACGATCCTCAGGCTATTGCTGTAAAACAGGAGCGGTTAGATCATTTATACAGTCTTATGCATAAGCATAGATTGAATGACTGTAAGGGACTCGTTGAGTTGAAAAATGAATATGAAGAGAGACTAAAAAAGTTTGAATCATTTGATGCTGAATTAGAGATTTTAAAAAAGAAAAAAGAAAAGGTTGAGAAGAAGCTATTAAAAATGGCTGATCTGCTGACTCGTTCACGTCGATCGGTATTTGATATAATTAGTCAGACAATATTAAAACAGCTTTTAGAACTGGGCATGGAACATGCAAGGTTTGAGATACAGCATAAGTTACTGGAGCAACCGTCACATAATGGGCAGGATGAGATAGTATTTATGTTCTCCGCCAATAAAAATGGAGATATGGCTCCTCTCGATAAGGTTGCTTCAGGTGGAGAAATGTCCCGCCTGATGCTATCGATAAAAGCTTTGTTAAGTACATCGAAAGGGTTACCTACAATAATATTTGATGAAATAGATGCCGGTGTATCGGGGGAAGTGGCTGATAAGATGGGGTGTATTATGGGTGAGATAGCTGAAACGATACAGGTTATAGCTATTACTCATCTGCCTCAAATTGCTGTAAAAGGAAAATATCACTTAAAAGTGTTTAAAACAGATGATGAACATCAAACCAGTTCTAATATTATAGAACTAAAAGGAGACGAAAGAATTATTGAGATAGCAAAAATGTTAAGTGGTGCTGACCTGTCAGATGCCGCATTGGATAATGCCCGTGCACTTTTTAAAAATTAAAGCTTTAGCAAAGTATGTACATAATTTGATATTTTTAATATGGGAAATAATTTATTAAAAGGGAAAAAAGGAATTATTTTTGGAGCATTAAACGATAAGTCAATTGCATGGAAAGTAGCTGAAAAAGCTTTTGAAGAAGGAGCAGAATTTACTTTGAGTAATACTATGGTAGCATGCCGGATGGGAGAGGTTGTTGAGCTTGGTAAAAAGTGTAATGCAGAACTTATTCCTGCCGATGCAACAAAGGTTGATGATCTTGAGCATGTATTTAACCGATCGATGGAAGTATTGGGAGGCAAGATCGATTTTGTTCTGCACTCGATTGGAATGTCGTTGAATGTTCGTAAAAAGCGTGTCTATCACGATCTTGATTATAACTTCCTTCAGAAAACATTAGATATTTCAGCAATTTCATTTCATAAAATTATGCAGGTGGGTTTTAAACTGGATGCTATAAATCCATGGGGCTCAATGCTTGCACTCTCTTATGTTGCAGCTCAAAGAACCTTATATGGTTATAATGATATGGCTGATGCCAAAGCATTACTGGAGTCTATTGGCAGAAGTTTCGGGTATATTTACGGCAGAGAAAAAAAGGTTAGGGTTAATACCATTTCACAATCGCCAACTCCTACCACAGCAGGAAGTGGCGTGAAAGGAATAGACGGATTGATGGACTTTTCCGACAGAATGTCTCCTCTGGGTAATGCCTCGGCAGAAGAGTGTGCCAACTATTGTGTTATGATGTTTTCTGATTTTACAAAAAAAGTTACAATGCAGAATCTGTTTCATGATGGAGGATTTTCAAGTATGGGAATGAGTATGAGGGCAATGACACAGTACAATAAGAGTTTTGAAAATGAGGATGTTAGTACTAAATATTAACCGGGAAAATTAAATTTTAATAATCTTTATTAAATCACTAAATTTGGCCTCGCAAATAAAGTAGCGAGGCTTATTTTATAAGTAAGGTAACGGTTATAAGCTATAAGCTTTAAGCTAACAGCTAATGGCTTATCGACAACAGCTATAAAAATATATAAGATGGATAAATTGCAAATTAATCACCTTAGAGAATTAGAGGCAGAATCAATTTTTGTTATTAGGGAGGTTGCTGCTCAATTCGAAAACCCGGTGATGTTATTTTCAGGGGGAAAGGATTCTATAGTTATGTTTCACTTGGCAATGAAGGCTTTCTGGCCTGCAAAAATTCCTTTTCCAATGATGCATATCGATACCGGACATAATTTTCAGGAGACTCTGGATTATCGAGATAAGCTTATGAATGACACAGGGACGAAACTTATTGTGGCATCTGTTCAGGATAGTATTGATGTGGGAAGGGTATCTGAAGAGCAAGGAATAAATGCCAGTCGTAATAAGTTGCAAACAACAACACTTCTTGATGCTATTGAACTGAATAAGTTTGATGCCGCAATGGGCGGCGGCAGGAGGGATGAAGAGAAAGCAAGAGCTAAAGAACGTTTCTTTTCTCACCGTGATGAGTTTGGGCAGTGGGATCCTAAAAATCAGCGTCCTGAATTGTGGAATTTGTTTAATGGCAGAAAACACATGGGTGAACATTTTAGGGTGTTTCCTATAAGTAACTGGACAGAGATGGATGTATGGCAATATATCTATATGGAGAAGATTGAACTACCGAGTCTTTATTTTACTCATAAACGAAAAGTATTTAACCGTGATGGTGTTTGGCTGGCCGTGGCTCCTTATATGCAACTTAAACCTTCTGAGAAGGTGGAAGAGCTGGATGTGAGATGTCGTACAATAGGTGATGTTACATGCACGGGATTATCTCTTTCTACTGCAAATACACTTGAGGATATAATTCATGAAGTAGCATCAACACGAACTACTGAGCGTGGAGGCAGGGCTGATGATAAGAGGTCTGAGTCAGCCATGGAAGACAGAAAAAAAGAAGGGTACTTTTAATAATTAAATAATTAAAAGATTATGTCTGGAAAAGAATCAGGATATTTAGATATGGAGCTTTTACGCTTTACCACAGCAGGTAGCGTGGATGATGGTAAAAGTACTTTGATAGGCCGATTGTTATATGATAGTAAAGCTATTTTTGACGATCAGATGGATGCCATTGAAAAGGCTAGTGAACGGGCAGGTAACGAAGAAGTTAACCTGGCATTACTGACTGACGGCCTTAAGGCTGAAAGAGAACAAGGCATTACCATTGATGTTGCTTATCGCTATTTTGCAACTCCAAAACGCAAATTTATAATTGCCGATACCCCGGGACATATACAGTATACCAGAAATATGGTTACCGGTGCAAGTACTGCAAATCTGGCTTTGATATTGGTTGATGCACGGCATGGCGTTTTAGAACAAACATTAAGGCATGCATATATTGCATCATTGTTGCAGATACCTCATATTATCGTTTGTGTTAATAAAATGGATCTTGTTGATTACAGTGAGGAGTATTATGAGAAAATTAAAAATGATCTTGAAGCGGTATCATCAAAACTTAGTGTTAAAGATGTTCGTTATGTTCCTATCAGTGCATTGAAAGGTGATAATGTTGTTGAAAGGTCAGCGACAATGGACTGGTATCAGGGGCCAACTCTGATGTATCTGTTGGAAAATATTCATATCAGTAGCGATATCAACACAGAAGATTTTAGATTTCCTGTTCAGTATGTTATTCGGCCACAATCGAAAGATTTCCCTGACTACCGGGGATATGGTGGACGAATTGCCAGCGGTAAAATCAATGTTGGGGATAAAGTTACTGTTTTACCATCAGGATTTTCTTCTGTTGTTAGGAGTATCGATTTGTATAAAGAAACATACAATCGTGCTTTTGCACCCCAATCGGTAACACTTACACTTGAGGATGATATTGATATTAGCAGGGGTGATATGCTTACTAATGGTGGAAACGGCCCTAATGTAGGGCAGGATATAGATGTTATGATCTGTTGGTTTAATGAAAAACCGTTGGTTCCTCGTGGTTTATACGTTCTCCGTCATACAACAACAGAGGCACGTTGTCTTATCAAAGATGTAAATTACAAGATGAATATTAATACATTGGAAAAAGAATACAAGGACAAGAAGGTGGATATGAATGATGTTGCACGGATATCTATACGTACAACTAAACCTCTGTTTTATGATTCATATAACAGAAATCGTACAACCGGTAGTTTAATATTAATAGACGAAGCCACAAATGAAACTGTCGCTATCGGAATGATTGTATAATGAATAGATGTATTAGAACCTGAATCCAAGAGTTAGAATAAACTGATTATCTTGTGATTTTATTTTTGCCGGCTCAGGTGTTCCGTGATATTCATTCCATGATGAATCCCAATTGTAGTTATAGTAATCGTATTCACGATTGGTCATCATATATGCAAAATCAATAAAATATCTCATTGTTCTGTATCCCAGACCTCCTGAATATGTAGTAAATTTTGATTTTTTATCCTGATACTCTTCTTTATATGGAGAACCCTGAAAAGCATAGCCGCCACGTACACCAAACTGTGGGGTCAGTTTAAATTCTATTCCGCCTCTATAATTATGTGTGTTTTTAAACCGTTCATCTATTTGGTCATTCAGATCCCGTAAATGATCATCTGAATAGGTAATAGGTTTAAATTTTGATGACTTATAATCTGAGTACTCGTAATCGGCACTGATGATCAAATATTTACCAAGCACGAGTGCTGCAGAACCTATAGCTTTAAATGGTGTGTTGAACTTGTAATTATACTCACCTATAGGAGATATTTTCTCGAATGTTTCACCATCCTCGTAATGTGACACTATTCGATTATCCCAACGCTCCCATATATTATAATAGGTAGGAGTATGAATTGAAGCACCTATACGCAGTATCGGTAGAGGCTTAAAGATAAGTCCAAATTTGAAGTTGAATCCTGTACCTGTTTGGTTAAGGTAAGAGTAGTAATTATAATAATCAAGATCAGTATCGAATGCAGGTGATAGTCCGTAACTATTGTATTCACTGTAGGTACTTGATTCCCGGTAATGAATATTTTGTGTTGCAAAAGTACATCCAATCATTAAAATATGGCTTATGTTAATACCCATTGAGAATACATACTCTCCTGTATATCCGTTTTTTTCTGTTATCCGCCTTTGGTCTAAGCCGTTGTTTGCTCGCCAAAATATGTTTCCATCCTGATCAATGGCTTCATAAGCATTAAAATATTGGTCACCAATGCCTGGGAGAGTGTCTAACAGCCATGTGCTAAAAGCCAGAGAGTTGCCAAATTCATCCAGCTCGCCAGGATAATAACCACCAGCATCAATAACGAATTGTCCCAGTTTGGATGACTCTATTCCGTATCCCTGAATAACTGAACTCTCATTAAAACTATTTATTCTGTTATATCCTACTGCAAAATGAGTGCTAATTATCCCTTTATCATCGTCATTTAATGCTTTATATGTTCCAACTATTCCAGCCTGGTTAAAAGGGAAACTCCAGTTATCGTCTTTGGCATTAGTGCCAAAGTAGCTTGCAGATGTATTGTTGTATATTAAAGAAGGAGTTACTGATATCTCAGAACTTCTGTATATGGCAATGCCTGCCGGGTTAATGGAGAGTGATGAGAAATCTCCTCCAAGTGCTCCGAAAGCATTTCCCATAGCCGCCGAACGTGCTGTTCCTGTAATGTTAGTTTGAGAAAAGCGAATGGCATCATCAAGCGATTGTCCTATAACAACTGTGCTTGAGAGTAATGCAAGTATGAATATTGATAAAATATTTTTCATCTTATAATTGTTTTACGTGTATAAGGTTTTAATCATTAAAGGAAAATGATATGTTGCTTATCCTTGATTGATATGTCAAACGAATAATTATTAGTAATAATCTATTTACCTCGATCCTCTTGAACTTCTGGTGCTGTTTGATGATGATGATGAACTTTTGCTGCTGCCTGATGAACCGGAAGAGGATCCTGATGGTGAATAGCTGCTTCCTGAACTTCTAGAAGATCTGGATGGTGTAGAGTAACTACTTTTTGTACTTGAACTACCGGATGATCTGGATGGTGAAGAAGTTGATGATTTTGAAGATCCGGTTTTATAAGTACTCCTGCTACTTGTTTGTGAACTTCTCGCAGAAGTAGAACTGCTCCTTCTTGGAGCTGAATAAATGCTGTTGCTACGCGAGCTTGAAGAAGAGTTGCTTTTTCTGGTTGTACCTGTACTCCTTGAAGAAGTTGACCTGTTAAATGTTGGTCTTTTAGTACTTGTTGAACTACTGTATGAAGAATAGCTTTTGCGAGTTGTTCTTACATTTACACTACCGTTAGATGAACTACCGGGTCGGTTTGATACTGATTTCTTATCTCCGGTTGATTGAGCCTGATTACTCCTGGAGACTCTTGTATATGTGGTACTACCTTTTTTGATTTTCAGATTGTTATCAGGAGAAATAGTCGTTGTTGTTCTGGTTGATGATACGCCTTTTAGAGATGTTACATTAGCTGTTCTTGGGCCGTTAGCAATAGAATTTTGTTTTGCATTCATTCGCCCGGTTGTAGGATTTGTGACTCGTGCACCATAGTAGTAATTGTCTGAAGGATATCCCGGGTGTATAGGATGTCCCGGATGTCCTGGTCCATATCCCGGATAACCACATCCGTAACCTGGGTATCCCCAACCGTAACCAGGGTATCCCCAACCGTAACCAGGGTATCCATACCCATAACCAGGGTATCCCCAACCGTAACCAGGGTATCCATACCCATAACCAGGGTATCCCCATCCATATCCCATGCTAAAGCCCATGTTTCTATAGCCGAAACCATAACGAAAACTTGAATTCCAGTATAACGAATTAGTGTAGGATGGGAATGCATATGCATAATTGTTATCTACATAAACGTTCCAGTCCCATGTGTTAAAGAATAAAACATCAGTGTAAAGAGGTGACCAGTATGGAACACCTGCAAATGGTCCATGGAACCTAATGATTCTTGTGGCATAATCTAAGTCCATTGTTGAACCTTCAAAACCATCTACCCAATATCCTGTTTCATCATTGTAATATAATACAGTGTCAATATCACTTATACTGTCGTTAGCAAGGAGTTGCGAATAGGAACTTTGTATATCTGAAAAATCACTTGTAACTTGTTCCATTGAATAATTTGGATTCTCTCTTAAGTATTTGCTTTGCATACTATTTACCTCTTTACGGTTTTCTCTTTTTACTTCTTTCTCCAAAGAGACAGGAATATATTCATCCGATACAGCAAGAGGTTTGTCTTTAGAACTGTAATACAGGTCGTCAGTATATGAATCTGCTGATGCCCATTTTGTAGAGTTACAGGATGAAAGGCTTATTACTAAAGCAGCTATATATATAAGGTAAGTTTTCATAATTAATTCCTCCAATTTGTATTATTAATTATCCAATGAGTAATAAGCAATAATAATACCAAAAATAAATAATATGAGTAAAAAACGAAAAAAATGTTAAAAACACCTGTGGTATCTTTGGAACAATAAATAGATAAGACAGTTGTATTCAAATTATAATTTCATTTTATTTATAAATAGTGAAATAGAGTTTTAGCCTGTTTTTTACTATTTTTGTGCCTTTTAAATGATTAACGACAAATATATTTTATATAATGGCAAAAGTTTTAACATCACGAAGTGAGAATTACGCACAATGGTATAACGATTTAGTGCTTAAAGCTGAGCTGGCTGAAAATTCTGCAGTCAGGGGGAGTATGGTTATAAGACCATACGGATATGCAATATGGGAGAAAATGCAAAGTGCTTTAGATCGTATGTTCAAAGATACAGGTCATTCAAATGCATATTTTCCGCTATTCATTCCGAAATCATTTTTCAGTAAGGAGGCAAGTCATGTTGAAGGTTTTGCTAAAGAGTGTGCTATCGTAACACATTACAGGCTGAAAAATGACCCAAATGGTAATGGTGTAATTGTTGATCCTGACGCCAAACTAGAGGAGGAACTAATTGTTCGTCCAACATCAGAGACAATAATCTGGAGTACATATAAAAACTGGATACAGTCGTATCGTGACCTGCCTATAAAAATAAATCAATGGGCTAATGTGGTTCGTTGGGAGATGCGTACTCGCTTATTTCTACGCACAGCCGAATTTTTGTGGCAGGAGGGGCATACTGCTCACGAAACTAAACAGGAGGCTATAGAGGAGACTTTAACAATGATTAATGTATATAGTGAGTTTGCTGAGAAATTTATGGCAATGCCTGTGTTGAAAGGTGCCAAGACTGCCAGTGAACGTTTTGCCGGTGCATTAGACACATATACCATAGAGGCTCTGATGCAGGATGGTAAAGCATTGCAATCAGGAACATCTCACTTTCTCGGTCAAAATTTTGCAAAGGCATTTGATGTGAAATTTGCAAATGATAAAGGGAAAGAAGATTATGTTTGGGCTACATCGTGGGGTGTGTCAACACGCCTGATGGGTGCGCTTGTTATGGCTCATTCAGATGATAACGGGTTGGTATTGCCTCCTAAACTTGCACCTATACAGGTTGTAATCGTGCCTATTTATAAAAAGGAAGAGGAGTTTAAGCAAGTTTCTAAAATAGCAAAGGGAATTGTTTCAAAACTCAAAAAGCGTAGTTTTGGAGGCAATAAAATTGATGCTAAGTTTGATGATAACGACAAGAAAAAGCCGGGTTGGAAATTTGCCGAATATGAGCTTAAAGGTGTTCCGGTGCGATTGGCTATAGGCCCCAGAGATGTGCAAAATGGCACTGTTGAGATAGTTAGAAGGGATACCCTTGAGAAAAAAATAGTGCCGGTGGATGGTATCGATAAATATATTCAAAAATTGTTGGGAGATATTCAGGAGAATATTTACAAAAAAGCTCTGGGTTTCAGAACCGATAATACAACTAAAGTGGATAGTTACGATGAGTTTAAGAAAGTACTGAAAGAAAAGGGTGGCTTTATTCTGGCACATTGGGACGGCACTGATGAAACAGAACTGAAAATAAAAGAAGATACAAAAGCTACTATACGTTGTATTCTGCTTAACGGAGAGAAAGAGGAGGGTCAATGTATGGTTACCGGTAAACCCTCCACGCAACGTGTTGTGTTTGCCCTGGCGTATTAGGGTATGTGAAAATGAAAAGTCTGGTTGTGTTAATAGTAGTTTCCTCTATGTTGAGTATAAATGTTTATGCTCAAAAAAAGGATAGTATACGCACAAAAAATATAATCACTGCAGGGGCGATATCTACTGTTTTAATCGGCTCAGGGGTGATAATAAATAACAGTCAGTTTGAAAAAGATATGCAAATAAATATATGCAATAGGGTGGGTGATGATTTTGAATTTCATATTGATGATTACGTTCAGTATTTTCCTATTGTTGAAATGTATATTGCCGATGCTGTAGGAATAAAAAGCAGAAACCACTGGTTTGATCAAACCAAATATTTGCTTATCTCTAATATTATAACAGCCGGAATTACTCACGGATTAAAATCTTGGGTAGACAAAACTCGCCCTAATGGTGGTGCTCATTCATTTCCGTCAGGACATACAACTTTTGCTTTTACTAATGCAACTGTTTTGTGTAATGAATTTAGTCAAACCTCGGCCTGGTTTGCTTATAGTGGTTATGCCTTTGCTGTTACTACAGGAGCTTTCAGAATGATAAATAATAAGCATTGGTTGTCTGATGTGTTGGTGGGTGTCGGAATTGGTATCCTTGTACCAACAATTATCTATTATTTTGAACCTTTAAAGAGTTTTAATCCTTTTAAAAAATCAAAGAATATATCATTTATACCTCAAGTGTCTGATAATAAATATGGGCTATACTTCAGTTATAAATTTTAACCAGAGTGGTTTATCTGTAAATAGTAATATCTAAGAAAGAAATATATAATCAATTATGGAAAAAAACAGTATAAAACAGGAGATTGTTGAACTACTTAATGCCAAAGCTCCTGTAAAACAGAATGTTTTTGATAAAACGTTTGAGGTTTTTAATACCTTAAAAAGTTTACTTTCAGATATCGAAAAGGAATATAACAGTGAGCTTAAAATTGAAGATAGTCGTGTGAAACTGGAGTATAAAGACAGGGGTGAGTTTGTGGCTCAATTGAAGGTTGCAGGTGATGTTCTGGTTTTTAATATGCATACAAACACTTTTGAATTTGACAGAGATCATGAGATATGGAAACGTCCGTACAGTAAAAAAGATGTTTCTAACACATATTGCGGTGTTATATATGTTTATAATTATTTGTACGATTCATTCAAGTATCAGCGACATGAGGATATTGGATATCTGGTAGCTCGCATGTTTGTGAACAAGGATGGTTATTTCTTTGTTGAAGGAAAAAGACAAAAAGGAATGGGAGTAAACCATTTCGGCACAAAAAAACTCAATAAGGAAACTTTAAAACGTATCATTGAGGTTGCTATGTATTACTCTATAAGCTTTGATTTGTTGGTGCCGCCTTATGATGATATGATGATGGTTACCTTAATGCAGGTGGAGAGTGAGATAATGCATTCGGGAGTAAAAACAGGGAAAAGGTTAGGGTTTAAGTATAACTCAGATGATGTGAAATAAATTGAGTTGATAGTTTGTAAGGTTCATAAAACCTTCCTGACGTCAGGCAAGTTGAAAGTGCATAGTTATGCTTATGTATAGTTAATGGTCGAATCCTCATATAACCAAATAACCAAATAGCCAAATAACCAAAGAAATAAACAGTTATGGAAAAATTAATAGAACGATTCATACAATACGCTAAAGAGAATACACAGTCGGATACAAATACAGAGCTTACACCATCTACCCCCGGGCAATATGTTTTTTCCGAGAAACTGGCTGAAGAGTTGAAAAGTATAGGCATGCAGGATGTTGAGCTTGATGAGAATGGCTATCTGATGGCTACTTTACCATCAAATATTGATGATGATATACCTGTGGTTGGGTTTATAGCTCATGTTGATACAAGCCCTGATTTTTCAGGTAAGCATGTTAATCCACGAATTATTGAAAACTATAACGGTGAGGATATTGTATTAAACGAAGAGGAGAATATTGTTTTAGGAACAAAAAAATTTCCGGAACTTAAAAAGTATATAGGTAACGATCTGATAGTAACGGATGGAAAAACGCTTTTAGGTGCTGATGACAAAGCCGGAGTTGCTGAAATTGTTACTGCAATGGAGGTGTTGTTGCAGAATACTGAAATGAAACATGGGAAGATAAAAATCTGTTTTACTCCTGATGAGGAGATAGGTGCCGGTGCCGATTATTTCAATGTTGAGAAGTTTGGTGCTGATTTCGCATATACGCTTGATGGCGGTGAGATTGGTGAGTTGGAATATGAGAATTTTAATGCTGCCGGTGCCACAGTGACTTTTAAGGGGCAGAATGTTCATCCTGGTTATGCTAAACATAAAATGCATAATTCTATTCGCATTGCCAATCAGTTTATTACAATGTTGCCCAGACATGAAACGCCTGAACATACTGAAGGGTATGAAGGTTTTTATCACCTTATGTTAGTTAATGGGGATGTTGAAAAAACGGAACTGCAATACATAATTCGTGATTTTAACAGGAGCAGGTTCGAAGATCGTAAAAAAGAGATGGAGCATCTGGTTCGTAAAATAAACAGTGAGTTTGGAGAAGGTATTGCTTCTGTAGAGTTGAAAGATCAGTATTACAATATGCGTGAAAAAATTGAACCGGTAATGTATATTGTTGATATTGCAGAGCAGGCCATGAAAGATGTTGGAGTAATCCCGATTATAAGGCCAATACGTGGTGGAACAGATGGCTCAAGACTCTCTTTTATGGGATTACCAACACCAAATATATTTGCCGGTGGTCATAATTTTCATGGCAGGTTTGAGTTTGTGCCAATTCAAAGTATGCAAAAAGCAGTGGAGGTTGTACTGAAAATTACCGGGTTGATAGTTAAAAAAAGTTAATGTTATTTTTTTTTGAACAACTACAATAATTGTTTGTTTGAATTAGCGAACAGAGTATGTGTATCGTTGTTAGATAAATAAAAATTAATTAAACTTAAAAAAATAAAATTATGTCAGTATTAGTTGGTAAAAAAGCCCCATTATTTTCAGCAGAAGCTGTAGTTAACGGTGGTGAGATAGTACAAAACTTTTCATTAACTCAATTTGTAGAAAAAAAGCATGTTGTATTGTTTTTCTATCCTGCCGATTTTACTTTTGTTTGTCCTACTGAAATTATTGCATTTCAGGAAAGAATGGAGGAATTTGAAAGTCGCAATGTAGCAGTAATCGGAGTTTCTGTTGACTCTGCTTTTTCACATTGGAAATGGTTGCAGACAGAAAAGAATGATGGTGGTATTAAAGGAGTTAAATATCCTCTGATTGCAGATAACAGCATGACTATCTCAGAGAATTATGATGTGCTGGCCGGAGAGTTTGACTATAATGAAGATGGACATTCAGTGTTTAACGGTACTCCAATGGCTTATCGCGGACTGTTTCTTATAGATAAGGAAGGTGTTGTGCGTCATCAGGTGGTTAATGATATGCCGCTTGGTCGTAGTATTGATGAAGCATTGCGTGTGATTGATGCTTTACAGTTCTTTGAAAACAACGGTGAGGTTTGCCCTGCTGATTGGCACAAAGGAGATGAAGCACTTAAACCTACTCAGGAAGGTATTGCTCAGTATCTCGCAAAGCATTAAAACTACTTTTAGTTATCGGATGACTCTGAGCATCCGATGACTTTTTAAAATAAAAAGGCACTCTGTTAGGAGTGTCTTTTTTTTATTGATTAAATTTGTCCAATGCGACGGTTTATTCAAATATCTTCAGGCAGCAGTATCCGGCTGAAAAGACAACTGCTCTTTTATACCCGTAATGTTGGAGCCGGGGTAATTATGGATGGGAATAGTTATTCCATGCCTGAGTTCCAGTCCTCTTCAATTGAGTTTCTGGCAGGTATTGACAAACTGCATGATTATCATGAAACTGTTGAAGGCCTGGAGCAGT
Organism: uncultured bacterium; assembly: GCA_965371855.1. GTDB lineage: Bacteria > Bacteroidota > Bacteroidia > Bacteroidales > Marinilabiliaceae > JAADEM01. Next base: position 16,355 of record CBDUZZ010000055.1, read on the forward strand.
TTCATCGTTCCCATAAAGATTGGTTACTGGGGTTTCTTACTTATGATCTTAAAAATAAGTTTGAAAAACTGGAATCAAAACATGATGATGAGATAGAACTGCCTCTGTTTTATTTCTTTATCCCACGTTTTTTGGTAATCCTACAGGATGGTAAGTGGATGGCCGGTTATGACGACAATATCGATACAGAAGAAGATTTACGTAATTTTCTTAAAGATGTTGAACTGGAGGAGGAGATAGAAGATGAGATTCCTGATGTGAAGCTTATAAGTAAGGTGTCACACTCGGAGTATATTGATACTGTAAAAAAAATACAGCGACATATTAACCTTGGTGATGTGTATGAGATGAACTATTGCATTGAGTTCTTTGCTCAAAAACTGAATGTTTCTCCAATACAGCTTTACCGCAAATTGAATGAGGTATCGCCAACACCTTTTTCTGCCTTTATGAAATATCATGATAAATCGCTTATTTGTGCATCGCCTGAAAGATACCTGAAAAAAGAGGGAAACAGACTTATCAGTCAGCCTATAAAAGGAACTTCGCCGCGTGATTCGGATTCGAATATTGATAAGGCTAATGTTGATTATCTCAAAACATCTGAAAAAGAGCGTTCTGAAAATATTATGATTACTGATCTTGTACGTAACGACTTGTCAAGAGTGGCAAAGCAGGGTAAGGTGAAAGTAGAGGAGTTATGCAGCGTTTATTCTTTCAGACAGGTTCACCAGATGATATCAACAATATCTGCAGAAATGGACGAACAGTATAGCTGGGTGGATGCCATAAAAGCTACATTCCCGATGGGATCAATGACCGGTGCACCAAAGGTGAATGCCATGAAACTGATAGAGCGTTACGAAGTGACTAAAAGAGGGTTGTACAGTGGTTCGATAGGGTATGTTACTCCTGAGGGTGATTTTGATTTCAATGTTGTTATACGTAGTATGCTATATAATCAGAAGAAAGGTTATCTTTCGTTTATGGTAGGAAGTGCCATAACAGCTCTTGCCGAACCGGAAAGAGAGTATGATGAGTGTCTGCTTAAAGCTTTGGCTATTATGGAGGTGCTGAATACAGGGGAATGAAGCAATTGTACAATGGTATAATGCAAGAATTATGCGATGTGCTAATGTGGTTTTTTTGAGGAGTTGAGGAATCGAGGAGTTGACAAATTCACAACAGGGATTAATGAGATGGTTTGATAATTGTATAGCCACATGGTGGTATTTTAGAAATATTTAAATGGGGTTTATGACTTTACTAACAACATTATATATGCGTTCGGTAATGGAGAAGGAGTGTAAGACTGATACTTCTGCTGCATTGCTCCTGACCGTAAGCGGTGGAATGGATTCTATGGTAATGCTTGATGTAATGCTTAAAGCCGGTTACAAAAGTGAAGTGGCTCACTGTAATTTTAACTTGCGTGGTAAAGAATCTGACGGAGATGCTCTGTTTGTAAAAGATGAGTGCAGGAAAAGAGGTGTTGTTTGTCACGAAAAGTCATTTGATACAAGAGAATACGCTACTGTAAAGGGAATTTCAATAGAGATGGCAGCAAGGGAGTTGCGTTATGAGTGGTTCTATTTATTGCTTAAAGAGCGTGCTTTAAATGCTATCGTAACTGCTCACCACGGAGATGATGCTGTGGAAACTTTTTTTCTGAACCTGGTTCGTGGAACAGGAATCAAGGGCTTGTCAGGAATCAAGGCAGTTAACAATAAAGTGATAAGACCGTTCTTAAATCTTTCGCGTGCCAATATTGAGGAGTATTGTAAAGAAAACAGTTTGCAATACAGACATGATTCAAGTAATGATGAGGTAAAACACCTTCGTAATAAGGTAAGGCATGAGATAATTCCTCTTTTCAAAGAGATGAATCCCTCTTTTTTCTCTACCATGACCGCCAATTTCAAAAGGCTAACTGAAGTAGAAGACCTGCTGGAGGCAGAAGTAAGGCGGGTACGTGATAGTTTTGTTGTTGAGGAGCAAGGAAGGGTTTTAATACCTATTTCCAAAATAGATGAGCATTTGCAAAAGAGTTCTGTTCTGTATGAACTTTTGCGACCATACGGCTTTAATTCAAATGTCATTGGGGATATAATAAAAAGCCTTTCAGGTATTCCGGGAAAACAGTTTTATTCTTCTACACACCGGTTAATCCGTGATCGTTTTAACCTAATATTGTTTGAGAATAAGGACATCGCAGATGATGAACTTTACATTAACAGCGATGTTGACTCTATTGACGAACCAATTTCTCTAAGGATAAAAATATTTTTGAAACCGGATGATTACTCTTTCTCAAAAGATACTGCCATTGCTCATTTTGATGCCGATCTGATCGAATTTCCGCTGGTACTAAGGAGGTGGAGACAGGGAGATACATTCCGGCCATTAGGGATGAAAGGGTTTAAAAAACTAAGTGATTTTTTTATTGACAACAAATTGAGTATTTCCGATAAGGAGGATATCCGGATACTGCAAACCGGAGATGATATTATGTGGATTGTTGGAATGCGCATGGACGACCGTTTTAAAATAACCAGACGTACCAAAAGAATTTTGGAATTGAGGTTGAGGTAGACATGTCCTTTTAGATGCAGTTTTGGCTATAAATGACGTTAAAAGATGTAATGAATCAGTGTGCCGGATGTCAGCTTACAGACTATCGACTTTGAACTGCAGACTACCCATTACTCCATCCCGGCAGCTCTTCTTAACACATGACTGCCAAATCGTTTGCGTACCCTGTCCATGGCGAGATAGAGGTTTATTTGTTCCGGTGTGTTTTCAAACAGGTTTAGTTGTTGTGCCCCGTTTATCAGGTGGCTGAGCTTAACGCCTATCAGTCGTATCATCATGCGTCGGGTGTAAAGGCGATAAAGCATCTCTTTACCTGCTTCTATCAGAACATGATCGAACGATGTGTAGGGGATACGTTTTTGCATGGTGTGAGTATCAAAATTGGAGTATTTTATTTTTATTGTGATGGAGGCTGTAAGTTTTTGTTGTTTGCGCAGTTCAAAAGCCAGCTTCTCAGTCATGTGCACTATCAATTCTTCGAGATAACGCATATCGGCAGTATCTCTGTCAAAAGTACGTTCGGTACTTATTGATTTGCGTTCGGAGTATTGAATTACCGGAGTGTTATCTATACCGTTAGCTTTATTCCACAGGCCTATACCGTTTTTCCCCAGCACTCTTTGCATCATAAAAGGAGGAATGTTTTTCAGTGTTTCTATACGTTCGATGCCCATTGAGCGTAATATTTTGTAGGTTTTTTGTCCTACTCCGGGTATTTTATGTATAGAGAGAGGATTTAAAAAAGGTTGTATCACGGGAGCGTCAACCTGTAATTCTCCGTTTGGTTTGGCTTCACCGGTAGCTATTTTCGATACAGTTTTGTTTACCGACAGTCCGAAAGAGATGGGTAGCCCGCTCTCTTTTATTATTGTTTGTCGTAGTTCGTGGCTCCACTTCAGGCACCCGAAAAAACGATCCATTCCTGTAAGATCGAGGTAGTGCTCGTCTATGGATGCTTTTTCATATACCGGAGCCTGTTCTGCAATGATAGAGGTTACTATGTTTGAGTATTTAGAGTAAAGCTCCATATCGCCGCGAATAAAAGAGGCATCCTGGCACAGTTGTTTGGCCATCTTCATAGGCATGGCTGAATGTACTCCGTACCGGCGGGCTTCATAACTACAACTTGCTACAACACCACGATCCGACATACCTCCTATGATTACCGGTTTGTTGTTAAGCCGGAAGTTTTGCAGCCGTTCTACCGATACGAAAAAAGTGTCCAGATCAAGGTGGATGATGTTTCTTTTCATGGTTGATGTGCTAATGTGTTAATGTTATCTTCGATTCCTCAGTTCCTCAATCTTTACACTTTTTACCTTGATAAACTTTATAAACTTTCAACTAAAACCCCTATCTTTGATTAAAAAATAATCATTATCATGATTGTAATATAATCAAAAATTAAATGTCTGTCAAGGAAATAATGAGTCAATGTGATGACAAACTTTCAACTTTAAGAACTTTATAAACTAATTAACTATTTTATGTATTTTGCAGATAATATAAAATTCCTGCGCAAGCGTCGTAAACGCACACAGGATGATGTGGCTCAGGCGTTGAATATGAAACGCTCAACCCTCAGCGGGTATGAGAATCACGTAGCACAGCCAAATATGGAAATTCTTATGGCACTATCGGAATATTTTAATGTTGCCATAGACACACTGTTGAAGGTTGATTTGCACTCTTTGTCGGAGAGTCAGATGCGGCAACTGGAAAGTGGATTTGATGTGTTTATAAAAGGGAAAGGGTTGCGTGTATTGGTATCTACGGTGGATGTAGGTAATAACGAGAATATTGAATTGGTAGAGGAGAAGGCTAAAGCCGGATATACTACAGGCTATGCTGATCCTGAATATATTAATGAACTACCGGTTTTTCAACTCCCTTTTTTGTCGAAAGAAAAGAAATATCGCACTTTTCAGATATCCGGTGATTCGATGTTGCCTGTGCCTGATGGAGCCTGGGTTACGGGTGAATATATGCAGGACTGGTCGGAGGTGAAAACAGGTGATGCATGTATTATTGTTACCTTGGATGACGGGGTGGTTTTTAAAGTAGTGGAAAATTGCTTAGAGCAAGACAAAGAATTGATGCTGCACTCTTTGAACCCTGTTTTTGAACCGTATGCCGTTGCAGCGGTGAAGATTCGTGAGGTGTGGCGTTTTGTTCATTACATCAGTAGCGATGTGCCTGAAAGTGCTGCCGACATGCAAGATATTGCCAGAGGATTGGTGACGCTAAGTCGTGATGTAAGAAGTATAAAAGAAATACTGAAAAGTTCATCAAGTTTTTAAAGTTGAAAGTTTGTCAAGTCAGACCGGTTATGGTTGACTCTATAGGCTGAGGAAATGAGGAACTGGTAAATTGAGGAATTTCCAAATAAACGAATAATCAAATAAAAAAATCATAACACAAGGACAATAATACAAGTTAATGTTTACTTTTGTGGCCTTTAAAACCTGTCGCATCTAAATAACTTATTTTATGTATTATTTCTACATTATGCCCTTGATATTTATTTTAGGGTATGGGTTTATAGCTTTTGAACATATAAATAAAATTGATAAAGCTGCTACCGCCTTGGTAACAGGTGGATTGCTATGGCTATTATTGGTAATAGGGGCTCCTGATATTTATAATTTTATGCATAGCCATGAATTACAAGAATTTATTGGATGTGCAAAAGAGGGTCATAAATCTATTCTTACTGTAATTACCCATAATGCTTTTACTGAACATTTAGGCGATATAGGATCAATAATTTTCTTTCTTTTAGGTGCAATGACCATTGTTGAGGTTGTTGACCGTTATCAGGGATTCAGGATTATAACAAATCGAATCACGACTACAAACCGTATTAAGCTTTTATGGATTGTTAGTGCTATAGCATTTTTTTTATCTGCTGTATTGGATAACCTTACCACTACCATTGTAATGGTAACAATACTACAAAAGATGTTGAGCAGGAAGGATAATCGTTGGTTATTTTCCGGAATGGTTGTTATTGCAGCAAACTCCGGTGGTGCTTTTTCCCCTATGGGTGATGTTACCACTATTATGCTGTGGATTGGTGGTCAGATAACAGCATCAGGAGTAATAACCTCATTGTTTATACCGAGTTTAATATCGACATTAGTACCATTGATCATCCTTTCTGTTATTATGCCAGGAAGTACCTCAAAACCTATATTAGAAGAAGAAGAAACAAAAGAGTTTGTGCCACTTAGATATCGTATCTCAATTCTGGTACTTGGATTAGCTGCATTGGTTTCTGTACCGGTATTGAAAGCAACTACTCACCTTCCTCCTTCATTAGGAATGTTGTTCGGCTTGGGAGTATTATGGGTTTATACTGATTTGGTGCTTAAAAGAAGATCTAATCTTGATCAGCGTAAGCTGAGTGTGGTCAGAATTTTGGAGCGTGTTGATGTTGCTACTGTTTTGTTCTTTCTGGGTATTTTATTAAGTGTTGCTGCCCTTCAGGTTGCGGGGCATTTGGATCTTCTTTCTGCGTGGTTAAGTAGCAGCATTGGTAACGTATACGGCATTAATATTATTATAGGATTTTTATCATCTATTGTTGATAATGTTCCGCTGGTAGCTGCAAGTATGGGTATGTATGAAATTGCTGCACCGGGTGCTATAGGTTTTATGTCTGATTTTATGGTTGATGGTCATTTTTGGACATTTCTGGCTTATTGTGCCGGTACAGGTGGTAGTATTTTAATTATTGGTTCTGCTGCCGGTGTTGCTGCAATGGGGCTTGAAGGTATTCCGTTCTTCTGGTACATGAAAAAAATAGGGTGGCTTGCTTTGTTGGGTTATCTTGCCGGAGCCGCTTGGTATATCATGGCTGCTGTATTATTTTAATTTGCCGAATAAGTAAATCAGGGTTAACCTGAACAGGTTAAAATATTTAATCGTATTTTTGAAGGGTGAAATCTATAAGGGTTTCACCTTTTTTCGTATATGGGTATGAGAGTCTATATTCCAAAACCCGGAACATTGAACCCGAAACCCGAACTAAATAACCAGATGATATTAATAGGAACTGTAGTTAATGTTGTTGCTGTAGTAGCAGGAAGTGCAATTGGTCTGATTGTAGGTTCACGCTTACCTAAAAAGATTGTAAAAAGCGTTTTTAATGCTATGGGATTGTTTACTCTTTTTCTTGGGTTTTATATGGCTCTGAAGGGGCAACAGTTTTTGGTAATGGTGTTTAGCCTTATTATTGGAACAATTACAGGCGAAGTGTTATCGTTGGAAAGTAAATACCTAACTTAATCATTTTAAATGAAATAAAATTGGAACAGAATACTAAACTATTATTAATAAAGCTTTTTGAAGAGTGGGCCGGCGAAAAAGCCAGGTCATACATTGCTTTACCACCTTCGGGCAGTTATCGTAAATATTATCGTATATCGGGGCGAAATAAAAGTGCAATAGGCACATACAACAGTGACCATAAAGAGAATGTGGCATTTCTGGAGATGTCGAAACATTTTTTTGCCAAAGGATTAACGGTTCCTGAGATTTATGCCGAAGACCTGGATAATGATATCTATCTGCAACAAGACCTTGGCGACACATCTCTTTATGCATTTTTGCAGGGGATGCGTACAAACAAGGATTTCCCTGCAGAGTTGGTCTCTTTTTACAAACGTACACTTGATAGTCTGATTCTGTTTCAGATAGAAGGCGGTGATGGATTTGATTACACGAAATGTTATCCGCGGGATGCTTTTGATCGTCAGAGTATGCTTTGGGACTTACACTATTTTAAATATTACTTTCTGAAACTGGCACGCATTCCGTTTGATGAGCAGTCGCTTGAAGATGATTATAACCGGTTGATAGATATATTGCTTGAAGCAGATTGTAAATATTTTATGTATCGTGATTTCCAGTCGCGCAATGTAATGGTTGTTGATGATGTGCCTGTGTTTATCGATTACCAGGGAGGTAGAAAAGGTGCACTTCAATATGATGTTGCATCACTTCTTTACGATGCGAAGGCCGATATTCCTGATGATGTAAGACTTGAGTTGTTATCTCATTATATGGATGAACTTTCGGGATATATAACTTATGACCGTGAAGAGTTTGTGTCACACTATTATGGTTATGTACTTATACGTATGATGCAGGCCATGGGAGCATACGGCTTTCGGGGTTTTTATGAGAAAAAAGAACATTTCCTGCAAAGCATTCCTTATGCTATCGAAAATCTTAAATATCTGCTTGACAATGTTACGTTTGCTATAGAACTCCCTGCTTTATTTATGGCATTAAGAAATATTACTGAGTCGGATGAGCTGATAAATATTGGCAAAACGGCTTCACAGTTAACCGTTTCTATCAATAGCTTTTCATTTAAAAGAGGTATTCCTGTAGATGTATCGGGCAATGGAGGTGGACATGTATTTGATTGCCGCTGTTTGCACAATCCGGGCAAATACCCACAGTATAAAGATAAAACAGGTAAAGATACTGAGGTAATAGAGTTCTTCAGCAATGAGCCTGAAATGGATGATTTTTTGAATACAGTTTATGAAATTGTTTCTCAATCGGTTGATGTATATTTATTACGTGGATTTAAACATTTAATGGTCTCTTTTGGTTGTACAGGTGGTCAACATCGTTCGGTATATTGTGCCGAGAAACTTACTGCCTTTTTGAATGAAAAGTATGATATTAATATTGTACTTAAGCATGTGGAACAGGAGATGAAGAGATGAAGAGATGATTTGATGATGTGGTGATTTGAGTAATTGAGGAGATGGTTATTTGATGATTTGAAGATAAAGACTAAACACATAAGGTATTAGGATCAAGTAACAAGTAACAAGGACTTTGAGTTAGTGTGTTTGTATTTAAGTGCTTTAACCATTCAACAATAGAACAATTTCAACAATAGAACAATATAATTCATGATAAATGCAATGATATTTGCTGCCGGTTTAGGCACCCGGTTAAAACCGCTTACTGATGCTACTCCTAAGGCCATGGTTACATTTCTTGGAAAGCCTCTTTTGTGGAATGCAATCAAGAGTGCTGAAAAAGCCGGAGCTGAAAGGATTGTTGTAAATGTTCATCATTTTGCTGAACAGATAATAAATTACATTGATCAGGAGGAATGGGATAGTGATGTGGTTATATCTGATGAGCGTGATGAACTATTGGATACAGGAGGAGGATTGTTAAAAGCGACCTCACTGTTTATTCCGAACAAACCCATTCTTATTCTAAATGCAGATATCATAACTTCTTTTAATCTAAAAGAAATAGTAAGCAGCCATATATCAATGCAGTGTGATGTCACACTATTGATTAGGAAACGTGAATCGTCGCGTTACCTGATTTTTGATGATGACATGGTGTTATGCGGATGGAAAAACGTAAAGACAGGAGAGACTATATTCGTAAGAGATAGTGATAATATGAGTGATTATGGGTTTTGTGGCATTCAGGTTTTGAATTATGGTTTTTTAAAGGAGCTGGGAGAGCGAAGGAAGTTTTCCATTATTGAAGGATATCTGAAAACAGGAAGCTATACCAATATAAGAGGTCGTGTGCTTGACAGGCAATATGATTGGTTTGATGTTGGTAGTGTTGAGAAGCTAAAAGAGGCTGAACGGTTTTATTTTAGTAAATAGAATTATATTTGCCAGATATTACATTTTTTATAATTATTAGAATTCTATCTACATAGATACTATGCATACAGTCAGTTCTTCCGGACAGATTAAGAGAACAACAGATCCTTTTGAACGATTTCTAAAGTTTATTTCCAAGGGTAGTTTGTTGCTGATATTTGCTGCAGCATTCGCAGTTATTTGGGCTAATGTGGATCACAAATCATATGATCATGTTTGGCATACACTTTTTACAATTGATGCTTCACTATTTTTTATAAAGATGAGTGTTTTGGATTGGATTAATGATGGATTAATGGCTATCTTTTTCTTTGTTGTCGGACTTGAAATAAAGCGTGAATTCCTGGCAGGTGAGTTAAGTTCAGTAAGGCAGGCCAGCTTTCCTATTGTGGCAGCTCTTGGGGGTATGATTGTCCCGGTAATTATTTTTAAACTTTTCGGATTGCAAAGTGAATCTGCTGCCGGTTGGGGTATTCCTATGGCTACTGATATTGCTTTTTCTTTGGGTGTTTTGGCTGTTTTGGGAAAGAGAGTTCCTTTAAGTCTTAAAGTGTTTCTGACGGCATTGGCAATTGTTGATGATTTGGGAGCAGTATTGATTATTGCGCTGTTTTACGGTGGTAACCTTAACTGGATTTCTTTGTTCATTGCATTTGGTTTATTGGCTATTTTGATTATTGCTAACAGAATGAATATTCAGGATTTGCGTTTATATACTTTTGTTGGTTTTGTTGTATGGTATTTCTTTCTGATGTCTGGCGTTAACGGTCCCGGAACGGGTTTGCATGCTACTATTGCCGGTGTTTTGGTGGCTTTTACTATTCCGGCACGACCCAGAATAAGTGCAGCTGATTTCATAAATGATATCAAACAAACTATATTCAGGTTTGATAAGGCATCAAAGAAAAACAGAAAAATAGTATTGTCTCATGAGAAGTTGTCGGTTATTAATAATGTTGAATATTCTGTTAAAGAGGTGCAAAGCCCACTGCAATATATAGAAAACCAGTTTCAGGGGTTTGTGAATATGGTGATTATACCTTTGTTTGCTTTTGCGAATGCAGGCGTTACACTATTTTCTGATGCCGGGGATTTTGTTTTTACTACTGTGTCTTTTGCTATTGTTATAAGCCTGATTGCAGGAAAAACAATTGGTATTACTTTGTTTGCATGGCTGGCTGTTAAATTTAAACTGGCAATAAAACCAAGGAAATCATCATGGCTATCATTTATCGGTTTAGCTATTTTGGGGGGTATTGGTTTTACAATGTCAATTTTTATTGCCAGCCTGGCTTATGAAAGTGATTTATTAAACCAGGCAAAGATTGGAATATTTATCGGTTCAATTATTGCAGGTGTTGTTGGTTACTTTCTGCTTAGGTACTCTTTGAGAAAGGATGAAGAGAGGGTTAGCAGAATGTTGAGAAGGTAGTACCAGTCTTCAGGTTTATGATGACTTCTGTTCACTGTCAATGCTTGAAATACGTTGACCACTGACACAAAACAATATCCTCATGAACAGTTTATAACACAAGGGAAATAATTAGACATAGTAGAAAAAATGAACGAAAACACCGACAGAAGAAACCTTACAGTATGAATTATAAACGATTATGATAGTTTCTTAACTAAACGACATTGGGTCATCAATCGTCAATCCTTAATGCGGACTATATCCGGAACCTGACAATACCTTTTGTCCGTTTTGTTCGATCATAAGATCGCGTAGTGTAATATTAGGATTTTTATTCATGTATTTTTCAATGATTTTGTATCCTACATAAGCACCAATCTTTCCGGGTGAGTCTTGGCCGAGATAGGAGTTAAAGGGCCCATCGCCAATATATTTCTGAATAACCATTCTGTCGGTACTAAAAAGGTGCTTTTGTTCAATCATATATCCCCAAATATCTGCTTCGAAATTCTCAGTCCACTCCAGCTGCTTTTCAGTGAAATCAAATAACAAGGTGTCAGCAAGTTCAGGGCAAGTTTGATGAATGAAGTATAATACTTTCCCCTGATATACCAGATTGTTCAATAAGTTGAATTTTTCAGGCTGGAATGGATAATTAGTCAAAGCAGTTGCTTTCATGATGTCAGGAACCACTTTTTCAGGAATCATACTTCTTCGTACGTAATTATATATTTCCAACCATTGATAAAACATACAGTCTGCACCGAGATATTTCTCCAGACTAACTGATACCCATGCTGAATCAACAACTATAGATTGGTTAAAACCCGAAATATGAAAATAGACATCCGGGCAATTTTCTTCAGGGAAATAGTGTTTATAGTATTTGAATGCATTTTCAATGTCCGGTTTAAACCTGTTTATGTCAGGATACAAAGAGTCAATTTTTCTAAATACATCCCTGTTGGCATCATATTCTAAGAACTCTTTCAGGTACTGCGTAAATGCCGTATCGTTAGGTGAGCCAATGCGTAGAACCTTTACGCAGATAGCTTCCAGATAATTGCCGTACTTCTTTTTTAATCCCGGAAGGTGATGTTTAATGCTGTCTGGCGGAATTTCACTTAAGTCCTTATAAAAAGGAATAAGCTTAAAATCTACCTCTATGTTACTTACATCAGGTGCGTTCCCTGAATTGGAACATGATAAAAAAACAGTTGTCAGAAATAATAAAACTAATGAAATGTATCTCATGTGATTTTTTTTTTTATATCCAAGATTGAACTTTGTTTTACAAAATAAAGAACTTTCTTTTGATATGCGTATAAAATTACAAATGACATAGGTATTTTTGTGGATATTTGTAGAAAAAGTGAACTAACCCGAGCTTTTAATTAAGTTTGTTGTATTGTTTAGGTAAATAGTTATAATTTGTTTTGTAATATTTTGTAGTGTTTAATAAATTGAAAATAGATAAAAGGATGAAGAAAAAGTTTTTTAGTGTTGTGATTTTTTGTTTTTTGATGCTTTCTGTATACGGACAGAGTGAAAAAGGAAACAGGTTTTCATTCTTATTAAGTCCCCAGATGTCCTGGATGAAGTCAGACCATATAGCAGTAAATTCTAACGGACATGTTTTTGGTTATAATTTTGGGATAGTATATGATCGTTTTTTTGATGAAAATTATGCATTCTCTACAGGGGTTGTTATTAACTCAACCGGTGGAAAATTAACATACAGAGATAATGTAATGGCTGATATAGGTGGCGAACAGATTGAGGTTGCAGACCTTGATTACAAGTTAAAATATATTGAAATACCGTTTGGACTGAAATTGTTGACTAATGATTTCAGACGATCAAGATTTTATGGTGAGATGGGATTGTTTATGCAGTTTAACATCAAAGCCAGAGATGGTAACGGAAAATCGTTAAATGAAGAGGTTAATCTGTTCGATATGGGTTATCATATTGGTGGTGGTATGGAATATTCCCTGGGAGGAACTACCTGGTTAATGTTTGGAATCAGATATAACAGCGGTTTTGTTGATGTTACGGATAATAGTACGATTGATGACAAAACAAACTTACAAAGACTTGAGTTTCGTTTTGGAGTGATATTTTAGAGGTGTAAGGTGTAAGGTGTAAGGTACAAGGTGTAGGGTGTAAGGTGTAAGGCAAAAGGTGTAAGGTGTAAGGTGCAAGGTGTAAGGTACAAGGTGTAGGGTGTAAGGTGTAAGGCAAAAGGTATAAGGTGTAAGGTGTATTTCGGAAAAGGGAATGGTGATATAGTTTTTAGCGAATTTATTGATTTAACGAATCATTTTGGTTGTAAAATAATTATTAAGATATTACAGATGAAAATAGCATTAGCACAACTCAATTATCACGTTGCCAACTTTGAGTTCAATACGAAAAAAATAATAGAGGTAATCGAAGATGTAAAAGGGCAAGGTGCAGACTTGATTGTTTTTTCAGAGTTGGCTGTTTGTGGGTATCCTCCATATGATTTTCTTGAAAAGAAAGAGTTTATAGAGAGTTGTGAAAAGGCGGTAAAAGAGATATCAACACATTGCACAGATGTGGCTGCTATTGTGGGTGCTCCCAGTATCAACCCGGAAGTAAAAGGGAAAAATCTTTTTAACTCAGCATATTTTTTGGCTGATGGAGGCGTGAAATCCGTGACACATAAAACCCTTCTGCCAAATTATGATGTGTTTGATGAGTATCGCTATTTTGAGCCTAACAGCCGGTTTAATGTGGTTGAGTATAGGGGTAAAAATATTGCAGTTACTGTTTGTGAAGATCTTTGGGATGAGCAACCTGTAGCTAATTCTTTTGCCCGCAGCAAGCTGTATACCAAATCACCAATGGAGGAGCTGATAGCTTTATCTCCTGATTTTGTGGTAAATATTGCCGCATCACCATTTTCATATTCACACGTTAAAATACGTCGCTCAATAGTTCAAAGAAAAGCGAAAAATTATAGTGTGCCAATTGTGTATGTTAATCAGGTTGGTGCCAATACTGATCTGGTGTTTGATGGGAACAGTATGGTGGTGAACAGTAAGGGAGAGGTAGTTAAGCAATTGATAGGGTTCTCTGAAGACACGCAGACTGTTGAGATGAATGAGATTGATACTCTCGAAGAAATAAAATTTGAGAAACCGGATAAGATTAAGAATATTCAGGATGCATTGGTACTGGGCGTCAGGGATTATTTTGTTAAGATGGGATTTAAAAAGGCTACTCTTGGTCTTTCGGGAGGAATAGATTCGGCTGTTACAATTGTAATTGCAGTAATGGCTCTTGGTGCAGAGAATGTGAGGGTTCTGCTTTTACCAAGTAAATACTCGTCCAATCATTCTATAAAAGATGCGGTTGATTTGGCCGTGAATTTGGGCATTCAGTACGATACTGTACCTATCGGGAGTATTGTCTCTGATTTTGAATCAACACTGGAGACTCTGTTCAAAGGTTTTAAACCTGATGTGGCTGAAGAGAATATTCAGGCGCGTATTCGTGGTACTCTACTGATGGCTCTGTCGAATAAGTTCGGCCATATTTTGCTTAACACATCTAACAAAAGCGAAGCTGCCGTTGGGTACGGAACACTGTATGGCGATATGAATGGCGGATTATCGGTATTGGGAGATGTGTACAAAACTGAAGTGCTTAAACTTGCCAGATTTATCAATCGTGATAAAGAGATAATACCGGAAAATACCATTGTAAAACCACCATCGGCCGAGTTGAGGCCGGATCAGAAAGATTCTGATTCACTACCCGATTATGATATCCTCGACAAAGTATTGTACAAATACATTGAGCTTGAACAGTCACCCGATGAGATTATTGCAGCAGGTTTTGATGAGGCTGTTGTGAAACGAGCTATTCGTCTTGTGAATATGAATGAGTACAAACGATTCCAATCTCCACCTATTATCAGGGTATCAAGTAAGGCCTTCGGTATAGGAAGAAGAATGCCACTGGTAGCGAAGTATTAAATAGAGGTTGAAAAAATAAATAAGATGAAGACTTTGTTAGAACCGGATATGTATTATCACATATACAGTCATGCAAACGGAAAAGAGAATCTATTTGAAAACGAAGATAATTATCGCTTCTTTCTAAATCGAAAACAGGATAAAAATCCCTGAATCTTTCGAGTTAACTTCAATTTTTGTACATTTGTGTTATAAAACATGTTTTTATAACCTATTTCGTATGGCCGATAAAAAAGAAGAAATCGTATATGTTCAGGACATAAAAGATTTTCCGCAATTATATAATGTCTTAAATGATAGTGATAAGAAGCTTTTATTAGAGCATCACTCTGTTCAGTATTATCGAAAGAATGAGAAAATTTATCGTGAAGGGGAAAAGCCTAAAGGGTTATTATGTTTGGGATCAGGGAAGGTTAAAGTATATAAGGCAGGAATAGGTGCACGTGAACAAATTGTGAGAATGGCTGCTGCTCCGGGGTTTCTGGGATATAGGGCACTGTTTGCTGATGAAGCGCATATAGCATCAGCTGTGGCAATTAGTGAATGTGTGATATTTTTTATACCTAAAGATGTTATTTTCAAACTTATTGCTTCCAACAAAAAAGTTTGCATGAATATTTTAAAATCTTTTGCAACTGAATTGGGCTTTACAAGATCTCGTACGGTTTCACTTACCCAGAAACATATTAGAGGGCGTTTGGCCGAGAGCTTACTTTTCTTACTTGATACCTATGGTTATGAAGATGATGAACAAACGCTTAATGTGCATCTTTCGAGAGAAGATATTGCCAACTTTTCAAATATGACCACCTCAAATGCTATTCGTACCCTGTCAACATTTGTAAATGAGAAGGTTATTGCTGTTGATGGCAGATCTATCAAGATACTTGATGAAATTAAACTCGAACATATCTCGAAATTGGGATGACGGAAGATAGTTGTAAGTTCAAGGTTCAAGGTTCAAGGTTCAAGGTTCAGGGTTCAAGGTTCAAGGTTCAAGGTTCAGGGTTCAAGGTTCAAGGTTCAAGGTTCAAGGTTCAAGGTTCAAGGTTCAAGGTTCAAGGTTCA
>CBDUZZ010000056.1:0-32072 GCA_965371855.1 uncultured bacterium
AGAAAGAAATCTTTAGCTTCCATAATACACATATTTAATACCGTGAAAGATAATACTAATATTTAGTAATTAAAAATTAAAATGTACAAAAAACTAAAAAAGCCCTAAAATAGGGCTTTAAGCGGCTTTAATAATACTAAGAATAATGTTTTATGATTCTGATATAATCTATAGATGTATTATTTATGCGTATTCGACAATCTTTAAGCAGTACACACCCCTTTATTTACAGTGTTTAGATAAGATTTTATCATATCGGGATACACATTTTAAAAACAGTGATAATCGGTGTTAATAATTAAGTCTATTGTGGGATGGGGTTCATTTCAATTTTTTACTTTATTTTATTTCTTGTGGGGTTTTTCTTGGCATGAAACACAACGTAAATATAGACACAATTGCATCTGTTCTCACTATACCCATTGATTTTTCATCAAAAACCATCTTATAAATTTCACCCATCAATATATTCTTGTTTTCTGACTAGAATGTACCAATCCCCCTCAAGGTGCAGGTAACCCTGGTCGTAGCAGTAGGAATACACTTTACCCGTTTTGGTTGTATAGGTATTTGTGAAGTATGAAAAGATAAAACCTCTGCCCGCTAATTTTTCCCGTGATACTTTTGCTTTTCCACTTGGGTTGAGTTGTTCCAGGATATTACGGTTTTTACGAAGGATAGAGTTTACATGGCGTATGGTTTTATTCTTGTTGGTATGCATACGGTTATGGTATGCAGTGCGGCAGATATCGGAGCAAAACTTCTGGTCGGCACGGCCGCGCAAAGGTTCATCACATTCGAGGCAAAATCTTTTTTCCATAGATTTGGACTTTAATCATCTAATATACAAAAATATATTCGTTTAACAAACGTTTTAATACGGGTATAAACAGTTGTATATGTTTATTATACGACTTGTGACAAAAAACTGCCTTTACTTTGTTCTGTCGTTTTGAAAAAGATGATTACCCCGGCCGGGTAAATGCGAAGTTTAATTTTTAAAAAATTTAGTCATGAAAAATTTAAAGAACAGAGTAAATCTTATCGGAAATTTGGGAATGGACCCACAGGTACGCGAAATTGGTAATGGAAGAAAAATGGCACGTTTTACTTTAGCTACGTCAGAAACTTACCGCAATAACAAAGGAGAAAAAGTAACTGAAACTCAATGGCACAACATTGTTGCATGGGGCAATCAGGCAACTTTTGCTGAGAAATATTTTGAAAAAGGTCAGCAGGTAGCTGTTGAAGGAAAACTTACTCATAGGGAGTACAAGGATAATAAAGAAGAAAAGCGATACATCACCGAGGTTGTGGTTAATGAAATATTGATCCTGAAATACCGCGATCAGCTGCATGCTGCTTCAAAAGAGAAAGAACCGGCCATTTAATGTAACCGGATGGATTAGGGGTGTTGCATGCAACACCTCTACCTCTATTTCTTTTGCCTGTTTGCCTTCATTGTTAAAGTGAACTCCATTGGGAGGGTCGCAACCAGGGAGGCCTGTCAAATGCTTGTCATTTTTTTTATGACAGGCATTTTTCTGTCTTTTGAAAACATAAGTGAAATTATAAAAAAATATCAGCCTGGTGCTCTTGTTTACGATTCAGGAACACTTGTGGAATATATGCCGGAATCATGTGCTAGTTGGCCTGGTAGTCATGGTGGAGTAAAAGACCCAAATTGGAGTTTTAACGAAGAATATAATAATGTATGGTATCCTAGTGAGGCATCGATAATAGCACAGGGAAATTGGTTTTATAACAATACTCCCATTATCAATACTTTTAGTGTGATTGGAGTTTCTGAGCGTAACATTTAAAGATTATACAAATTCATTAATAATATTTGACAATAATCATTTGAAAGGTACATAAGAAAGAGTAAATTGTAATTCTTTATATTTCATTTTATTAATTAATTTAATTGTTAAAAGATAATTTAATGAAAAATAAGAAATCAACTTATAACCCTTTTGAAACTGCTCAAAAACAGTTTGATCATGCAGCATATCTGCTCGAACTTGATCAAGCCACACGCGATTTTTTACGGAGCCCTATGCGTGAATATCATTTCACAATTCCTGTTCGTATGGATGATGGAAAGGTTAAAGTTTTCAAAGGTTTCAGAGTACAACATAATGATGCCAGAGGACCGGCAAAAGGAGGTATCCGTTTTCACCCGCTTGAAACAATTGATACTGTCCGTGCATTATCAATGTGGATGACCTGGAAGACCTCTGTTGTGGATATCCCTTTGGGAGGATCAAAAGGTGGAATAATCTGTGATCCTCATCATTTAAGCCTGAATGAACAGGAGAAACTTTGTAGGGGTTGGGTGCGCCAGATCGTAAAGAGTGTCGGGCCTTTTTCAGATATCCCTGCACCTGATATAATGACCAATGCACAACACATGCTATGGATGCTCGATGAATATGAAGTAATCCTTGGGAAAAAGTACCCGGGTTTTATCACAGGTAAGCCAATTGGAATGGGTGGATCGCAAGGAAGAAGGGAAGCTACTGGTTACGGAGTTATTATTACATTGAGGGAAGCCTTAAAAGAACTGGATGTTAATTCGGAGAACACAATAGCAAGTATTCAGGGATTTGGAAATGTTGCGAGAAATGCAATAGAATTGTATCACAGGATGGGAGGGAAAGTAGTTTGTGTTTCTTCGTGGGATGAAAAAGACCACTGCAGTTATTCTTTTCGAAAAAATGATGGAGTTGATTTAAATGAATTACAATCAATTACAGACTCTTTTGGTGGAATAGATAAAATAAAAGCACAGGAATTGGGTTATGAGCTTTTGCCCGGAGAGGCCTGGTTGGAACAGGAAGTGGATATCCTTATTCCGGCTGCCATGGAAAATCAAATTACTGAGGAAAATGTGAAAAAGATAAACGGCCGCGTAAAAATTTTGGCTGAAGGTGCCAATGGCCCTACTACTACTGAAGCTAACAAGTTTTTAGAACAAAATGGTTTATTCATTATACCTGATTTCCTCGCTAATGCAGGAGGTGTAGTTTGTAGTTACTTTGAACAGGTACAGAGTAATATGAATTATTTTTGGGAGAAAGATGAGGTGCTGGGGAAACTTGACGCAAAAATGACTTCTGCATACATTGCAGTTAGTGATTTTGCAAAAGTTCATAAATTAAGTATGAGGGAAGCTGCCTATGTTATTTCTGTTAACAGAGTTGCTCAAGCATGTCATGACAGGGGGTGGGTTTAGCAATGCCTGATAGATTTTTTAAGACTGTTTTCCTGGTATTTTTAATAAAGGGATAATTTGAAATATGAAGACTATTGTAAAGTTTGACCGGCATTTTTTTGATTCCGAGAACCCAATCTCTTATATTGGATCCGGATCGTTAGGAGGAAAAGCCAAGGGTTTGGTTTTAATTCAGGATGTGCTTGTTGCAAAACTTAAAAAGGAGAAAATACCCGGATTTTCCATCAGCATTCCCAAAATGATTGTTATAGGCACCGGTATGTTCGATGCATTTATGCAGCTTAACAATCTGAATAACAACATCGACCAACCTGATGATCGCATAGCTTTGGCCTTTCAAAAAGCTAATCTGCCTTTTGAAATGCTGGGTGATTTGCGCACGATTGTTTCAAATGTTCATGTACCATTAGCCATCCGCTCGTCAAGTATGCTTGAGGATGCCATGTATGAACCTTTTGCCGGAATATATGGAACCAAAATGACTCCCAATAATCAACATGATACAGATACTCGTTTCAAAAAATTGGTTGAAGCTATAAAATTTGTGTATGCGTCAACTTACTTCAAAGCTGCCCGGGAATATATGAATGCGACCAGTCATAAGATTGAAGATGAAAAAATGGCTGTAATCATTCAGGAAGTTGTGGGATCAAGGCATAATGATCGATTCTATCCTGAAATTTCAGGCGTCGCCTGTTCCTATAATTTTTACTCATTTGGTAATGCAAAGCCCGAAAATGGAGTAGTCAACCTGGCTCTGGGGCTGGGAAAAACAATTGTTGATGGTGGTATTTCATGGTCATACTCGCCATCCTTTCCAGACGCAGATCCTCCGTTTAACTCAACCGGTGACATGCTTAAACAAACACAGACTGATTTTTGGGCGGTTAATATGGGAAAACTTCCTGAATACGATCCGGTCAAAGAAACAGAGTTTATGGTTAAGGGAAATCTTGTTGAAGCTGAAGCAGATGGTACTTTGCATCACATTGTCTCTACTTATGATATTGATTCTGACAGAGTATGGATTGGTCAGAGTGGCAAGGGGCCTCGCATCCTTACGTTTTCCCCCATATTGACAATGGAGTATATTCCGCTGAATAATTTGATTAAAGAACTTCTTAAAATTTGTGAAGATGAGTTGAAAACTCCAGTCGAGATAGAATTTGCAGTAACTATTTCGAAAAATTTAAAGGCTGAAACTACTTGCCGGTTCGGTTTTTTACAGGTTCGGCCTATGGTTGTATCAACCGAAAACGTGAGTATTTCACAAGAAGAGTTTAAAAAGCAGAATATCCTCATTGCATCAGAGAGTGTACTTGGCAATGGAATTGTTGATTCGATAATGGATATTGTTTATATAGATCCCATTAATTTTGATACTAAATCAACGGTTCAAATTGCGAATGAAGTTGCTATGTTAAACAGGAAATTGATTGAGGAAAACCGGCCATATATTTTGATAGGTTATGGTCGATGGGGGTCTTCTGATCCAAGTGCAGGTATTCCTGTTCAATGGGAACAAATCTCCGGTGCTAAAGTAATTATTGAAACTTTGAAAGAAAATGTATATGCGGAAATGAGCCAGGGTTCTCACTTTTTTCAGAATG
The DNA here is from genome assembly GCA_965371855.1 of uncultured bacterium. Taxonomy (GTDB): domain Bacteria; phylum Bacteroidota; class Bacteroidia; order Bacteroidales; family Marinilabiliaceae; genus JAADEM01. Next base: position 4,849 of record CBDUZZ010000056.1, read on the forward strand.
TAACCAGTTTTAAAGTTTGCTATTTTTCACTACCTCCAAAAAATTCTCATATGATTGATTGGGCTTGGCTTAACAATCAAGAGGTAATAGAAGAAAACAAGTTTGTTAAACATGTTAGAGTAAGTAAGCCACTAATGATTAAAGTTGATGGACGAACAGGAAGAGGAGTGATATTTTATTCTTAAATTTATTATTATGAGTATTCAGAAACCAGTAAATATATTACTTAATAATCTTAAAGAACGAGCTAAAGAACTCACATGCCTGTATAAGGTACAGGAACTTTTGAATGATAAAGATAAAAGTACGAATGATGTTTTATTGGGAGTTATTGAAGCTATTCCTCCCGGATGGCAATTCCCCGAAATATGTCATGCGAAAATTGTAATTGGAAGCTCGGTTTTTAAATCAGTTAATTTCAAAGATTCAAAATGGGTTCTGAATACAGATATTATTATTCAAAATGAAATAGCAGGATCGATTTTCGTTTATTATTCCGAAAAAAGGCCTGCTGTTGATGAAGGGCCATTCTTAAAGGAAGAAAGAAAATTGATCAATACTATTTCTGAACAACTGGGTTTCTATTTTTTACATCAGCGGTTAAAATCTATTTTTGAAAAAAACACACAGGCACCGGAAGAAAACAGGCCCGGATGGTGGACGATTATTGAGATGCTGAAAAGAACAGATCCTGAATTATTGATTCGCATCTCAAGGAAAATGATTAATTATCTGGGTTGGAGCGGTATTAAAGAGGTTGAAAAATTATTTGATCATTTCAATCCTGTTTATAATGAAGACAGTGGATTGTTTAAGGAAGCTAACCGACCTTATCAGGCGCAAAAAAAAGAAAATCTTATGTTTATCAGCTTTGAGGTTTTTGAACTGGCCGAGCAGCATTTAAACGAGAAGGAAATATTAAACAATATTCATAATTGGATTAAAGAAGATAAATCCGGGTTTTTAGTCGATATTCTTGAAGATTCGGGATCTTCTTTGGCTGAGATTAGCAATGCTATTGAACGTTTTCATCATCTTTTACCTCAGGGTCTGGAACTCTCAGATCCAAGAAAAATAAGCTTTAGAGTGGCACTTATTCGCCGTGTACTGGGCGATCAGTCTGAGTACGTTAATGTTGCAAAACGATTTATTGAGGTCAATGATTTTAATGAGCTGTTTAAAAGAATTATTTCAATTTCAGGGAGTCACGGTAAACTGGGGGGCAAAGGAGCAGGTTTGTTCCTTTCAAAACATATCTTGAAGAGTATATCTGGTCAGGATGAGTTTTTAAAAGATATCAAAACACCCAAAACATGGTATCTGAATTCAGATGGGCTTCTTCGTTTTATGAAATATAATAACCTTGAAGATATAGTAGAACAGAAGTATAAAGATATAGATCAGATTAGAAAAGAATACCCGTATATTTCTCATGTTTTCAAAAATTCATCTTTTACTCCTGAAGTAGTAAACGGACTTTTTCTGGCTCTTGATGACTTTGGCTCCGTTCCTTTAGTTATCAGAAGTTCAAGTCTTTTGGAAGATAGATTTAATACGGCATTTGCCGGTAAATACAAAAGCCTGTTCATTGCCAATCAGGGAACGAAAAAGGAAAGATTACAGGAACTTATGGATGCAATTGCTGAGGTATATGCATCAACATTCAGTCCGGACCCGATTGAATACAGAAAAGAGCGAAATCTTTTGGATTATCACGAAGAAATGGGCATTCTAATTCAGGAGGTAGTAGGTAAAAAAGTAGGTAATTATTTTTTACCTGCTTTTGCCGGTGTTGCTTTTAGTCATAATGATTATAGATGGTCAGGTCGTATCAAAAAGGAAGATGGATTAATAAGGATGGTTCCGGGCTTGGGAACACGTGCAGTAGATCGGTTAAGCGATGATTATCCTACACTTATTTCTCCGGGTCAACCAAATCTGCGTGTAAATGTTACCATTGATGAGATTGTTCGGTATTCTCCGAAGAAGGTGGATGTAATTAATCTTAAAACCCGTGTTTTTGAAACCATTGATATACATAGATTGCTAAAGGAATCAGGTAATGAATATCCTGCTATAAATCAAATCGTTTCTTTGGTTACTGAGAATTATATTCAACAACCCAAGAAACTCGGAATGGACTTTAATAAGGATAACTATGTAGTTACATTCGATGGGTTGATTAATAATACAGATTTTACAAAACAAATACAATCCATTCTTAAGGTTCTTGAAAAAGAATTTGAAGGACAGGTCGATATAGAATTTGCCCACGATGGGAAGAATTTCTATCTCCTTCAATGCAGACCACTGAATTTTAGTAAAAAAAATAAGCCTGCAACAATACCGTACGATGTGGAAAAAGAAAAAATTATTTTCTCAGCTAATAAATTTATCCCTGATGGTACTGTTTCTAATATATCTCATATTGTTTATGTTGATCCGAAAAAATATAGCGAATTGTCAGAATATGAAGACCTAATTGCTGTTGGAAGGATTGTTGGTAAATTAAATAAGTTATTACCTAAACGGCAATTTATTTTAATGGGACCCGGTAGATGGGGCAGTCGTGGTGATATTAAATTGGGCGTTAGCGTAACGTATTCTGAAATTAATAATACCGCGATGTTGATAGAAATAGCCCGAAAACAAAAAAACTATATTCCTGAACTCTCCTTTGGAACTCACTTTTTTCAGGATCTTGTTGAGTCAGGAATTCAATATCTGCCTCTTTATCCTGATAATTATGGCGTTGTTTTTAAGGAAGAATTTTTCACGGGTTCTAAAAATATTTTGATTAATCTTCTTCCTGATCTTGCTAAATTTTCGGAGGTTATTAAAGTAATTGATGTCCCCGGTACTGTTAAAGGGGGAGTATTGAATATATTAATGAATTCTAATGAAGGGAAAGCTGTGGCTGTTCTTGCTGAACCTAAAGGTGTTGTTGAGTTTAGCCCCAATAGAGAAGAAATATTTGAAAATTCGGTTGACAAGGATGTTCATTGGAAGTGGCGATTAGATTATGCTGAAAATATAGCTGCGAATATTGATCCTGTACGGTTTGGGGTCAAAGGGTTTTATATATTTGGGAGTACCAAAAATGCAACGGCAAGATCAGGTAGTGATATTGATATTATTATTCATTTTCAGGGCACTGACAAGCAGCGTGAGGAACTTAAAACATGGCTTGAGGGATGGAGCTTAAGCTTAGATCATATGAATTTCCTTCGTACCGGCTATAGAACAACCGGTTTGCTTGATGTGCACATTATTACCAACGAAGATATTGAGAACCGTGATAGTTATGCCGTTAAAATAGGGGCAATATCAGATGCAGCAAGACCATTACCTGTTGGAACCCATCTGTTGAAAGATCAATAGTGCTTTTATATTATATAGTACTGGCAGAAATCTCTATAAATACTCATAAGACGTCATTGCGAACGAGGTACGAGTAAAGCAATCTATATTGAATATCAACAGTGATAATCGGTGATCATTATTGGAAGAAGCTGGATATCATGTAGGGCATTGGCGCAAATGTTGGGGCCCGGGAGATATTAAAGCAGGAGGGTATTCAGATAAATATCCCGGAGGAAAACAATATCCAAAAGGATTTAAGCAATTTCTGAAAGAAAGGCCGGATAAGACCCCATTTTGCTTTTGATTAGGATCATCCGATCCGCATAGGCCATATAATGAAGGTAGTGGTAAAGATTCCGGTATAGATATTGATAAAGTCCGGGTTCCTGACTTTTATCCAAATGAAGAGGAAATACGTTCTGATATTGCTGATTATTATTTTGAAGTTCAACGATTTGACAGTGACGTAGGTAACGCAATCGGTATGCTGGAAGAGCTCGGTGAGTTGGAAAATACAATTATTGTAATGACTGGTGACCATGGGATGCCGTTTCCAAGGTGTAAAAGCAACTTGTATGACATGGGTGTACGCGTGCCTCTGGCCATCCGGTGGGGAGATAAAGTAAAAGGTAACAGGCGAATAAAAGACTTTATTACACATTTTGATCAAGGACGTTCTTTAAAATACCAATTGTGTTTATCCTCAGCATTTTGCCAGCAAAAGGAAACATTAATTATCCGGCGTATGTTGCCCCCCCCTAATTAAAGGAGCAAAGTTTCAAAAAATTAATATAGAATTGAATTAAAAGACCATTAACACGAAATCAAAAAAACAATAGTAGTATGACACAACCCAATTGGCACTTCGGCTTAGTACAGCAGCCCACTCTTACAGTACATCCTATTTCAATTTAAAAGTAGTTACCACAGCAGCATGATCAGACGGGAACATCACAGGGTGATAATCTACCACTTTTGAATAGAGTGGTTCCAATTGGTTTCCGATGTAATAGATATAATCGATCCTGTCCCTGACCCCATACCTATCTGACGAATTAGCTGCCTGGGGCGACCAGGTAAAACCGGGGTCTTTCAAGGGATTAATATTCATCTCGCGGTAACTGTCGCCAAAACCCACATTCAGCATCTCTTTACTCACAGGCCACTCTATTTTATAGCCCAGATGCTGTCCTTTGGTCTCTTCTGTCCAGTCGAGATGCGAACCGCTGTTGAAATCACCCAACATTACAATAGGTACACTGTTCGCATTTTTCAGGTAGGGCTTAATCTCTTTAAGTATATGTTTGACTTCCGCATGGCGTGTTTTACCTTCATCGGCAACCAACTCTTCAGAAGTCATCTTGCCTTCTACAATATGTCTGCCGTAATCGGGAAGATAGTGAAGCCATGTATCCAGAAACACCAGTTCCTTACCGTTACCGAGATTAAGTTTTGCACCACCGAAATTAAACGGCTGAAAAGCTTTTATTGTCTCAGTGATGGGATAACGACTCATGATAGAAAGATTTGAGCTGATAAGATAGAAATAGTACCCGAGAGAATCGGCTATCTCCTCCCCCGACCCATATGTCTCTATCAATCCAACAATATCAGCATTGGATGATTTAATAATGTCGATAACCCTTTGTAGTCCCACATTTTCGCCAAAGCGATGTCCACCGTGCCAGATGTTCCAAGCCAATATTTTCAGTTGATCTGAGGCTATAGGTACATCCTGTTTCTCGTCAGGTAACAAGGCAGCATATAGTTTGGATACTTCATCTGAAGAAACCGGTCTGTTCCATATTTTCAATTCATCAATATATCCGTTAAATGCATTCCACTGTCCGAAATTATTCCACTTCTTCAGCTCACTGCCAATAATCACAAGGTTATCGCTACCCATAGTTTTTAGTCCGGTGATATTATAGATTGCTACGTTACGACCGTCAAGATACATCCAGACCTCTTGTTTTGAGTTATCAAGTGAGAAAACTATCTGATGCCATTTGCCATCGTTAATACTCTGACGTTCGGCAGTAGGCTTGTATTCAAATACCGATTTACCATCACTCAGCGTAAGCGACCATGCACCATTTTCGTACGTGTCAAGTAGCCAGCCCCCCTTCTCCAACTCTTCGATGTTAAGATTTCCCGCAATGGCTGTTCCCATGCGAGCGTTTTTCTTTGTCTTTATCCAGATCTGAAAAGAGTATGAATCTGAATTGGAATACTCTTTAACAATACCACTCTCAAGTTTCATTCCTGCTCTCATAACTGCATCAGCAGAGAGGTCTAAAGCATATCCGTTAATACCTTTCACAAATTCCGGTCGCTGAATATCATATAACATACCGGATTCTGATGGTGGAGTGCTCTTTTTTATCTGCCCGGCAGAAGAGGGTTCAAAATCTAATGTGAATACCGGCTGCTGAGAAAATGCGACCACAACAAGTAATACAAATGTTAATGATAAAACTATTTTTTTCATCTTTTTAGAATTTAGTAAATGATTAACACAGAGGCACTGAGTGTTTTTTGTTTTTTATTCGTTACTATATTTTACCCACCCCTAACCCCTCAGAGGAGGGGAATTATAACTTATTCAATAGACAATACTCAATTCATCGATTACTCAATTACTCAGTCCTTCAATCCATCATATTTAAAATACTTTTTCGTATCCTTTCATCACAAACCGGTACACGCTACCGCCAAAGTCCACAACAAAAAAGCCATTCAGGTATGGAGTAACAGGTGCCAGCACTGGTGCACCGAGGTTGATCTTTTGAACTACGGAACCATTATTGGGATTGACCCAATAGACAAATCCATCAGATGCACCAAAAACAATATCCCCTTTGACAAACACAGGAGGCGTTTCCACTGTATGGCTTTCAGGTTTTGAATAGGGCGAACTGTAAACAAGAGCATCGCCCGTCATCACTTTCCACACCTCTTCACCTGAAAGCCGATTGAATGCCACTACCCCACTATTTCGCGTTCCCATTATCAGCAAATCATCAATAATCAAAGGTTTAGTTGCCACCAGCAGGCTATACTCTGTTTTGAAATATTTAAGAACATCACCGGTATGCACATCCAGCAGGCCTATACCATCTTTTGAAGCAACATAAAGAGTATCGTTATACCATGTAGCAGAACTACTTCTTGAACTGTATCCATTATCACCTTTTTTCCAAAGAAGCTTTCCTGTTTTTATATCATGAGCATACAATGCACGCCAGTTTGATGCTGCAATCAGAACATCATCGGCAACAATCATTGTATGGGTTGCCCCCTCTCCTCCCCGCCAACTTTCATTTTTCCAGATTGTTTCACCTGTATCCGCATCTAATGCCTGAAGATAGTTCCCAAATCCGGTAAAGTAAACACCATTATCAATAACACTTCCCGTATTAAATGCACCGAGAGAGTTCTGGCCAAGCTCCTTTTTCCATACAAGCTCACCGCTGTTTGCATCAATAGCATAGGCAATCCCAAAAATATCAGTGGCAAATATCTTCCCATTGTAGTAACACATAGTATTTTTCACTGAACCTTCGGTTTTGAAATCCCAAAGTTTCAGACCTCCATCAACCGAGTAAGCATGTACACCACAACTATTCATGCCAAAATCATCAATGGTTGCCACATACACTTTCCCTTTAACTTCAACAGGTGTAGCCATCCAGATGTTACCCTCTGCATTTGTTGTCCACAACAATCTCAAATTATCTGATAACACCTCTTTTGATAATACACCATAGCTTTGCTCCATTGAAACAACATCACCGTTATCATACGTTGCTTCAATCAATAGCTTTAACTCTCCACTTTTCCATGAGTTCTCCAAAACTATTTCAGTATCCCAGTTCCAGTCACTATTCTGAGTTAAAGAGAATGATTTTTGTTCTCCTGCCTCATTGGTCAATATTCCTTTTACAATTTTAGTGTGAGAAATAGAATTATAAGTATTTACTGATATTACAAAATTATCAAAATCGTTTAGTAAAATATCCTGCCCTGCAGGGGCAGCAATAGCAAGATGTTTATTCAGAAAACTATATCTTGGCGTAACAGTTACCTCACCATCACCGGCAACATCATACACCATAAAATTTGAAGGTGAATGATCAATTCCTCCTTTATCCGGGGTTGAAGAACAAACACTGATTACACCGCTATCACCATGCTTTTTCAGGAAATTAATGTGCCAGTGACCATATATCCATGCTTTAAGGTTATAGTCATTCAGATTTATCTCTTTTCCGTTTTTTCCTTTATAAACAAACTCATCACTAAAAGTCAGCAAATCATGATTAAAAACAACCAGATTCATTGAAGAATCGCTATTTTTCAAATCGTTCACCAGCCAGTTGTACACCTGCTCTTGCGTGTATGATGGTTTATAATCACCGTTACGCATTGGTGTAACAACAAAATGTGTATTGCCAGCATTAAACGAATAGTAAACAGGGCCAAACAGACTTTCGTACAACTGCTCACCGTAATCTCCCTTAACCAAATCATGGTTTCCAATACAATAATATACAGGTACTCCCATCGTTTTTGTTGTAACATCTTTAGCATGAAACTTCAGCCCCGGCTCATAGCATATATCTCCGGTGTGAACAATGAATCCGATATTGTTCAAAAAAGCATAATCTCTTGTGTTTTCAATCCAATCGCCATGTTCATAAGTTTCTGTATCGGCTAGCTGAATGAATCGTGCATTATTGGCTGTACGCTCAAACTTTTTCAGACCAAATTCATAAGATTTCTTATCCGACTCAACTCTTTGATAAAAGTTACCCGAAGACTCAAATCCTGCAGGCACAGTGATATAGATAAATCTTGTTACTTTAAACCCAGACAATTCAAACTCTCCGGACTCACCCGTTACCACAACATCTTTTCCATCGGTAACCTTCACATCGGGCATTAATGTCTCCCCTTTGTCATACTTTTCGTTACTATTTGTATCAAGAAAAACACGACCTCTGTATTGAGCGTTAATCACAACTGATACGCTCAAAAACAATGATATACTTAATAAAATTTTATATTTCATATTTCTGTTCTGAATTTAGTGACGGAGTGACTCTTTTGTTTAAAGAACAAGTCACCCCGTCACTTTGTTTTTTTAGATTCTAAAACTCTCTCAACCCCTTATCAGTAAGATACTGCAATAGTTCAACCGGATTATCTGTTTGAATTATATTTACACCTTTGTCAATCAAGTGCCCCCAATTGGCATCCGGATCTTTCAGGGCTTTAGCATCGGTATATCCGGCACACAAGCTTGCCCAAAGGGTATTTACCCAAACCCTGCTTCCATGGTTACGGATATAATATGATTCAACAAGTATTGAGTCATTTTTGGATAGTATAATTTCAAAAGCGGCAGGATTGATTTGAGAAATATACTCTTTTATCCTTTCTGAAAATCCTGCGGTATTCCACCCTACAATCGGCATAAATATTACAGATTGATTCATAAAAGCAATATCATCTTTCACCTGTCCGGCATCGGCAGAGCCTTTAAAAATAGCAATATTAAGTGTTCCTGTTTCTTTAAGCAGAGGATAGATATCTTTCATCAGGCCATACGCCTTATCCAGATTAACCATTATCTTCCCTTTAGAAGTCTGCAATGCCTCTTTCAAAGTTGGGATTCTCTGGTCTGTAAGGTCAACATCTTTTCCTCCCTGATGGTTTCTAAGGTAGAGCTGTTTCAGTTCATCAAGTGTATGATCAGATATTTTACCCTTTCCGTTTGTAGTTCTGTCAATAGTTACATCGTGTATTAACACTAACTCTCCATCCTTTGTTTTGCGAACATCCACCTCAACAATATCTACACCCATTTTTATGCAGTTCTCAATACCTTTAATCGAATTTTCAGGTGCATGTCGCCAATCTCCTCTGTGTGCAGCAACCAATACGTTTGGGTTTGTTGAGTTGTTGAATTCAGAAATAATCCGCTCAACACTGTTTTGTGTTTTAACTGTACAGGAAGAGAGAACCAGTAACAGAAAAAGAATTTTTAATAATTTCATCTGTTTACAATTATAACCACATAAGACACACCTGTCCGTAGCAGGTGGGTAAGAAAACATAAGTCATACCTATGTAAACCTATGTGTTTTATGTGGTATATTAATAATCTGCTAACAAATATACTCAAAAAAAGAATAGCTATTAATTCACTGACCAACCATAATCGATATAACTCCATGTAACGTTATTTGATTTGTCGATATCAATTTTTAGATATCCCTCCTGAGTACCATAATAAGCCCCCGACCACCAACTGGCACTAACAGCTCCGGCTGTAACAAACTGCGTATCCAGCACTTTTATCTCTTCATAAAGATGCATATGCCCCTGCAAAACCAGTTTTAGATTGTAACCTAAAAAGAGATCCCAAATCTTTTTAAAATCCCTTGTAGTATCTGTACTTGTATAGTTACCGTACAGAGCAGGATAGTAAACTGAGAGAAAAGGAACATGGACAACAAGAACAATTGGAGTAGATGACGATGTATTGTATAAGTCTTTTTGCAACCATACTCTCTGTGCATCATCAACAAAGGAGTTGGCTGTGTTTAGCACAATAAAATGCCACCCTTTATGATTAAATGAATAGTAACTTTTCACCTCCATATAACTTTCAAACAAACCTTCATTATAAAGTGCATCACTTGCTGGCACACCGTAAAAACGATCATGATTTCCAAGAGCCGGATAAAATGGAACTTCTGATGATTTGATAACAGAAGAAAAATGGCTGTAAAGATCATGAGCAGTTTTTGAATCACCACCCAATACATCAATATCACAGTTATCTCCACCGGTAATAATAAAATCAACCTCTTTAGATTTGGCTGAATTAATTGCTTTTCTAAAACCATCAAAACAATTATTTTTACCATTATTCAAATGAATATCGGTAAAAAATGCAAACGAAAACTCTCCTTCATTAGAAGGATTTACCTGTTCAGCATCAACCTGAGTGCAGCTCTGATAAAACACTAATGTGGCAAATAAAACGAAGGCTATTCTTTTTGAAAAAAGACTCATATCAATACATTTTTTAGATAAGTGGTTTAAAAAGAATAAGGTATAAAATTAATATTTACACCTTATTCTAACTCTCAAAACAAAACTATGCGAAAAGCATTGTTACTCTTTATAAAATTTAAACGGATATGAAGATCCATAACCTTCAAATGCAGCATCAAAAGTCAATACGAAAGTATTAAGGTCATAGCTGCCTGCCGGACCTGCCGTGTATTTCATATCATATCCATATGATGAGAAACTAACATCTTTCAACAGGGTAACAGAACCAACAAATGTTGAAGGATCAGGCTCTCCTAGTTCAAGTTCTAAAACCATTGGAGCACCTGAATCATCCCAAAAGTTAGTAGTTAAAGTAACATGATTACAATCTATTTTCACAGCAGTAACAGTTGATGGACTATAACTCGGATATGTTACATCAAGACATTTGACATCATCGCCAGACCAGAAATTAGCAAGACAACTGATATCCGGCATATTCGGGTCTTGTTGAATATCTACCGTCCATTCAGCTGATGTGCCGGAAGCCGCTGTTACTAAGTATTTCATAGGCTTAGAAAAATCAGCAAATGTGCCAAACTTAGGAGCACCTTCTAAAGGAGTTATTGTACAGCCTGCTTCAAGCTTTACATTAATCCATATATCTTCCATCGACATAAAAGTTGCAACCCATACAGTAACTGTATGATTCACATCATCAATATCCTCTTTTGAAAGATCAAACCCACTAAACAAACCTGTAGTGCTCATCACACCGACTTTAACGTCAATTATATTTGGCTCATCAGGTACTACTTCCACCTCAATATCAACAGGCTTCATACATCCTGTCATAAATATGATGGCCAAAAAACTTATTAATGAAAAATATTTCATATATCTAATTTTATTCATAATTATTAAATTAATTATCTAACATCAAATTATAATCAATCCCATCCGAACAACTGACCCAGCTCAGGGTTTAATAGCAGTTCACTAGTAGGAATGGGGCGATAGTAATATTTTGGTTCAACAAATGTTCCTATGTCACCCTGCTCCAATTTAAACATAATGTATCCGGCTTTTCCGTATTCAAGAAAAATAGGAACGGTAGTTTCACTAGTGATGTAGATAGTTGTACCATCAGGCAAATCTCCCGGATTGTTAGATCCATCATCACTTATGAAATAGTCAGGAACACCATCACCTGTTACATCAACCAATCCTGTTGATGGAACATAAATACCACGTTGAGGTTTTTCGAATATTTTACCCACTTTCCAACGCATCATGTCAGTATATCTGTGCCCTTCGGCAAACAGTTCAACTCTTCTTTCCCTACGTACTTCAAGCAATTCTGCCTTTTGTGACGAAGTGATGTTCGGATAAAGAGCATCCTGAACCGGATCAATTGGAGGATTCATCATTAAATGAGCAACACCGGCTCTGTCGCGCAACACATTAATTGTTTTGTCCAAATCAGCCTGTGTTAGTGTACCCAGCTCAGCTTTAGCCTCTGCATAAATCAGGAGTACTTCAGCATAACGATACAGAGGTAAATTTGTATGTACCGTCATATATCCATCCCAATGAGTATCTGCCTCTTTTGGCATAAACTTAATCTGAGCATATCCTCCTGTTTTATTTATAGTCAATTTATGAGGATTACCTGTTGAAGGCATGATATATCCCGGAAAAAACAGGGACTGTTTCATACGAGGATCACGACCGGTAAAAGCATCATTAAGCTCTAATGTTTGTGTCTCTGAAAGTGTCATAAAAGTTCCATCAGTTTTCAGATATGAATCTGCCATAGAACGACTGATACCATTTTCAAACTCAAGCACCAATTCGGCTCCATGTTCCCTCTTATCATCTTCATAATTGATATACATTAAAATTTCGGGGCTGGTTTGCAAATCAGCAGCACCATTAAAGATATCGCCATACACACTGTTTGCATCTCCGATTTGTATTGAGAATCCACCTTCAGCCATAATAGTATTTGCAGCTTCTACTGCCTTATTATAAAAGTAAGCAGGGTCTTTAGTGACATGCAAGTCAGCTTCGCCTGCATGATATTGTCTGTATGTTCCTTCGTAAAGACAGAATCGTGCCAATTGTGCATACGCCACCCATTCTGACAATAGTGTTTTATCTCCTTCATCTTGCAAATTTTGAGTAGCAAACTCCAAATCAGCAATAATTGAATCGACAACCATCTCACGAGTATCTCTTGGCTTATACAAACTCTCATCAGTTGTTTCAAGAACAGTAGAATACCATGGTATATCACTATAAGTTTTCACTTTACTTATGTAAAATTTTGCTCTGTGAAAATGTCCCATGGCAGCATATTTCAGTTTCACGGTTTTGTCACCATCTGCTCTGTTATAATTATCTAAAAAATAATTTATTGAACGAAGCCTGCTCCATGAACCTTTACTCCAACCACCATAGTTATCGGCAGAATAAGCTCCATGCATTAAACTGGCAATTTCACCTTTTTCGATAGTAATATTATCTGAAGGACGATCCCAGTAACTAGCACCGAGATAATCATAAAACTGATAAGTATATGTTTTAAGATCAGTAATATTATTGAAAAAGTTTTTCTCTGTAATATCTGTTTGCGGATACCTGTTCAGGTAATCATCATTGCAGGCAAACAGCAAAGCTCCAAGTATTATTATATATATTTTATTCATCTTTTTTCCAGATTAAAATTTAACATTCAGCCCAAACGAAAACAGTTTCTGCATCGGATAACTTTCCCCTAAAAGTTCAGGATCGATACTAGGATTTGTGATACCTGTAAAAGTAGCCATATTCTCTCCTGTAATAGATACCCTTACCTGATCTATTTTCACCTCACTTAACAGATTTTTAGGCAAAGAATACCCGACCGTAATATTTTTCAACCTCATATACCATGCATTTTGCATATATCTGGTATTTGTACGAAGCATCTCAGCTCCACTCCACCACGAAGCAGCATAACCCTTAACCCTTGGCATATAAGCATCCGTATTTTCTGGAGTCCATGAGTTCTCATAATTATATTTCTGTAAGTTCGACCATGGATTAGAACTCAACCCCCAGAACAGTTGATTTGTAGGATACCAGTCTCTTCTAAGTACTCCTTGCCAGAACATACTAAAATCAATACCTTTCCAGCTAAAATTGGCTCTAACACCTGTAGTAAATCTGGCATGTGTATTTCCAATATTTCGTTGATCCTGCATATCATAAACTGTTTGTGCGCCGCGAATAACACCATCGCCATTAAGGTCATTAAATTTCATATCGCCGGGAGCAGGAGGTACCTTACCTGGATATGTCCAGAAAGCTGACTGATTGGCGTGGTTTGCCAGTTCTTCTTCAGATTGAAACAGTCCATCAACTTCGTAACCCCATATCGTTCCCATCTCATAACCGGTGTAATAATCACTCAACTTACCGTCAGGGTTATCAAATTTTGTGATCCAAGAGCGACTATCAGCCAGGTTAAAACCAACACTATAGTTAAACGGAGAGCTTGCAAGATTAAATTGATCTTTCCATCCAACAACAAATTCCCAACCTTTTGTAAGCAAATCTGCTGCATTTTCTCTTGGTTCGGAAGTTCCAAGAACACCGGGAAGTTGTTTTGATTTGGTAAGCATATTCGTTGTAGCCCTCTGATAGTAATCAAATGAACCGGCCAGACGATTTCTTAAAAATCCAAAATCAACACCATAGTTTGTTGTTGTAACAGTTTCCCATGTTAGTGACCCTGAAACAATACCAGGAGCATAAATTGTAGTTTGCTGATCCATTTTCTGACCAGAAATGATTGAAGACGTTTTACCTGATCCCATTGTAGGAAGGTATGCATACGCACCCACATCCTGATTTCCCAGACTACCATAAGAAAAACGTGGTTTTAAAGAAGAGATAATGTTACTGAAATTATCAAAGAATCCTTCGTTAGCAACATTCCATCCCAGTGATACTGAAGGAAAGAACCCAAATCGATCACTTTCCGGAAAACGTGAAGTGCCATCATATCTTCCGTTAACCTCAACAAGATACTTACCGGCAAAATCATAGCTAAACCTAAAGAAACCGCTTTGTGTAGCCCAATCAGTAATATACTCTCCTACCTCACGGTCACCGGTTGCCAGTCCGATACTCGGCACACTCGGGCTTATTAGTTCCTTTCTGTATGCACTAAATCCCTCCTCATAACGATACTCCTGGTTATAACCAACCAATAGATGAAAGTTATGAGAATTAAAACTCTTATCCAGATCGGCATAGATATCATATACATTCTGACGATCGTCATAAGCTTTACGTCTTGCATCCATTACGGGATGATGTGTCCGTGTAATTTCCGGCCCAACATTGTACTCTATAGGTAACCAATATGAACGTTGCGTCCAGTTACCCCTCATGAATGAAGCTTTTCCTGTTAAAGTAAGTAAGTCTTTCCAAAGAGTAACCTTTGCAGTAAAAGAAGTCCAAAATCTTGAATTATAAGATTGTGAACGTCCACCTTCTGATGCAGCACCAAACACATTAGCTCCACTATCTGTCCATGATCCGTCAGGATTTCTGATTATATTCGTAGTTAAGTTATCATAAAGACTCCCAATACTGAAACCTTGTGATGGTTCATCATAGGCATCATAGTTATAGGAAGAGTTATTCGATAATATTAACCAGTCGGTTAAATCAAAATCAAGCTTTATCCTCATATTGTATTTATCAAATGTATCTTCACCATATTTGAATGTTCCACTATTATTAGAATAACCACTTGACAGATAATACCGGGCACGGTCACTTCTTCCGGATAAAGAGAGATTGTGTATTTGCGAGAAGGCATTCTTCTTTATCGCCTCTTCATACCAATTTGTTCTTCCGGCATAAAAATAGTATTCCGGATTATTTGGATTTAACATTACGTCTATACCCTCTTCTGCCATCTGATCCATAAGTTCTATGTCAAAAGAAAGATCATACCAACCACCAGCACCTTTCTGTCTCTCTTCTGAAATAGTAGCCGGATCCATAATAAATTCAGGTATTATAACGGGATTTTTAAAGGCCATATTCATATTATACGAAACTGTCAAATCTTCATCAGATCCTCTTTTAGTAGTAACCAAAACAACACCAAATGCGGCTCGGGCACCATAGATAGCAGCAGAAGCTGCATCCATAAGAGTTGTAACACTCTCAACATCACTTGGATTAAGTTCCATAAACTGATATATATTTGATGCAACACCATCGATAACTATTAATGGTTGCCCTCCCGACAAAGATTCCATACCCCTGATATTCAAATTAGGCACTGCATTTACCTGTCCACTATTATAGGTAATATTCAGGTTAGGGATAGCTCCTTGCAAAGCTTTTACAGGGTCAATGACAACTCTGTCTTCAAGGTCTTTTGCAGTTACCTGTTGCACAGCACCGGTAAGGTTAGTTTTTTTCTTGGTACCATAACCAATAACCACAACTTCATCAAGACCCATTATTTCATCTTCCATAGTAATATTAATGGTGGTTTGTCCATTAATTTCAATTTCTTGTGATTTCATTCCAATAAACGAAAAAACAAGGATGCCATTTGATGGAGCAGACAAATTATATTCCCCATCAGCGTTTGTTATCGTACCATTGGTTGTTCCTTTAACAAAGATAGAAACACCCGGTATTCCAAAATTGTCACTTACAGCCACAACTTTTCCTGAAATCTGTAACTCCTGTGCATTTGAATAAAATGCCAAGAATAGAAGTGAAACCAAAACAAAGAGCCACTTGGGATTATCCCGGTTTCTTTTCTTTTTAATGTTCTTGTCTTTTTTCATAAAATAAAATTAAGATTTAATTAATAAATAAATAGAGTTTATATAGTATAAATTGTTTGAACATTTAATTTATATAAAAACGTTAACAAATGTATAATGATTTTTTTGAAAAGCAAATTTTGTTTGAACATTCATTCAATTTTAATTGTAAAAACAAAATATTTCCTTAAATTTACCTGTCCATACATAATGGTTTAATACGATTTGTTAAGTTGTATTTCAATTTGATTTACTATTTTTACACTCAACTAAAAAAAAATGGGGAGAAAAAGCTTAAAAGAAATCAGGCAAAAAGAGATTGTAAAAGCATTCTACACCGTTGCCAAACGTAAAGGGTTGGAAAATGCTTCTATAGCTAAGGTTGCCAATCATCTTAACATAAATCCAAGTTTAATAATTCATTATTTTAAAAACAAGAATGAATTATTATGTGCATTAATAGGCTATATTCTTGAGCGATACCATGGTATTTATAAGTATGAAGATGAGATAATTTCGAAGGATAGATTAATTGAGCAAATTGATCTTCTGTTTTCCAGGAAATGGAATAGATTATTTGACGATAGTGTTTTTTATAGCTGTTATGCACTTACGTACAGGAATAAAAGCATTAAATCTCGCTTTAAAGATATACATATTGAATTAAGGATGCTTCTTACTGAAACATTAGATAGTGCAATGAAGAACGGCGTTATTAGTTTAGTAAACAGTAAAGATACCGCACAATTAATTTATTTATTGGTTGAAGGTGCTTATTATTATTGTGGAATTATTGATGATAAAAAAGAGATTGACCGCCAATTAGAGTTATGTAAGAATAACGTGTTTTCACTTCTTAAAATTGGTTAGTCGTTTTTTTAAAAACAAAATACGCCCAACAGAATATAGGGCAATTCCCATCCAAACAATATTCACGAAAAAATTTGGCGCATCGTTTAAATAAACAGAATTTATTACCAAACAGATTCCACCAATTACATTTAATAAATGATAAGTAACACTATCAGTTGACAGAGCTTTAAGACTTAAAAGAAAATAAGCAACCACAAAAGCTATGGCTCCAACCCACCCTACAAATAAAAATATTGACATTTCTTTTGTTTAATAAGTTTAACTCTTTTTTGTGCCATTATTGATTTTCAGTTATCAATGCTTGCAAACATAGCAATTAATTCCAAAAAGCTTAAATGTTTTCTCAGCCTTTTCAATATTACCTCTTCAAATATTTCTCTATCTCAGATGCAAGTAATTTATACCCTTTGCCATTAGGATGTAATCCGTCCAAAAATAGTGACTCATTAATTTTGCCGTTCTTATTGACAAGTACAAAGCCAACATTTGCATAATCAATCTGTATCAACTCTGCCAATTGAGAAAGTTTCAAATTAATCTCAGCAACTCTCGATTCCAAATCCCTACGGGGATATATTCCCAATATCAAAATATTAGTGTCAGGCTGTCTGCTCTTTATTACATCCAATAAAAACTCAATTCCGTCAACGATATCATCATTAGTATTAATCCCCAAATTATTTGTACCCAGCATTAAGATGATCTGCTTTGCATCAAAACCGGCCAACTCATCATGATAAACTCTCCAGAGCACATTCTCTATCCTATCCCACCCAAAAGCAAAATTTCTGACATTTAATCCTTTAAAACAACTATTCCATGACTCTTCACCATTACGAACAGAAGAGTGCGGTTCACCGCCCCAAAAATGAGTAATCGAATTCCCAAATAAACAGATATCCGATGCACTGGATTCATTCATCTTCAATAGTTTCTGATGCCTGTCTATCCAGTTGTAAGTATTGGCATCCCGCAATTGAGTAACAGGTACTTGTGTTGCTATATCCCCAACTGGTTCATTAAGTATCTTCTGTAATTTTTGTTCATAAGCCAGGGCATAAGCCATCATTCCATAATCAGACGGGTGAGTACCATCAACAAAACTATCGTAATATAAGCCCAACTCCTTGTTTGTTAGCAAAAACAACCCCTTTACACCAGATGCTTTAAGATCGGCAAATGCTTTGTGCGATAGTTCATTTAACTTAGGATAATTACCGGCATGGTCAACTAACAAAATTGGCACATCCGGTCGTTGATTTTTTAATTCATTCACTGAATTAATAATACGTTCATACACATCTTCAGGAGTATACTTATTTAGTAAAAGATTCGGAAGACAATCCAGAATGTAAGCCTTAGCATCAATCTCTGCAATCAAATCTATCATCTCTTTTTCAAGCCTCCCGTTACCTGAAAAACCGAGATTAATTAATGGCCTGTCCATTTTGCGTTCGAGAATAGCTGTCCATGCCATACCCGGACGCGATGCACATGCACCTTGAGCTATAGATGTACCATATACCACAATGGGTTTTTCTTTTCTTACAGGCAGAGGATTAAACACTGAGCCCTTAATCACTCCTATCTCAAAACTATCAATTGAGTTATACAACGGCAAATAGAGCCTGTACTCACGGCCTTTATCATGATACTTCTCCTTCACGGTTAGGCTACTAAACTTACTTACCACTCGGCTATTGTATGGCTTTCCTCCCCTGTGCCACTCCCACTCTCCATCAATATTTTTTGAATAGAGGTCAACACCACTTACACCTGTTGCTGGCATATGAGGCATAGCAATAGAACCGGAAACCTTATAACGAACAATAATTTCTGGGGAATTACTTATAAACCGAATTTGCAAGCCGGCCGAATTATGAGATAAGTTCCACAATGGACTCCTTACACTATCCTTGGCAGATGCAGATAACCTGTCATATCTCTTTTCAACTTTACCGGGCCAGGCCTGCCCTTCAACAACATCAAACTCACTATCTGACGGATTCCACCACAAATAAGGCTCTTTGTCCTGAGAAAAAATATTAATGCTAAGAGATATGAATATAAAAGCAATTGAAAACTTAAGTAATCTCATGTTAAGAGGTTTGTAATTAGTGTAAAAAAGTAATATCACAAATATATAAAAAGTTAGGAGGTAAAAGCGAATATCTAAATACAGAGTTATTACAAAGAAATACAATTTGATAAAGATTTATCTAACTTAGCAGCCCTAAAAATATTATTTAAATGGTAAACTATTTATCCGTTGAAAATCTTACTCATTACTGGGGTGAAATACCTCTATTTGAAAACATTTCATTCGGATTGTCTGAAGGGCAGAAAATTGCATTAATAGCCCGCAATGGAGCCGGTAAAACTACACTACTCAATATTACCGGAGGATTAATACCTCCTACTGAAGGTAATGTAACCCATCGAAAAAATATCAGTATAGGGTATCTCCCACAAGATCCGGTTCTTAATCCTGATAATACAGTAATAGAAGAGGTATTTAATAATGATACCGAAATAGTTCAAACGATAAAAGCTTATGAAGAGGCAATAGAAACGGATGATCAGAAAAGTATTGGTGCAATTATTGATAAGATGGATCATCTGAATGCCTGGGATTATGAACAACGTATTAAGCAAATTCTTTTTGAGCTGAAAATAACCGATCTGGAACAACCTATTTTTCAGCTTTCGGGAGGACAACAGAAACGAGTTGCTCTGGCTTCAATTCTAATTAATGAACCGGAACTTCTTATACTTGACGAACCTACTAATCACCTCGATCTTGATATGGTTGAATGGCTTGAACTCTACTTGTCTAAAGCCAAATCTACACTTTTAATGGTTACTCACGACCGTTACTTCCTCGACAGGGTGTGTAACGAGATATTTGAGATTGATAATCAGGAATTATATCAATATAAAGGTAACTACTCATATTTCTTACAGAAACGGCAGGAACGAATGGAGCAATCAGTTGCAGAAGTAGAAAAGGCACGTAACCTGCTAAAAAAGGAGCAAGACTGGATGAATCGTATGCCTAAAGCAAGAGGAGGAAAGGCAAAATATCGCATTGACAGTTATTATAAGCTAAAAGAGAAAGCAGGTAAGAATCTTTCACCCGAAGAGCTGGAAATAAATGTAAAAGCTACAAGACTTGGGAAAAAAATTATCAATCTACACAGCATTTCCAAAAAATTCGATGACAAAAACCTGATTGACGATTTTAGCTATAAATTTATTCCATACGATAAAATTGGCATTATCGGGAAAAACAGCACAGGTAAAACAACTTTCTTAAATATTATTACTAAACAACTACAACCCGACAAAGGAGAAGTTGAAACAGGTGAAACAGTTGTTACCGGTTATTTCAGACAGGAAGGCATCCAGCTTAACGAAGATCAGAAAGTAATTGAGGTCATTTCAAATATTGCTGAACATATTTCGTTAGGCAACAACAACAGTATGTCGGCAGCAGCATTCCTGAGATATTTTCTTTTCCCCAATGAAATGCATCATGTATTAGTCAGAACCCTTAGCGGAGGCGAAAAGAAAAGACTCTACCTGATGACCATCCTAATGAAAAGTCCAAACTTTCTGATTTTAGATGAACCAACTAATGATCTGGATATTTTCACTCTGAACGTACTGGAAGATTACCTTGTGAACTTTAAGGGGAGTGTAATCGTCGTATCCCACGACAGATACTTTATGGATAAAGTTGCCGACCATCTGTTCATTTTTGACGGAAACGGAAACATTAAAAACTTTCCGGGTAATTATACCGATTATTTCTATGAGCAAAAATCTACACAAAAAGAAACAGCAAAAGATAAGAAAACCTCTGAAACTGTTAAAATCAAACTAAAAAAGGAGAATGATAAACCAAAAAAACTTTCATATAAAGAAAAAAGAGAGTTAGAAGGGCTGGATGTAGAGATTGAAAAACTTGAGAAACAAAAGACAGTTCTGGAAACAGATATAAATTCCGGACAACTGTCCACTGATGAACTCATATCACAATCTAAAGATTTAAATAGTGTTTTAAAAAACCTTGATGAGAAAGAAAACAGATGGCTTGAACTAAAAGAGATAGAAGATTTATAATCTAAAAAAATAAATATCTTTACAATAAATCATTAAATATAAAAATGAGTTTCATAGGGCTAAATATTACATTTACATTAAACGAATTAATAAATCCTGCGGATATTGTTAAGCAGGAAAACATATCAATAGTATTCTATGTATTATTGATTATTATCTTCTTATTGCTTGTTTATACGATATTCCTGATTATAAAAGTAAAATCAAAAAACAAGAAACTTCAACAGGAACTCTCGATACGCAAAGAGACAGAAAAACTATTCAAAAAATCAGAAGAAAATAAAACATTAATTCTTAATAGTATTCATGAAACAATCCTTTTCATTGATAATGACCATAAAATATTATGGGCTAATAAATCAAGAAATTTGCCTATAGAAATGGAAGAACAGTCAATTATAGGCCGCAATTGTTACGAAGTTTTTTTGGGTTCTGACAGCATACCTAAATATAGTACAAACCCAACAAAAGAGACACAATACACCGAACATTATATTCCTGAAAAAAACACATATCTTGGATGGCATATCACACCATTTTTTGACGATAACGGAAAACAAAAAGGATTTGTAAAAACGATTGAAGATATAACGGAAAAGAAAAATATTGAAAAAGCTTTGCTAAAGGCAAAAGAAAAAGCAGAAGAATCGGAAAAATTAAAATCAGCTTTCTTAGCCAATATGTCACATGAAATAAGAACACCGATGAATGCAATAATCGGTTTTTCGGAGCTTCTTAACGATTCCGAAATCTCAGAACAAGAACGTAAAGACTATATCAACATTATACAATCAAACGGACATCAACTGTTAAAACTTATTTCTGATATACTAACATCTTCTCTAATAGAAAGCGGGCAACTAAAAATTAAGAAAAAGGAGATTAATCTGATTGATACTCTTAAAGATGTTTATAGGCAGTTTGCAGAAGAAAAAAGAAGATTAAACAAAGAACATATTGAAATTATTTTAAACAAACACCATACAGAAGATGATTTCATTTTAAATACTGACCCGGAAAGACTAAAACAAGTTCTCTATAACTTAATGACAAACGCACTTAAATTTACATCTTCAGGCAGTATTACTTTAGGTGTGGAAAAAGAAAAAAAGAAAATAAAGATATATATATCTGATACCGGGTGCGGAATACATCCTGCCAAATTAAAAAAGATCTTTAACCGGTTTTCTCAAGCTGATGATACAGCTTCCAGAAAATTTGATGGTGCCGGGCTTGGACTTGCTATATCTAAAGAGTTTGTTTTACTTCTTGGAGGAAAGATATATGTAGAGTCAGAAATGGATAAAGGCTCTACCTTTTGGATAATGCTACCGGGAAAATAAAAGAATAAAACAGTTCTACTTTTATTAATCATTAATTATTATTGGAGAATAGCTTATAAATTGAAACATTTATCTCATATTAAAAAAGAAAATGCAATAGACATGTTCAATTTAAAATATTTTTTCTACTTTTGTTCAGAATAAAATTGCAGACAATTTATGGCACGCAACTATTTTAATAGCTTTTATTTTTACTTTTTTTGGTTTAATACACTAAAAGATGGTGGGGCTGTCATATAAAAATATATAAAATGTTTATTAAAACCCGCCTAATGAAAAGGCGGGTTTTTTATTAAATACTAACCGATAACATGAAAAAAAAGAAAGTTGCAATACAAGGAGGACCCGGATGCAATCACGAAATAGCAGCAAGGGCTTATTTTGAAAATGAAGATATAGAAATAATCCCATGTCTTACTTTCCAGGAACTGTTTGACATACTGCATAACGACAGATCGATTTATGGAATAGTTGCTATTGAAAATACTTTAGCTGGGAGCCTCTTGTCTAACTACACCATGTTACGTGAATCAGATCTGAAAATTATCGGGGAGTACAAATTGCGAATAAAGCACAACCTGATGGCTCTTCCCGGGCAATCGATTAACGATATCAAAGAAGTCCATACTCACCCTATGGCTCTTGCACAAACTGAAAATTTCTTCAAGAAACATAAAGATATAAAACTTATTGCCACAGAAGATACTGCACTAAGTGCAAAAGACATTGCCGAAAACAAACTAAAAGGGATTGCAGGTATTGCATCCGAACTGGCAGCTCAACTTTACAACCTGGAGATTATTGAACATGGCATAGAGACAAACAAAAAGAACTTTACACGGTTTCTGATTGTTACCGACAAAGCGAAAAAAGAGGTGGATGAGTTATTGGAAGATGGTAAAATTAACAAAGCATCTATTGTGTTCTCCCTATCTCACGAAGAGGGTAGCCTATCAAAAATTTTGACAATACTGGCTTTTTATAATATCAACCTTTCAAAAATTCAGTCCCTTCCAATTATTGGTCATGAATGGGAATATATGTTTTATGCAGATCTTGTGTTTAATGACTACACACGTTATCTTCAGTCGTTAGACGCTATTCGTCCACTATGTAGAAACCTTAAGATAATGGGTGAATATGAGAAAGGCAGACAGTCGTATGAACCGAATGGCAGTAAACAGTAGGCAGTATATTAAAGTTCCGGGTTTAAAATCAAGAACCAGGAACCAGGAACCAGGAACCAGAAATCATAGAACAATGATAACACCTGCAGACAGAATAAGTGAAGTTAAGGAATATTATTTCTCTGTAAAGCTGAAAGAGATTGACAAAATGCGTCAAGCAGGAATTGATGTTATAAACCTGGGCATAGGCAATCCTGACATGCCTCCCGCACCGGAAGTTATTGAAATATTAAAACAGCAGGCAGAATCACCGGCTAATCACGGATACCAAAGTTATATCGGCATTCCGGAATTACGTAAATCATTCAGTACATGGTACAGAAAATATTATGATGTTTCTGTTAATCCTGATTCGGAAGTTCTTCCCTTAATAGGGTCAAAAGAAGGAATAATGCATATATCCATGGCATTTATTAATCCGGGTGATGGTGTACTTATTCCAAATCCCGGTTATCCTACATATTCATCTGTCAGTAAACTGGTAGGAGCCAAAATTATTCACTATGACCTAATAGAGGAAAACGATTGGTTACCGGATTTTAAAGAATTGGAAAAAGAAGATCTTTCATCTGTAAAACTTATGTGGATAAACTATCCTAACATGCCAACAGGAGCAAATGCCAAACCAGACTTTTTTGAAAAGATAGTTGAATTCGGGAAAAAATATAACATACTTATCTGTAACGATAATCCTTACAGCTTTATACTGAACGATAATCCGGCAAGTATTTTACAGGTTGAAGGTGCAAAAGAGACTGTTTTGGAGCTTAACTCACTAAGCAAATCACATAATATGGCCGGATGGAGAATTGGTATGGTTGCTTCAAGTTCTGAAATAATTAGTTATATACTGAGAGTGAAGAGCAACATGGATTCAGGAATGTTTAAACCATTACAACTTGCTGCAGCTAAAGCTCTCGAGCTTGACGACTCATGGTATGAATCGATAAATAAACAGTATAAAAAACGCCGTAAGCTTGTATGGGAGATTATGAATACTCTTGGATGTACCTTTGATAAAAACCAGACGGGAATGTTTGTTTGGGCCAAAATTCCCGCCAGCTATAAATATGGGAAGGAACTATCGGATGAGATATTGAATAAGTGCCATGTATTTATTACACCCGGATTTATTTTTGGTGATAAGGGAGAAAAACATATACGCATCTCTTTATGCACAAATGAAAATTTGTTGAATAAAGCATTGAACAGAATTAAAACAGTTGAAAGTTTATAAAGTTCTAAAGTATAAAGATGTTAGAACCAATTTCAGAATAGATTATTGTAAAAAGTAAAATATAAAAAATAACATAGCCATGAATTACAATTTAGATTTAGAACCTATTTCATTACCGGGATTAGAATTAAAACGACCGTTTCTTATTTCCGGTCCTTGTAGTGCAGAAACTGAAGAACAAACCCTGGCGACTGCAAAAGCATTGGCAAAACACGGTTATAAACTTTTCAGAGCAGGAATATGGAAACCACGTACTCGTCCGGGAGCTTTTGAAGGAGTTGGAACATTAGGATTACCATGGCTTAAAAAAGTTAAGGAAGAAACAGGTATGTTTGTTTGTATAGAAGTGGCAAATACTCATCATGTTTACGAAGCTCTTAAATTTGGAGTTGATGTATTATGGATTGGAGCAAGAACAACGGCAAACCCTTTTGCAGTTCAGGAAATTGCTGATGCCCTGAAAGGTATTGACATACCGGTATTTATCAAAAACCCGGTAAACCCCGATATTGACCTTTGGATTGGAGCTATTGAAAGAATAAACCAGGCAGGCATTAAGAAGATTGGTGCCATTCATCGCGGATTTTCATCTTTTGAAGATGTAAAATACAGAAATTCTCCGCACTGGCAAATACCTATTGAATTAAGACGTCGTATTCCAAACCTGCCTATCATCAATGATCCCAGTCATATATCAGGAAAACGGGAGTTGTTAAAAGAGATATCACAGGAAGCTATGGATCTTAACTTTGACGGACTTATCGTTGAGTCACATATCAACCCTGATAAAGCGTGGAGCGATGCTGCACAACAATTAACTCCTGATGCTTTAAAAGAGATGATTGACAGTATAGTACTAAGAAAAGCAAAAATTGTAGATGTACCTCGTGTCACTCTGGATAATCTTCGTACAGAAATCGATAAACTTGACAATCAGCTTTTAGGACTTTTGAAAGAACGTATGAAAATCTCTGAAGCGATAGGTAATTATAAATACAAGAACAATATTACTATATTACAAACGCGCCGTTACGATGAAATATTGACCAACAGAAAAGAAAAAGCTATTGAAAATGGCCTTAATCCCGATTTCGTGATAGATATCTTTGAGAGTATTCATGAAGAATCTATTCATTGCCAAAATGAAATTATGAATAAGGAGTTGAAAAAGAAGGCCCCCTCCGACTCCCCCAAAGGGGGAGAGTAAAAGATTTACTCATTAAAAATGCGCAGATGATATGAAGCTACATGCTCACTATAAATTAACCTATATGCTCCTCCCCTTAGGGGAGGTTGGGAGGGGTCTCCTAACAATCGAAAAACTATGAAGATATGCATTCTCGGAGCCGGAAAGATGGGAACCTGGCTTACTGATGCATTATGCCTACAGCATGATGTAGCAATATATGATCCGGATATTGAAAAACTAAAATTTGTTTTTAATACTCAACGGTTAACCCAAAAAGAACAAATAAAGGATTTTAATCCGGAACTGTTAATCAATGCCGTAAACCTTAAATATACAATAAAGTCGTTTGAAGAGGTATTACCTTTTCTTTCCGAGACATGTATCATTTCTGATATTGCTTCGGTAAAAACAGGATTGAAAGAGTTCTATCTAAACAGTGGCAAACGGTTTGTTTCTACCCATCCTATGTTCGGTCCTACATTTGCAAACCTGAAAGAACTACAACAACATCATGCTATTATTATCAGCGAATCAGACCACTTAGGAAAAGTTTTCTTTAAAGATTTTTACAGCTCACTGGGTCTGAATATTCATGAATATTCATTTGACAAACACGATGAAACAATTGCATATTCATTATCTATACCGTTCTCTTCATCATTGGTTTTTGCTGCTTGCATGAAACATCAGAAAGCTCCGGGAACAACATTCAACAAGCACATGAAAATAGCCCAGGGACTATTGTCAGAAGATGACTACCTTCTTACTGAAATACTCTTTAATCCATACACATACAATCAGGTTGAAGATATCAGATTTCAGCTGAAACACCTGCTTGAACTTATTAAGAATAAGGACAGTGACGGAATGAAGAAATTCCTCGAAAGAACAAGAAAAAACTTAAATAATGATTAGAGGTTAGAAGCTATAAGCTAAAAGCTATAAGCTAAAGGCTATAAGCTAAAGGCTATAAGCTAAAGGCTATAAGCTAAA
>CBDUZZ010000057.1:0-32024 GCA_965371855.1 uncultured bacterium
TCCTCACAGGAGAAGGGAAATTGAGGCTAAACACCTCACCCCGGCCCTCTCCTATCTATGAGGAGAGGGCCGGGGTGAGGTGTTTTAATAACAGTCTTTTCGTACCCACAAAATTCGTAGTAGAACCAATTTTTATATCTTTGCAACGCTAAATCTGAAAATTATTAACCATGACAAACATTATTAACTTTTTTGAGAACAGTGTTAATCAGCACCGGAACAACAACTTTTTATGGGAAAAGCCAAATAAAGAGTATATCCCTCTGACATATTACGAAACACACGCAAAGGTTGAAGAACTCGCTAATGGTTTTTTAGCCATCGGATTGCAAAAAGGAGATCGTGTTGCCCTGTTATCCGAAGGGCGAAACTACTGGATAATAAGTGAACTGGCTTTACTATACATAGGTTGCATTAATGTTCCACTGTCAACAAAACTGGAACCAGACAATGATCTGTCTTTCAGACTTAATCACTCTGAAAGCAGATTTATAATTACTTCTGCAAATCAATTAGCCAAAATACGAACTGTAAAACCTCAGCTAAAATCTATTGAGAAAACTATTGTAATAGATAATTTAGATGATTTACATGACGATGAAATGTATATGTCATCTGTTATCAAGCAAGGGAAAAAACTACGGGAACAACAACCGGAACTCCTGACACAGCGAAAATCAGAGGTTCTTCCTTCTGATGTGGCAAATATAGTGTACACTTCAGGCACAACTGCTGACCCCAAAGGCATTATGCTTACACACCGCAATTACACTTCTAATATTGAGCAGGCATTTAGTTATATTAATATTCCTGAAAATTATATAACATTAGTTGTTTTACCATGGGATCATGCATTTGCACACACTGCTTCGTTATACGCATTTATGTATAAAGGTGCAGCTATTGCCGCGGTAAAAGCAGGAGCTACACCAATGGAGACGCTCAAAAATTTCACAATCAACATGCTTGAAATAAAGCCACATGTTTTAATGAGTGTTCCTGCTCTGGCAAAAAACTTTGTAAAGAACATCGAGAAAGGTATTCAATCAAAAGGGAAATTCACATATAAACTGTTTAAGGCCGGATTATCTGTTGCATACTGGTATAACGGAAATGGAGAAAACAGAGGCAAAGGAGTAAAAGTTCTTGCCAAACCATTGTATTCATTTTTCAAAGTATT
The DNA here is from genome assembly GCA_965371855.1 of uncultured bacterium. Taxonomy (GTDB): domain Bacteria; phylum Bacteroidota; class Bacteroidia; order Bacteroidales; family Marinilabiliaceae; genus JAADEM01. The sequence continues at coordinate 1,181 of CBDUZZ010000057.1, forward strand.
GATATTTAATAAAATCAAAGAAAAGTTTGGCGGTAACCTCCAGTATTTTATCGGTGGCGGTGCACTGCTTGACATTGAACTTCAGAGGTTTTTTTACGCGATAGGAATGCCAATGTATCAGGGATACGGCCTTAGCGAAGCATCTCCTATTATTTCAGGCAATACACCTAAGCACCACAAGTTGGGCACTTCAGGAAAAACATTGAATGGCATTGAAGTAATTATATGCGATGAAGAGGGTAATAAACTGCCTATTGGAGAAAAAGGTGAGATTGTTATTAAAGGTGAAAATGTGATGGCCGGTTACTGGAAAAATGAAGAGGCAACAAAGGATACTATTAAAGATGATTGGTTATACACCGGTGATTTAGGCTACCTTGACAAAGACACCTATCTTTATGTACTTGGGCGCTTTAAAAGCCTGTTAATAGCTGCAGATGGTGAAAAATACAGCCCTGAAGGTATTGAAGAAACAATTATTGACAATAGCGACTTCATTGATCAGCTTGTTCTGCACAACAACCAAAATCCTTATACCATAGCACTTATCGTTCCAAGCAAAGATAAAATATCAAGTTGGACAAAATCCCATAATAAGGACATTAGTTCCGAAGAGGCTCTTTCTGAAGTACTGCAGCTTATAATGGATGATATTAATATATATAGAACAGGCCATTCTAAGAATTTGTTCCCTCAAAGATGGCTTCCTTCTACTACTATTATCCTACCGGAATCTTTTACAGAGCATAATAAATTACTAAATAGCACAATGAAAGTTGTAAGAAACAAAATTGAAGATTATTTTAAAGATGATATTGACTTCTTATATACACCTGAAAGTAAAAAGTTTATTAAAAATCGAAATATTTCTAACTTAAAAGCTTTCATGGAAAATTAAAATACAACAAATAATGAACCTTACATTTGAAATCAGCATAGACAGCGTACAATCAGCAAAAAATGCCGAACGAGCCGGTGCACAAAGAGTTGAATTGTGTGCCGGTTTAATTGAAGGGGGTACAACTCCCAGCATTGGAACTATTAAAACAGTACGTAAACACATTAACATACAACTGTTTGTAATCATAAGACCCAGAGGTGGTGATTTTTTATATACTGACGATGAATTCGATGTAATGTGTAATGATATTTTAGAAGCAAAGAAAAACGGAGCTGATGGCATCGTGTCAGGAATATTAACTCCCGAAGGAGAGATAGATATAGAAAAAACAAAAAAAATGGTTGAATTAACATATCCATTACCTTTCACTTTTCACAGAGCATTTGATATGTGTAAGAACCCGCATGAAGCATTAGAGCAACTTATTGAAATAAAAGTTTCCAAAATATTAACATCAGGACAAGAGCAATCAGCAGAATCAGGTGCTGATTTAATTTCAGAATTTGTTAAAAAAGCCGATAAACGCATAACCATCATGCCCGGGGCAGGTATTAATGTAAATAACATCATTCCTCTCATAAAAAAAACAAAAGCAACAGAGTATCATTTTTCAGGGAAAAAGCCTTTCCCTTCAAAAATGATTTTTATAAATAAAAACATTAATATGGGTAGTTCAAATAATATTGATGAATATTCAATAATGAGATCAGATTATGACACTATTCTTTCAGTAATTACAAAAGGAAATAGTTTCTTACAAAAGAAAAATGGTACTATTATGTAAAAAAAACGTCAATCTGTAAACTTTTTTTCATTTATAACGTAAGTTTTTTAATATTTGTAGTAATACTATTTTCAAATCATTAAACTTTTTTACATTTTTACATTCTAATAATTGTAAATTAACAAATAATTAGACGTATGTCATCGGGATTTAGATATTTTATCACACTATTTATAATAATCACTCTTTCATTTGTTTCGCATGCCCAATATAGAAAAAGCTCTAATATATGGGAAGGCTTTAGAGTTACGCCAATGGTAGGAGCTAATTTCTTCTATGGTGATTTAGTTGATAAATCAACAACAAGTTATTCAGGAGGTGCAATCGCTGACCGTGAAATAAACACATACTTGTCAGGACGCTTTCAACTTATGGGTGGAAAGATGAAAGGTGAACAGTCTGTTCAAGGCGTAATATCTGCTGATTTTACCAACATGTATATAGATGCCGGACTTGGTGTTTCTTTCAAACCCCTTAACTTAATATTAGGATATTACAAACAACGCTCTTTTAATCCCTATATCTTTACTCAGTTTGGTATAATTTATTATAATGCAACTGAGAAATTTCACAACGGTTATCCAGTCCCAAATAGACCAGACAGGCTAACATCAGGAATATCGCCAATTATATCATTTGGCCCCGGAGTATCATATTGGTTAACTCCACGACTTAGTATTAATGCTGAATTAAATGGTACTTATGTTTTTGGAGATGAAGTTGACGGACATAAAGAGTGGGAAGAACCGGATGGAACTATTCGCCAAACAGAATCAAACGATTATTATTACACAGTTACTGTAGGTGTTTCGTTCTTGATAAACGATTCAAAATGGAAAAACTCACCTAAATATAACAGAAAAGCATACTTAAAAACTCGCTCTACATATAAAAAAGGAAGTTCAAAAAAACACAGACCACCCAAGCGTAAGAAACGCAGATAACAATATTAATAAAAGGCCTTTAAAAAGGCCTTTTCTAATTTAAACTCTGGAAAAAGGTGTATGGATTTTAAAATAATATCCTCATTTACTCCTACTGGCGATCAACCCGAAGCAATAGAACAACTTACGACGGGTATTAACTTCGGCACTCCACACCAAACATTGCTGGGAGTTACCGGATCAGGAAAAACTTTCACTATAGCTAATGTTATTGAAAGAGTTCAGAAACCCACTCTTATTCTTTCTCATAATAAAACATTAGCAGCTCAATTGTACGGAGAGTTTAAGACCTTTTTCCCCGACAATGCGGTTGAATATTTTGTTTCTTATTACGATTATTATCAACCTGAAGCATATCTTTCAGTTACCGATACATATATAGAAAAAGACCTTTCGATAAACAAAGAGATAGAAAAATTACGTTTAAGTACAACATCAGCTTTACTATCCGGCAGAAAAGATGTTATTGTTGTTTCATCTGTATCATGTCTGTACGGAATTGGGAATCCGAAAGATTTTCACGAAGGAACAATAAATGTTAAAGTAGGCCAATTAATAGGAAGAAATGTTTTCCTGAGAAAATTGGTTGATAGTTTATATTCAAGAAATGAGGTTGCTTTTAACAGGGGCAATTTCCGGGTGAAAGGTGATACCGTTGAAATATTTCTGGCATATGCCGATTATGCTTACAGGGTGATTTTCTGGGGAGATGAAATCGAAACTCTTGAAAAATTTGATCCTTTAACAGGAGTAAAGATTGGTATTGTTGATGAAGCATTGATATACCCTGCAAATATTTTTGTCACATCTAAAAACAGAGTTCAGGAAGCCATACGAGAAATTCAGGATGATATGGTAAAACAGGTAGAATTCTTCAAATCAATAGATAAACACCTTGAAGCAAAAAGGCTTGAAGAAAGGACAACGTATGACCTGGAGATGATACGGGAATTGGGATATTGCCCCGGAATTGAAAATTATTCCCGTTACTTCGATGGCAGACAACCCGGCTCCAGACCATTCTGTTTATTGGATTATTTCCCTAAAGACTTTCTGTTTGTTGTGGACGAAAGCCATGTTACAATGCCACAAGTACGAGCTATGTATGGAGGCGATCGGTCGAGAAAAGAGAATCTGGTTGAATACGGCTTCCGACTGCCGGCAGCAATGGATAATCGCCCGTTAAGATTTGAAGAGCTGGAGCAAATTGTGAATCAAACAATCTATGCAAGTGCCACGCCGGCAGATTATGAACTGGAAAAGAGCGGTGGCGTTATAGTAGAACAAGTAATCAGACCTACGGGACTTCTTGACCCTCTGATTGAAGTACGGCCTTCATTAAATCAGATTGATGACCTTATAAATGAAATCAGCATACGTGTTGAAAACAGTGAGAGAGTACTGGTCACCACTCTTACAAAGCGAATGGCCGAAGAGTTAACTAAGTATTTTCTGAAAATGTCAATTAAATGTGAATACATCCATTCAGATGTAGAAACTCTTAAGCGTGTTGAAATAATGGAAAACCTCCGCAAGGGAACTTTTGATGTGTTAATTGGAGTCAACCTGTTGAGAGAAGGCCTGGACCTGCCTGAAGTATCATTGGTAGCCATTCTCGATGCCGATAAAGAGGGTTTTCTGAGGTCTGAACGTTCACTCACCCAAACATCCGGAAGAGCTGCCAGAAACCTAAATGGCAAAGTAATAATGTATGCTGATACTATTACTAAATCGATGCAGGCTACAATTGATGCTACCAACCACAGAAGAGAAAAACAGATAGCCTATAACCAAAAAAATAACATTACTCCACAAGCAATAAAAAGAGAGTCTTCCAGCATCCTTGATAAAACAGGACAAAAAGAGGTCACACCATATTATGAACCAAATAATCCTGACATTGCAGCTGACCCTGTTGTTGGATACATGAATGCAGAAGCAATAAAGAAGACTATTGAGAAAACTAAAAAATCTATGCAAAAAGCGGCTAAAGAACTTGATTTTATCTCAGCAGCACAATATAGAGATGAAATGTTTAAGCTGCAGGAGCTTCTGAAATATAAATCCCCAAAAACCTGAGGTTAATGGGGATTTATATTTACTTAAGCTTTTTCTCTATCCTAAATAAGATTTTAAAAGTTTACTACGAGAAGTATGTCTTAACCGACGAATTGCCTTTTCCTTAATCTGACGAACCCTTTCACGAGTCAATCCAAATCTTTCGCCAATCTCTTCAAGAGTCATATCCTGACAACCGATTCCAAAAAATAATTTAATAATATCACTTTCACGTTCTGTTAATGTTGCCAATGCTCTCTCTATTTCACGAGCCAATGATTCATTTATCAAAGCTCTGTCAGCACTGGGAGAGTCATTATTTACCAACACATCCAGAAGACTGTTATCCTCTCCCTCTACAAAAGGAGCATCAACAGATATATGGCGACCTGAAACACGCAAGGTGTCAGAAACTTTTTCTGCAGGCAACTCCAATTTCTCAGCTAACTCATCTGGCGATGGTTTACGCTCATTCTCCTGTTCAAACTTTGAATAAGCTTTATTTATTTTATTTAAAGAGCCAACCTGATTTAATGGCAAACGAACAATACGCGACTGCTCTGCTAAAGCTTGCAGTATTGATTGACGTATCCACCATACAGCATAGGAGATAAATTTGAATCCCCTTGTTTCGTCAAACTTTTCTGCAGCCTTTATCAACCCAAGGTTTCCTTCATTAATTAAATCCGGCAGGCTCAATCCCTGATTTTGATACTGTTTTGCAACTGAAACCACGAAACGAAGATTAGCACGTGTTAATTTCTCAAGAGCTAATTGATCTCCTTTTTTTATTCGCTGAGCTAATTCAACTTCCTCTTCAACGGATATTAACTCTTCACGTCCAATCTCTTGTAAATACTTATCCAACGATGCGCTCTCACGATTCGTTATGGATTTTGTTATTTTTAGTTGTCTCATATGCTTTAAAAATGTCGCGCGAAATTATAACAATTTTGTTGAACATACAACAATTCCTTGATATTTCTCACATCTACTCTACAATATTTATACCATAATAAACAACTCTGCCGTTGGGATAAATACCTGTGAGAAACAATCCTTCATCTGCCATAGTAAGTACTCGTCTTAAATCCTCAACCGAAGTTATAGGAACACGATTTGCCTTTGTAATAATATATCCCTCTCTTAAACCTCCGGTTTTAAGTGACCCGTCGTAAAGCTTTGTTACCTGAACACCGGCACGAATACCAAGTTTTTTCCTAATATTTGCCGGAACATCACCTATCTCAGCACCCAACAACCGTTGTATATCATTCCCCTTAGCAAGTACTGTTGTACCTCTCAAGTTACGCAAAGTTACGGTAAATTGCTTCTTTTTTCCATTCTTTTTTACAAGAATATTCAATTTATCTCCGGGTCGATGTTTTCCAACTTGTTCCTGTAATTCAGGTACCGAATTAACAACATCACCATCAATACTTAATATAACATCACCGGCTCTAATACCTGCATCGAAAGCAGCCCCGGGTTGTGTAACATTAGCAACAAAAACCCCTTCAATTTTATCCAGATCATGTTTATCAACAATTTCTTTATTAACACCCTGTATTTTAACTCCAAGAATCGCCCTTTGAACAACGCCGAATTCCATTAAATCGACAACTACTTTCTTTGCAATATTAACAGGAACTGCAAATGAATAACCGGTATATGAACCTGTACGGGATGCAATAGCTGTATTGATTCCGACCAATTCACCTTTTTGATTTACCAGTGCACCACCACTGTTTCCAGGATTAACCGCCGCATCAGTTTGAATAAATGCTTCGATACCAAATGGTGTATTCTGATTTGCCAAAATATTAATGCTACGTGCCTTAGCGCTAACAATGCCGGCAGTTACTGTAGATGTTAAATTAAACGGATTACCTACAGCCAAAACCCACTCCCCAACTTTCAAGTCATCAGAATCACCATATTTCAGATATTTCAGATTATCAGCATCTATCTTCAATAGTGCAACATCGGTTGTAGGATCAGCTCCTATAAGCTTTGCTTCAAAAGTACGTTTATCATTCAGTATCACCTCAATCTCCTGAGCACCATCAACAACATGATTATTTGTCACAATGTAACCATCATTAGTGATGATTACCCCTGAACCTGAGCCTATAACAGGTTGAATTTGAACACCTCCACCCTGACCAAAAAAGAAATCATACAAAGGATTACCATAATAGGTAGTTTCATGTGATTTGGTCATAACATGAACCACTGCATGAACGGAATGAGCAGCTGCTCCGGTAAGATCGACAACTCCCGCCTGTTGACCGGAATACGATGCAAACGTAGCAGGAACATCATGTTTTTCAATAGTAATTATCTTTGGTTCTGGTTCAAAAAGCAAAGAGTATGCATAAACTCCTATCAATGCACTAAATACGGCAATGATAACTGTGTAAAGTATCTTTTTAGTATCCATAGTTATAAAGTTTTATTTGTTCCTCTAAAAATACGAATTTTATTGTTGCAAACCCTGTGCCGCTATTAATTTAACTTGAACTTAACATTCCTTAATGACTTTTGATGTATCTTTTTATGTTGATTTTTTGTTTATCTGTTCTTCTGTATATTTGAGCTTTTTACGTTTCATATTTTTAATTGCCAACTTTGCTATTTAGTATCATTAACTATGAGTCATAAATTTATATCTTTACAGCCTGAACTGCAATGCCGTCAGGTTAAGAAGCATATTACAGCTTCCGGTTTACCGGATAAAACCCATTTTAACTTTTCGTTTTGCAAAAGCACTATAGATAATCGAATAAACAAATACTCAGATACTCAACCATGAATATAGTTTTTTATAAATATCAGGGTACAGGAAATGACTTTATCATAGTTGATAACAGAAATGGACAATTTGACATCAACAACCACCAAGTTGTCAGCATTTTGTGTGACAGAAGATTTGGAATAGGTGCAGACGGACTGTTATCATTGGAATATCATGACGAATTTGCTTTTACTATGCGTTATTACAACAGCGACGGTAAAGAAGCAACAATGTGTGGTAATGGTGGTCGTTGCATTGCTGCATTTGCAGTTCACAGGGGAATTGTAAAAAATCCCGGCAAGTTTAAGTTCATGGCTACTGACGGCATTCATGAAGCAAAATTCAGCAATGATGTTGTTTCATTGAAAATGACCGAAGTAGGTAAAATAATCACTAATCCTGAATATCTATATCTGGATACAGGCTCGCCCCATTATGTTACATTCGTCGATGATAATACATCGATTAATGTTGTGAAAAGAGGTAGCGAAATAAGGTATTCAAAAGAGTTTGAAACAAAGGGAGGTACCAATGTTAATTTCGTTCAACAGATAAATGACAAAACAATAAAAATGCGAACTTATGAACGGGGGGTGGAGAACGAGACCCTCTCATGCGGAACCGGCGCTGTAGCTTCTGCCATCTCTACAGCGATAAAACAAGGATATGGTGAGAAATTTACAGTGGAAGTTCCGGGAGGTCAATTACAGGTTGAATTCGAACTGGACAGTGCATTGCACCCACATAATATATGGCTGACAGGTCCGGCAAAGTTCGTTTTTAAAGGAGAAGTTGATATATAAGGCATAAAGGTATAAGGTATAAGGTATAAATTGTTTCAACCTTCAATTTTCATTCTTCGTATAACAAAAACCCTCCAAGAGTTTAGAACTCTTGGAGGGTTACTTATATTACCTGATAAACTTTAAACTCATCTACACATCAATATTCGCATAAGTAGCATTTTGCTCAATAAACTCACGTCGTGGCGGAACATCATCACCCATAAGTATTGAGAATGTCCTGTCAGCTTCGGCAGCACTTTCAATTGTTACCTGACGTAAAGTACGTTGTTCAGGATTCATGGTAGTCTCCCAAAGCTGCTCAGCATTCATCTCACCAAGACCTTTGTATCTTTGGATATGTACACTATCTTCTTTTCCCCCACTATACTGCTCAATAAACTCACGTCGTTGCTTTTCATCCCAGCAATAACTTTGATTTTTCCCTTTCTTAACCAAGTACAGAGGAGGAGTTGCAATATACAGATACCCATTATTAATAAGGTCTTTCATGAAACGAAAGAAGAAGGTCATTATAAGAGTTGTAATGTGGCTACCATCTACGTCGGCATCAGTCATGATTACAATTTTATGATACCTCAACTTCTCCAGATTGATTGCTTTGCTGTCTTCTTCTGTTCCCATAGTAACACCGAGGGCTGTAAAAATATTTTTTATCTCCTCATTTTCAAACACCTTGTGCTGAAGAGCTTTTTCAACGTTCAGTATTTTTCCCCTAAGCGGTAGAATTGCCTGAAACTTACGATCTCTACCCTGTTTGGCTGTTCCTCCCGCCGAATCTCCCTCGACAAGGAAAACCTCGCATAATGCAGGATCTTTCTCAGAACAGTCGGCCAGTTTTCCGGGAAGACCACCACCGGTTAAGGCACTCTTTCGCTGTACAAGTTCACGGGCTTTACGGGCAGCATGTCTTGCCATAGCGGCTAAAACAACTTTATTCACAATCTCTTTGGCTGCTTTTGGATTCTCTTCGAGATAATTTGAAAGCATATTACTAACCGCCTGATCAACAACCAAACTAATATCACTATTACCCAGTTTTGTTTTAGTCTGTCCTTCAAATTGTGGCTCAGCAACCTTAACTGAAATAACAGCAGTTAATCCTTCACGAAAGTCATCACCGTTAATATCAAACTTAAGCTTACTAAGCATTCCTGATTTATCAGCCCAATTCTTTAAAGTCCGGGTTAATCCGCGGCGAAAACCGGTAAGATGTGTCCCTCCCTCAATAGTATTAATATTATTTACATACGAATAAATATTCTCACTAAAAGAAGCATTGTACTGAATAGCTATTTCTACCGGAACACCATTTTTCTCAGTATCGATATGAATAATATTGTCGATAATTTTCTCTCTTGCTTCATCTATAAATTCAACAAATTCTTCCAGACCTCTTTCTGAAAAGAAACGATCAAATTTATAGTTTCCGTCTTCATCTTTTTCCCGCTTATCCGTTAAGTATATCTCAATTCCTTTATTCAGGAATGAGAGCTCTCTTAACCTGTTAGCAAGTATTGAATATTTATAGTGTGTTGTAATAAAAATAGAGTCATCAGGCAGAAATGTTACGATTGTTCCTGTTTCATCAGAAGTTCCAATTTCCTGCAAAGAGCCAACCGGAATTCCTATTTTATACTCCTGCACATAAATTTTCCCATCTCTGTGAACTTCAGCTCTTAAGTCAGTAGAGAGAGCATTTACACAAGAGACACCTACACCATGCAAACCACCAGAAACCTTGTAAGAATCTTTATCAAATTTTCCACCTGCATGCAATACAGTCATCACTACTTCCAGTGCCGACTTTCCCTCTTTTTCATGATGATCTACCGGAATACCCCTACCATTATCCTTAACGGTAATAGAATCATCCTCATTAATGAAAACATCAATTTTAGAACAATAACCTGCTAATGCTTCATCAATAGAATTATCAACTACCTCGTACACCAAATGATGTAATCCTCTCTCCCCCAAATCACCAATATACATAGCCGGTCTTTTCCTTACTGCTTCAAGACCTTCAAGAACGATTATATTATTGGCGGAATAATCACCATTATTTTGTAAATTATCACTTTCCTGATCACTCATATTTATTAATATTTTTGATAAACTTCAATATGAAAAAACCGGTTTTCCGGTTATTTTTATTTAACGAGCAAATATACCAAAAAAATCAATGTAAAGAGTTGTTTTTATCACTTTTTATCAACAACGTAATGCATCGCAAGAAGCTGGATTACTGTGTGTTACAAACAGCCACACAAAACTGTTAAAAAGATATACCTATACCGACATAAATATTCACCCCCTGCATAGGATAACCGTTCCATTTGTAGTACTTTGATGCAGCCAGATTATTGACACGGGCAAAGAAAGACCAGGTAGAATTATACAGGTACTCAGCACCAATATTTAAGTCAAAAACAGCATCTAATTTCTTCTCCTCCCATGCAGTAGGATCGAAAGCATAACGTTTCCCCAGCACATTAATTCCGGCATCAACCCATAAATCCTTTACAGGGCTAAAGCTGCTGTTCAGTATCAACTCCATTTCAGGCTTATGCCAGGCTCTGGCCAAGCTATCGGTATTCCATCCGTAATAAGTACCTTTGGCCAACAGTTTAAACTTTTCACCCGGGTGGAACAAGAACTCACCTGATACCGTTAGCAAAGTTCCATCATCATAAACAGGCACAAACAGATTGGTGTAATTTAATGTAGTATTGCCATCCTGAAGGTAAAATTTGTTCACATAAAAATGTTCATTCATAAACATTGAATATGATACATCAGCACTAAAGGATGTGCTTTTACTAAAGTTACCTTTTATATTGGCAAACAAATCCAAGCCATAAAAAGATGTTTTAATATTCTGATCAGGAGAAACAAACGCATTTTCATATTGAACAGTCCTATAATCATTTTGATTATAATTTCCTTTCAATCCACCTTCAATAGAAACAACACCTTCCGCAATAGTTAACTCACCAGTTAACACTGGCGCGATTTGAAACTGATCATCAAAACTGTCTATCTCTCCGTACAAAAGCAAACCAACATTTATTTTAGCTCTGTCAAAATTAAAAACAATCTTCGGGCTAAATCCTATTAGAGTATTTTTACGCTCCTGAAAATAATAGAGCGGACCAATAGTGTCGGGAACTGACGTATTATTATATCTGATATCCATATCAACTGCAAAAGAAACTGTTCCATTAGGAAAATAAGCGGAACCGCCTATGTCAAAACCATTTTGTGACACTCCTGTCAAATTACCAAATGACTCATAACCCAATGACACATCATATATTATCATGTCCTCCCGCACTTCATTATTTTTAAAACCTAATCGAAAATCTACTCCTGCAAGTCGTTGTTTTTCATCAGCCAGTAACAGATTTTGAGGAATAGGAGTTGCATAACCAGGAACCGTGTAGTCTGCATCCGGATCCATATTGTTATATCCGTAATAGTGATAAATGTTATGCCGGAAATTTATTGCTGTATACAATGTTTTATCATCAAAAAGATAATTAAATGCTATATCTCCCCATGTATCATGAAATGGAGCATCTGCTTTTTCGTCATTTTCAAGTGTAAGTTTTCCTAAGGATGTCCAATGGCCAATATTCAATCCTAAAACAAATGATTCAGAACGTAAAATATTATAATTAAGATCAGCAAAAAGTGAATTGTAATTTCCAATCCCGGCTTTCAGGTACGATGTTTTCAGGTTCTTTTCCCTTTCCTTAGCCAATTTTGCAGGAGTTATCGGCTCCAAATCATATCCCGTAATCATTGCCTTACTTAGGATGCCATATTTAAAATTCGGACGCAAAGAGATAGAGTCATTCAAAACAGGCATTCGATTCACCTTAAATGCATCCGACAATGAAGGTGAGTAAGCCTTTACAACTTTTACATCTTTATTAATCGGATCTCTTTCCTGCGCAAGCAAGGAAACAGAAAACACCATAAAAAAGAGTAGAAGTCCCACCCGACCTCCCCGATGGGAAGGAGAAAATTCACATTCATCAATACCCAAATAATTTCCCTTTTCATTTTTAGCGAAAAGGAATATTGATAATAAAATATTAACTATTGGTTTTATTACTGTTTTCATTGTTGTTTTAATTATCGTATTCAAATGATGATTTTCTCCACCACACACTTTTAGGATATAAGCCACATTATTCGACTAAATATTACTCATGAATAATTGAGATTAAAAGGCTATTCACCTTCCCCCTTAGGGGGAACAGAAGGGGGCTGCTTCTTATCTTCAACAGACCATGAAGAGATTCTGACATTAACCATATCCTGAATATCATCATCACCCTTATAATTCTCTCTAAGACTTTCAAGATATTGAATAGCCTGAAAATCCTCAGCTCGATCATGATATATATCAGCCAATAAAACAAATGCCCTGGCCAACCAATACTGATGAGGAGTTCCCTTATCAATAAAATCAAAAATCTCTCCTTCTGCTTTTTTTGATTGAGATTTTGAATAATAAATTTGTGAAATAAGATATTTAGCCCTTGCTCCCTCTTCACTCTGGGTGTTGCCTGCAACCTGTTTAAAAGTTCCTATAGCACTATCTTTATCACCTAATTCATAATAGGAGATACCTTTATTAAACATTGCCTCTCTTTTAATTTCATCGCCCAACTTAGGTGACAAAAGCACTTTTTCAGCAGCAGTAATACTTTCACTGTATCTTTTCAGCTTAGTAAGGCTACGCATCTGACCAATCCCGGCCTCTAAACGGTTCTCTTCACGCTCTCCTTCTTGCCCAAGTCTAATGAAATTTTGCAAAGCTTCTTCATAATCTCCATTTCTATAATGTATCTCTCCTGCACGCAACAGAGCTTCTTCTGTAAACAAACTTTGTTCCCTGTTAGCAACATATTTGTAAGACTTTAATGCCTCATCCATTTTTCCTGCTCTGAACTGACAATCAGCTTTATAAAAATTGGCATTAAGAATATACATACCCTGCGGGAAATTTTTAATATAACTCTTAAAATGAAGAATCGCATGTTCACAATCACCTTTCATATAAAACCGTTCTCCCGAAACAAAAGACAATGAGTCTTGTTCTCTCTCCTCTACCTTCGCAAAACCACCTAAACTATTGGCATATCGCAAATAACCATCCAGATCGTTTTGATCCATGTAAACATTCCTAAGCCCTAAAAGAGCATCCATGGCTTCAGATGTTCCCGGAAACTCATTAACAACTCTTTTATAAAATGACTTTGAATTATCGTAATCACCATTATTAAAATAAACCAATCCCAACTGCAACATTGCTTTGCGTGCATAACTGCTTCGCGGGAACCTCTGCTTCACTATCTTATAATTCCTGATAGCTAAATCAAGATTATTCAATGCAACATATGACTTTGCAATTTCATAATATGAATCATCAAGATAATACGAATTAGGATAACGATTAACCAAAGCGGTAAGAACATCAATCTTTTGCCTCTGTTTCTTTTGTAGACCTAAACAGAAACCTTTTTGAAACAGAGCATAATCAGCCGCCCCTTCGGGGAAATTTACAGCCTGATTATAATATGATATGGCATTACTAAAATCCCTTTCTACATAATAACAGTCACCCAGCCTGTTTAGAGCATCACCTTTCATAACCCGGTCTGTACCTCTGGAAAGCTTTATATATTTTCTGAACCATATTTTTGCCTGAGTATAATCTTTTTGTTTAAAAAACACATACCCAATATTATAATGTGCTATCATGAATACTTCTAACGAATATGAACCCGGCGTATGGATAAACTTCAGATAATCAGCTTTTGCCTTTTCATACTCCTCAATTCTGTAATATGCCTCACCTCTCCAATACAGAGCTTTTATTTTTAACGCCTTATCATAATCCCCATATTTAAGGCTATAATCAAAAAACTCAATTGCTTCCCTGTACTTCACATCAGTAAACAACTCCAGTCCACGAAAAAGGGCTACACGTTGTATCGCTTTATAAACAGTAGCTGATTTTTTTTTGATCTTTTCCATTGAAGCCAATGCTTCACGATAATTCTTTGTGGTTAAAAAAGCCTTACCCAAATAATCATATGCCTGGTCTATTTTATCGCTGTTAGGAAAAAGTTCTATATAAGTTAAGAATGAATTAATTATCTCATTAAATGGCGAATATGCCAATTCATAATTCAACTTAATGTAATTCAGAAGAGCATCTTCCTGAATCTTTTTATCATAATCGTATTTTGAAGCTGCCTCGAAAGCCACTCTGGCTCGTTTTTTATCACCTAACATTAGATAACAATCACCAAGATGATAATAGGCATTTTGAGACATCTGATCCTCTTTGGATGTTACTCTGGATAAATTCTCAGCAGCCTTTTCATAATCTTTCACAAAATAGGAAGCAAACCCCAGATGGTAAAAATCTTCACGTTTCGGATCATCACTTAATACAATAGTCTTTTCATAATATGCGATGGCATCTTTATACTTTTTTAGGGCAAAATAGGAATCTGCAACTACACGTGACATATCAGCCTGCCTCTCAGGTGTTCCTTCTTCTGTCAGATGCAAAGCATATTCTATAGCCTTTTGGTACTCTTTCTGCAAATAATAAATTTGCGCTATATAAAAAGTCACAACTTTACTAAAAGCCTTGTTTTCTTCAAGTTCTTTAAAACCCTTCAATGCCTTTGCATAGTTCCCTTTTTCATATTGTATATGTGAATAATAATACAAAACAGAAGTATAATATTTACTGTCGTGTGATTTTATTTTATTAAACAAAGCCAACGCTTTATCATAATCTTCCTCCATAAAATGAGTATATCCGGCATTAAAATAAAATGCCTCTCTGGTCTCTTTATCCAGCCCTGAAGATTCAACTTTATCAAACCAGCGTACTGCTCTATTGAATTTGTCTTTTTGTTGATAATAGTCCCCTATATGATAATATGCATAAGAGTGCCTGTTGCTTTCCGGATAGTATTTTAAAAAAGACTCCCACTTATAAAGCACATCATTATTATCTAATTTTGTAGCACACAAAGCCTCATAATATGCTGCTTCAGAAAGATAATTTACAGACTTGCCATTCGTGTTTTCAGACAAATAATTATTAAACAATATCCGTGCAGAACCATACTTCTTCTTTTGAAAAAGCTCATATGCTTCATCAAAGTTCTTATCTTTAAGGTCATATACTAATGACTTTTGCCCCCACAAACAGGATATGGTATAAAAAAACAATAAAAAGAAAACTAAATTAAATTTTGTCATATTCGTTTCTTGTACAAAAAAAACTGTTACTATTCTCTAAATAAACAACGATAAACCTGTGTATTTAGTCTATCTTGTTATTAAAATAATGGCTAAAGATAAAAAAAGTGATGTCAACCGAAAAATCATAACATCTTTTAAAAAGACAGATCAGCGGAATTTCAACCCTCATTTTTCCTATATAAATAATTATGCAAATTATATGCGCAACATAAAGAAACTGAAATCAGGGAAAAAAAGTTTAATAATATATTCAACAGACCACTTTACCAATACCAAAGAAAACCTCAAGTAATTCATAAGCAATACTATAAATGAAAAATGCTCTTTAATTATTTTAAGATTCTCATAACGAAAATACAAATAGTTATTCCACGTAACTCCATCAATCAAGTATTTTGAAAATACATGTTCACATCTCACTATACTATTTGATTTCTTTAACGCTTTAATAACCCAATCATAATCTGAAGACATCCTGTATCTAAGATCAAACATCTGTATTTTAGTTCTACTAAAAACAACAGACTGATGAGAAACAATCATTTCACCAACACCTAAGGATTTCCAATTAAATTTATCAGGAGCATCAATTTCAACAACAGAATTACCATTGGAATCAATCAATAATGTTTTCCCATAATAAACATCCGCCTGAGTGTTTGTTTCAAACATTTTACTTATTACACTCTCATCATTTATTAAATCACCGGCATTTAAAAACATAATATATCGACCCTGAAATAATTTAATTCCCTTATTCATTGCATCATATATCCCTCCATCTTTCTCACTAACCCAGTAATCAAGATAATCTTCGTATTTATATATTATATCCAATGTTCCATCAGCCGACCCTCCATCAATAATAACATATTCTACATTTGGATAAGTTTGTTTCAATACACTTTGAATTGTTGCTTCAAGATGTTTCTCGCCATTAAACACAACTGTAATAATCGAGATTAGAGGAATAGAGTCCATTTTATAATCCTGATTACTAATAACATATTCATTTAAATCAACTTTCTTAGTTTGAATATCATTATCGTCAACAATACACCAATCGTCATCATATCTAGAATAACTATACTTAAAAAACCCTTTTGTTCTGAGGCCCCCTTCGCCCATACGATCAGCTTCTGCAGGCAAAAAAATAGCCGACTTATAATTGCAACCAGTGTTATTAATTATCGATGGTCTAACCTCTGATACAATACCTATTGTGTTGTAATATTTATTTGAAGAAAACACATTACTCATCTATATATTGTTTATCTCATTTATTCTTTTCTTAAAAATTACAGATCTTAATATTTTATGAAGTTCAGGAAATAGTTTTTTGAATCTTATTTTAATTTTTACTGATAACTTATAGATTTCTGCATGTTGATTTTTTATTGGTATTTTCCAGTCATGCCCGTAATGGTATAAAAGACACTCTTTATAATCTTCGGGTATATTAAAGGATTTTCCTAAAAAACTATACTTTACAGTATTAATCAAAAATCTTTCCTTAATAATTTCATCTCCCATACTTCGAAAACCAAAACATGCTTTTTTGAAAATATAAACATCTATGTATTCTCCCTCTCTGACTAGTGATAACAGGTCATTAAAATATCTTCCGACTTCAAATCCATGCTTTCTGAAATCAAAAAGGAGATCTATAAAGGATACCCTGTTTTCATCCAAAATAATCACATCAATATCTTCATCATACTCAATAAAATCATTTTCTCTAATTGCCCCCAGTAAAGTACCGTATGCTAAACTGAACTCTAATTCATTCTTATCCATTATATCCTTAAAAAGAAACAAATTCTCTTCAGCAATATCTTTGTTTATTGCTTTTACCCCTAATTCAAATACTTTCTCTTTAAAAGAATAAACCCCCTTAGAAGTCTGAATATTCTGTAATAAATTTGTACTCATGTTGATAACATCACCATTTTTAATTAACTAAATCTCATCATTTAGTTCTTTCAGGCATTTTGATATAAACTCATTGTCCTTTCTTTCCCTGACTGCAATGCGAACATATTCTTTACCCTCAAAACCTATCTTTCCCGTTAAGTCTTTTACAAAAATGTCATATCGAAACAGTAACTCTTTAGTTAATTCGGTAGCAGAGAATCGGTTAACTACCTCACACAAAAAATAGTTTGCTTCGGAAGGGATTACTCTTAAAAAAGATAAAGCTTTCAATTCCTCAAAAAACCAGTTTCTTTCTTCAATAATTAAGTCGCAACCTTCAGCATACTCATTTTTGTACTTATTAATAATTTGTAAAAAGAATTCTCCAAATGAGTTGATATTCCAAATTGAAAGGTTACTCTTCACTTTCTTCATCAACTCCTGATTGGAACTTGCCAATACTCCAAGTCTCAATCCAGGCACTCCGTAACTTTTACTTATACTTTTAATAATTATAAGATTATTAAACCGCATAAGAATATCTGCTACAATCAATGTGTTTTCCTCACTATTCCCTGAAAAGTCCACAAAGGATTCATCAACAATCAGCCTTTTATTATCCTTTTGCAGTTTATCGAGTAATAACAACACTTTACGTTTTGAAATGAAATTTCCACTTGGGTTGTCCGGATTTATTAATATTAAATTATCACACTTTAACGATAATTCATATAAATCATCAACATCATATGTGAAATTATCATTTGCCGGAATATACTTTACAACTCTTTCATAACCCAATGTTTCGGGATACTCATTAAATGTTGGAAAAGTTAAACCAAATGTACCAGTTATACTCTTCGAAAGTGATTTTATCAGCTCTGCTGCTCCATTACCCACCACAATATTCTCTTCTTCAACACCAAACATCATTCCTGCCAAAAGGTTCTGAACATCAAGCCCTGACGGATATTCGGTTAATAGATGGTCGAAATAAGCCTTAATCTCATTCTTCAATTCAGTATTAGGAAAAAAGGGATTTGTCAGATAGCAAAAGTCTTTAATAGAAGAATATCGCCAATATCCACCATATCGACGTTGCATCAACTCCAATTTGGTATCTTCATCCGGAGCAAATATTGTCTCAGCATTATCCTTATCCTGTGCGTCGTCAATTTCATACCATTTTTCTCCGTTCAAACGCATTGCTCTTAACTCTTGATTTTCAAGTTTAACAATAACTCGCAGTACCTGTTCATAGTACTCGTTATTTCCTAATGCTTTAGAATATGCTTCAAGAAATGGCACATAAGTATTTTGAGAGAACTTTTTGGAAAATTTATGGATATTAACAGTTTTATAATATTGATCAAGCTCATTAAAATTGATATCTTTTTTTGGAATAAAACTTACTATTCGATCCTGATTATCCAATTTTACAACTGTACCATCCATCCATGATTCATATTTATCAACCACAGAAAGAGAATTGCGTTCATTCTCAAGTAAGTCTTTTAAAATCTTTTCTTCAAAAATCAAATCACTCTCTAAAAGTAATGTATCATCCTTCAACAAATACTCCTTTGCAAGAAAAAGAGAATAAATATTATTTGTTTTGTCGTAGACCGGATTAACAACATATTCTATATCGATATTTTTATAATTATTACCTATGAACTTTTGTAGCTTCTCACGTTTATATCCTACCACCATAACCACCTTACGAATTCCAACATTGTTTAACTTATCCAGTGCCAGTTCTATTAATGTTCTTCCGTGTATTTTCAACATACACTTAGTATTACATCTAGTGTATTTACCAAGTCTGCTACCCATTCCGGCAGCCAAAATTATTGCTTGCATATAGTTATAGCCTTAATATCGTTTTATTACTACAAAAACAATTATTTTTTTATCAATAGTATTTTAAGTATTTTTTTCACTCTATGAGGTATTATTCTCTTCAAAAAATTACTTTTTAGAAGAACATTTTCAAACCTCTCATTATATTTATAGTTATCTATAATATATTGTGGATGTCTTAACGGAAACTCTATTTCTCCCGTTTCAACATAAGACTTATCAGGTGTCCCGAATGTATGAGTAGCATCATCTCCAAATCCAATATTTTCAACCAAATTACATTTGGGAATAATACATAATTGACCTTGTGCTGCCAGGGAGAAATACCATTGCCAATCCCATGTATTAACAGATTTTGTTTTTAATAATTTCACGCAATTTCTCCAATGATTTACACTAACATTACTATGTCCCATATTTCGGATAATAATATCTTTTTGCCAAGAATTAAACCATTCCATATCAAAATCCATATTTTTCCATGCTCTCCTCCAAGAAGCCCATCCCCAACAACCTTTATATCTGGAAAACAGATAAGAGTCGTCATCAGGCATATATCCCAGGTGATTATTACCACTGATCATTCCAATCCTGTCGTCAGAATGATATTTAATTAATAACTCTTCACAATACCTGAAGAAACTATGAGTAGGGCATGTGTCGTCCTCTAAAATTATACCCATATCTTCATTCTCAAAAAACCAGTCTATAGATGTTTTCACATTTGGCCCGCAGCCTAAATTTTTCTCTCGAAATAGAGTTTTTACTTCACAATTCCAATCTATATTATTCATTACATAATCACGAACTGCTTTTACTTTCACATCTTCATCAGGCTTATCGGATCTGGCACCATCGGCTGCAATATATATCTTATATGGTTTAGACTTACGTATAGACTCAAACACTTGTTTTGTAGTTTCTAATCTATTAAAAATTAATATAAGTACCGGTACTTTCAATAAATATTCTGACATAACCTTATTTTCTTTTATCAGTCAACATAAAATCTCGTCCCACAAAGAATACTGTATTAATAGTTTTGGAATATATCGTATAATCATACTGTTTTAGATATTTAGCTATTTCATTTTCATCAATTTCTTTCATGTTATTACCAAGTATTTCTATTAAAATCACCTTGGGTTTATATTTATTAAAATCTAATGATTTTAATACCATAAAGTCCAAGCCCTCTACATCTATTGACAAGAAATCTATTTCTTGATTTTTAGAAAGATTTACGTCCAGGACTTCATTTAAAGTGGCAGTTTCCATATTTGTAGTGGATTTTATAAAATATTCCCCTGACACATCCCTTTCATCTGATAAATCTTTTACAAAACCATTTAAAGCAGGCTCATTAAATGAGTAATAAGTCAATACTTGTTTCTTATCTGCAATAGGCTTTTCGATATTTATATCTCTTTTTCTCATCTTGTTAAAAGCCTTCATACTATTTGGCATTGCATCAATATTTATTCCATTCCAGCCTTTTTTATAAAAAAAGAAAGTGTTTGAAAATCTTTTTGGATGTAGAGCTCCAACATCAACATAAAAACCCTTTATCTGTTTTTCAAATAATCTTCTCAAGATCATATCCTCACCCTCTTGAGAATATGACTTTAGTGCATAACCATCCAAATGGTTATTCTTAAAACGAACAACCTTATTTACAACACTTTCCGGAAAGATTGATTTAAATAGTCTTTTTAACATTAAATATCCTAATAAACAATAAACTTTTTGACAAATTAATAAAGTTACTTCTGGTTTTTTTATGAAAAACTAAACACAAATAAGCAGATACAAAATATGAGATTAATGTCGCCACTGCAGCACCTTTAATCCCAAATTTTCCAATTAAAATATAATTTAATATTATATTTAGAACTGCACCTATTGTTGTGTAAATAGAATAGAATATTTGTAGATTTTCAGCAATTAGCCATTTTCCACTTGCTACACCAACAAAAACAAATACTCCTGCCCATATATGTATCATCAAAACATTACCTGCCTCATTATATTGTTCTCCATAAAGCAACATAACAATCCAATCACTCATAAAAGTCATTGGTAAAGCTATAACCACCGCTAATAATACCATAAGATTATAAAGATTCTGAAGTCTTGAATTATAAAGCTCTTTACTTTGTTGTTTCGCATTTATAATTGCAGGAAATAAAGAAGAAGTTATTACGATAGGTATAAAATACCAGGCTTCACTAATCCTAACCGCGGCTGCATATTGTCCAACAGCTCCACTATATAACATTTCTTTGATCATAACCTGATCTATTCTCATATAGATAGAAATAACAATACCACTTATAATAAGTGGCCAACTATCCTTTAACAATCCATTAACGATGGCTTTATTAAATTTTAGATTATACATTTTCAGGTTTGTTTCTTTTAAAAAAAAATAGATAAACCCACATGCCAGAATAAAACTATCAAAAAGGATAACAAAAGCAAATGAAACCAAAGGTGCATTTTTCAGAATAAGAACTACTTTAATAACAGTTGAGAAGAGTAAACTTATTATGTTCGCATACACAACAAACTTACTCATTACTTTACTTTGAAAATAAAAATCAACAACATTAAAGCTTTGAAATATAGTAGAACCGGCTATTATAAAAACTAAAACATTAGTATATGTATCATTTGAAGTAAAGTTTATAGCAACAAACAATAATAAAAACACGACAAATGAGCCAAAGAGTTTTAACACAAATGCAGTCCCAACAATTTCACCTTCCTTTTTCTGGTTATTCAGAAGCTCTCTGACAACAATGCTATCTAACCCAAATGTTGCAACAACTGCAAAAAGCCCCACAAAAGATTGAGCATAACTTAATAGTCCGAATTTATCCGGTCCAAGATACCGTGCAACCCAAACGCCAACCAGCAGACCGACAAACATTCGTAAGATTTTCTCACCCAAAAGCCATGATGTATTTTTTAAATACTTCATAAAACCTTCATGACCTTTAAGTGTCAAAATGTTTTTTATCATACCTCGAGTACCATCAGTTCCTTTAATCTACTCCTCTGTCAAGTCAAAATCTATCTCTTCCTGCACGGATTCAATCAGTCGTGTATCCTCACAACGAACTGTCCTGCCGGGAAATTTCTTTATCAGATTATAGTTATGAGTAGCCATTATAACAGCTTTGCCGCCTCTGCAAATGCTTTGTAAAATAACCATTAACTCATCAGATGTATCAGGATCAAGATTACCGGTAGGCTCATCAGCAAGAATTAATTCAGGCGCATTAAGCAACGAACGAGCTATGCCAATACGCTGCTGCTCACCACCTGAAAGCTGATGAGGCATTTTATATCCTTTATGTACCATATCTACTTGTGATAAAACTTCCCTGATACGCACATCCATCTCTTTTTTATTTTTCCACCCTGTTGCTTTTAATACAAACTGAAGATTCTCATATACTGATCGATCAGACAACAATTGAAAATCCTGAAAAATAATTCCCATCCTTCTTCTCAGATATGGAACATCTTTACTCTTTATTTCATTTAAAGAGTATCCGGCCACAAATCCGACCCCCTCATTTAAAGGCAGCTCATGGTACATTGTTTTCAATAAACTTGATTTACCGCTTCCAACTTTCCCAATTAAGAAAATAAATTCTCCCGGTTTAACATTAATATCTACATCCCGCAATATTATATGCTCCTCCTGACGAATTATAACGCTTTTAAACTCAACAATATTACCGTTGCTGTTATTTATTTCCGATGGTTGTTGCCTCATATCTTATATATTCCTTTACTAATGTTTTTCAAAGTAACACATTTTTTCCCAACCCATGAAAAAGACAAAAACAAAAATATGATTTGTTTACACTTTAAAAAATTGAGTATTTTTGTATCTTAAAATATCATGAATATGACATCACCAAAAAGCACCCCAAAAAAGGAAACAAGAAAAGGAAGAAAAATAAAACACATAATAATCACGATTATTGCAATAACACTGCTATGGGTGGGAAGTATAGGATACAAATATTACAATTATATATTTGAACCTAACGTAATTATCCCGGATAGTACTGAAACATTAATCTTCATCCCCAGCGATTCGTCTTTTAGTGCGGTAACAGATATCCTAGAGAACAAAGGTTACCTAAAAGATACTGATGGTTTTGAATGGGTAGCACAAAAGAAAAACTATTCTAATAGCGTTATTGGCGGGTGTTACACACTGAAACATAACATGAACAATAATGACCTTGTTAACCTCCTAAGGTCGGGTCGGCAAACACCGGTAAAAATAACATTCAATAACATCAGAACGCTTGAGCAACTTGCAGGTCGTATAGCAAACCGCATTGAACCTGACTCACTAGAGCTAACAGTACTGTTGAATGACAGCAGTATTATTGCCGGTTATGGTTTCAACAAAAAAACATTCATTGCTATGTTCATCCCCAATACATATGAGTTTTACTGGACCACCTCAGCAAAAAAATTCATTGAGAGAATGAACCGGGAATACAAGTTATTTTGGAATGATATAAGAGTGAAAAAAGCCAAAGTTGCCGGAATGACAGCTATTGAAGTTAATACTCTTGCATCCATCGTAGATGAAGAAACTATTAAGGCAGACGAAAAGGCTGTTGTAGCCGGACTTTATATAAACAGGCTGAACAAGGGGATGAGACTGCAGGCTGATCCCACCATTAAATTTGTCATAGGTGATTTCACTGTAAAAAGAATACTAAACAAAGACCTAAAAATTGATTCGCCTTACAATACTTATTTATATTCAGGACTTCCACCCGGTCCAATACGAATACCTTCTATTCAGGGAATAGATGCCGTACTTAATTACAAAAAACACAAATACCTGTATATGTGTGCCAAAGAAGACTTCTCCGGTTATCACAATTTTGCTAAAACATTAAAACAACATAATCAAAATGCTGCACGATACAGAAAAGCATTAAGAAAAAACCGTATCTGGAGGTAGTTTACACAAGCTGTTAGCTGTTAGCTGTTAGGTAAATTAAATAAAAAGGTTTTAAGCAATCAGTAAATATGATTATATTTGAAACCTAACATAAATTTTCATGCAGGAGTTTAAAACAGGACACACACAATTACATAAAAAACAACATTCGAACGACGGAATGTTTGATATTAACCGTATTATAAAATTAGTTATACATAATTGGTACCTGTTTATTTTATCATTTCCACTATTTCTTGGAGGTATATATATATACCACAGATACACTGTCCCCATTTATAGTGCTTCAACAACAATTCTATTAAAAAACTCTCAGGATAGAAACATGTCACAGTCTGATCTTATTGAAGGCTTCGGCTTGTCACCTGAAATTCGTAATATTGAAAACCAAACATTCATAATAAAATCAAAAAAACTAATTAGAAAGGCTATTGACCTTTCAGATTTTGGTGTAGAATACTACGGGGCCGGCCACTTAAAGGATACTGAAATATATCACAACTCTCCATTTTTAGTAGAATTTGATTCATTACATCCACAATTATTAAACGTGCCCATATATATTTCTTGTGAGGAGAAAGACAAAATAAATATTAAAATTAGTAGTGAAGGCAGTTATACGCATATCTTTAAAACAAAGAAATCTGGAGGAAGAAGCGGACCTGTAAATTATAACACTACGATAAGCTGGGACGAACAGGTAACAACTCCATTATTCTCATTTAGTTTAAAAAAGCTTAACAACCAGGTTTATGAATCTGGAAGCAAATACTATTTTAAGTTTCAAAGCCATGACCATGTAGCAAATATTTTCAGAAGCCGGTTAAATGTTAATCCATATAGTGAAGGCTCTTCTATTATGAATATTTCCGTATCCGGTTCCTCATCCGGTAAACTCATAAACTTTCTCGATAAGTTATGTATTGTCATAATGGAGAACAGTCTCGAACGTAAAAATGATATGGCAATACGCACTATCGCTTTTATTAGCGAACAATTAGAAAAGGTTTCCGATACACTTCAAACAGTTCAAAAAGAGTTGTTAGAATTCCGCAAGTCCAACCATTTTGTTGTTCCGACTGAATACTCACAGATGATTACCTCCCGGTATTTTGAAAAAGAGAAAGAGCTTAATCTCCTGAGAATTAAAAAAGAGTATTATTTGTATATAAAAACAAAGCTATCAGAAAACTCTAAATCTAAAGACTTTATGTTACCCGCAGTATCTGATGAGTCTAACGGACTTGTAAACCAGCTTGTTTTACAACTATTTTCACTTAAAGAAGAGTATGAAACATTAAGTAATAATGCCGAAAATACCAACCCGTATATAAACACATTATCCAATAAAATTACAATTACCGAAAATAATCTTAAAGCAGCAATTAACCAGGTTCTTATAAATATTGAGCTAAAAACAAATGAACTAAAAAATGATCTGAACAAAACAATAAATGAAATTAAAACCATTCCGGATCTGGAAAAAGAATATGCAGACATTGAAAGAAATTACAAATTGAATGATGCCATATATACTTTTCTACTTCAAAAACATTCGGAGAATCAAATTGCTAAAGCTTCTAATACTCCTGACAATGAAGTAATTGATACCCCGTCAATAACAGGAATAGTTTCCCCGAATAAGAAAAACAATTACAGCAAAGCATTTTTATTAGCATTTCTTTTCCCTATCGGAATAATAGTTCTACGCGAAATGCTTAATACTAAAGTTCGCGGAAAAGAAGATTTGGAGCACCTTCAGGATGACATTCCTATTCTGGGTGTTATAATGCATAATAAAAATGAAGAACAGGATGTTATTAATGAACAACCCCATTCTGTAGTAAGTGAAGCTTTTCGTTCTTTACGAACAAAAATAAAGTTCATGACCTGCAAAAATTCCTCATGGGCAATTACTGTTACCAGCACAAATACAGGAGAAGGAAAAACATTTTGCGCACAAAACCTTGCATCAGCTTTTAGCATTTCAGGAAAGAAAACGATATTATTAGGTTTTGACATGCGTAAACCACGTTTATCTGAATTGTTTAAGCTAACTAATGAAACAGGATTAAGCAATTATTTAACAAATCAGGCTGGTTTTGATGACATTTGTTATGAAACAAAATACAAAAACCTTTCTGTAATTCCTTCAGGTGCAATCCCCCCAAATCCATCTGAACTAATCAGTAATAATAAAACCGAAGAGCTATTTGAGATACTAAGGGACCGCTTTGATGTTATAATTATTGACACTCCTCCAATTGGGCTGGTTGCTGATGCCCGTATTTTAATGGATTTTGCCGACTGTCATTTATATGTTGTAAGGGCTAATTTCACAAATAAAGAACATATGGGTTACTCTTTAAACAACCTTTTATTAGAAAAAGTAAATCATATGGGTATTATTCTTAACGATGTTTCTTTAAAAGATAAAGGTTACGGATACTATTCTGCCGAATACTACGGGTAGCGATTTGGATGTGAGGATATTTGGATGTAAGGATGTTTTGATATTACACCATTGAATAATTGAACCATTAAACCATTGAACCATTGAATAATTGACACCTCAATATCTTCCAAACAACCGCTGTATTCCTAATCTAATCATATTATAAAACATACCCAAAAACCTAACTACAAGTCGCATCAGCCTTACCCAAAAACCTTCCTGTTCTACCCTTCTGTATATTTTTGATTTAACGATATCATATTTCTGACGTATTCCTTTTGCATTCTTTATCTGTTCCCATATAAGTCTGTAACCATAGGACTTATTTTGAGACTCAGATGATCTGAAAAACTTCACCGACATTGATATATCCTGTGTTAACTTTTTTTTGTTCTTTCCACTATATAATATCGTATCCTCTCCCATAAGCAAATTAGTAATAGACAGGATAAATTCAACCGGATAGTTTAACTTCCATAATCTCACCCAATACCAAAAGTCATCATTCCCGGTATCAACCATTACTTTTCCTTTTTTTATAAAAAATATAAAATCAGCCATCCAGCTCAAACGCATTCCGCCTTGCCTGAATGTATTATAAACATGAACTGACATATATATAAAAGTATGGTTATTTGATGGCCCCGGCAAGATAAACTTTTCACTCTTCCAGTTTATCTTATTCTGAAAAATATCCTCCGGAGGAATAAAATAAGAGGACAATTCAGCAATCAAAAAACGATGAATTTCAAGAGGAGCACCTTTATATATCACCATTGGCAAATGATGATTTGCAGGATGATCTTTTTCTTCAGGGTCAGCTAATACAGCACCATTTGAAATAATTAAATCAAAAGCTTTCTTTGCAAATTCTTTAGGTACCAACAAGTCAATATCACTCATGGGGCGAAGGGAAACTTCGTCATATAAAAAAGAAGCTAAGAGTATCCCTTTCAAAAAAACAACCGGAATACCATTCTCCTGAAAAAGAGAATAGATGTGTTTTGCAGTATTTGTCAGGTTTGTATTTACAAGCAGTGCCTTGAGATATTCATTTTTTAATTTTGAAATAAAACTACCCGAAAATGAATGATGCTGATTACCTGCTAATGATTTATACAGTAAACCCGCTACCCCGTTTTGTCCGGCATAGTTCAACAACACATTCTCATCAATATTTTCAATTCCGCTGAAAGAATTATTCTCTCTGAAAAGTGTTTCAATAACAAATCTTTCATGAAAAGAAAACTTATTGTCAAACCAACTTTTGTTAATCTCTTTTTTCATTTATGTCATTCTACTGCCCAACCTGACGTTTGACAAACTACTATCTTCTTCCTTCTATTAATTACTGTCTTTCCAAAATATATAACACACGACTTTTGCCTTTCGCCTAATCCATATGTCTGAAAAATTGTGGAAGTTTACTGATATTTTTTCTGATAAGGGTAATAATCCCACCCACTCTATTTGATCTTAATGCACGAATATCTTCTTTAGATTTTAAGATGATATTGGAAATACTTTTATTACTTGCCCCTCCCATCCTCATTTTAACAATAACTAATGGCAGGTATAAGAAATTCACGGAATTTTGTGAAAACAGGCGCAATATATAATCATAGTCAGCTGCTATTTTATAAGATGTATTAAAATAACCTGTTTTCAGAATAATGTCATGTTTTATATACATTGTAGGATGAGGAGGCATCCATCCTTTCCCCAACAGTTCAGGATAAAACTCACAGCTTCTCCATTTCCTTATCACTTTATCGGTATGAACTGAATTAACATATACAAGATCACCATACAATACATCCGCACTTTGTTCCCTTAGTGCCGACATAATTTCCTTTAATGTATTTACAGAAAAAAACATATCATCTGCATGTAGAAAACCAACATAATCACCGGTTGCCTTTTTTAGTCCCCTGTTCATTGCATCATATATTCCTTCATCCGGGGAACTTGACCAAAAGGATATTATATCATCATATTTCTTAATTATATCGACAGTTTTATCCGTTGATCCTCCATCGATGACAATATATTCCAATTCTGCACATTTCTGTTCCTTCACACTTTTCAGGGTATCTTCAAGAGTATCTTCACAATTATAGGTTACTGTAATAAGTGATATTTTCATATTTAAAATTTGTCTTTCCGCTATCTGTATAACAACTCAACATCTTTTCTTAGCGCATCAATAGCCTTTTTAAAATGACGATTAACATCAACAGTACCGTTTTCAATAATTGTCCTGCCCAATTCTATTGAGTTGCTTTTGGGATTAACAGAGGCAGCACTTGTATTGATAAGTTTAAGCAGTTCTGTTCGAGCTTGGCTAATCATTTGCCAGGTTTTTACTGACACATAGATCTGCATAGCCAGATTATGGTCAAACTCATTTCTTACAACACGCAATAAATGCGAATGAAATTTCAGACTTGTCAGCCCCTGCTTTTGCTCCCTTAATACCAGTGATTCGGGCAAAACACGTTCCAATAACAGAGTAAGCCTTTCATAAGCCTGTAACTTTTGAGGTATAATCTCCTTTTTAATATTTAAAAAATTGTCCAGCCTTTTCTCCTCCAATTCTTTATTAAAAAACCACTTTACAATTAATAAAAGAGGAATTACAACTATTATGGCAACAATAATACAATCGACATGTTCCGAAATAAAATCCATTATTCAAGTGTTTTTCGTTAAATTTGCATCTAATCTGTTATTTATCCGATTCTGACATAAAAATATGAAACATGAACCAATTATCAAAACTTATTGCATCACTTTCAGAATCTGAGACCATTGCAATGACTCGAAAGAGCAACGAACTCAGAGCAAAAGGAACAGATATTATCAGCATGAGCTTAGGCGAGCCTGACTTTCCCACTCCTCAACACATAAAAGATGCAGCAAAAAAAGCTATTGATGATAATATAACACACTACACACCTGTTACAGGTTTTCAAGAACTTAAAGAAGCTATTGTTGAGAAATTCCGAAAAGAGAATAATCTTGTCTATAACCCGGAAAACATAATGGTTTCAAACGGAGCCAAACACACCATCACTAATATCCTTATGGCTCTGTTAAATCCTGGTGATGAAGTTATTTTACCGGCTCCATACTGGGTCAGTTACCGTGAAATGGTAAAACTGGCCGGAGGAATTAATATAATTATCAAGACAGGAATTGAGCAGGATTTCAAAATTACACCTCAACAGCTTGAAAATGCAATCACTGATAAAACAAAAATTTTAATACTAAACACACCATCAAACCCTTCCGGAAGTGTATATACAAAAACAGAACTAAAATCCCTGGCAGGGGTAATAAAAAATCATCCAGGACTTTTTGTAATATCAGATGAAGTTTATGAACACATTATTTACGAAGGTGAACATTTCAGCCTGGCTCAAATAGATGCAATTAAAGAACAAATAATCGTAGTCAACAGCGTATCTAAAAGTTATGCCATGACAGGCTGGCGTATTGGTTTTATGGCCGGGCCGGAATGGCTTATAAAAGCCTGTTCAAATCTGCAGGGACAAGTCACTTCAGGTGCAAACTCAATTGCACAAATGGCTGCTATTGCTGCATTAACAGGTCCGAACGATGACACTGTAAATATGCGAAATATATTTTTAAAACGTAGAAATATACTGATCGATGCTTTTAAGAGCATTAACGGTGTTAAAGTCATGGCATCCAAAGGTTCATTCTACCTTTTTCCTGATGTAAGCGGTTTGTTCAATAAAAAATTCAACGGACAAACAATCAGGAATTCAGAAGATTTAAGCTGGTACCTGCTTGAAGAAGCACATGTTGCCACAGTACCCGGTAATGCCTTTGGATGTCCGGAATGTATTCGGTTATCTTATGCTACAAGTGATGAAAATATTAAAAAAGCAATGAAAAGAATTAAGAATAGTTTAGTAGGTGGCTATTGAAGTATCAGTAAGCAGTATTCAGTAAGCAGTATTCAGTAAGCAGTATTCAGTAAGCAGTA
>CBDUZZ010000058.1:0-31449 GCA_965371855.1 uncultured bacterium
GTTTAAACAATTAAAACAGAACTTCCCGTTAAAGTATTTTTTAGGGGATAATGTTAATGCAATTGAAATACAGATATGGGCAGCAATGTTAGCTAACCTGTTAGTATCGTTGGTCAAAAGCAAGTTAAAACGCAACTGGGCGTTCTCAAATATGGTATCTCTTATAAGACAGCAACTGATGGACTATATCAACATATATCGGTTCCTGGAAGATCCTGAGAAAGCTTGGAGAAGCATAATAAATGAAAATGATTTAAAATATCAAAATACATTGTTCCCTGAAATAAGGAGGGCTTACTTTTGAAAATAAAAAAATGATAATTGATTATCAGACAAATAACTATAGGAATAAACTATATTCCGGTTTTACCGGACAACAATAATTTTAAATACCTAAAACTATTGTTGAATCAATATCTAATTTAATACTTATTTCTCTTGCTATTTTGTTGGGATATCGCTTGTTTGCTTACAACGATGTAAGTGCATATATAGAGGAGAAGCACATCTTTTATCAAATAGGACATTTTAAAAGTACCAATTGGTGGAGCGGAATATTTTATCTTCTTCTAGCAGCTTTACCGTTTATTTTTTCAAATATTAGAAAGATTAATATTCTCGGCATTCTTATGCTTCTGCTGTTTGTCATATCAAAAGTTTTTTATATCCAGTACATGATCTCTACATGGTGTCTCTTTGCAGGTGTATTGAGTGTTTATATCTGGTTTATTGTGAGAGATATAAATACCTCAATGAGGCAATGATGTAGTGTTACAATGCATACATAGTTTTTCATTGATTTATCAATCGTTCTTTGCCTGACTGGAAAAAAGATTAGCAAGTTGTGTGCGATTTTTCATGCCTGTTTTTCTGAAAATATTGTAATTATGATCCTTTACTGTATCAATAGATATAAAAAGTTTTTCAGAAATTTCTCTATTTGTAAGTCCTTTACTGATTAATTGGATAATTTCCATTTCACGATTTGTTATGTCGTATTTTAGTTTTAACTCTGATGCGTCAACTTTGTTTTCCTGCTTCTCAAACAGTATAGGACTTCTTAATTTTCTGCCATAAGTGATAACCCACCAAATCATCAAAATATTTATAGAGTACAGAAAAAAATGTAAAGAGAGTTTTTCCCAGGATTCGTTTAAACTTCCAATGCCGGAGGTTAGAAGCCATTTAAAATGGGCGGAAACTAGGGGTATTAATAGAATAAGCGTGAGTGCCCTAATTGCTTTCTTCGTTTGAATATCTACTATTGATTTAGCACGGTTGAATAAATAAATACAACTAATGATAATAGCAACAAATATTAGTATGTCTGTATATGTCATGAAACTATTTACGATACCATCTCTGTTTAAAAAACAGACCTCAACCCACCCTAAAAACCAAATTGTTATAACTGCAATGCCAGCTGTTTTTATACCTGTCAACTGTTTTTCAAAGAATCTTAAACCTAATATATTATCAAATAATTTAAAAAAAGAGACAAGGAATAATAACCTCATGACAAACAATAACGAAAAAAGAATAATATCTTTTACTAACTCAAGTGTAGTATTTTCTGTAAAAAAAAGGATTGACTCAGAATTTTCAAGAAGTATTGCAGAGTATCAGGTTAAATTAAGAAATATTATTACCCAAAAGACGGGTAGTATGATACTTAGATTTTCTTTTCTTACTCTATTTCTTATAATAATTGAGGAAATTATACCAGAAAGAAAAGTGATTAAAACACTTAAAATAACTATTTGATTCATGAAACAAAGTTATCAGTTTCCTTAAACAAATCAAATACAATTAATATTTATAGAGTTTTCTTACAAGCAAATTAGCATCCCACTTTAGTGGGGAATTGTATAATCCCAACTTATTCGGGATTTATAAGTGAATGTAAAGTTCATATTATTGTTGTGTCAAAACAGATGAAGGTATAACTAAACAGGCATGTCAAATGTCATAAAAATGAACGAGTCTATAAATTTCAATAAAAGTATTAGTGCCATGGAGAAATATTATAATGTTAATTTGTACAAAAACATTGATGCAATAACTCTAATTGTTCTTATCCCATTCGGGATGATGCTTTGGTTTAGAGCTCATAATTTAAGTGGATTTGCATCAATAGAATTAATTGCTTATCCTCTTTTATTTGGAGGCTTGAGTATAGGCATCTTATATCTGTTGAAACGGTTTTATTTGAAAGAGAGTTTTACTGATTTCAATTCAGGTAATGGGAAATGGGTTACTGATATTTTGTGGGGTTTTATTTTAACCATCATATATTTTACTCTTTTCTTTGTTGAAAGGCTTACACTTACAGGTTTGCTTAGTTTTCATTCTAATCAGGAGTTGTTAGGCTTAATGTTAGATATGCGTACAAATCCGATACTGTTATTCCTTTGGTTTGGTCCTGTTTTATGGATAGGTATTGCACTATACGAAGAGTTGATTAGAGTTTTTATTCTTACCAGTCTATGGAAATTCTCAAACAAGCAGTGGTGGTCCGTCTCTGTAATAATTTTCAGTGCAGTAATTATCGGGCTTGTTCACTGGAGCCAGGGCTCTTATGGGGTTATAACCATAGGAATAAAGAGTGTTGTTTCTGGAGTGTATTTCTATAAATATCGACGGCTGTTCCCGCTGGTGCTTGCACATGTTTTGTATGATGGTATACAGGTAATGATGTTACTAATTACTTACCCGAACTAACAAAAGTTGAAATGAATTATATCATGAAATAATTACTTTCCGATACAAAAAGTAGAGTTTCTTTGTTTAATGAGGTTTTGAGCTATTGAGGGACAAAAATAGGGACAAGAACTTTTTATAACCTTTTCGATATTTCGTCTCTGCTTTTTATTGTTAATAACCTTCGTATTGAAAAACAAATATAGTTATATCTCCGGTTATTTAGCTTCATCATTTAAATATTCTCTTTGCTTCTAAATAAATCAATGATGATTGTAAAGCTGTTGGTTAAGGATACGGGTGTTTCTTAAATGTTTTGATCATGATAAGATAGGTGTTTTTGATAAAAAATACATGTAATGTTAAATATAATTTACAAAAAGTATTATATTTGTAAAATATACTTTGCATTATGAAGAAAAAGAACACGGTTTTATTGCCCAAGCTCAAAAAGATTCTTGTTGAACTGGGAGAAAATATAAAGCTTGCTCGCTTAAGGCGAAAACTAAGTAGTGAACAAGTTGCGGAGAGGGCTAATATTAGTCGTCCAACTTTATCATCTATAGAAAAAGGATCGGCAACAGTAAGTATTGGGGCTTATTTGCAAGTTCTTTTTGTTTTAGGGCTTGAGAAAGATGTTTTATTACTTGCAAAGGATGATGAATTAGGTAGAAAATTACAGGATGCTAATTTAAAGCCAAAAGAAAGAGCTCCTAAAAGAACTAAGAAATCATGAGTAAAAAGGTGACAAAAAGAAAGATATATGTGTTTGCTAATTGGCCGGGCATGGAAGAGCCTGTTTTAATGGGAACTTTACACTCTGAATTATTGAGAGGAAAAGAAATATTTTCATTTGAATACAACGATGATTGGTTGAAATCAGAAAATGCTCAATTATTAGACCCGGAATTGCAATTGTATTCAGGAATTCAATATTTGAACGACAATGAAAAATCTAATTTTGGCTTATTTTTGGATTCTTCTCCTGATAGATGGGGGCGAATATTAATGCGAAGAAGAGAAGCTGCATTAGCAAGATTGGAAAAAAGACCAGAAAATAATCTTTTTGAAACAGATTATTTATTAGGCGTATATGATGAGCATCGTATGGGAGCATTACGATTTAAAGAATATTTAGATGGAGTGTTCCTAAATGACAATAAAAAACTGGCAAGTCCACCTTGGTCATCTATTAGAGAACTTGAAGAGATTAGCTTGAAGCTTGAAGAAGATGATATTATTGATGATCCGGAATATTTAAATTGGTTAAGTATGCTTATTGCTCCTGGATCTTCTCTGGGAGGAGCCAGGCCAAAGGCTAGTATATTAGACACCAACAGCAACTTATGGATTGCTAAGTTCCCTAGTCGTAGCGATAAAATGGATGTTGGCGGATGGGAAGTCGTAGCTTATGAGTTGGCTATTGAAGCAGGAATAGATATGGCTGAATCACAAGCAAGAAAATTTTCAAGCTCTTATCATACATTTCTTACAAAACGATTCGATCGAATAAATAAAGGAGAGCGTATTCACTTTGCTTCTGCAATGACAATGTTAGGCTATACTGATGGACAAGATTATGAAGATGGGGCTAGTTATATAGAATTGGTGGAGTTTATTATTAAGAATGGAGCAAATGTTAATGCTGATCTGGAAGAATTATGGAGAAGAATTGTATTTAGCATTTGTGTCTCAAATACGGATGACCATTTAAGAAATCATGGTTTCATTCTTACTTATGGCGGTTGGTTACTTTCTCCTGCGTACGATATTAACCCGGTAGAAACAGGAACAGGATTAAAATTAAATATTTCTGTAAATGATAATGCATTAGATATAGAATTGGCAATGGAGGTTATAGAATATTTTAGATTAGATGAGAAAAGAGCTAATAAGATAATTGAAGATGTAAAGAATAGCGTGAAAAATTGGAGAAAAGTAGCTAAGAAATATGGAATCTCTAAATCAGAACAGGATATAAAAGCAAGGGCATTCTCAAGAACTAAAGATTAAAATGGCGTAAAATAGTATGTCAAGTTATTTGAACAGAAAACTTGACTTTTTAAATTACATCCATCATAAATTAAAATAAAAGACAAAAAGTAAACTTTCCCATTAATGAATCTAACCATTAAAGAACAAGTAGAACTTTTTAAATCCCTTTTCAAAGGAAGAGAAGACATTTTTGCTATTTGGTGGGAGAATGGAAAAAAGAATGGGTATATGCGCGCTTATGATTATGATCCTTACATGTATCGATTGCATAAAATGCGTGGAGGGAGTTTTCAATCTTATACTGATAAAACACATAAAGCACTTACTGATAATGAAATTACGAAACACCTCAAAGGAGAGTAATTAATTGGTGTTTATCCTTTATTAAAGATAATACTTCATGGTTTCTAGCTGCTGATTTTGATAAAGAAAACTGGATTGAGGAGTGTAGACTATTTCTAAACGGTTATAAAAAAGAAGGTGTAACAGCTTACTTGGAACGTTCTCGATCAGGAAAAGGAGGACATGTTTGGGTATTTTTTGAAGAGCCTTATCCTGCATTAAAAAGTCGTAAGATATTCATCTCAATTCTTCAGAGATTAGGAATATTCTCCATTTTTGATAAAAATGCAAGTTTTGACAGACTATTTCCAAATCAGGATTATCTTTCCGGTAAAGGTTTTGAAAACCTTATTGCACTTCCATTGTACAAACATACATGGGAACAAGCAGTGGTGGTCTGTCTCTGTAATAATTTTCAGTGCAGTAATTATCGGCCTTGTTCACTGGAGCCAGGGTTCTTATGGGGTTGTAACTATCGGAATAAAGAGTGTTGTCTCTATAGTGTATTTCTATAAATATCGATGGCTGTTCCCGCTGGTGCTTGCTCATGTATTGTATGATGGTATACAGGTAATGATGTTATTAGTTACTTACCAGAACTAACAAAAATTGAAATGAATTATATCATGAAATAATTATTTTCCGATACAAAAATTCTTAAAGATATTTCCCAGTATCTCGTCAGTGCTAATGTTGCCGGTTATCTCACCAAGGTAATAAAGTACCTCTCTGATATCCTGTGCCAGAAGGTCGCCGGTTATTCCGGAATCAAGTCCGCCTGCAACACGTTGGATGGCATCGTATGATTTTTTAAGTGCTTCGTAATGACGTGCATTGGTAACTATCACCTCGTTGTTATCCAAAGCAGCGGTGTTTATTGTTTTCAGCAATTCACCTGTCAGTTTATCAACATATCTGTTGTGTTTTGCTGATATGGGCACTATCGCATCTGTACCGGTTAGTTCACGAAACTCCTGTCGGTTAAAACGATTTGAGATGACTTTTTCATCCAACAGGTCAATTTTGTTGATTACCACAATTAGTTTCTGCGAACTGTCATTCATTCGTTTTTTAACGTCATTAATGGCTTCATGGATTTTTTTATCAGGGTCATTCACATCGAGGATGAGCATTACTACTGAAGCATTTTTCAATTTAGAATATGTGCGTTCTATTCCCAGAGTCTCAATTTCATCGCTGGTTGTTCGTATTCCGGCAGTATCAATAAAACGAAATTCAATTCCTTCGATGCTAATTGTATCTTCAATTGAATCGCGTGTGGTGCCGTGTATGTCGGATACTAAAGCGCGTTCTTCATTCAGCAGTGTATTCAGCAGGGTTGATTTACCTGCATTTGTATGCCCCACAATAGCAACAGGAATACCGTTTTTGATAACATTCCCTAATGAAAATGAGTTGACAAGTTTTTCAAGCATTTTGCTTATTTTGTCAACAATCCTTTTCAGTTGTGCGCGGTCGGCAAATTCAACATCTTCTTCACCAAAGTCAAGCTCAAGTTCAATGAGGGAGATAAATTGCAGCAAATCATTCCGCAGGTTTATCAGTTCACTTGAGAAACCGCCACGCATCTGTTGAAGCGCTACTTTACGTGCTGCTTCTGATTGGGAGGCAATAAGGTCGGCAACTGCTTCGGCCTGTGAAAGATCCATTTTGCTATTAAGAAATGCACGTTGGGTAAATTCGCCCGGTAGTGCCATTCGTGCTCCTTTTTTTATCAGCAGTTGTAATATTTGTTGCTGAATGTATGTAGCCCCATGACAGGATATCTCAATAATATCTTCTCCGGTGAAAGAGTGAGGAGCTTTAAAAATGGCTACCACAACTTCATCAATAATCTTATCATTATCTACAATTGTGCCGAAATGGATGGTGTTGGCTGTCTGTTCTTTTAGTTGTTTGCCGGCTATGGGTGACCTGAACACACTATCACAAATGCAAATAGCTTCGTCGCCTGACAATCTAATAACGGCAATTGCCCCCATTCCGGCAGGGGTAGATATGGCACATATTGTTGATTGATCAATCATGGTGATTTTTTTGCAAATTTATTCAAAATTGAGGAATAATAGTAATTTGTGTGGTTTGATTCGTAATTCCTAATTCCTAATTCGTAATTATATTCACTATCTTTGCCTAAATTTTTAAGTTTTATTTTAATGCAGGAAAAAATAGTTATTCTGGATTTTGGGTCACAATACACACAGTTGATAGCCCGTAGAGTTAGAGAAATAAATGTCTATTGCGAGATTTATCCTTATAATAAGGTTCCTGAACTTGACTCATCTGTTAAAGGTGTTATATTAAGCGGTAGTCCGTTCAGTGTTTGTGATAAAGTTGCTCCTATTCCTGACTTGACAGGTATTAAGGGGAAACGGCCTTTGCTGGGTGTTTGTTACGGTGCTCAGTATTTGGCTCATAATTATGACGGAGAAGTTGCACCATCCGATTCAAGGGAGTATGGAAGAGCAAACCTGGGATATGTTGATAAAAGTAGTAACCTTTTGAAAAATGTCAACCACCATTCTCAGGTATGGATGTCGCATGGGGATACAATTGTGCAATTGCCAACGGATTTTAAGATAATTGCCAGCACAGCGGATGTTGATGTTGCAGCCTTTAAAGTGGAGGGTGAGGAGACTTATGGTTTGCAGTTTCATCCTGAGGTATATCATACAACTGAAGGGAAACATATTTTAAAGAATTTTGTAGTTGACATTTGCGGATGCAAACAGGACTGGACACCTGCTTCATTTGTTGAAGTTACAGTACAAGAGCTAAAAAATAAACTGGGTGATGATAAAGTTGTGTTAGGTTTGTCAGGTGGTGTTGATAGTTCAGTTGCTGCTGTATTATTACATAAAGCTATTAGTAAAAATCTGACATGTATTTTTGTTGATAACGGATTGCTTAGAAAAGGGGAGTATGAATTAGTGCTTGATTCGTACCAACATATGGGATTGAATGTGATAGGTGTTGATGTTAAAGATGAATTTTTAAGTGAACTGAAAGGAGTAAGTGATCCGGAAACAAAAAGAAAGATTATTGGCAGGGTATTTATTGAAACATTTGATAAGGAAGCTCATAAAATAAAAGATGTAAAATGGCTGGCACAGGGAACGATATACCCTGATGTTATTGAGTCGATTTCTGTGAATGGTCCTTCAGCAACAATAAAATCGCATCATAATGTAGGTGGTTTGCCTGAACAGATGAACCTGAAAGTTGTTGAGCCTTTGAATTTGTTATTTAAGGATGAGGTTCGTCGTGTTGGGAGAGCACTTGATATTTCTCAAAATATTCTTGGCAGGCATCCTTTCCCGGGTCCGGGATTGGCAATACGTATACTGGGAGATATAACCAAAGAGAAGGTAACCTTGCTTCAGGAGGTAGATTATATTTTTATCAACAGCTTGAAAAAAAATGGATTATATGATGATGTTTGGCAGGCCGGAGTCATCTTGTTGCCTGTTCAATCCGTTGGAGTAATGGGTGATGAACGTACTTATGAAAATGTAGTTGCATTGCGTGCTGTGGCTTCAACTGACGGCATGACCGCCGATTGGGTACATCTGCCTTATGATTTTCTTGCAAGAGTATCAAATGATATAATTAATAAGGTTAAAGGTGTGAACAGAGTTGTTTATGATATCAGTTCAAAACCACCTGCAACCATTGAGTGGGAGTAGTTTCGAATTACGAATTATGAATTACGAATTAGCAATACAACAATACAACAATACAATAGATGAATAGATTTAAATTTCGGTGGCTAATATTATTTATAATAATTGTAGGCATCAAACCTGCAAAGGCTCAATTGTTTGACGATAACATTCAGAAGTTGCAAATGACATGGCAACTTGTCAATGCTTTTTATGTAGATACAGTAAATCAGGATAAGTTAACTGAGAGTGCAATAACGGGGATGTTAAAAACTCTTGATCCTCACTCGGTATATATTTCTGCTGATGAGGTAAAGGCAATGAATGAACCTTTAGACGGGAGTTTTGAGGGAATAGGTGTTGAGTTTAATATTCTGAATGACACATTAATGGTGGTTAATCCGATATCCGGCGGGCCATCAGAAAAAGTGGGTATTATGCCAGGCGACCGTATTGTTACTGTTGATGGAGATAATATAGCTGGTGTTGGCCTGAAAAATAGCGATGTATTTAAACTACTTAGGGGCGCAAAAGGATCAACAGTCTCTTTGGGTATTCACCGTCGTGGTGAAAATGATATCATTTCTTTTCTGGTTGAGAGGGACAAAATTCCCATTTTCAGTGTAGATGCAGCATATATGGCAGCTCCGGAAACAGGATATATTAGAATAAGTCGTTTTGCAATGACGACAAGCGATGAATTTACATCTGCAATGGAGAAGTTGCATGTTGAAGGAGAAGTAAAAAATTTAATTCTTGATCTTAGAGGTAATGGTGGCGGATATCTGAAAGCTGCTATTGATATTGCAGATGAATTTCTGGGAGGAAAAAAACTGATTGTATATACTGAAGGAATTACCAGTTCTAAAAAAGAACACTATTCAAATAAACGTGGTTTATATCAGAACGGAAGGTTGATAGTATTGATAGATGAAGGTTCTGCTTCGGCCAGTGAGATAGTTTCAGGAGCAATACAAGACTGGGACAGGGGACTCATCTTGGGGCGTCGTAGTTTTGGTAAGGGGTTGGTGCAAAGGCCTTTTTCGTTGCCCGATGGATCAATGATAAGGCTCACTGTGGCTAAATATTATACACCTTCGGGCAGATGTATCCAGAAAGATTACACTCATGGACTTGCTGCATACCAAATGGAAGTATATGACAGGATGGAAGATGGAGAACTTTTTTCTAAAGATAGTGTTAAGATAGCTGATTCATTGATGTATAAAACTAAAGTTCGGGACCGTACCGTTTATGGTGGTGGCGGAATAATGCCGGATGTTTATGTGCCGATGGATACATCAATGTATTCAAATTATTACAGAGAGATTGTGGCTAATGGAGTGTTAAACCGTTTTGTACTTAATTATGTAGATAAAAACCGGAAGACATTAGAGAGTAGATATTATGATTTTAAGAAATTCAATATAGAGTTTGTTGTTGATGAGACTTTGATGTCAGAGCTTATAGATGCAGGTAAGGCTACCGGAATAGAGAAAAATGATAAAGATTACCATAAATCAGAAAAGCATTTGAAAACTCAGGTAAAAGCATTGATAGCACGTGATTTGTGGAGTACATCGGAGTATTTTGAAGTAATAAATCCGGTAAACAAGGAGTATATTCAAGCACTTGAACTTGCCGGTAATAAAACAGAATATTCTAATATCTTTAAATAAATGACCGAATTCCTTAGGGTATATGGTTTAGAGGTTTTAGGAACTTTATCATCCATAATTTATCTTTATTATTCAATTCGGGAAAAGATATGGTGCTGGCCCTGGGGTATATTTGCATCAGCTATATCAATCTTTGTTTTTTATATAGCAAGGTTGTATGCTGATATGGGACTGCAGTTTTACTATCTGTTTATTAGTGTATATGGTTGGTATTTCTGGATGTATGGAAAAAGTAATGGGAAAGAAAAAGGTGCAAAAATTACCCGTACAACCGGTTCACAATGGCCATATCTGATTTCGATAGGTATTGGTACTTATTTTTTAATTTTAAGTATGCTCCTGTATGTGCCTGACTGGTTACAGATTGAAAAGTCTTCAATGCCTTATCTCGATGCTTTTACAACTGCAGCAAGCATTATTGCAACGTGGATGTTGGCTCGTAAACTTATTGAGCATTGGATAATCTGGATTGTTGTTGATTTTATGTCAATGGGAATGTATCTTTATAAAGGATTATATTTTTATGCTTTTCTGTTTATCGTTTATACTGCAGGTGCTGTTTTGGGATATTTAGAGTGGAGAAAAAGTATTACTTTTAATGATACAATGGAATAATGATATAATGATATAATGATATAATGATACAATGATACAATGATACAATACATTAGAACATTAACACATTAATAGATATGGTTACGATAAATAAGATATTGAAAAAGACCATTGAAGAGTTATCCAGGGAAAACTCTTATCAATCTGTGTGTC
Organism: uncultured bacterium; assembly: GCA_965371855.1. Lineage (GTDB taxonomy): Bacteria > Bacteroidota > Bacteroidia > Bacteroidales > Marinilabiliaceae > JAADEM01. The sequence continues at coordinate 11,168 of CBDUZZ010000058.1, forward strand.
ATAAGTCTTCAGCACATTACCCAATGCCGTCAATTCAGAACCTGGAAAAGATAGTGGATTTGTTAAGGGAAATACTATTTCCGGGATATTTTAGTAATTCTTTGATAAGGAAAGAAAGTATTAGTTATTACATTGGCGTAAATACTGAAAAACTATATGAACTATTGTCTAATGAGATATTTGCAGGGTTGTGCTTTGCATGTGACGAAATAGAGATAGAAGAAGGGAAGGGAGGTTCTTTGCGCCATAAAGCTGATACTGTTTCAGCAGAGTTTATTCAACAATTGCCAAATATAAGGGAAGTACTTGTTACTGATGTTGAAGCTGCATATTTGGGCGATCCGGCGGCTCAGAACAGGGGAGAGGTTATATTTTGTTATCCTGCTATACGTGCTATATCAAGTTATCGAATAGCACACTGTTTGTATGAGATGAAAGTACCACTTATTCCCCGTATTATTTCTGAGATGGCTCATTCCGAAACGAGTATCGATATCCATCCACGTGCATTAATTGGTGAGTTTTTTACTATTGATCATGGTACAGGGGTCGTAATTGGTGCAACATCCATCATAGGCAATCATGTACAGTTGTATCAGGGGGTGACTTTGGGTGCCAAAAGTTTTCCCCTTGATGAAAATGGAAATCCCATAAAAGGTATTGACAGACATCCTATTATTGAGGATAATGTTATAATTTATGCACAAGCAACTATTTTAGGGAGAGTAACAGTAGGAGCTAATTCTATAATTGGTGGTAATGTATGGATTACAAGTAATGTCCCTCTAAACTCCAAGATAGTTCAGTTCCGGCCGCGCAACATGTCATTGACAGATGGCGGTGGCATTTAGGTTCGGAGATAATGACTGTTTGTCTTTTTTTTTGGTGCATTTACCAAAAAAAATGATAATTATTCCATTATTTCATCTATTTAATATATTATTGTAACAAGTTGTTGAATTTGTATTAAAACTTTTATATTTGTATAGTCTATTTTGAGACGCGTTAGTATGGGATTTGATTTAATTAAATGGTATAACGAAAAGCGGCAAGGTGATGTTGTTTTAGAATATGCAGGAAGCATTTTCGCTGATGTTATTACAAATACATTATCTGAGTTTGAAACAAAGGTTAATACATTAGATGATTTAAGCAGAGTTAGGAAGAAGGTGTATAATGTATTAGTTGAATGTTTACAAAATTTATATCATCATGTTGATGAACCTCCGGCTGGAGTTGATGTGGATGATAAGGACAGATATGGTGCTATTGTATTAAGTAAGGATGGTACTTTTTACAGAATTTCAACCGGAAATTATGTTAAAAAAGAAAAGATTAGTTCAATAAAAGACCGTATAGACCAGGTGAATTCTCTTTCAGATGATGAAGTAAAGATGGTTTATCGTGAGATTCTCAGCAATTCGGAATTTTCTGATAAAGGAGGAGGAGGACTTGGAATGCTTGATATAGTTAGAAAAACTGGAAATAAGTTAGAATATAATTTTTTTCAGGTGGATGATGATTATATCTTTTTTGCTTTAGATGTTTATATTAGTTAACCCGAATAGAGTTACCAAGAATGGAAACAATTATACGTGAAGAAACCTTGAAAACGCCTTATGTGAAGTTTGATGGCGAAAAGGGATTAGTTGAAATAAAAGGGAGATCTATACCTGAGAACTCCATAGAATTTTATAAGCCTTTAATTGATTGGCTTGATAAATTTTCTGGCCAGCCGCCAGTAAAAACCAGCGTGAATGTTAAACTGGAGTATTTTAACACAAGCTCCTCTAAATGTATCCTTGATATTTTCAGGAAACTGGAGTTGATACATAAGAAAGGAAATGAAGTTGAAATAAGCTGGTATTACGAGGAAGATGACGAGGATATGTTTGAAGCCGGTGAAGATTACCAGTCAATAATTAATATTCCTTTTAAGATGATTGAAATGGAAGAATAATTTTTTTGTTCATTTTATATTTTTAGACATTAACATTCTCGTTAAGTCAAATGTGTAATTGAATAGTAAAGCTTAAGTCTTTATAAGTTATATAGAAAAAAATAGCCGGTTTGGATTTATAATTCCTGACCGGTTTTTTTACGTTTTGTTTTTATTGAACTAGACACAAAAAAGCCGAAATTGAATAGTTTAGGCAGCCATCTGAACTGAAGTGAGATGAACAAAATAATATTGAATAACCAGATTACAATAGCATTAACTAAATATGTGCTTACTGGTTGAGAAAAAATATTCTTAACCGGTGAAAAGAAATGTGCTGTTATAAATGAGTGATCAGGCTCCTGAAAAATAGGATCAATTTTTTGCCATAATTGTCCGTCATACTCAATTATCTTATTCGAAAAGAAATTATTTTTCTTTCTTAAAAAGCGTTCCAGATCTTCGTTTGTATAATCATTTTTTAGTTTAATGAAATTCTCCTTTAATTCAGGTGTTTTTGTTAATTTGAGTTTCTCTTCATCCTGAAGTTTATCAGCCGTATTGTATAGTTCACGGTAATACTTTTTTAGTTTAGTTATATAAAGATTTGTGGATTCATATAACTCGTTGTTGAAGTTAGTTTTGAAATTCTCAATATTAAAATACTGGTCAATATCAATGCTGGAGACCTGATTCTTTTTTAATTCTGTTTGCAGTAAAGAGAGGGTATAATTAAGTTGTTGCGGATCTTTAGTTGTGAGGTATAGTTTTTTTGCCTTATCAAGTTTATTTTTCATTGAAGGTACCCAGTACTCTTTTTTGAAATTTGCCTGACTTTTTATTTTATCATAAACATAGAAATGTTTTTCATAATTGTTATTCATAAACTGATGTGTTGCCAAAGCTTCAAATGCCCACCTTGAAGTAATCATTTCTCCGTACCAGGGAATCTTATTTGGGGATGAGATGTCAGGATTAAAGCGGTCGAAACTGATAAAGATGCCACTTAATATAAGTTGTGGAATAATAAGAAATGGTATGGTAATGTATATATTTACTGTTTTTCTGAAAGTGTCGGAAATGTTAAGTCCCAACATGTTGGCAAATACCGATGAACTAAAAAGAATCAGCCAATAATGAAAATACATCCCTTTTATACCTATTATTGAGTTCCCAATAATAACAAACAGAAATGACTGTATAGCAGATAATCCAACAAGTATGGCTACTTTAGAAAAGAGGTAGCTTAAACGGCTTAAATTAAGGAAAGCTTCTCTCTTTCTTATCTTTCTGTCATTTATAATCTCTTCGGCACTAACTGTAAGTCCTACAAATATTGCAATTATTACAGCCATAATAATATATATGGTCAGGTTGGGATTTTTTGAAAAAGTATAACCAATAGTATTATTCGAGTCAACATTATAATACCTGATTATATATGACAGAAGCAGTGCAAGTACCGGGGTTTCCAGCAGATTAATTAACAGATACTGATTATTTGTAAGTTTTGCTAAAATGTCTCGCTTGAGGAAAATAAGAAACTGTTTTATTTTACCTGGTATCTTAAATGTTATTGTTGGCAGTGTGGGGGTTACAGTTTTTGTTTTCTGAGCAAATGTTTTTGTTTCATGCCACTCTTTAAAACGTTGATGCCACTCTTTCGGTTCCAGTTTTCTTGTTGTTGTTTCGCTACCATATTCATCTACAACCTGGCCACTTACAATATTTAATATCTGTTCGGCATTAACATTACCACAATATGGGCATTCGCTCTCTTCTCTGTTGGCGTGATTTATACATGATTTGAAAAATTGTATGCTCTCTACAGGGTCACCATTATATATCAGGTATCCTCCTTCATCAAGAACTAAAAGCTGATTGAACATTTTAAATATACCTGAGGAGGGCTGATGAATAACGACAAATACCAGCTTCCCCTTTATGGCTAGTTCTTTCAGAAGGTCTATAATGTTGTCAGAATCTTTTGATGACAGGCCTGATGTTGGTTCATCAAGAAAAAGTACAGCCGGTTCGCGTATTAGCTCCAATGCAATATTAAGTCGTTTACGCTGACCTCCGCTAATTCTTTTATTAAGCGGGCTACCTACTTTCATCTCTCTTATTTCATATAGTCCTAACGATTTTAACAGGCTAAGAACTTTCTTTTTTATTTGAAATTCCGTCAGGTTACCAAAACACAGCTTGGCATTGTAGAATAAATTTTGAAAAATAGAAAGGTCTTCTATCAGCAGATCGTCTTGAGATACATATCCTATTAATCCTTCAAGTTTTTGAGGCTCTTCATGCAGGTCTATTCCGTTTATTTTTACTGTTCCATCCGTTGGGTTAAATGAACCACTTAATACATTAATAAGAGTGCTTTTACCGGCACCACTTGCTCCCATAATGCCTACAAGTTTACCAGACTCAGACGTAAATGTAGTGTTGTGCAGACCAATGATGTTTTTTTTGAAATTGTAGGTTACATTATTAACATCAAAAATAACAGGGGTTGAAAGATTATCACTGGCAAACTGGCCAAGAATATCGCTGTAATAAACAGGGTTGATTCGCTTGTTGCGTAGTGCTGAACCCGGCCTAAATACATGAATACGATCACCGGAGATTAACTGACCATTAATAAAAAGATCTAAACTGTTTTCAAATCGGAATATGAATAGATTATTAGCTGATTCGATATTCAGTACACTTATTTTCCCTTGTAAATTGGCTCGAAAAAGATGCTTGCAGGGAGAATGGTTATTTTGGGTTTCATTGTTTATTACAAGAACTCTGTTTGATTTTGGTTCCTGTAAAGTCTTTAAGCCTAAAATAAACTCATAAATCAGGTTAGTCTCTTCTTCAAGAATATTAAAAGTGCTGGCAACGGTGTCTATAAATTCCTTTTCCAGATTGCTGATGCCGGTGCCGGAGTTTAAAAATTCAATTAGCTGAATTAATACAAATACCTTCTGATAATGAGTAAGCTCTTCGTTAATGGCAATAGCAATCTTTAATACTTTTACTGAACCGGATGCATGCCGCTTGTGAAATTTATCTTTTTCAAGTAGTCGTTTTTCATGCTCTGCATAAAATTTATCAAAAAGAGTTAAGTACTCTTCTATTAGTTGATTGTTTAATTGCTGAGAAAGAAATCGTTTAACAATTGAACGACGAGATTGGGCTGCATTCGTAGGAAATGCCACCAAGGCAAAAAGATTCATTAATGCTTTAAGAATGCCCTCGCTCATATACTTTCTAAGTGTTTTGCTGTAGTTATGCTTATTGTAATGCCTTATAAAAAGCCAAATTGTTGTGCATGTACAAACTTGTTAGTTAATTTGTTTGTTGCTTTTAAAGCCTACAAGTAGTAATGCAATGCCGGATGTGCTTTTTTCATGATCAAGTTTTGCTTCAACAATACATTCTAATGAGCCTTCTACCTTAAAATCCCAATAAGCTGCATTATCAAAAGATTCGTTTGTAAATAAAAGATTGCGTTCTTTGTCATACACTGAAAAAATGATGTTCTGTTCTTTAGAACTGCAAGCAACTATTCGGTATGTGCTACCGGCAAAAAATGTAGTATGAAATTCGGCTACTTCATCTTCTGTGATAAATGCTTTAAAGGGTTGTCCACTAACAATAAACGGGGATTTTATATTCTCTGTGCAATTATTTAGCAATGCTTCTTCTTGAGAATTTATAGAATTTGTACCTAGAAATGAAAAAATCAAAAATGCTACAAATGTTAAAACGCTTTTTCTCATCGGACTAATATTTTAATATTTATGTTAATGTTATATTCTGAAAAATTACTGAAAGATATTTAAAACTTTAGAAAAAAGTATGATTATGTAGAAAAAAAAAATGAATTTTTAAAAATGAATACTTTTTGTATTATTGTGTGGATTTTTAAATAGTGTGTTAAATATATAATGTTATGCGAAAAATATTAATTCTGATTGTTATATCTCTGCATGTATTGTTTACGAATAGTCTGTTTGGACAAAAACAGTTAACTCTTGAAGATGTCATTTCCGGAGGCCGTAGTTTTTATAATCACCTCCCAAAACGATTTAAAGCCGAATTTAGAGCCAATTCTGATGAACTGGTTTTTACCCGGAACGATGTTATGTATGTTAGAGAGATTGGAAAAGATAAGGAAGAGTTACTTATTGTACTAAAAGATTTGAATGTAAAGATTGAAAAGGCCGGAGGTAAACAATTAAATAATTGGCCAAAGATGAATTGGATATCAGATAATGAAGTTTGGTTCAAATCAGGAAAGAAATACTTAAAGTATAATATTAAAACTTCCAATGTTGAAGTTTTATCAGAAACAGAAGAGGGTGGAACTAACGATGATTTCTGCTTTGTCAATAAAAAAGTTGCCTTTACAAAGGGGCACGACCTCTACATCTCTACTGATGATGGTGCAATAGCTATAGCCAGAACTTCTATAGAAGGCATTACTTATGGTCAAACAGTTCATCGTAATGAGTTTGGTATTAACAAGGGAACATTCTGGTCACCACAGGGTAACTTTCTTGCATTTTACCGAAAAGATGAATCAATGGTTAAGGGTTATCCATTAGTAAATATTGAAAGCAGAATAGCAACCGTTGAAAATATTAAATATCCTATGGCCGGCATGACCAGTGAGGAAGTTTCGGTTTGTATATATAATATTCATAATGTAGATACAATATATCTGAAAACAGGCTCTCCTGTAAATAGATATTTTACCAATATCGCCTGGTCTCCCGATGAGAAATTCTTATTGGTGGCTGAACTTAACCGAGGACAAAATCATATGCAACTAAACAAGTATCGTGTTTCTACCGGTGAGAAAGTTTCTACTCTTTTTGAAGAGAAAGATGAACAATGGGTTGAACCACAGCATCCTGCCTTGTTTGTTCCCGGCTCAAAAGATATGTTTGTTTGGCAAAGCAATAGTGATGGCCATAATCATCTTTATTTGTACGATATTAATGGTAAGCTGATAAGGAAACTTACTAATGGTGACATTGAGGTTACTGGTGTTACAGGTTTTGATATAAAGGCAAAAAATCTTTTTTTCACAGGAACTACAGGGGATGCTATGAATAACTATGCTTATGTTGTATCATTGTCAAATGGGAAAGTTAAGAAGATCATATCAACAGAAGGTAACCATTATGTAAAAGTAAGTGGTGACGGAAAATATATTCTCGATTTTTATTCTTCTCTGAACGTGCCGTACAAAGTTGATTTACTCAGTGTGACAGGAGAAGTTGTAGAGGAGCTGTTCACTGCTTCTAATCCGTATGATGAAGTTGATTTTGGGAAGATAAAGCTGCTAAAAGTAAAGGCAGCAGATGGAAAAACAGATATTAATGCACGTATTGTATTGCCTCCGGATTTTGATCCTTCAAAGAAATACCCGGTAATTGTTTATGTATATGGAGGACCTCATTCGCAATTAGTGAAAAACAGATGGCTTGGAAGTGCTTCGGGTTGGCAGTTGTATATGGCTCAAAAAGGATATATAGCTTTTACACTGGATAACAGGGGAACATCAAACAGGGGGGATGAGTTTGAACAGGTTATCCACAGGCAATTGGGTGAGATTGAAGTGGCTGATCAGATGAAAGGAGTAGATTACCTGAAATGTCTTTCTTATGTTGATACTACACGAATTGGAGTTCATGGTTGGAGTTACGGTGGTTTTATGACTGTTTCTCTTATGCTTCAGCATTCAGATGTGTTTAAGGTTGGTGTTGCCGGCGGTCCGGTGATTGATTGGAAATATTATGAAGTGATGTATGGAGAGCGGTATATGGATACTCCTCAGGAGAATCCTGAAGGATATGATGCTGCCAATTTGAAAAAGCAGGTTAAAGGACTAAAAGGCAGGTTGATGATTATTCATGGAGCTATTGATCCGGTGGTGGTATGGCAACATAGTCTCTCTTTTGTCAGGTCTTGTGTGGAAAATGAAGTTCAATTAGATTATTTTGCCTATCCCAGACACGAGCATAATGTACGTGGACATGACCGTGTTCATCTGATGAAAAAAGTAACACAATATTTTGAAGATTTTTTGTAAAAGGGTCTTTAGGAACAAGGTGCAAGGTGCAAGGTGCAAGGAACAAGGTGCAAGGAACAAGGTGCAAGGAACAAGGTGCAAGGTAAAATGTTTATAATATCGAACGATCAATGTTCAACCGCATATTCCTAATTCGTAATTCCTAATTCCTAATTCCTAATTCCTAATTCCTAATTCGTAATTAATAAAACGTAGGTCTAAAAGGGATATCCGGGTAAAAATCTTCAAATTTTTTGGATGCCTCTCCCTTTAGTTCAAAGTTATATGGAGTCATACCTGATGGTACATTGGGCATAAATGCAATTCTTATTTGAATAGTTTTAAATACAAGGTTATCATTTCTTATCCTAAGACCTCCTCCAAAACTGAAATAAGCTTTATTATTGAATACTATACTTTTTCCATCTCCAATAAACCCAACATCAGCAAAAGAGAAGAAAGCAAACTGGAAACCAAAAAACTTGCGATGTTTAAAAAAAACATTTTCTGTTTTTATAACAAATTTCTCTGTGCCTTTGATAGGAAACCTTGAGAATCCTGTTACTCCTTGTTTGGATTCATTTAAATAAGTGTACTCAAATGGTAATCTGTTAAATCCCTTCAAATATATTACATCAATGAAACTTCTGATTTTACAACATTCAGCGGCCATTAAACGACTGATAAATGTACCTGTAAAACGTATTGTCCCTTGTTCCTGTTTTCCTTCATTTATAAAGGTTGCAGCATCTATACCTAAAGCAAGATATCCGATGTTTGGTACAATGGTTTTCCCCATACTAAAACTGAATCCGATATAAGGTCTTTGCGCAACTTTGTTATGATTGAATCCCGCGGTAATAGAGGTCATGAAACCGTAAGGAACATCCTCGGTGCGTCCGAAAGAGTAAATAAGGTTGTTTTTATAATAATTTCGTTTTGCGAATGTTACAGAAGCAAAGTAATAATGGTTCTTTTCGAAAAAAGGATAAATATTCAGAGAGTCTTCAATATTAAAAAATTCACTGTTGATATTTTGTACAGCAACATAAAGTTTTGATTTATCAAAATAGTTATCTGATGAAATTGAAAATGAATGACCAATCCATAAGTTTGATATAGAATAATCGAATGGTGTATTTAAGTCAATTTGGTCAGATCCTGTAATGCTGTAATTTAAATAGGATCGGTTGAGTATTAATCCTCCGCCAGTTTTAGTTTCAAACCGGTAAAAGCTTCTGTCAGCTTTGAAGTATAACTCTTTTTTAATGTTTTTATTAGTATATAATGCGTCTAAATCTATCAGAGAACCATACACATTTTTAACTCTCACTCCTGTCTTAAACCCGTAATTTGGGTCATCGCGGGGAGTAAAAGTGAATGATTGTAGAAATCCGAGTCCCTGACCAAAAAGGTTTGTACTATAAAGTGTCACATCAGGATAATTGTTCGTTAGTCCTGCTTCAAATGCATGCGGAAACTGATCTTTGGAGATTATCAAAATATCAACAAAGTTTGTGTCAGTTTCATTTTTTCTTATTATTATTTTTGCATCTGATATATAACCAAGCTGCCTTAATAAACGTTCACTTTCATCAATTTTCTCTTTTGTAACATATTCCCCTTCTTTTATAGATATATTATTTCTTAAGATTATTGTTGAAGTTGGTATTCGTGTATTATTTCCAATTATTGCAAACCGGCTGTTAGAGATTTTTGTGGTATCTTTTACTGTCGGTCCGAAAGGTGGAAGTTTTTTAAAGTAAATGTTTTTAATGCGTTTATCCTTTATCGATTCAAAATCTTTTGAATAGTCAATATCTCTGTTTTTAGAAGGTTTTTGTTCATTTATCAGAAGGTCATATAGCCATTTATTGATTTGTGTTTTCGAAGCATTTTTATCAAAGAATTCTACAATAGGATCTTTTTTCGTTAAAAAAGAGGAGTCTATTTTGGTTTTTTGCTTGTGTATAGGAATATATGTGATTATTGAATCTTTTTGTTTAATTACAATTGTATCGGTGCCGAGAAAGGCCCTGTTTTCAGGAAAATACGTTGCTTTAGCGTATGATGTAAAATGAAAAAATATCAACAAATACAACACAAGCCTTTCTTTAGCAAGTAGGTAGAATAAAAAGCTCCAGTTCAATGTATACTGATTTAAGTTTATAATAAACTTAAATATACATAAAAAGGAGAATTAAAGGAATAATTATTCCGGCAATTGTTAACCAGGCACCTCTATGTTTTATTCCGTTCTTACCTTTTAAAATAAATAAACCGCTTATTGCCAGTATGATTAATGCAACACTGAAGATATCAGAAAACCATTTCCAAATTTCTCCGGGGTTATAATGTAATAAATTTACTTCATAAAAAACCGGTCTTTTACTTAGCTTTTCATAAAATGTTTTACCTGTATTGAGGTTTATACCAACAGTTCCACCTTCTTTCAAAAATATTTTAAGCTCACCGGCAGCAGGGAAATAGTGTTTCCGATAGTTATCCTCTTCGCCTATTTGTTGCAAAATTTGATTTACTGCCTCTTTTTCATTGGAGTTAATAGAAGCTGGAACTTCAATTGTTAATGTTTTACTGGTAATAGTGTAGTTTGGGTTCCAGTCGTTACGGTGGTTTAGTGCAATGCCGGAAAGGGCATAAATAATTGTCATGCCTGTAAAGAAATACCCAAGGTCACGGTGAGTAGCACGGTTTATCCTGCGAAGTTTCATCTTTTGAAATGCTTAAATGATTTAGTAGTTAGTGTCGTCAAATTTCAACTAACGTATGAGGTTCCTTCGTTATACCTTCTCGGAATGACGTCATTGCGAACACGAGGAACAGCCTGTCCCGGGAATCGGGAAGAATGAAGCCTGCCTGCTGCAGGCAGGCAATCTTCGAACGAAATAGTAATTTTGACTTGACACGAAATACTTTATAAGATAAACGTTTATCCTTTGTGTTTTAATATATTGATGTAGTTAAAATAAACAAATCACCGAATCAACACATTAACACAACTTTAATTCTCAACAACACTAAACTCATCACAGATCATTTCAAAATTCTTAATTTTTGTTTCTGCAGCACAGTCCCCGCTTGTTGAATCTTTTGAAGTAGTTTCATCCGTATGATTTTTGTGCTCTTCTTTATCTTTATGCTCTTCGTGTTTTTCGCTGTTTTCTTCCATAAGTGTAATCTTGCCTGTAGCTATAACTGTTTCTCCTTCTAATGTCTGCTCAAACAGGGTGATGTCATTTCCAGCTATTACTTTTACCGGGCTGTCTTTATCTGTTCCGACCAAAAACATTTTTTTACCACTATGCTTGCAGGTATGAACAACTAATCCTTTTATGCTTATGGTTTTTTGTATATATATATTAGGATTAGCTACCAGCGAATCTACTTCTACTATTGTTACTGTATTGGCAGCATTAGCTTCTTCTGAAGTATTAGATTTCTTATTTGATGATGAATTGCAAGAAAAGAAAATAAAAGTTAAGGCTGTGATAAAAATAATATTTCTCATTGTTTTATGTTTTTCGTTATAAATTGAATTTTATATTGATGGCAAATATAGTTTTATTGTTACTATAAAAAAAGCTCCCTCTTGGGAGCTTTTAAAATGCATGAAATTGGGATTTACTTTTTCATTATAGCAATCCCTTTTGATGTGCCAAACCACATCTCTTTGTCACAAGTTTCCAGAATGTTACCTGCAAGCATGACCAAAAAATCAGACATATAATAAAAAATGATTATCTTTGAAAAAAGCATTATGCAGAAGATTCTTGAAAATAAAATAAATGACATAAAACGGATTTGTCTCGCATTAGGGGTGAAAAGACTTTATGCTTTTGGTTCAGTTGTTTCTGATAAGTTTAGAGAAGACAGCGATATTGATTTTTTAATATCCTTCGTTGAAAACCTTTCAATTGAACAATATACAGATAATTATTTTGCTCTTCAGTATAAATTAAGGGACTTGTTTGAACGAGAAATAGACATTGTTACCGAGCGGACTTTATCGAACCCTTATTTCATTGAAAGCATAGATGAAACAAAAGAATTAATTTATGAAACGTGAGATTAAAAAATGCCTTTTTGACATCAAAACATCAATTGACTCAATAAATGAATATCTCGGTGAAAGCAGGGATTTCTTTGAATACCAAGAAAACAAACTACTACGAAGAGGAATCGAAAGAGAAATTGAAATTATTGGCGAAGCGATGAGCAGGATTCTTAAACTTGACCCTGACATCCAAATTATTAATGCGAGGAAGATAGTTGATACACGAAATTGGGTTATACATGGGTATGATAAAGTTGATGATGTAGTAATATGGGGGATTGTTTCAAATCATCTTCCAAAACTGAAAATAGAGATTGAAGAAATGTTAAAACAGGAATAGAGCCAGCAGGTAAAAAGCTATACCCAATAAGGGTTTTATAGCGGAATGAAACAGCAGTACGATTAAGAAAGCCCACAAAATTTTCAATTTTGCCTTTTAAAATTGCAGAAATATTGTAAAATTAAAAAATAAAGCTGTGATAAAAATAATATTTCTCATTATTTTATGTTTTTCGTTATAAATTAAATTTTTATTGATGTGCAAATATGGTTTTATTGTTGCTATAAAAAAAGCTCCCTCTTGGGAGCTTCTAAAATGCATGAAATTGGGATTTACTTTTTCATTATTGCGATCCCTTTTGCTGTCCCAAACCAACAGTTACACCTGAGTATTTTTCATTGTCTGGATGATTAAAGTCTTTTGCATACATACCGTTAATGCCATAATACACTGAAGCTCTTGGCCTCCATACCGGCCCGGGCTTTCGGAAATATCCTTTCAGACCTACATTATACCCAACCCCGGTAAAGATGGTTGTTCCAAATCCTCCGGTTACTGATAAATAAGGTAGCAAACTTAATTCCAGGTTGAAACCAAGTACTCCATATGGAATTCCAAATCCTACACCTACATTTCCCAGTGTGCCAAAGGGAATCTCTTCAATGTTGGTAATAGTATTACGAATGATTTCCTTAGTATTTCCATTTTTTTCTTTGATTAAAATTTTTTCTCCATCTATCGATAATATTTTTGCTTTAACAGACTTATGCTGTTTAATATTTATGATAAACATTCGATTGGTTCCGGCTATGATACTTCCTGTATATGTGCTTGAGGTCTCTTGAGAAAAAATATTAATATTACATAACAGATTAAGAATAATAACTACTGACAATAATTTATACATAGTTTAAAATTTAATTCGTAATCCAACTGATATTGGCTGCTTATTACGGAAACTATTGTTGTTAAAGTTATTACAGCCTGCAAAAAGCTGAATCCGTGACTGTTCTGATGCTTTGCTGAGTTCATTGTAAAGCGATTTGGGTTTCTCATTGTTGAATAATGCTAATGCTGCATTACTGTTTTTTTCAGTTAAAGAGGCCTGTTGCTTCCTGTTTTTCTTTTTCTTAACAACCAAATAAACTATTAAACCTGTAAGTAATACTCCTCCAACTATGGCAATGGTAGTTATTTGTCCGCTATCTGCCATTCCCGGCAGTTCATCACTTCTATCAACCCATTTAGCCTGAATATTATTAATGTTTATTACAGATACCTTATCTCCTTTAACATCACCACCTTCAGCCTGAATTACATAGGCATTAAAAGAAAATAGAAATACTACACACATAAAAATTGATAAAAATTGATTGTTTTTCATAATAAAAAGTTTTAAGGTTTATAAATATGTTTCTGTTTTATTGTGTTTTTCAAAGTGTTGAAGCTTAATAGTTATTCTTCATATTGTATTTGTAATATTCAAGCTATTTTTTTGTAAAAACCATATCTTCACCATCTTCTGTAAATTCTATTTTTATAACAAATTAAATATTTTGCGGTGTTACGAAAAGGTGATGCACTTGGATTACCAACTAAATCCCGCATATGCGCCATTGTTATAGGTATGTTAGTTTAAATCCATAATGAATTTGTATTATATTTTTTCAAATATTAATTATCTTTTTTGAATTCATTTAACCAAACTTCAACATCATTTGGCCAATGCATAATTGGTATTTTAATTCCAGCCTCGAATAAAGCCTCTGTAACAAAAGTACTACAGTCAAATGGTTTAGATAAAAAAGGTGATCTCCAATATGTCAAATTACTTTTAATTGAACTTTTGTAATTTAATAATTTTTCTACATTCTCTGATTTTAGATAAAAAGTGTGTGAATAGTCAAAATATTTTATTATTTCAGGATAATCAAATTCACCTAACGATTCAGCGATTATTCCCACACTTGAACTAAGTGTATTGTTTTGTGGCCAAAAACCAAAGCTAATTTCTGAATTAGTTTCAGGATGTTGGATTGTTAACCAATTATGCCCAGGTCCATTACCTGCAAGATGATGAACATCGAAAGTATTTAGTCCTTTAAGAGAAACTTTTTTTATTGTTATTGGATAAAAATTAACAATATCTTTTGATAAAACTTTTCCCAAATCGTCCATTACAATAAATGTAAGTTGTGCATTTTTAAAATTATATCCATCAGTTTTTATCCAAATATCTTTAGAATAATGACTATTTTGAAAATTTGGTATCTTTATTTCAACTTCCTTATTATCAAAAATAAGTAGATTGTTTAAATTTTCATCTTCCCATATTGAAAATGAACCCAAAGGTGAACCATTTGTTTTTAGCCAGAAATGAAGCTTTTCTGGTGTGTAATCTTGATTAATTACCTCCAAAGTAATTTTAGAGGATAAGAATTCTGACAAACAGTTTTTACATGTCCTAAGTCCTACTCCGGGGATTTCTTCATTGCTTTCTGGTACTACTTCAAATAGTTCATTTGCACAATTTGCCTGTGTTGGATTTAACATTTGATAGTTAACTGGCTTGTAAGCTAAAATATTTACGTAGATATTCTTGAATTCTTCAAAATAACTAAATCCAACATTTGCAGTCCCAACAGCCATATTTTGCCCTGTTTGTTGAACATCTGCATCCAAACTGACTTGCTCAATTCTTCCTTCGGTAATAATTGCCAGATATAAATAGATGTATTGCGAACCTTCAGACAGGTCAATCTGAATAGTGGCTGTCATAGTGTAACCGCCAAATTGAGGGTCTGTAAAATCAATCCATTTGAAATCAAGACCCGAATCGTATGATAGGATTGAGTTTGGTGATTGTGAATTGTTAAAAGTTTCGCTTCCCGTGTTTTTATTATATGAATAAGTGATTTGACCTCCTGCTGGAGTCGTGATATTTATAGTATAAGTGTAACCCGACAATGGCATAAAGCCAACTTTTAGATTCTTCTGATACGGAGCAATGCTAATTACGTCCAATGGCACAGTAGTTTTATTACTAACTCCGTTTGATGTTTTGTAACTGGCAATCAAATCGAATTTATCAAGTTGAATATCTTCATTTGAGCTTAACACAACCTGGTAATTAGTTAATCCATCAGAATTAGATATTGTACCGGATTTTGTTAAATTTTTCAACATTAACCGATAATATCCTGTTGCAGTTTTTTGGTCTTGCCCTTTAAAATCAAGCCCCATATATTCTGCCTGTGAATTTATAGCTCCAAAATAGAGTTCTTCAGCATCATCAGGAACAGTAATACTCATTAAAATATCTTTCCCTTTTATTACCCACGACTGTACTGAGAGATAAGGCTTTTCTGTTGAAGTGGTATCTGCAGGGATTATATTATTCTCAACATAATCAGCATTAACGTTGTAGCTTTTAATATTACTGATAAAAGATTTTACGTTGAAGTCTTCATTTGTTGGTTCAAGAAGGTCTTTATTACAGCCCACCAAAAAAAGAGCTATATAAATAATCCAGGAGTATTGAAAAATTGATTTAGATTTCATCTTTTTGCTTTTTCATTTGAACAAACTGGAAATAGAAGCCTATCTCTAGGATAATACTAGACATATCAAGTGACATATTTTCCTGAGAATTAGAATAGGTTATTTTTCTATTCAGATTATCCTCAAAATCATCAATAAATAAATCACGATATTTTATAGCCATCGTAAACCCGACACGTTTTTCGTGAGAAGTAGAAAAACCAAGACTAAGCTCATAGCCTGTATTTGTGCCGTACCATTTATCCCGGTATCCAAAGAAGTCATCATTTACATCTACATTAGTGTAGGAACTAAAAAATCCACCACCAAGCTCCATTTTACCCAATGTTATATAAGCAAAAACCCCGGGCATGTATGACTTCGTTTTAATCTTTAATTCATAATTCTGATTGACTAATTGGTTCTGAAATTGAGCAGTTAAATTTGAAAAAGCATAATCCATTTTAACTCCAATTTGAAGCAACCGAAATGGTCGTATGATAACAAATGGTTGAAAGCCATATTCAATATTAAAAGGTAAAGTAACAGGTTCGCTCTGTAACTCCGCATTACTTGCATCTACAACGCTTTCAAACCAATCATTAGTCATAGTGTTTAAATAGCAAGTCTCAGTCATACCTCCAAATCCCTTAATCCCAAACTTTATTAAGTTGAATGGTTTGTCTTGTGCTAATACCCTGCTACCACTTAATAAGAGTATTAGGAATATGATGCAGCAGCTTTTTATTCTCATTGTTTTCAAATGTTTTCAATTTGCTTTACTGTTGAAAATCGGTTTTTCCCAATTGCCCATAACGGTTATATATAAGATTGATCGTTATTAGAGTAAGCTCTTGGGAATCAGGGTTAAAATGTTGTTGTTTTTGTAGAATAAAAAATCACTCATTTCCGAAATAGGTTGCTTAATTTGTAGCGAACCATTATAATTTCCTTGATAGTCTATTAGAAAAATATTATATAAAGATTCATCCAGGTCATCTTTTCTCAAATAAGTATAATTTCGAAATAACTTGTTCGAGTTGGCTTCATTAATTGTTGGATAATATACCTGCTGTTTTGTAAACCAATTTTCAATTTTATAATCGTTACTAAAAATTATTAGACCTCTGTTTGTTATTGCCATGGGCAATAGTTTATTTTGGTAATAACTTGAAAGTGATTTGTAAATCCCTGCATCTTTTATGAAATTGTCAGAAAGGATATCCTTATCATCTGAGAAAAATAAAAATTGTCCATATTTTTCTACGGCCTTTTCCCCATCATACCTAAGCCTTACTTTTTCGTTTCCATCCAAATCATAATGTGAAAATGTTTCGTCGGAAATAATATAATAGCCATTTGAGGATATATAAACATCCTTAACCGGCGATTTTACATCGAGAAGGCTAAAAAATGTTTGTTTACCAGTGGCTTTCTCATATTTCGCAATAAAAGGTTTTCCATACTTTATTTCGATACCCTCTTTAAGGCACGAACCTATGTTAACCATAATAATATGGTCATTATCAAAGCGCAGAAAAGATTTAGCAGTTTCCTTTTCAGGCAATGTTACCCGCCAAACTTCTTTACCAGTCTTAATTTCAACACAAATAAAATCATCTTTTGCTGAAAAGAAAACAAAATCGTTACTGTATAAAAGATTTGATGTCATATCTGCCCACACTTTTGCATCACGAATAACGGCTCCACCACCAACCAACCCCGATAGAACACTTAGCCCAATACTAGCGGCTAGGGCTCCACCTTCGTTCTTTTTTCCAGTCTTCATATCATAATCCCAACCCTCTCCTGTTTTTAAATTAAAGGTATGCAAACCATCAACAGCCACTATTAGTGTTGAACCAATAAACTTAATTTCGTCCCAGCCAAATTTATTGCTCAAATCACGGTGCCACAAATCCTTACCTGTTTCAAGGCTAAATGCTGTCAACGACCCAGTAAACCCAACCTTGTTTTCTCTATTGAATAAAAAATAGCTTCCTGGCCTTTCCCAAAGCATTTCCCCGTTGTTTTTGCTTATTGCAAACACTTTACCTTTACCTTGAATAATGATTTTATCTTTTAGAAAAAACTTCGGATCCCAGCAAAAGGAATGTTTTGACCAAATAACTTTTTGCGTTTTTAAATCATAATAAGTTAATATTCCCGGAGTTTTTGTTGGCTTTTCTCCGGGTTTTCTTGCAAATGCAAGTGCTTTCATTTCAAATGTGTCAACAGCAATATCTTTAACCTCAAAAGGAAAAGTAAAATCTGTAGCACTAATTTGCTCGTTATTACCAATTGTTTCTTCAATATTAACTTTTTTAGAACTTACATTTACTCGAATATCGCCTAGTTCAGGATAAGACGAAATAATATTTGGGACTGTTCCACAACTACTTAATATAAATATTAACCCAATTATATAGACAATTTTTTTCATAACATAAAAATTTATTATTTGATACTAAAAAACCAGTTCAATTTCCAATATATCAGAATTGGAAGTAAATTCTCATCGACTGCGTCATTGGGGATGTTATATGAATTTATTGCACCTAAGCCTAATTCAAAAGAGAAATAACGGTCTTTATTAGCCGATTTGTACGTGTCGTGTACCCAATTTATAGATCCAAAATATTGATTAAGTTCACCAATCGGTGAAACTCCAACTTTAACTGAAATTCCGTTTTTCTTAATCCTCCCTTTCTCGTTCATAGAAGTTTTTAAGTAAAAAACAGGGCCAAAAGCAAACATTACCGCTGACGAATATTGAATGTCTCCATAATAGTCCTCGTAGATTGTAGGCCGATAAAATACCCCACCTTCAATACCAATTTTTTCGGTTGGAAAATACCTGTAGGTCAATCCCAAAATACCACCACCACCAATGGCTACGCCAAACGATGACTTATTGAAATAATCAGAATAATAGCCGCCTTTTGCAACGGTACTCACTTTCGTAAAAGGTGAATTTTCAACGATTTCTTTTTCTGTTTTTTCAATTTCAGTGAAAGAGTAAACAAATAAACTTCCATCAGCGGTTTTAATTTTAATGTGTTTATTAGGGATCATTTCTGTAATTTCACCTTTTATTACAGAACCGTTTTTAAGATAAACAACATCTTTGCTTTCTTGTGCAAATGCACAAATGCTAAATAAAAAAATCGATACCAACAAAATTAGTTTTTTCATAATAATTAAGGTTATATTTACCACTCCAACCCCACAAGCGGTTAAATTATTTAAAAAAGCGAGGGGTGTAACTGACCGCTTTCTGTTTTATTCTTTTTTCTGTATTATTGTGTTTTTCAAAGTGTTGAATCTTAATAGTTATTCTTCATGTTGTATTTGTAATATTCAACTTATTTTCTTGTAAAAACCATACTATCTTCACCATCTGGTGTAATTGTTTTATTTTTTAGTAAAACTTTTTCTCAAACTCAATAGTTTTTCATGACCTATCGGGGTTTAAATTTTGCCTGATTTTATTTCACTATCACCATCTTCTTAGTTTCCATGAAATCATTTCCAACACTAAGCTGGTAGAAATATATACCGCCCGGTAGTCCTCCGGCAGTAAAACGGGTTGTAAACTCACCGGCTTGTTGCACCTTGTTAACCAACGACTGTATTTCATGACCGTATGTATCGTATACTTTCAAACTTACAAACCCGTCTTTTTCTATCGAATAAGTAATCTCAGTTGTAGAACTAAAAGGATTGGGGAAATTCTGTTTTAGACTGGTTTTAGCTGTTGAATGAGATGATAAATCAATTATGCCGGTTGTAGTAATCGGTTCTATTATTACATCATCAATATACCAACCTGAACTTACATGTGTATAGGGATAACTACCACCAGTCCTTGACTGAAAGTAAAACGCAACCTGGATCGAAGAACCAGCATAATCTTTTAAGTCAATAGATGAATATGTCCACACCCCACTACTGGTATTGGTGTATTCTGGTGAAATGGTTTCCCATTCGCCACCTGCAGTTTTTATTTGAACAAAGCCTTTGTCGCTATTTGCAAAGCTGTACCAATGCCAGAAACGTAATCGTGGATTTTCTGAAGCGGCAGGTACATTAATTTGGGGGCTGACAAGTCGACTATCAACATTTTCATGATAGTTTCCATTAAGCACAGTTCCAGCACAATTATCCCCATTGTAAGCACTGCCGGGTCCCCCTGTTGGTGCCCCAACTTCCCAGGTTCCCCTTTCGGCAAACCAATCTCCAATTCCAGCTTCCCAAGTCTCCGGGTTGTGGAAGGTGATAGATCCAGTTGTTAAAGAAACGTCATCGAAGTACCAGCCGGAACTTACATGTGTATAGGGATAACTACCACCAGTCCTTGACTGAAAGTAAAACG
>CBDUZZ010000059.1:0-30340 GCA_965371855.1 uncultured bacterium
GGTAAACGTATTTGGTTGCGTTTGGATTTTAGCTACTTTTGGTTTTGTTCAACAATGCATCATAAAACATACTGGTTTTGGTAGTTTGCAGTCATTTTACTATTTTCAACTTTTTATTTTCAAACGGGGATGCACATTTAAAAAACTTCTCGCTCATAGAGACTTCGGGTGGAGATTATGTGTTAAGTCCTGCCTACGATTTGTTAAATACGAGAATCCATGTGGATGATTCAGACTTTGCCTTGGATGGAGGGTTATTTAGCGACGGATTTAAATCGGAGGGAATGAAAAATAGTAACCATCCAGGCTTACATGATTTTCAGGAACTGGCACGAAGATTTGGGATAAATGAAAGACGAAGGAATAAAATTCTTAACCCGTATTTGCAAATACAACCTATGGTTGAGAGGTTAATCCGGCGTTCGTTTTTAAGCGAAAAAACAAAACGAGCATATTTGCTGCATTATCAGACAAAAAGGAATCATTTGAGTAAAGTATAGAGGAAATAGAGAACCCCAAAATAATTAAATCCTGTTACAAAGGGAAATTAAAGTGTCTTTCTATTCGTTGTTTACTTTTCTCAATATGAATTTGGGTCACTTATTGTCCTTAATATGTTCAAATCAAATCGGGATATGTAATAAAGATACGTCTATTGTGTGCTTAAATATAGTCTGGCAATTTAGGTATTGTGGCAAAGTTTCTGAATACAAATATAAAACTGTTCGAAATTAGTTCGAGCCGCTCAAACTGCACATTATTAACGCTTTATACTAATCCAATAAAATTGGGTCTAAAAAAAATCGAACAAACAAAAGCCTCTCATTGAGAGGCTTATCATGCTTGTAGTTTAGAAGTGATCCCGGCGGGAAATATATCGAACTTTCTTCTCGAAGATTATGAAGTTATTTTGAACAATATGCAGGTTGTGAAACAAGGGAATAAACTTAGCTTTAAATCACTATTTCCATAAAAGCCATCATAATGTTGACCTTTTTTCTCTTTTATGGCTTACTATTTTGTCAATCCAAACTTCCGAATCAGCCATTCACCACTCATGAGTAAAAGAATTGCCAACCAGAGCCACCACTTATCCCATATTGGAATTTTTTGAGGTTCTTCGGTTTCTGATTTTTGCTTTTTACTTCCGTCTAAAAGCGTATTTATATCGTCGCCAGATTTAATGTTTGTCCCTCCGGTTAATGTCAATAATTTTTCCAGCGATTGATAGTCGGGATTAGGATTCTGATATTCCGGATTCATTTGTTTTACGGGCAATGCAATAGTATCGGTGGCAAAAACATCACCATTCTTTTTCAATGCATTACAAACCAGAATAAATTTATCCTTGTTATAACCATCTGGAACTTGTTGGGAGCCTGAATACACTTTTAAGGCCTTGTTAAATTCCATTATTTTATGTTTTGAATCCGATTTTGCAAAAAATGTTTCGACAACATACTCCTCTTCTGTTCCTGACACCTCCGCTTCCAATTGTATTTGCTCACCTGTATTATAACTTAACTTATCGGTATTAAACAGTAATTTTTCCTGTTTATTAGCACGGCTATTTTCCGCTAACCACATCACTGCATTCACCCAAAATTTCTGATAATAATTATTATTTCCATATGGTTCTCCCCAGCCATTCTGGTAACCTTCTCCCCAGCCGCCGGCTGCATCGGAAGTAAATGCCATTGTTCGACCCTTCCCGTATGGTTGCACACAAATTAAGGGCATATTATTACGATCTTTCCAAAAAGCCAAAACCGTTGCCGCCGGCTTGGCACGGTTTACAATATTGGTACCATTAAACGACGGATGTGTTTTTATTATAGCTAAATTTTTCTCGTCGTCCTCATGGAATCTTAAAATAGGGTGACTTATATTTTTTGCAGGAAAAGATGGTGTCACGCGCCTTTCGACAAATGCATTCCCAAAAGTTTCCATATCTACCGGAATCATTTGCTCCCAGATTGTTTTGTCGTAACCTCCGGCACCAAAGCTGGTATGTCCGCCAATCATACAAAATCCACCGCCATTTTCCTCCACCATTTCTCGCGTCCACTGAAGCTGATCTTCATTAAAAATAAATTTATTTATATCGCTGCAAATAATCACGTCGTAAGTGAAAATTTCCTCCTTTGTTTTCGGATAGCCTTTTTTGTTCGTCTCGGCGTGATAAATTTCACCGCCAACATTTTTCTGTTGATCAACTACATACGGTTCCACTTCAATTCGACCTGTTTTCTCTAAGGCATCATTAATAAAACGGTAAGCCGGCCAACGTCCTCCGGTATTATCAATCCTTTTATTATATGAGACATTTGTTCCTTCAATATACAACACCCTTATTTTAGGATCTGAGACTTTTATTTCAAATTCAAAAGAATTATCGACTGCTGTAAGCTCACCTTGTATTGAAGACAGTTCAACTTTATATTTTTCGGTATCCAATCCGGTATTTAACTCCAAATCAAATTCCGTAATACCATCTTTTAACTGGCCACTTTTTTGATCAACAATTTCGTTCTTGCTGTTTTTTAGGTTCAGCTCAAAATATTCATTTCTACTCCCTTTGCTTTCAACAAAAACTTTTACGGGAACACGAGCGTTTGGCAATGCATGCAATTCTGTATTACATTCTTTTATTTCTACATTAAAAAGTTCGGTATCCTGGCCAATTCCCAAAACAGAAACTGGAATTTCGTTCTTTCGGGCTAACGAAATTGATTGTTCCAGTTTGGCTTTGTCATTCATTTGGCCGTCACTGCAAACAATAATATTCCGAATACTTTTTCCTTCTTCCTGATTTATAACCTGCTGAATAGCCGATGCTAAATTTGTTGTATTGCCTTTTGCATCTATCGAAAAAACCGAGGCGAATGTATCAACCTGAATGGCAACGGTATCGAATTTATAACAGATTAATTTTTGCTGACTTTCCGTTTTCACAGTGCTTAAAATCGCCTGCAACTGCTTCATGCGTGAGGTTGGCGATTCAATATTCATACTGGATGATGCATCCACCAGCAACACGTCTTTTAAAACCTCATTTCGTCCTTGTGATTTTTTTATTCGCACCGGATTTAGCAAAACATAAAATAAAATAGCAATCACGCTAATTCGTAGAAGCAGAACAAGAATACGAAGCCAACCTCTTTTCAATTTTTTGGATGAGAAAATAATTATGCTTGTGACTAAAATGGCGGCAATAAAAATTACAATTAGCCAAATTATGGGAAGTTGCGGATTATATGTCATTTTTTACTTTTGTTGAAACTGAATTTTTATTTGTCTGATTCCTCATCGATATCATCGGAAAGGGCTTTAAAATACTCCTCCACCATTCGTTTATATTTCGATGGCACCCGAATATCACTTTCGTTGGTAATTTCGTCTTTTAATAGTTCATCGATTAGGGCGTTTAAACGAGCTACTATATTTTCGATATTAGAACCCATTTGTCCAGATCGCATACCTTTTAGTTGTTCGCTTTCCTTATTCAGCTCGTCATCATCGAACATTTTTAACAACTCAAGCAATTCCATTTTCTGCTCCGGATTATCGCTTGTGCTTTTCTTTAAATTTAAAGCTGTCTTTTTTGCTGCTGCCAACCTGTCTAGTTTCGACATGGTAAGGTTAAGTTCTTCGTTTTTCAGCATCTGCGAAAACTCCTTCATCTGTTTTACAAGCTGTTCCATTTGCACCGGCGATAGATTTTTTTCTAACTCACGAAGTTGGTCCAGTATTTTCTCCATCTCAGCTTTTTGAATAAGGTTTTTTAAACGTTCCTGGTTATTCTGGTTCTTTTTATTTGTATCGGATTCAGTGTTGGCCATGCTGTTTAACCAGTCCTGCACCATTTCCATCTGACGAATCATTTGTTCCGTTTCTCCGGCGGCATTGCCTGCTTTTGTTCCTGTGCCAGCACCACCTTTAGAGTTGCTCTTTGAACCTGGCTTTTCTCCCTCTTTGTCACCTGGTTTTTTGCACCCTTCTTTTTTCTCGCCTTCCTTTTTTCTTGAATTATTGCAGTCTTTACGGCCAATTGTTTTTTTATCTTTTGCCTGTTTTTCTAGCTGTTTAGCTGTTTTCTCAACTACCTGTCGGGCTTTTTTTATGTTCTCACCACTGGGCTTTTTATCCATTCCTCGCAAATGAACTGCCAGTTCCTGAAGACGGGTAATGGTTTCAATAATTTGATCGCGGGCATCTTTCTGCTCTTCTATTATATTCGAAGCTTCGTTCATCGTGGAAATGGCTTCTTCCATTCTTTCCAGATTTAGCTTAGTTCCATCAGGATGAATTTCCAACATCGATTGAAATTCTTTAGCATCAATCAATGTTTTATTTTGCAATGATGTTGATTCGAAGAAACTACCTGCATCTGTTTTATTTACAAGGTATAATTCATGTTTCTCAAATACTTGTTTTTCCTGTTCAACCAGTTTGTCAACATCCATTGCCAATTCCGATAAAATATCATAACTGTTTTTACAACTCGATTTGCATTTTGATTTTTTTAGTTCTCGGAGTAAATTATTGCGTAATTTTGTGAGTATATTCAAGGCTTGGTCGCCATTGTCGAATGCGTCATTAAAATTATCTTCATTAAATTTTACAGAAGCTTTTTCCAGATGTTTCCCGGCCTGGCTCAAATTTTCAGACTGATAAGTACCTCCTCCTCCTATTTCTTTATAAATTGCCCTGGCTTCATCACTTAAAGCTAATTCCGTTTTCGAAAGTTTTTTTCCTTCATCACTTGCACTGCCCTCTTCAATAATTTTAAAGGCTTTTGATAATACATTCCGTTGAACCTGAATCATCTCTTCCAGTTTCATCAATGATTTTTCCTGTTTCTGCTGCATTTTAGCGGAGGACGCTGAAGATGGCTCTGGCAATTTAAATATGTAACGAAAAGGCCTGATATCAATGGCACGCAATACGCTTACTCCTCTCTTTTTTTGCTTCGGATTCCGATCCTTTGCCCAGGCATAAACTCGAATATTCGATTGGATGTTCACATCAAATTCTTCCAACAATAATTTGGCAATTTCAGTTCTCTCTAACCTCACTGAATCGCCCGGATTAAACCGTTTAATTTCCTTTTCCTGATTATCGACTTTGGCAACCAATCCAATTTCGCCCAGCCCAATATCATCATACGCATAAATTTTTATGGGAATTTCAGTTAATGCTGTTGCTTCAATATCTTTCGAAGGATCTAAAATCTTTACCGATGGCAGTTTATCTTTCAGGCTCCGAATCTTAAACCGTTGCTCAGGAAGCATTGTGTTGTGAGCATCAAGTCCAATTATACGGTATTCGCCCTGCACGGTATCCGGCATCTGAAAACGATAAGATAAGTGATTGTTGTTTACACTCATTTTTGCCTTTTCTCTGTTTGGCAAAGTAATAAAACCCTCTTTCATTCTTTGCGAAAGCTTTATGTGCAAATCAACCTGAGCGCCTTCAAAGGTTTTCAAATGGCCACCAGTTTGAATGGCTTTTGGTTTTCGCATATATTCAGGGCAAGTAATTTCTGCCCAAATAGAATCAATTTCGGGAGGTGCAATAAGGTTTACTTCTTTTACTGCACTTTTTCCATCGCCTAAGGTCAGGTAATATTTGAATTTATGTTTTCGGTTTCTGAGGTTAAATTGAAAGTGTTTTTTATTGTTGGTATTTATCTTCAACTGTTCCCAAATAGTATCTTTATCACTTACATATAGGGTTGCCGTTTTTGCTCTTTTCCCTTTTACCCTTGCAGAAATCTGCACTTCATCTCCCGGGAAAAAATCTTGCTGGCTATGTGTTGTAATTCGGGTATAGTGCATATCAATAAAAGGCAGAAGCGTCCGAATTAAACCTGTTCGGAAACCACCATTAACCATAATTATAATAAAAAATGCGATTGATAACCTTTTCAAAAACCAGAATCTTCGGCTGTGCGATTTCCTGAATTTGGAGTCAGCAGATGTGTTTGTAATTTTTTCTTTTGCTGATTGTAAAACTTCTGTTTCAATAAGATTTCTATTCTCCGGTTTCTTTTGCTCAATTTCGAAAGCCGTACGCAAGAGTTGTTCTGAATCATTTTTCTCATTTTCCAGATCATCAATAGCTTGTTTCGCTGAATAATTCCGAGAAGGGATTAACCATAATTTAGCCAGAATAAATCCTGCAAACATTAACATTGCCAGCCAAATAAGCCATCTGCTCCATTCTGGCAACAAAAAAATATTGTCAAAAATAACTGCCAGTAAAAGAAAAGTTATTAAGAAAGAAAACAACCAGAAAAAACCTTCCCGCTTTAAGTTTTTGCGTTTTCTGAAAATATTTTCTTCAATTTCATTGTATATGTGTTTCTCAGGCATGCTTGTTATTTTGGTAAATATGACACAAAACCTTCAACTAAAAGAAAGAATAATAACCCGATGCCAGCCCAGTGAAAAAGCTCATTCTCGTGCTGTCGTTTTTTGGAAAAGGAGGATTTTTGTTTTTTTAGTTCAACAACATCATCAATTGGAGAATGGATTCCCAGTGTTGTCAAAAATGCTTCTCTCCCAATAAATTCAATTTTACTTTCTTCTGAATTAAAATTTGTTAATGGTTTTATTTCGCTGTCTCCTGCTAAAATTCGTTCATTCAGAATAGAACTAATTTTAAAATCTTCCGTTTTATTTTGTTCAGATTCTCCGGTTAGATAAATGCTCAATTCACGCACTAATGGTAAAAACATTCTGCTTATAGGCCAATCGGAATATTTACGTGTGGCTGAATTCGCAATTGCGATCACTTTCCCTTTGCCATGGGCAATTTCTACAATTGCAGGATTATCATTATTCAGACTTGCCAAAACAGTAGTTTCCTCGTTTGGCTTTAGTGAAAAAGCCTCGCTAAAAATTATTGATGATACATTTCCGTATTTCCGGCTTTTAAACAATCCCAAAGCCCGGTGTTTTTCATCCCATTTCAATATTGGCCTACTGGTACGATTGGGTATTTCTTCCAGTTCTGCCGGAAAAACTCCTCGTTGCGACAACGTATTTAACTGTTTGGTATTTGAATTATCTCCTATAAAAAAAATGGCGTTCCCTCCATTTTTTATGTATTCCATAAAATCAGTTTCCTCTTTCGACGAGAATCCGGGAAAATCGCAGAACACTACCAAATCCTCGGTACTTACATTAAATTTATTCTTCACGCTCAAATTCACCGATTTGTAGGCTTCATTCTCGTTTACATTAAAGGCTTTTTCCACATAGTAACTGGCATTGGTAAACCTCGACTGTCCATTGTAACCATTTACAACCAGAACGGACTTTAATGCTCCGGCGTAAATTCGAAAAAAGAACTGATTGTCGAATTGCCATGCGTCATTTGTTTTTAATTGAATTTCGGCATTATGCCATCCTTTTGTTTCAGGTTTCCATTTCAAACCATTCTCAATATTCGATATTTTACCATCAACCACCTCTCCATCGATAAGTAAATTAACTTCATATTTTTCAGGCAAATCACCAGACAAAATAAGTTCAGGATACAGTTTACATGTTTTTCCAACAATGGCTTCAGGAATTTGAGCTACTAATATTCCCTGGTTACTATTTCCTGCTGGAAGGATCGGATAGATATAAAAATTGATAAATTCAGGGAGATCTATTTCTACATCATACTGCAACCCAATTCTTTGCATGTCGGAAATCATTATAATATCCATGTGTTTTTTAGGTGCAGCCAATAATCTTTTCTGCGCCCATTGAATTGCTTTTTGGTAATTGGTACTTGCCCCTGAAGTTTGCTGAAGTTCTTCCAGATTATCTATTTCAACAATATCATCGGCAAAAGCGGCAAGTGTTAGGTTGGTTTTACCCTCGAGTTCGCCAACAAGTTCTTTTGCCTTATTTTGTGCAGCATTGAGCATCCTTTTATTTTTGTATTTTCCGGACATGCTACCGGAAACATCTATAAGTATTATGGTTGCATTGTCGTCTTTGTCGTATTCCTGATTTGCTCCTGAATATGGACGAAGAAATACAAATACCAGCAGTAAAACGGCGCATATTCTTAACAGTAACAGAAGTCGCTCCTTCAGGTTCCTTTTTCGGCGCTGAGCTTTTCGGGCGGCTTCTAAAAATCGTAAACTGCCCAACCATACTTTTTTTACCTTCTTATTTTTCAGTAGGTGAATAATAATTGGAACAGATAAAGCTAAGAAACCTGCTAAAAACAGGATATTAATAACTTGCATCAGGAGTTGGTAATTCGTTTGTTTAAATATTCTATTAGTATCTGTTTCAGAGGATTTTGTGTCGTCACATAAACCCAATCTATGCCGATTTTATTGCACTCCGTTGCAAAGTTGTCTTTCCATTTATTGAAGGAAATTTTGTATGCATTCTGTAATTCATCAACGCTTGCTTTTATGGTTTTCCCGCTTTCCAAATCCACAAATTCATACTCGCCGCTTTCCGGTAAACTTACTTCAAAAGGGTCTAAAATTTGAAATACAATAACTTCGTGACCGGCCAATTTAAATTGCTTCATTTGCAGAAGTAAATCCTCTTCTTTGTCAAATAAATCGGAAAAAAGAATAACTATTCCTGTGCGACGACAAAGAGGAGCCAGTTTTTCAATCTTTTCTGCAATATTGAATTCACCTTTAACTGCACTTCTTTGCAGCATGGCCACAATGTCCTGAAAGTGACCACCTTTAACTGTTGGCAAAATAAAATTAGTCATCTCTTTTTCAAGCAGGAATACACCCGTGGCATCCCGGTTTTTCATTGCCAGATAACTTAAAGCAGCTACCGCACGAGCTGCGTAAGCCCATTTGGAACCATTGGAGCTTTGGGTCAGCATTGAAGCACTCTGATCGAGAAAGATATATAAGTTAAGGTTCGTGTCCGATTCATATTGTTTAATGAATAATTTATCTGTTTTGGCCCACAAATTCCAGTTAATATGTTTCAGGTCATCTCCGGTTTGGTAATCCCTGTGCGAGTCAAATTCATTGCTAAATCCAATAAACTTACTTCGGTGCAGGCCATTTAAAGCGCCTTCCACAACTCCTTGTGCAACCAACTCAAGGTCATCAAGAGCCATAAATAAATCAGGATCGTGAATATTGGAATTATATTCTTTTTCAGGAGTTTTATTCATGCGTTATAACTCTATTAAAATGGTTAACGTTGAATATTTTTCAGAATATGGTCTATTATTTCATCTGCCTCCACTTTATCTGCCCGGCTTTTAAAATTTAATACCAACCGATGCCGCAGAACAGCGTGTGCAATCTGGTTAATATCTTCTATACTTACATGATGTCTGCCATTTAACAAGGCCTTTACCTTGGCTCCTAAAATAAGATACTGGGATGCTCGTGGGCTGGCTCCGTGCGCTACATAATTTTCAACCATATCGAGTTTCTTCGCCTTCTTATTTTCGACCCTTGTTGCGGCAGCCAGCCTTACAGCATAAA
The DNA here is from genome assembly GCA_965371855.1 of uncultured bacterium. Taxonomy (GTDB): domain Bacteria; phylum Bacteroidota; class Bacteroidia; order Bacteroidales; family Marinilabiliaceae; genus JAADEM01. Next base: position 9,485 of record CBDUZZ010000059.1, read on the forward strand.
GCACTACATCATCGGCAACCGGAACTGCCCGGACAATTTGCTGCAATTTTTGCAACTCATCTGTGCCAATTATTTTGTCAACTTCACCCATCTCGGTGCCTGTTGTCCCTTTTACAATAGCTACTTCATCCATTTCTGAAGGATAATCGACCTTTAAGCAAAACATAAATCTATCAAGTTGTGCTTCGGGCAATACATAGGTTCCTTCCATTTCAATAGGATTCTGCGTAGCCAGAACCATGAAGGGTTTATCTAAATCGTAAGTTTCCCGCCCAATCGAGACATTCTTTTCCTGCATTGCCTGAAGTAATGACGCCTGTGTTTTTGGTGGGGTTCGGTTGATTTCATCTGCCAACACAAGATTGGCAAAAATTGGCCCACGTAAAAACTTCCGCTCGCGCCTTCCAGTCTCAGGGTTCTCCTCAATTACATCAGTCCCGGTAATATCCGAAGGCATTAAATCGGGCGTAAACTGAATCCGGCAAAAATCAAGATCGAGCATATTCGCCAGTGTATTTGCCATTAATGTTTTTCCCAGTCCAGGGAGTCCTAGCAAGAGTGCATGTCCTTTGCATAGCATACTCATGAGCATAAATTCAAGGATTTTTTCCTGTCCATGAACAACCTTTGAGGCTTCTTTAAGCAATGTATTGTGCGTTGTTCGTAGTTGCTTAATCAGTTGCATTTCATCAAGAAACTGGTTTACATTTTCGTTTGTGTTAATCATTTTCTGCTCTGGTTAAAAGTTAATTGTTATATTTTTGGCTTCTTCTTTATCAAGTGGTGATGGAGCTACGGTACCTATACCATCGCCGTTTCCATCAAGAATAATTTTTTCGAGTTGAACCAAACCACGTTCCTGGTACCATTCTCTAATTTGCTGTTTTGCCACAACCTGCATTTCAGCAAGCGAAACCAATTTGTCCCCATTTTTATCGGCAGCATTAGGTTCAAATAACTTGTCAATTACTTCATTTAAGGCAGGTTCGTTATCTCTGTCCTCTGTTTCTGCTGCAGCCAGAATTAACCGGTTTTTCGCGCCTAAAATTTTTGTAGCACGCGTTCCTGCTTCAAGTGCCCAAATAATTCCAAGTTTCCCGGAAATTTTTTCTGTTTTTAAATGTGATTGCATTTCACTTAAAGTAATGTCGGTCCCAAGCAGATTGTAGTTAATATCTTTTGCAGTGCTATTGGCATGCCCCAGAAAAATAACCAAACAAGTATTTTTAGAAAGTTGAGAATTAATCCGGTCAAAGGCATTTTTAATGTCATTTTTGCGACAGCTCTTTTACCATTTTTCGTGATCCCGACGGGAATCGAACCCATATCATAGGAACCGGAATCCTACATTCTATCCATTGAACTACGGGACCAAAATTGTATATGCAAAGATAAAAGAATTTTAACACTACACCGATATGTAAATAATATTGACTAAATATTATTTTGAGGTGCTAAACATAATTAATTATGGCTCATCCGAATAATGCATAGTTGTCTTAATATTTCGGTACTCCGTACCTTATAAACCGTATTTGATTACTATTTCTACAAAGATTTTGGCGGCTCTGCCGCTATATTTATCAGGTGCAGAGCACCTCAAACATTTGTAGAGATATTGTATAAAAGTTTTAATAAGGTGCAGAGCACCGTAATGCTATCTTTTGTTTCATCAAATAACACAGGTTATAAGCCAATAATCAAAGTTTACCCATGCATTTTTCTGAAGAACTTTAATTACCCTTTGCAATACAATTTTTGGTTAGGAGTAGTAAAGAGTGTATTTTTATGTCCATAAAATTTTATTAATGAGTAATCAGGAAAATCAACACTCTACTGTTGTTAAATTTCTTTTACATCTGCATCCAAAGAAGGTAGATGAGAATGCTATAAAATATACTCGTACGTTTGGACTTGGAGGTATAGGTGCTTTGCTTTTTGTTATTCTTGCTGTTACAGGAATGATGTTAAGGTTTAGTTATGTGCCGGTTATTGACCGGGCTTATGACTCAATAACCGAGTTGCAGGAATATTATATTTTCGGCCAATTTTTAAGAAATATTCATTACTGGAGTGCTAACATGATGGTTTTTGTTGTGTTTTTGCACCTGTTAAGGGTTTTTTATTCACAATCGATATATTTTGAAAGGCGTAAAAGTTGGCTTTATGGCTTGGTGCTTTTATTTATTATTTTGTCATTTAATTTTACCGGATATTTGCTGCCGTGGGATCAGTTGTCCTTTTGGGCTGTTACTATCATGACCGAGATATTAAGTTACATTCCTCTTATTGGAACATACATGAGCAACGTTTTAAGAGGAGGGGAGCAGGTTGGCCAGGGCACGCTGATGAACTTTTATGTTTTACATACCGGTTTGTTGCCATTGCTGATAATCGTTTTTATGGTGCTTCATTTTTGGCTTATAAGAAAAGCAAAGGGGGTTACTACCGGTCAGCCGGAAAACAGAAAACTTGTTGGTGTTTCTCCGAACCTGATTAGGAAAGAAATAATTGCCGCTCTTGTTGTTGTTGCTTTGGTGCTGTTTTTAAGTGTTTTTTTTGATGCTCCATTAAAGGATATGGCTAACCGTTTGGTAAGCCCGAATCCGAGTAAGGCACCATGGTATTTTATGGGATTGCAGGAGTTTCTTATGCATATCCATCCGTCATTTGTGGCATTTGTTTTGCCTGTTGCAGTTATTACATTATTAGTATATATATCATATCAAACCTCGGAAGATATTAACGTTGGTGTTTGGTTTAACTCTGCGGAAGGTAAGAAGCAAATCATAAACTCTGCTTTGTTTTCATTTGTTCTAACAGTTGTTTTGATATTTGCTACAGAGTATATTATAGATTTTAGAGAGTGGTTTAAATCCATGCCGTTAATTATTTCTACAGGATTTTTCCCATTGTTTTTATATTTGATTCCTCTAAGCGGTTACTATTGGTATTTGAAAAAGAGAAGGAAGGTTAAAAAGGTTGAACTATTAATGTGTTTGACTACCATCGTTATAACATCTTATCTGGTGATGATGCTTGTTGGAATATGGTTTAGAGGAGAGAGTATGAAATTAGTTATTAGTGGTTAATTGTTAATGGATTGAATGGTTGACTTCTTCGCCTGCATTGGGCAGGCAACTTTAAGAACTTTAAGGACTTGATAAACTTTTAACTTCATGAACTTTATAAACTTTAATAAAAAAGGAACTAACAGACGCAGCTTTATTAAACGCCTTATTTTGCTTCTGTTTGGAGCAGAAGGAGCTTACCTTTTGTTCGATTTTTTCAAAGGAAATAAAAAGAGGAATTTTGAACCCGAAGATATGTATGTCGTTGGTTATGTAAAGGATTTTGAGCCAAAACGTATATATCCGTTTTCTTCAGGGAAATTTTATATTTATAAATTTGATGATGGTGGCATAATTGCAATATCTTATGTTTGCACACATTTAGGTTGCACTATTCAATATGATGAAGGTCAGGGGAGTTTTGTTTGTCCGTGTCATGCTTCAGCTTTTAATATTAAAGGTGAGGTGCTCTCACCTCCTGCTACACGGCCTTTGGATGTGTTACCGGTATATATTAAAAACGGCGAAATTAAAGTGGATATCAATCATCCTAAGAAAAGAAAAAGATTTAACAAGTCTCAATTAACGTATGCGTAAGGTGAAAGTTTATCAAGTGAAAAGTTTGTAAAGTGAAAAGTAATGGGACTGATAATAAAGCAAGCCATGAAAGGGCATAAACAATCAATGAGTTATCAAATGATAACAGAAACTCAACATACATAGAACATCGTAAATCGAATATCTAACATCTAATGACCGACCGGAATAAATATATAAAATTGAAGTTGTTGTTAAGCCTGATTATTTTGGCTTTGTATCCTGGTTATTTAATTAAACAGCTTTACTTCACAACTAAATATTCGGATATTCCAAAATATGAGTATGTTGGTAAGGAAGCTTGCATTGAGTGTCATGAGGCTGAGTATAACGATTGGATAGGTTCGGATCACGACAAAGCAATGGATGTGGCTAATGACTCTACCGTTTTAGCAGATTTCAATAATGTTACCTTGAAAAGTAATAATGGACTTATTCATCGGATGTTTCGTGATGGTAAAAAATTCATGGTTAATACTGATGGAGAGGATGGTGAGATGCACGACTTTGAGGTTAAGTATGTTTTTGGCTGGACTCCATTGCAAAACTATCTGGTTGAGTTTCCGGGTGGAAGGTTACAGTCACTGGCTCTTACCTGGAATACCCTTGATACGACTTGGTATTATATGCCGGACTCTACCTATAAAGATGAGAATGTTAACCACAAAAACTGGTTACACTGGACTAATCAGGCACAAAACTGGAATTCGATGTGTGCATACTGTCACTCCACAAATTTGAAAAAAGGTTATAATCATGAAACAGATAGTTATAATACTACCTGGTCAGAAATAGATGTTAGCTGTGAGGCGTGTCACGGTCCTTCATCTTATCACGTTAAATGGGCCAATATGCCAGAGTATGCACAGGCAAAGATTAAGAACTACGGTTTGGTGGAGAAAACAAGTGGGTTAACAAATGTGGAGTATGTTGATAAGTGTGCCAGATGCCATTCGCGCCGAAGTTCTTTAAATGATTATGACTATCATTTCAAAAGTATGTATGACCATATTATTCCTGAACTGCCTACTCAATCAAACTATTATGTTGATGGGCAGATAAAAGATGAAGACTATGTATGGGGCTCTTTTAACCAAAGTAAAATGTATGTTTGGGAGGTACAGTGTAATGATTGTCACAATGTTCATTCTGGGGAGTTGGTTTTGCCTGTCGAAGATAATCAGCTCTGTTTGCAGTGTCATAAAGCCACTGATTACGATACACCCACACATCATCATCACAAAGATTTTGGAGAGCAAGGAGAAGCTGTTATTTCAGAGTCGGGAGTGAAGTTTGAAGTTGGTTCAGGTACTCAGTGTTACAATTGCCATATGCACGGAGGTTATTATATGGGGGTTGACTATCGGCGCGACCACAGTTTTCGTATTCCTCGTCCTGATTTATCTGATAAGTTAGAAACTCCTAATGCATGTAATCAGTGTCATGCTGATGAGAGTAATAAGTGGGCATCAAACTATATTGAGGAATGGTTTGGAATAAGCCGGCATTATCAGTTTGGGGAGGCAATATTTGATGCACAACATGGTGTTAAAGGAGTTGACAGGCAACTTATAGAAATAATAAAATCGCCAAAAGAGGTTTATCCGAACAGTAAGAAAGCAACAGCACTGGCCAGCCTTACTTTTGAATCGGATAGTAGTTATAAAGTTTTGTATTCGGCGATGAGTGATGTGGATGCGCAAATACGATTGATTGCCGTTAGAACCTTGCAGATACAATCACAAAAGGATATTAACAGATTACTCCCGATGCTGAGTGATGAAACAAAAGCTGTGAGAATGGAAATAATAAATAAACTTTCCTACCTGAGTGATGACCAGATTCCGGTAAAACACCTTAAGAAGTTTCATGCTGCTCTTAATGAGTATGAGAAGACACTTCAGTATAGTGCTGATTTTCCAATGGGGAAATTTAGTTTGGGTAATTTTTACTATGCGCGGAAGAATTATCCTATGGCTGAAAAGTTTTATCTGGGTGTCTTGGAGCAGGACTCAGAACTTGATGTTGCCAGAGTAAATATCGCATATCTGTACAGTTCAATGGGGAAACCTGATGAAGCAGAAAGATATCTTCGTATGATTGTTGAGAAACATCCTGATGATGCTACGTTTAATTACAGTTATGGACTTGTACTATCGGAGAATAAGAAGTATAAAGAATCATTAAAATACCTTTTAAAAGCATCTAAAGGAATGCCTGGTAATTCCCGGGCTGACTACAACATAGCTATGCTGTATGAGTTTTTTAAAGACTACGACAATGCTGTAAGATATCTCAAGCTGGCAATTAAGAAAAGTCCCGATGTATCCAATTATGCAAACCTGTACTCATTTTACAATAAGTATAACAAAGTACAAGAGGCTAAAGATTTGGCTCAAGTGATGATAAGCAAGTTTCCTGATGATTCGAATGTGCAACAGTTGAGGAGTAATGTGAAGTAAGAAGGATACAGAAATCAGGGCATAGACATGCTGATGGGAGTAAAACTTATCGAAAGTGCAAAAAAAATGAAGGAATTGAACTTCTCGATTCTCATTTAGTAATGGAAAGTAATAAACCTATGCGCGCAGAGTACGAAAAATTTGGTGCTAAGATTTACAAAAGGTACCGTGTTTACCAGAAAAAATTGTAATGTTATTTAAAAAAAAATTATATTTGAATTAACATAATTTTTAATTTCAATTCCCGGGAGTAAAATACTATGGACAACCTTAAACCGTTCTATCCAAGCTTGTATAAAACATATTTTGTTTTTCTTTTTAGCATTGTTGGGGTATCTCTTTTTGCACAAAAGCAAACAATAACACTGTCACAGTGCATTGATAGTGTGCAAGCACACAGTTATTTGCTTCAGGCCGAAATATACAATACACAGTCTGCTTCCAAGAGTGTGGATATACGACATGCCGGATATTTACCTTCTATTATCGGGAATGTGGGAGGAGAGGGGCGTTTTCTTGGAGCCGACCAGTATAATTTTGGACAGCAGTGGACAATGATACATGGCGATTGGGCACTTGGTAATCTGCTGAAAAAGACCGATATGATTGCCAGACAAGAGTTAGTTACTGCTAACCTGATGCAGGAGAAAGTTCGTATTGACGGTATCAGTCGTGTTACATCGCTATACATGAATGTATTACAAAAAAGAAGAGAACTCGACCTGCTTGATGAACGGATATCTTTTTTGGGAAAGCATAAAGTTGTGGCTTCTTCGTTATGGAAGGCAGGTATTCGTACACGTCTTGATATATTGCAAACAGAAACCGGAATATCTGTAACTCAGGAGGAAAAAGTACGAGTAGGGATGCAGATTAAGAATTCATTACAGGAGTTGAAGCATTTAATGGGAATTTCAGGCGGTGATAGTATTAAACTTCAAAGTATTAATACAACTGACCTTATCGCCGGAGTAGATAAAAACAGTCTTAGCGGTCAGTTGGTTATTAATAATCCTCTGTATAGGATTTTGCAATCTCAGGTGCAGACACGACAATTGCAAATCAGCGATATCGAAGCTAAACAGTGGCCACATGTTTTTGTAGGTGGAGGGTATTTTGTTGATGGTGATCCTACTGCAGATGGTAATTATTGGTCTGTTCAGGCCGGTGTTGCTATTCCCATATATCAGTGGGGTGCTATCAAAAATGAAAAAGAGAAGACAATAGTACTTGCGGAATCAAAGAATATGGAGTTGCAGGATATTAGCCGTGAGTTAAATATTCATGTCGATAAGACGTTAACACAGCTTGTTGAATTGAAAAAGATGATGACAGTTTCACAAGAGCGCATGAAAACGTTGGAAGAGTCACTTGAGCTTGCTAACCTGAATTATAAAGCAGGTTGGATCACTAATCTTGAATACCTTGCCGTTCAGCAGCAACTGACAAGTACTTTAATAAAAATAGAAACAATCCGCTTAGAATATATCCTTAATCTTATTGAATTTTACCTGACAACAAATCAGGTTGATATAATAAGGACAATGGGAGGAATGAGTATGATTCAGTAGGATAACATTAGAAACGAAGAAAGCCTGAGGGGCTTATAGTAAACGTAATTTGATAAATATTCAATTTTATGAGACCTATAAACATTTCAATAATTATTGTTGTAATTTTAATTAGTGCTTGTTCAACCGAAAAAGGTAAAGAAGAGACATCTGCTAAACTACCGATTGTGAAAATATCTGTTGCTGAGGTGACCCGGCAGGATATGTCTGATACAATTTGGTTTTATGGTGATGTGAAATTGCGCCACGATGCCCGTTTGGCCTCGCAGTTCGATGGCCGTCTTTCAGGCTTTACTCTGCTTATGGGTGACAGGGTGCATAAGGGTGAGAAACTTGGAGTGATAACACCTCCCATGCGTGAGGCACTGTTGCAGGTAATTGATCAGGTAGACGAGAGTAAGAGGAAAATGGTGAGTGACGAAATAAAAGAGGTGCCTCTATACAGTCCCATTGATGGTGTTGTTCTGGAGGTGTATCGGCATACAGGTGATGTAGTTCAACGAGGTGAAAGTATTGTGCATATTGGTCAGTTGAATGTGCTTGATGTTTATGGGGATATTCCGTTAAAATATTTCCGTCAGGTATCGAAGATGAAAAGCCTGATTGTTTTATTTGTTGATTATAATCATGAACCTGTAAAATTGAAGATAGAGGCTGTTGGCGGGAAGATGGATATGGGGAAGAATACAATTCCTGTTCGTTTGAGACTGAATAACAGTATGGGAGAGTATAAGCCGGGAATGATAGTAAAGTTAAATTTTCAGGGAGAGGTACACAAAAATGCACTGGTTATTCCTCGTTCAGCTTTGTTAAATGAAGAGGGTGTTTTTAGTGTGTTTGTACTGAAAGATGGATCTAAAGTAGAGAAACGTGTGATAAAAGCGGGTATCCTTCATGATGATTTTGTTGAGGTACTTGAAGGTCTGAAAGAGGACGAGAAAGTTGCTACACAAAAAGCATATTCTCTGATTGATGGAATGGAGGTTGATGTTCAATAGTGAAAGGCTTTTTTATAATGTAAGATATGGTGAAAAGTAAAAATCAAGATGTTGTGTCATCTCCACCACGGGGGGAGAGAGGGAGGCTTCTCTCTCGTTTTGCTGTTGAGAATAAGCGAGCAATAATTTTCATGGCACTGCTGCTTTCTGCTGTTGGTTATTACACCATAGACAGAATACCGCAAGGTGTATTTCCGGATGCTGTATTTCCCCGTATTGCTGTTCTTGTTGATTATGGCCTTGCTCCAATGAAAGAGATGGAGATGGAAGTAGCAAAACCTATCGAAGAGGCGGTAATGATGGTTGAGGGAGTGAGGGGTGTAAGAACATCCATCAGCAGAGGTTCAGCAGAGGTGAATATCGATTTTCAGTGGAATACCGATATGTTTAAAGCCTATCAGTTAGTACAGGCTCAGGTTAGCGGTATCCAGCACTCACTGCCGGCAGGTGTGCAGCTCGAGGTACGCCGCTTCACAACCAGTACATATCCGGTTGCCGGATACAGTCTCTCTTCAGATCGTAGAAACCTTGAGGAATTGCGTGATTTGGCAATCTATACTATTCGACCTCGCCTGGCCAGTATTCCCGGGGTATACAATATTGAAGTGATGGGCGGAGATCAACGTGAATATCGCGTGAACCTTAAGCCTGAAAAACTTGCAGCACTGCATATCGACTACAAGCAGATAGAAGAAAAGATACGGCAATCAAACGACCTTCAGTATGTAGGCAGGTTGAATGAGGAGAATAAACTATTTCTGAATATTGCTGATAACAGATTCTTAAGCATTGACGATATTGGTAAAACAATCGTGGCACGTAACGGTGCTACTCCGGTGTTCTTGTCGGAGGTTGCAGATATTGAACCTGCCATGCAGGAGACATTTATTGCTTGTGAAAGTAATCTGAAACCTGCGGTCTTGATTACTGTGATAAAACAACCCGGAACCAATGCTGTTTCGATAATGCAGGAGGTGGACAGGAGATGGAAAGAACTTGAGATAAGATTTTCGCAAGATGTGAAGGTAAACAAGTGGTACGACATGACGGACTTCATTCGCGGCTCAATAAAAAGTGTTCGTAATGCAATCCTGATAGGAGCTCTGCTTACTGTTTTAATCCTGTTACTGTTCTTACGCCGATTGAGAATAACGCTGGTTACTGCAACAATTCTTCCTGTTGCTCTGCTAATATCCTTTATCTTCATCAACATCTCGGGGATGAACCTGAATATGATGAGCCTCGGAGGACTGGCAGCTGCTATTGGTATTCTGGTTGATAATGCTATTGTTGTGGTTGAGAATATCGAAAGGTATATGGAGAAAGGCTATCCGAAAAAGGAGGCTGTGATAACTGCAACCGGCGAAATAATATCACCTCTGCTTGGAGCTACATTGACAACTCTCGTGGTTTTTGTTCCTCTGGTTTTTCTCTCCGGTGTTCCCGGAATATTCTTTAAAGCTCTGGCTTCAACCCTGTCAATAGCGATTGTTGTTTCTATGTTGCTGGCAGTATTTTTGACACCTGCTTTAGCATCGGTATTTATTTCAACAAAAAAGAGAAAGCCCGGCATGGTTATGCCAAAAGTTATTTCTGCTCAGCAGTGGGCATTGAAGGGTTTGATAAAAAGACCTCTGATAACAGTACTTCTGGTAATTATTTTTGCTGTAGTTACTATTTTTTCATACCTGAGAATCCCAAGTGGATTTCTGCCTGAGTGGGATGAGGGTACTATCGTTCACGACTATCTGGCACCTCCTGGAAGTTCAGTTGAAGGAACCAAGACAATGCTTAAGAGTATTGCTGAGTATGTAATGACCATTCCTGAGGTTGAGGGTTACTCTCTGCGTACAGGACGTAGTCTGGCTCATCCGCGCACGCACGCTAACGATGGTGATTTTGTTATTCAGTTAAAGAAGGGGCACAAACGCTCTTCGTTTGAGATAATGGATCAGTTAAGGGCTTTTGATGAGGCCAATGAACCACGTCTTGAACCGGAACTGTTTCAGGTGTTACCCGACAGGCTTAATGACCTAAGCGGTGAAATTGCCCCGGTAGTAATCAAGGTTTTTGGTGAGAAGATGAATAAGATTCAGGGTATAGCGGCTCAGATTGCTGATTCGCTTGAGAATGTTGATGGTGCTGTTGATGTTTACAAAGGTTTCTCGCCTGGCGAGCCTGAACTTACAGTACGTGTGAAAAGGGAAGCTGCAAGCCGTTATGGCCTGACCGTAAAAGAGATTGGTGATGCTGTTCACATGGCTTTGTGGGGTGATGATGTAACCAATATGATGGAGGGTTTAAAGATTATTCCTGTTAAAGTGCGATATGCTAAGAGTGATTTCAATCACCTTGAAAAGATCCTGCACATGCCTTTATACCTTGCCTCTATCGATAGAGTTTTGCAACTTCACGAGATTGCAGAGGTTTTCAAAGTTCCGGGTAAGACCGATATTGAGCATGAGAACCTGAGCCAGGTAGTGAATGTGAAAAGCCATATTTCAGGTCGACCGTTGAGTGAAATAATCACTGATGTTAAACAGATGCTGTCGAACATACCTTTGCCTCCCGGCGTGACTGTTGAGATTGGTGGTCAGTACAAAAGCCAGCAGAGGGCATTCAGTGAACTAATAATAATTTTGGCCTTTGGTATTCTGTTGGTATTTGCCATTCTGTTGTTTGAATTCAAATCATTTCGCACAGCCGGAGTTATTTTATTCGGTACTATACTTTCTGTTTCCGGAGTGTTTTTGATGCTTCAGATAGTTGATATTCCATTAGATATATCTGCATTTATGGGTATGATTATGATTGTTGGTGTTGTCGTGAATAACGGTATTTTGATGATTGATTATACCGAGAAATTCCTCGAAGAGAATAGCGATGTAAGGGAAGCGTTATTGATGGCCGGCAAAGTGCGTATGCGGCCTATCCTGATGACTATGTTTTCAACTATCTTCGGATTTCTTCCGTTAGCTTATGGCATTGGTGAGGGTGCCGAGATGCTTCGCCCCCTTGCAATATCAATGATTGGTGGCATGAGTCTTTCTCTTTTCCTTTCACTACTTATCATACCCGGTATGTACTGGATTGTGAATGGTAAGAAGTAACAACGTCCTTTCTCCAACTTCCCTCTAAACGGGAGAGAATACACACACTCTTGTCTTTAATTTTTCTGTATCTAAAAGCATCGGCTCAGATAGTCCGGAATGCTACGTGTTCCAACTAACTGTAAAAATCTTGGGGTATCTTTAATCCACATTGAAACTAAACTTTAAATTACACAGAGGGCTTCATTAATAGCAAAACACTCGGTGATTGTAAACTGTGACAATTTGTCCTGATGTCCAGTCGTTCAACTGTCATAAGGTCTTAGTTGTGAGTTGGTTCATGTCATAAGTTCCTCTTTTTTTTGTGGCATTGTGTTTGACGCTAATAAAGCGTAGATATTATTAACTTTAAATATAGGAGGACATAAAAATGACACTTGTTAGAAGAAGTAATTACATGATGCCTGAGTTTGAGGGTCTGATGAACAATGTATTCAGAAACGAATTTTTTAACTCAGATGTTGCAGGAGATGACATTAACACACTTCCTGCTGTAAACGTGAAAGAGAATGAGGATAATTTTGTTATTGAAGTAGTAGCTCCGGGATTTAAGAAAGAAAACTTTGAAGTTGCTATTGATAATAGTGTATTGACTATTTCGGCTACTGAAGAAGAGAAGAAAGAAGAGAAAAAGAAAAACTATACTAAACGTGAGTTTAATTATGCTTCATTCACTCGCTCATTCCGGTTGCCTGAAAATATTATTGATGAGTCAACAATAAAAGGTAATTACAAGGATGGTATTTTGGAGGTGTTTTTGGGAAAAAGAGAAGAGGTTAAACCAAAAGCCGCAAGAATGATTAAGATTTCGTAATAATCAACTTGAAAAATAATTATTCACGGGGTGACCCTTGTATATAGCAATCAGTCACCCTGTGAATTTTCATTTATAATCCTACCACTTTATTGGCTCAATGCCCTGCTTCGCCAGGTAATCATTAGTTTTTGAAAAATGCTTACATCTGAAAAATCCATAATCGGCACTGTAAGGTGATGGGTGAGGAGCTTCAAGTATAAGGTGCTTGCTGCCGTCTATTAAAATCTTTTTACTTCTTGCGAATTTTCCCCATAGCAGAAAAACAACATCGTGTTTCCGGGCTGATATTTTTTGTATTACTGCATCTGTAAACTGTTCCCAGCCTCTGTTCTGGTGTGAGCCGGCTTGTGAGGCTCTTACCGTTAGTGTTGCATTTAGCAACAGTACTCCTTGCTCAGCCCAATGTGTCAGATTACCGTTTTGCGGTATGAGAGTATGGGTGTCATCATTTATCTCCTTAAAAATATTTTGAAGTGATGGGGGAGACTGAACTCCATCGGGAACTGAAAAGCACAAACCGTGTGCCTGATTTACGCCATGATAAGGGTCTTGTCCTAATAAAACAACTTTTACTTTGTCAAAAGGAGTTTGGTTGAATGCATTGAAAATTAACCGGCCTGGAGGGTAGATTTTATAGTGTTTTTTCTCTTCCTGCAAGAATGCTTTTAACTGTATAAAGTAGGATTTGTTAAACTCTTCAAGCAGAATGTTTTTCCAGCTCTCTTCTATTTGAGGATTAACTTTGCTCATAGAGCAAATGTAAGCAAAACTTGTAGAAAACTCTTTGAATTTTCCTGATTAATCGAGGAATCGAGTAACTGAGTAATTGAAAAGCTCAGTTACTCGATTTATCAATTCCTCAAATACTCATTTTAAAATATCTTGCGTGATTTCCTGCTATATTTTCTTTTTGTGCTTGAGAGAGGATTAGCTGTTGATGAACAGGGAACAGCCGGGCTACGGCCTCCGGCTCTCAGGTTCAAGTGTTGATTGAACTCAAAAATAATTGAAATTTCATGTGCTCCTGCCGTTTGCCATCCTAAACCTGATATGGTAATATCGTAACTGTAACCAACACGAATCGGGCCCAGGTCATAGGCTACCAATGCTACAATAGCATCCTGGTTTATTGAACTTTTCACTTCATTGCCAAAGGGCAGGCCGCGATACCATAATCCAATTTCGATAGGTGCGTTATGCCAATATACACCTATATCAGCCTGGCTAAAATCTGCCTGTCTTTGTAGCCTGAAACTAAAAGAAAAGGAGCGTTCTATAGCGTTATTTCTGCGTCGTTCACGCCATAGATTAATTCCTCCGAAAAGAGTGTATTTAGTATCATATTTCATCTCCTCGCCAAGGAAGGAGTAATTAGGTTTAGCAAGATGGTTAACGGTTAATCCAATCCAATATTTGGGGCTGTATGCAAATACTGAAGCAGCAAGATCCATGTAACTTACCTGTTCGTTTGTGAGCCTGTCCCATGAACCTGAAGAACCGCCTCCAATCTCTTCATCAGCAAACTTTAGCTTTCCGAAATCAATGGCTTTATTGCCATATTCAAACTGAATTCCCGGCACAATTTGCCACTCATCAGTGATAATTAGGTTATATGAATATTGAAAAGCTGCATTCGTTGTTTGTAGTCCGGCACTTCCGGCATTGTCCTGCATTAAATAAAAACCTATGCCACTATTAAATTTTGTAAAAAAATTATCGAATGATACGGCATAGGATGAGAAAGCTGTTGATATTGACGGCCATTGATTACGATAATTTAGTATCAGTCTGCCCCCATCAGTAGCACCTGCTAATGACGGACTAAGATATAGAGGATTGGCATAAAACTGCGAAAAGTGAGGATCCTGAGCATAGCTTTTTTTAGTGCTGAATGTTGCAATCAGAACTAATAATGTAACTATGTAGGTAATCCTTTTTCTCATCCGGTTTTTTAGTAAGTTGTTTATTCGTTTATTTAGATATTAATGACACGCTTTCAACTTTATGAACTTTAAAAACTTTCAACTATCTTATTAGCGTAACATCTCCTGTTGTTACTTTAATCAGTCCTGTTCCGTATTTACATGTGGCTTTGTATATGTATACTCCCTGTGGAGATAACATACCACGATAATATCCATCCCATCCTATTTTAATATCATGACTTTCAAAGATGAATTCTCCCCATCGTGTGAATATCTGAAGAGTATATTCTTCAATGCCTTCTTGCACGAATGGGTAAAATACATAGTTCTCTTTTTCACCGTATGTATAGTGGCCTCCATTAGAGCCTGTCGGATTTGGAGTAAAGGCGTTAGGGAAGCTTATTTTTCCGCCTTGTTCAGTAATAACCGCTTCAAGTTGAACGTATTTATCTTTACAACCCTCTTCATTTGTTACTTCAAGTGATACATCAAACACTCCTGCTTTCTGGTATTCATACATGAATGAAAACTCTGTTGAAGTATTTCCGTCGCCTAAATCCCACAGGCAGTTCAAAGCATCTGTTGATTTGTTGAGGAATGAGACTGATTGTCCGGGTATCTTAACTTTATCAGGAACAGCCTCAAAGTAAGCCTTAGGTGAGTTATATACTTTTACTGTTACATCATCTGCTTCCGCAGTGCCTCCCGGTCCGTAAACTGTTAATTTAATTTTGTATTCACCGGTAGTGTAAAAGGTATGTTCAGGTTCTTTCTCTGATGATACACTTCCATCTCCAAACTCCCACATAAATGTATGCGATTCAGTAGAGTTATTATAAAATTGTACAGTAAGAGGAGGACAGCCTTCGGTATCTGAACCATAATCTATGGTTGGTAAATTTGTTAATATAGTTATGGATCTGTATGTCGAATCTATACAGTGCTCTCCTGCAACAATAAGTTTTATATTATAATCACCTGAACCGGCATAGGTGTATGAACCAGGTTCTTTCTCTGTTGACGTATTTCCGTCATCCCAAAGCCATTTGTAATCCCAGTTGTTACCTGGTGTTTTATTGTTGATTGTAACAGTAGAATTTGGCATTTGTTGTTTAATTGGTGAAACATCAAAAGCCGGTTGAGGTGAACGGTAAACGGTTGCTTGTGTTGTGTCGCTATCGCTGCAACCATAATTGGATGTAGCAATTAATACTACATTGTATGTGATGTCTTTATTAGTGTTATTAATGAATGTATTAAATCCGGAATATTGGTTTGAACTGTTTCCGTCACCATAGTCCCAAAAGAAGTTATTAGCGTTTACTGAGCTGTTGGCAAACGAGACACTATGAGGACTACATCCATTATCCCCTTCTGACAGAGCGGCTGTTACCTGAGGGTAAACAGTAATTATTTTGGTAACTGAATCAACACAAGCATAACTGTTTTCAACTGTCAGGGAAGCATGATAAATTTCAGGTGCAAAGCCGGTGTTATTATAAGTATAGTTGGTTGAGCCATCATTTGGTAATGTTATCTTATCTCCGTTGCCAAACTTCCATATACTTGATGCTACATTACCTGATTCGTTGGTAAATACCACATCTAATGGTGCACATCCGTCGTTTGGAGTATATGAAAATTTGCTTATCGGTGAAGGGTTAACCTTAATATCCACAGTAGCAGTATCGAGACATCCAAATACAGAGCTTGTAAAAAGTGTTGTACTGTAGGTTACAGGAGTGTTTCCTGTATTTTCATAAATGTGGGTTATTGCATTGGAACCCTGTATGGATTGGCCGTCACCAAAATTCCAGTTGTATGAAAATGCACCTGCCTCGGATGTGAGATCCACTTTCACAGGATGACATCCTGAATCGGGTAGGGCAGAGAGAGTAAAGTTACTCTGTGGATAAACTGTAATATATGTGTTGGAAGTGTCCGTACAGCTGTAACTATTTTCAACGGCTAAAGTTACTTCGTATGATTTAACGTATGTTTCGTTATTGAAGAATGTGTGTGTTACATCTTCATCGGTAATCAGGGGCGTGCCGTCTCCCATGTCCCATTCGTAAATAGTAGCTCCCTCTGATTTGTTGTCGAAATTTATAGTTAACGGACTACATCCCGGACCTCTGTCAACTGCGATACTTGAAAGAGGTGTAGGAGAAACTGTTAGTTTTTGTGTCAAGGTATCTACGCATCCGTAAGTATTGTATGCCACTAACTGAATGTTAAAAATATTTGGCGTTGGTGATGAGTTGCGGAATGAATGTGACGGATTCTCCTGATTAGAAACAAATCCATCGTTGAAATCCCAGTAATAAGTATCAGCATTAGTAGATGTATTTTGAAAATCAATTACTACCGGGTTACATCCTATCGTATCAATAGGGGCTGTTGATGCTACCGGTATTGGATAAAAACTAACTTTCATAGAGTCGCTGCCTGTACAGCCAAATGTGGTTGTTTCTGTCCATCTAAAGACATAGTCTCCCGGTATGTTTACTGAAACCATTGTTGAGGTATTCTCATCATCATCAAATGTTGCTGTTCCCGGTCCTGACCGTTGATCCCATTTCCCTGTTCCTAAATCCGGAATGGCTGAGATATTGAATGCTAACCCACATGTATCACCATCGGCGGCAACTGTTGGTGCCGGTGTTTTATAAAATACAAGACTAACAGTGTCTGCATCATTACAACCACTGTTTTCTTCATGCCATTCGAGGGTGTAAGAGCCATAGGCATCTACAGTTACAGATGTATTGGAATCATGGATGTCGGAAAAGGCAATGCTGCCGTCACCGGTTATCAGACTCCATGTTCCAGTTCCCGAACTGGGTATCGCACTTAATGTGTTAATTACTCCACAAATAGTGTCATTGGTTCCTGCATTAGATGTGGGTTGTTGATAAACATGAACAAATATGCTGTCGGAAGCGTCACATCCCTGACTGTCTTTTACGTAATACTTATATTTGAACAATCCGGCTGTTGGAGAAAGAAATGTAGGATTTTCAATGTTTGTAGCCGAAAGCAGGTCTGTTCTGGTTCCGCTCCACAAGTGCTGTGCAAATACACCGGATCCTCCTTCTGGTTCCGGCTTCAATGTGTCTAATACATTGGTACATAAAAAAAGGTCTTGGTTGTCGAAGTGAATATCTACCGGATACACATTTACTTTTACTGTATCCCAATCAGAACAGGAATGGCTGTCTGTAACATGATATGTTAAAGAGTATATGCCGGGAGTTATTGTGTTGAAGTTAGGTGCTTGAATATTTGTATTACTCAACGGAGCTGTGTCACCAGTCCACAGGTGAGTGTATGGTATTGTTCCTTGTGATGGATTTCCATCAAGAATTTCGTCAACTCCGGGACATAGATATGTTGCCGGACCATTGAGAATATCAGCATTAGGAGACTCCCATATTTGTATGGTTGTGATTCCGGTTGCACTACACCCGTCTGCGTTAGTAATGTCGTAATTGATAGTATGTACACCGGCTCCGGCAACGGAGGGATCAAAAGTACCGCTTGAGGAGTCTGTTATTCCCGGCCCTGACCATGTGCCACCGGGGTCGACTGCTGTCAGGTTTACAGGGACTTCATTATCGCAAAATGGGCCAACTGCAGTAATGGTTCCGTCGGGCAGGGCTACAATGATAGCAATTGCAGTTGTTTCAACGGGAGGGAAATCACCATTGATGAGATCACCAGGGGAGCCTGGCTTATCAGGGTCATCATACGGATTACAGTAGTTCCAGTTTCGCAGAGTAACTTCGAAGAAGTCTCCTACATTATATCCAATAGGAATATAGATAGGAAGAGTTTGATTGAAAGGGGCTGTAGGCCCCAAAATGGGTTCGGCAGTTACGTTTATTGCACCACTAAACGGGTAAGTCTCGATAACACCGTTAACCTCAGCACTGTTTATATTTGTTCCACCTGTACCATAAACCCACTGTATCCAGCGTTTTCTTGAGTTTGGCACATCATTTTCGTCGGGTGGCGTACAGTTCCAGTCACTAACATCCGTAAATGTTACGATGCCGTCGTTACCAAAACATATTGGAAATGTTTGAGGGTCAATAAACAATTCACCCCCGTTCATATCGTCAGTATCCCAAACGGTTACAATCTGCTCCTGAATGGAACTGCCACAGGAAGTGCCGGCAACAACAAGATACACAGAGGGATGATAATTACATTTGTCTCCTCCGATTGGATATACATGGGTATGTGTGACAGACCACTCCTGAAGAGAGTCGTTTACAGCAGAAATAAGTTCGGTAGCACTGCCATCGTCCCAGTCAAATAGTATTTTTACATCTCCTGTTCCACCATCATTAACGCCCCTATAGATTATTTTCCACGATATATTTACCGGAGCACATAAGCGATCCGGGTGAATATCATTGGCTTTTGATAAAATATTGCAATCCTGCCCTACAGATACAACTATTCCAAACAACCAGAGCGTAATAATTAGAAAAGCGGTTTTTTTTATATCGTCCATTAAAAAGCCCCCTAATTTACTCTTATATGTAATGCTAATCCAAATATGATTTTATTGTTGTCCCCTTTTTTCTGAATTTGGTCATGTGTTTTTGCTGACTTTTATCAGCAAGTATCACTATGTCAATCATTAATGAGATTAATCATTTTTTTGTCAGATTGTAATAGCGAATTTTACCATGTCCAATTCAAGTTTAACCCTATTGGGTTGATAAATATATTTGGATATTATGTTCCTTAATACGAAAAATTTGATAAATGGTTCCAAAAAGTTGATGAAATAACATTTGGGATGTATAAAAACTATAACAATGATAAATAGATTGATAGCAAACATGATTCCTCTGTTCCCTAAAAAAGTTATTTGGGTATTTTCTAAAAGGTATATTGCAGGTCAAAATATTGATGAAGCTGTTTTGGCATCGAAGCAATTAAATGCTGAGCAAATGATGATAACTGTTGATCTTTTAGGAGAGTTTATTTCTGATCTGAGTGAAGCAACTAAAAATAAAGAGGAGTATCTGGAGATTATTGAGAGATTTGAAAAGGAGAAGATAGATGGTAACTATTCTCTAAAACCAACCTCTTTCGGGTTGCTTCTTGATAAGGATATATGTTATCGCAATGTCAGGGAGATTGTTGCAAAAGCTGTTGAATATAACAACTTTGTAAGAATTGATATGGAGGACTCACCTTGCGTTGATCTTGAGATTGAGATGTTCAGAAAACTGAAAGCTGAGTTCCCCAAAAATGTAGGTTTAGTGTTGCAGTCATACATGAAACGTACATTGCAGGATGTTGAAGATCTTATGGATATTCACATAGAAGAGGCTCCCGTTAATTACAGGTTATGTAAAGGTATTTATGTTGAGACCAAAGAGATTGCATATAAAGATTATCATGAGATAAATGAAAATTTCATTATGCTTCTTGATTACATGTTTCGAAATAAAATATTTGTTGGGATTGCCACACACGACAAAGCACTTGTAAAAGCTGCTTTTGAATTACTTGAAAAATACAAAGTACCAAAAGATAAATATGAATTTCAAATGTTGTATGGCGTTACGCCTGACTTAAGGAAAAGTATTGTTGACAAAGGACATGCGATGCGTGTTTATGTTCCTTATGGTAAGGAATGGTTTGGGTACAGTACGCGCAGGCTAAAGGAGAACCCAAAAATGGCGAATCAGATTATTAAAGCTATGTTTGTGAGAGGATAGTTTTTTGGTTGAATTGCTGAATTGTTGTTTTGTTCGGCGGCTATTTTTATTTTATAATTATAGTCTCTTTGTGTCAATACGAGGAATACTTTTATTCTCATTCGGATTATCTTTTAGGTTAATCAGTTCTTCAACAAATTTTTCAATTTCATCATCGCTAAACCCTTTCTCTTTAGCTGCTTCTTCAAGAGTACCCCAAATAGGTTCACCGCATGCAATACATTTTATTCCTTTTATACTCAGGTATCTTACAGCACCCTGAACTTCGTCAACCAGTTCTTCTATTGTAATATCCTTTGTAATTGCCATAGTGCATTAGTTTAAAGCCTGCCTGACGGCAGACAGGTTCATCAAGTTATCAAGTTCATAAAGTAGTGATAACTCTTGTGATTATCAGTTTATATTGTTAAAAATCTATCTGACTTGCAACCGGTTGTTCTGTTATTACTATGTAAAACTTTGTTTTTTACAAAGTTATTGATTTATCTCATTTTTACCCCAAGCTGGCGCGGATTTGCAATCCGTGCCTGAGCCATTAGTTGGTAAACTGTTATAAGTAAT
>CBDUZZ010000060.1:0-30144 GCA_965371855.1 uncultured bacterium
TTTTTTTGAAATTTATTTGTTGGTTTTCAGGTAATTGTTACTTGCGAAACTTGAGATCTTTTATATTAAAAATATTTAATTTATGGTGCGATTTTATATTATATAACTGCGAAGGTAAATCATAGATTTTGTATGTTATTAACAAGTTGTTTTTTAAACAAAAACGATTTATGCCACCGATACGTTTATCTGAGAGATGCTTTCCATTTAAACTATAAGTGATAATTGAAGCTTTTCCTGCATCATATATATTAATATATCTGTCAATAAATACATCCTGTGTAAAAACAAATTCACCTGGTCCATGTCCTTTTTTTCTGATAACACTTTTTAAATTACCCTGATAATCATAAATTGCCATACAATTATCAGGAGCTGATGAAAACACATAATAAGTGTTATTAATTAAATCGACATGGTAAGAATTTCGAACGATGTTTTTTGCTTTTGTTTCAAGGGGTACAAATTCAATTCTATTAAATTCGGCTGAAAGATTCAGTGTGTTTTCGTTAAATTCAACATTTAACTTTCTGGCATTTTCATTTTCATGTGTATTATTATTGGTACATGAATTAAGAATAGAAACTGTAAATAATAAGATAAGATAATTATATTTCATTTTTGCTTTATTTATTTATATTATTTTGTGACAGGAAGATTTGAAATCAACCTGTCACAAAACTTTTAGACAATTTAACAATAAGGTTCTTGATCAAAACAGCATTGTTGCGATACTCCACAACATGAATCATAGGTTACAGGAATACAAATATAACATAGATCCCATTCTGGCATAGTTACGTCATAATCGTCTGCACATTCTCCATAATGAGTTTCACCATCACCGGATCCCGCAAGTGCCTGCAAAGATAAAAGATTCAGATTACTCATGAAGTCAGTTTTGTTTGTTAAGAGTGATACATTTAATAGCATTACACCTGCAATAAACAAGCTACCTATTATTAATTTTACTTTTTTCATAATTAATGATTTAATGTTAAAATAATGTTTTGCTAAAACTCTTTGCCGGGACGTTGCTTCCGGCTCCGCTCTGTACACCTGTTATCATTAGATAACCCGAAAAATCCATAGAACTTTCCGGTGATGCCGCTAAAACAGTCGGGTAATTTATCTTATCTTTGTCACATCACCTCCTTTACTTTTTTGGTGAAGAGGCCGGGCAGGAAGCGGTAAAACTTTCGTTGGTTTTGCTTCCTGCCCTTTTTCTTCATGGTTAATACTGTTTAAATACATATTACAAAGTAAACATTACTCTTGAAAAAAGAATTTCTTTGTGAAACAATAAAAAAGTACGTTCTAAACCAAAAAATCTGCGTGACAAATGGCGTGACAAATAACATGATGCTTAAACACAATGAATTACAAGGGGTGAAAACATGAGTAATAATTAGCAATTAAGTGATAATTGAAACCAATAAGGGAAACGATGATGGTTAAGGACGCGTACTTCATAATTTCTTTCTTCATTCAGAATAGTTTTGTTTTGATTAATTGTTTTTAAAGAAAGAGAATTGCAAGGAAAAACACGAAAAATATGCCGGACAAAAACGGGACAAATAACAAATTGCATATTATCAAGTCTTTACAAAGCCAAGTCTACATATTTTAACATGCGAAAAAGTTCATTTTAACATTTACACCCTTGTTAAATTGAACATATAACCACCTTCAGGAGTTCAAAGTTTGGACATGCGAATGATAGATCCTGTCTATGGTGACCATATTGACAATAAAGCTTCGCATTGTGCCCGGAATATAGCCCGATACTACCGAAAGCACAATGAGCATAAAGGTACACAGTTTGTATTCTCTGATTTGGGGACGTACAAGCCCGGCCGGTGGAGTGTTTACAGCGAGATAAAACGCAAACTGCACGAAGACCATGGTATCCCTGCCCATGAAATCCGGTTTATTCAGGAGGCAAAGACCGACAATGCACGTAAAACTTTTATAAAGGGTATGAATACGGGGGAGATTAGGGTGCTTTTAGGTTCTACCGATATGTTGGGCACGGGCATAAACGCACAAAAGAGAGCTGTAGCTATCCATCACCTGGATATACCATGGCGGCCTTCCGACCTTGCACAACGTAACGGACGGGCAGTACGCAAAGGCAACTTTATTGCCAAAGAATTTTCCGGGAACAAAGTTGATACGTTTATCTATGCCGTTGAAAAGTCACTGGACTCATACAAATTCAACCTGTTGCACAACAAACAGCTTTTCATCAACCAACTCAAAAATAACAACATGGCGACCCGCACCATCGACGAAGGAGCAATGGATGAAAAAACGGGCATGAATTTCTCTGAGTATGTGGCAATACTTTCCGGTAATACCGAATTGTTGGAAAAAGCCAAATTAGAAAAGAGAATCACCGCTTTGGAGAGTGAGCGACAAGCCTTCCACCGTTCCAAAAGTTCATCGGAGTTCAAACTACGGGAAATACACCACACCCTTGAACATAACAACGAGGTGATTGGGAAAATGACAGGCGATTGGGAATTTTTCAACAGCCATATACAGAGAGATATAGATGGAAAGCCCCTGAACCCTGTTAAACTGGACGGTCTTAATACCATCGACTTCAAACTGGTAGGTGCAAAACTTAACGAGATAGACGATAACCTGAACACTAAAGGCGAATACCAAAAAATCGGCACTCTGTACGATTTTTTGCTTTTGGTCAAGTCGGAGAACTCTAACAAAGAAGATTCTCTTTTTGGCGATGAAAAATATTTTGACAATAAATTTTTCATTATGGGCGAAAGCGAAATCAAATATACCTACAACAACGGTAAAATAGCCAATGACCCGAAACTGGCATCTATGAATTTCATGAATGCTTTAGAAAAGATTCCTAAGCTGGTTGAGAAGTATAAGAAAAGCAATGAAAATGTGCAAATAGACGTGCCTGTATTACAGGAAGTAGTAAACGGAACATGGCGAAAAGAAGATGAGTTGAGGGAGTTAAAAAGTGAGTTATCAACCCTGAAGCGAAAGATTCAATTGTCGCTTGACCCACAAAGCGAACAGCAGGATAATACCATTGAAAAAGAAAGCGTAAAAGAAAAGGTGGCTATTATGGCTGAGCCAGGGCAAAAATACAGGGCTAAAGTATGTGGAGGCTTTAGTTTAGAATAAATGTGATTAATTTCTTATCTTTGAGAAAAAAACAATATGCAGAATACTGATATTAAAAAATACTTTTCGGAATTACAGCCATATGAGCAAGATGGGTTATTAACAGAATTGCATGATTTGAGAGAAGAAACACAATTTGAATTATTACATATACGAGCCAAAGAATTGGACAATAAACAATCATCTTGTCCACGTTGTGGAAGTTTAAAGTATGTTAAAAACGGTAGTTCAAAAGGAGTTAAGCGATACAAATGTAAAGCATGTCAAAGAAGTTTCACAGCTTATACAGGCACGTGGTTAGCTCATCTTCATAAGAAAGAGAAATTAATACCTTACTTAAAATTAATGAAATTAGATTTGAGTTTAGATAAAATTAAGGCTGAACTTCAAATCAATAAGAAAACTGCTCTTGATTGGCGACATAAAATAAGTGCATCAATTTCCGATATTGAGTCTGGTGTTTTTATGGGAATTACAGAAAGTGATGAAACTTTTTTTTTACACTCAAATAAGGGTTCAAAAGATTTAGACATAAAAGCAAGGCATCGTGGAAAATCAATTAAAACAAAAGGGATAAGCGAAGAACAGGTTGCTGTTATTGTATCTACAGACCGAAAGAAAACAATAAACGTAAATGTGGCTTGTTTAGGTAGAATTACCAAATTAAATATTACACAAGCCATTGGAAAAATGGTTGTAAAACAAACGATATTGTGTTCAGATGGCCATGTTAGTTATAAAGGATTCGCAAAAGACAACTCTATTGAACATCACGTTCTTAGAGCGAATTTGAATGAATATGTGAAAAGGAAAAAGTTTCATATACAGCATGTAAACTCAATGCACAGCAGGGTAAAAAACTGGATAAATAAAGAAAAATTAGGTGTTGCAACTAAGAATTTACAAATGTACATGAATTGGTTTCATTTAAAGGAAAAGTATAAAGATGCTGAATTTATACAAAAGATTGTAGAAATAGGAAGTGTAAACACCAATGCTATCAAGAATTATAAGAATATTGATAATGATTACAGATTATTAAAATCAGCTTAATTTAGAATTTCACATTTATTCTAAACTAAAGCCTATGTGGATTGTAAATTGCTTATTGAGTGTTGAAAAAAGGTGACGAGTTTCTATTCCTTTTTGGAATGAGATAAATGCAAAACTTGATTCTATATCCTATTGTGTCATATTCAACAGTTTCTCAAAATCTTCTTCAAGGGTTTGATTATTAATAAAATCGTACAGGGTAAGTTTACGAACGGTGTAGTAATCGGACCAATATTGAAATAGTGACCTGATATACTGAAGTCGTGCATTATCTTTCGCCTGTTGTGACGAAGTAAGTTTAAGCACATCTACATTACCCTTTTTAAACCGGGTAGAGGTAAGCTCATAACTGTACATTGCCAGTGTATCTGATTTTGCTATTGATTTAACCTTGTCGTATTGTAGATTAAATTCAAGAACTTTAGTAATCACATCCTGTTTGAAAGCAGTAATTGTTTGTTCCACACTTATTTTTGTTATCTCCTGCCTCGACTTAGCCATTTGATAATGTCCTTTACGCTTGCCCCAATCGAGTATAGGAATATTCAGATTGATACCAAGTTGTTGGTATTTATCAAAATCACGTTGGTAAACATTGCCAATCTCTCCGTTTACGGGTGTGTTATTAATATAGTCGTAATGGCCATCAGCTTTATTAATACCGTATGAGATGTTCATGCTGGCCTGAAATCTGTTTTCGGCTCTGGTTCGTGCTACATCTCTTTTTGCTTCAAGTAGTTTTATTTGTTGTTCAAGCATTTTTGCATTACGTTCCATGGCTAATTGCAACGCTTTAGTTTCAGGAATAGTTAAATCAAGTGCCTTGGGTAATATAATATCTAATTCAACATTTTGAGGAAGTCGTAGAAAAGTAATGAAATCCTCTTTGTTTTTACGGTATTGCATTTTTGCTTCTTCAACTTTAATATAGGCGTTATTTAAGTTCAATTCAAGCTCCAGCAATTCATCCTTTTTTATTGTTCCCAGTTGAAACCGTTTTTGTGCAATCTGAAACAGAGTGTCTGTATTATGGAAATTATACTCAGACATCTCGTTGTTAATTTGTGCCATAACCAAATTGAAAAAGTAGTTACATGTGAGGCTGTTTGTGTATTCAACATCGTGGAGATACTCCAGCATTGCTTGTTTATACTTTTGGGGTTCAAGTTTACGTTCCCATTTGAAATTATTATACCCGAAAAGCTCTTGACGATATCCTATTTGAAACGGGCGAGAAGAGAACTGAGTATATGACTTGTTACCATAATTCTTAGTGCCATACAGATCAGACTGAACAAAGAATGTACCTCCAGTTGCTCCAACATTCTGAGTAAGGTATAGTGATGCGTTGGTGTTGAGGGTTTGAGTACGCACATAATCTTCTGTTTCAGTAACGGAGTTATACCTTAGTTGATTCGCATTGGAGTAGTTTAGAATCTGCGACCTGAAAGAGAGAGCCGGCAGATAGTTAGCTTTGAAACTTTTATACTGCCAGTAGTTTGCCATATAGGTGTTTTTTACCAGAAACGATTGTAACGACTGTGTTTGTGCCAAACGAAGCGCATCATCCAAAGTTAGTTTCATGGCTTGTTGCTGTGCAAAAGCGGTTGTGAATAAAATTGAAATCAGTAGGGTTGTTAGTGTTTTTTTCATTGTTTTATTTTGTTTTGTTTGAACAAGAACTCAATAGTACAAATATTAATGTAAAATATCGTAATGACCAAAAGTTATAACTATTAGTTGTTATGATATGTATCGGTTTAAATTGAAGGAATCAACCTTTTTATCAGCAGGTATTCACCTCGTCACTAAAAACACAAGTTGTTAATTATCTAGGTGTTTTCGTTCCATTTGCTTATCAAATCCGGCCTCTAGTACTACCTGATAGGCTCCTTACATGTATAAAATCTGTAAAACGCTATCTTTTTGTTAATTCCAAAAACAGAACAATCAATATCTTTGAAGTAAAATCTCAGTATATCTTCAATTTCATCGGCTGTGTTTACATGTTCGTGTTTCATTAGTAACTGATAATCTAAACCATATTTTTTCCTGAATTCATAACCTGTAACCATGGTTCCCAATTTCCACATTAGTGTTCCTTCATTGGGGATGGCTACACGCATTTGCCCACCGGGTTTTAACAGTGTGCAGGCTTTTTCTATCATATCAGGCAAATCAGTAACATGTTCAAAACAGGCGATGGAAATAATACGATCGTATTTCTGAGTCGTATCAATTTCCGAAATGTCATTATAAATATTCCGCACACTGCTTTTTGCTACTGATGTGTTTAAAAGATTTGCGAAAGGTTCTACAACATCGTAAGGCGAAACGAAGGGTTCATACTTCAGGTGGTTTAGGTTTCCTGCACCTATCTCAAGCGTTTCGATATTTTCGGTTTTTTTATTCTTTACATCTGATGCAACTTTCCTATGCATCCAGCTCTCTAAATGTTTAGATATAGAGGTAGTGGTGTTATTACCTTCGCGATTATTGCGGTAATGCTCGTTATAAATCTTTTGGTACTCTCTGGGTAGTTCCGTTCGTATTTTAGGAAATTTATCAAACATCATTTTTCGGGTTCTAATGGTAAATCACGTTCTTTTTTTGCTTTTTCAATTTGTTCTTTAAGTTCCTGTTTCAAAGTGGTAGAATCGTACCATGTTTTAGTTTGTATGTGGGTTTGTACAGCCAGACTGCCGATATAAACAGTTAGTACAGCGATTATAAACGGAATAGCCTTTTTATGATTTTTCACATAATCCCATATCCAAACTGTAAGTGCCAAAACTAAGCCCGGCAGTGCCATATAGATGTATCGGTCGGCAATCATACCTGAACGCCCCAAAGGAATTATATGTAAAAATAGCGACAGATGAAAAGTAAAAAGCAACAGTCCGAAAATAATTACTCTTCTCTCTTTTTTATAAAACTGCTCCCAGATATACCATGTTAGCAGTATTGCCAGCAGGGTATAAAGCCAGAAATGCAAAGGGAGGCTTTCCCCTATCTTTATTGGGAAAAAGTATAGATAGCTTACTCTGATTGGTATAAGAATTTTAAACAGATATTCGAAATAGGAGAATGCTCCCATTACTAATCGTTGATACAGAGGATAGAATTGGTGTCCTCCATCTCCTGTACGATCAAATATTACAAGTGAGGCATAACCCAACAGGATGGCAACAACAAAAAACGGTATCTTTTCAAGTAAAACTCTCTTTTGTGATATTACTCCGTAGTACCAATCAATAATCAGGAGTGAAAGAGGAAAAAGTACAGCTTGTTCTTTTACCCCGAAAGAGAGGATAAAGCATAGCAGTGTAATTATTAACCATTTTAGTTTTTTACAGGTAAGGTATGTTAAATAGGTAAGCAGACCTGCCCAGTAAAAGGTAGCATGAAGTATTACTTTAAAGGCACTTACCCATGCTACTGCTTCAACCTGAATTGGATGTATGGCAAAAATGAGAGCTACAATACCTGCAATGTGGGTGCTATTTTCTTTGTGTTTTGATGATTGGTTTACGATTTTTTGTATGAAAAAGAAAACCAGCACAACATTCAATAGATGAAACAGCAGACTAACACCATGAAATGCCATTGGGTTAAGTCCAAACAGAGAGCCTGTAACTAACCATACAATAGTATTTACAGGCGAATACTGATAGCCATAAGGAGATGTAAATATTTCGATAAGGTAATCTACACTCCATATTTTAATAAATGGGTTATTAACAACATGTACCTGATCGTCCCATAACATCTGAAATTGGTTGAAAAGAGTGGGGTAAAATGCGATTATGGTTATGATAAGTATGGCCAATAGCCAAAAATATTTTTTGTTCATCATTTTAGTTCCTCGTTTCGGGTTTCTTGTTCACTGTTCTTCGTTCACTGTTAACTGCTAATTGTTTACTGTTCACTGTTTTCTTCTATTACATAGTGTGGCCGTCGTTTTATCTCCATAAACAGTTTGCCGATATACTCTCCCATAATGCCAAGCACTATTAGCTGAATGCCTGAAAGGAAAAGAACACTTACGATTACAGATGTCCAGCCGGTAATGGTTTTATCTGTAAACAGAGCCATTACAATAGCATAAAAACCATATATGGCAGCAAGCAGGGCAATTGTTAATCCGGCAAAAAGGGAGAGCCGTAAAGGGCGAATGCTAAAACCTGTAACACCACTTAAAGCGAGGTTAAGCATTTTGCCAAATGAGAATTTTGTTTCTCCTGCCTCTCTTTCGTTAGCCCGGTATGGAATGCCTATTTGCTTAAATCCCAGCCAGGGTATCATACCTCTGAAAAAGAGATTTGTTTCAGGCATACGGCGTAGTGCATCTACAACTTTGCGGTCTAACAACCTGAAGTCGGCAGCACCTCTGTTTATTGATGTATCAGAAAGTTTGTTTATAAACCAATAGAAGATTTTTGAAGTTACCCTTTTAATAAAAGGCATATTTTTCTTATCCTCACGTATAGTGTAAACCACATCGTACCCCTGTTGCCATTTCTCAATCATTTCAGGTATAAGTTCAGGCGGGTGCTGCATGTCGGCATCCATGCATATAACTACATCACCCCGGGCATGGTCGTATCCGGCCTTTAAAGCTGCCTGATGCCCAAAGTTACGCGAAAACCGGATGAAAGAGACCTTATCGTCTTTTTCACTTAACTCTTTAAGCAACTCAGTAGTACCATCACTACTGCCATCATTAATAAACAATATCTCATACTCAGCTACTGTAGCAAGCACCTTTTTAAGCCGCTTGTACAGCACCGGTATATTCTCTACTTCGTTGTAGCAGGGGATTAGGAGGGTAAAATACAATGAATTAATCATTGAATTAATAATTGCATTTTAATTATATGTATGCTAATCTCTATCATAATAATTAATTAGACCATTAATGTAAAAAACAGATCGGTTTTTTAAATTCTTGTTTAAAATATGCACATCCCTTATATAATTATTATCATCAATGGTTAAAATATATGGTTTGTTTTGTTGTTCAATTTTTATTGGTAAACTATCGATATTAATTATATTATCTTTCAATAGCGGATATCTTCGTTTGTAGTAATATAACATTAGACTGTCTTGTTTTTTAGTTAATACAAAAAACATATTTTTATCGATTTTAGATGATAGCGTTGATAATTTATCAATATAATTGTTTACACATGTTGAACAATATTTCTCTGGAATTCTTAAATAAATATTTTTTTTTGTAAATGCAGAATCTGTAATTCTGAAGCAGTCATTTATCTTTTGCAAGGATGAGACGTTTATTCTTTTTCCAATGTCTAAGGATTCCAATTCACTAATTTTTTCTATTTCGTAAATCATTTTATTTACCTTAACATTATACTTATAGAATTTTTCTTTGTATTTATTTCTCAACTTGAAGAGTGTAAATGTTTGCAAAATAATTATTAATACTAATGTATAAGGTATTAAATATTTCATGGTTTTAGTTTAATTTTAATTACAACAGGATTATCTGTCACCTTTAATTCTTTGATTGTTTTTACTTGTTCCTCATTAATAATTGTGTCTGCCTTTAAATCTTTTGCATTATTAATTAATACAATACTTGATTCAATACCTAATAAATAATTGTTATTTGCATCTGTATTGTAAGCATTTAATGTAAAACCATATTTTTCCTTTGACCAGCTTTTAATGCTTTTATAACAACTTCCTGTTGTTTTGTTGTATAAACAATGTTGTATGGGAGTTCCATTATATGCTAAGTATATGTACTTATCTGTTTCCAGGAATGTTAAAATCATATAGTTTTTTATGCCTTTAAGGTGCTTTAATTTAATATTTGAGTTGCTGTTTTTCAAGGATTTATTATTCAGCTTAATTCGATACTTTTTTATTATATTGAAATTCTCATCAATACTAAGTATATCATTACTATAAAATGGTGGTATGAAATTTATTTTATCGTTGTATTTAACAAAGCGGTTATGTCCAAAATTATCACGGGTAGTTATTTGTCCGTATTGTTTTATGTTTTTATTGCTTTTAAAATGTTGCAGTAAGCTGTTATCACCATTTTTGTTGTATGTTTTATAAAAAATGATATTCTCTTTCCCAAACATATAGAAATCTCTAATTTTATTACCATCATCAGGGATTATTATTTTACCTATGAAACGAAGATCTTTATTGTACATTAATATCTTTCCATGTGTCATAACATATAAAGCACCATTCTCATCAACCCTGAAGTTTTTAATATATAAATACTCACCCGGCCCTTTACCTTTTTTATTAAGTGTATTTAACCATTTTCCATTACTGTTAAAAATATGGATCTTATTTGATAAGTGATCAAATATGTATATATGATCATTTATTAATGAAACCCTGTTAATAAAACCCATTAAATTCTCAGTATTCGTTTCAAGTGGTATGAACTCTATACTTTCAATAGCCTCCATCAGAGCATGGTGATTGACATTTTTGGCATTGTCGATATCAATAGTTAATATGTCACTTTTTTCTTTGTTATCACATGACATCATAAAAAGAAATGTTGTTACTGTTAAAAAACCTTTCATAATAATTTTCATGATTTTATATTGATTATGTTTTACATTTGTTAATACAAAATAACAGGCAGCCTATTTTTAAATGGCTTGCCTGTTATTACAGTTTAATTACATGCACTCTTGTTCAGTACATTCATCATCACCACCTTCCCAACAATTTACTTCATGTTTATAATATGTTATCCCATTAATTATAAACGTACCACAAATAGGAATGTCCTCTGTATATATTTCCCATTCCCATGGTGGCCAATTGATCTCTGTTGTTTCTCCTGATGTATCACTTGTTGTTTGTACAATAGCCTCATCACTCATTCCCGCAAACGGGTCATTAAATGAAGCTTGTACATTTATTGCAAGTGCTGCTACAAATGTAACAGCGGTAATAACTGTTAGTATTTTATTCATTCTTGATTTCATAACTAAATATATTTTAAATTAATGATTGTATTGAATAAATAATCATTCAATTAAAGAAATTCAACTCTATTTCTGTTTTCTAATTTATTGTTACATTTGTCCCCCGAAAGGGGGAGCTACCAGAATTGATGTTTAATTAGCGTTGTACGTTTATTCATGTTAGTTTCTCCTTTCTTGTTTTGTTTAAAAGTACAGAATTGTATTTACATAACCAAATGAGTATCTGTTCTTTAGTTAACTGTATGTTTTGGGTGGTAAACGGTACTGTTTCTTTAGTTATCGGTAATTATCAAATTCCAAATATTCTTTTAATGTGTCTCATTTTTGCACGAGATACCGGGATTTCTTCATTATTAATGAGCATTATCTCATATTTCTCTTTATAATGTATTTCGTCAATAAAAGCTGTGTTAACGAGATAACTTTTATGGCAGCGAATAAAATTGAAATCTCTCATCTGTTTTTCTATCTCCTTTAATGTATATGGAATCATCTTAGTTTCCTGATTAGAAAAAATGATTTTTGAATAATTGTTAATAGCCATAATGTACACTATAGTACTAACTGAAACTAATCGTGAACCTCTATCGGTTTTTATAGCTATTCTTTCCTTATTTATTATTTGTATGGTTTTCATGCTTTTTGTTTATAATATATTTTGGGTTTCCGGTTCCGGGTTCAAGGTTTTAAGTTCAAAGTTCCGGGTTCAAAGTTCAAGAAACCAGGAACCAGGAACCCGAAACCTTGTACCTTAAACTTTATTCCTATACAAATAGTAATACATCAGTGGCACAAAGTATAAACTAACGAGTGTACCGATAGTCATACCGCCAATTACGGTAAGTGCGAGGGGTTGTTGCAGTTCGCTACCCATATCGTGAGCAACAAGAAAAGGAGTAAGTGCCAGTATCGTTGTTAAGCTGGTCATTAAAATTGGCTTTAGCCTTCTTTTACCGGCTGTTTCAATGGCAGGAATCAGTGCCAGCCCCTGTTTACGTAACTGATTGATAGTGTCAATTTTCAGAATAGAGTCATTAATAATGATACCACTCATCACAATTATTCCAATCATTGCCATCAGGTTAATAGTTCCGCCAAAAAGCCATAGCAAACCTAATGCGCCGGCTATATCCATTGGTACTTCAAGAAGCACTATTATTGGTTGTGTTAAACTCTCAAACTGAGCTGCCAGAATGAAATATAGCAGTGCCAGTGCAATTATCAAAACAATAAATAACTCTTTCAGAAGTTTACGTGATGAGAACAGTTTACCTGAGAATGATACATAAAGTTCAAACTTATCCTGTATCATATCTTTTATTGAATTAGCTAATTTGGTTGGTGCGACATCAGCCACATTAAAAAACGGCACTGGCACATATTCACCGTCTTTACCACCATATAACACTTTGTAATAATCTTTACGCATTAACGTTACCAATTGATTTACCGGTATCTCTTTACCTTTATTGTTAATTACCATTAACTCGTTAAGTATTGTATTTACTGTTCGTTCCTTATCACTTAACACAATTGGAACGTACAGGGTGCGTGAACGAAGGACACCAATCTGATATTCATTCAGTGCTGCTTTTAGTCGTGAATAGAGATTGTTTTGATTTACTTCATAGAGAGCCAGTTTCACGGGATTGGCTCTTATCTCCAGATATTCGTCACGTGAAAAAGGTTCTATATCGTACCCGGCATAGTTTTGTTTCAGAGAATGCAATACATTATCCATAATTTGCACATCAGGAGCTCCTTTAGCTTTCGGGCTACTAATTCTTGCAACAAACGGAGCTTCACGATCGGAAAAAAGTCTTTCAAAAATTGTTTCGGGAAAGCGGAATGATACATTGGCATCAGGATGTTTACCTCTGATATAACTATGTATAATATTTTCCAGTTCATCTGTTTTTTCTCCTTCTTTTAGCTTAAAATATATTACAGCCTCTGAAGGTGACAGATCCATATCCTTATGTAAAATATACTGTTGTATTCCTACAAATGAATTGGCAAGTTCCGTTTTGTCATCAGCAATTAAAAGAACTTTTTCTACCCTGTTATGGTTTTCCTGCAAGTTAATACGTTCATTCCAGTCTATTTGCACCATTAGCTCCTGTTGTTTAAAAGCGGGAAATCTCTCTTTCTTCATGTGCCATCCCATATATCCACCGGCAATTATCAGCAACAGGAATAGCGGAAACATCCATCGACGGTGAGCGAATATCCAATGCCACCCTTTTTCATAAATATCTTCCGACTGAAAGAGTTGTACCTTAGACATCCAGGCGACAGTACGTTTTTCCCCGAGTTTTCCTTTTCGTTCTGCACGCAACCAGAATAATCGGTACAAAGTGGGCAGCAGGGTAATAGATACCAACAACGAAACAAACAGTCCGATGGAAACAGCCACTGCCTGATCGTAAAATAGTGCGCCTGAAATACCGCTGACAAATATCAGTGGCAGAAATACGGCACAGGTAGTTAACACCGATGAGATAAGCGGCCTGATTACTTCATTGGTTCCATTAATACATGCCTGCGAAAGAGATTCGCCTCTGTCCATACGTTGGGTGATGTTATCAATTACAATTATTGAGTTGTCAATCATCATTCCCACACCAAGTATCAAACCTGACAGGGAGATAACATTAAGAGACAAGCCCATAAGATGAAAAAACAGCAGACTGATGATTAATGATACCGGAATACTGAACCCGATAAGCCACGGTGAACGGGTGTCTTTCAAAAACAGAAACATAATAATGAAAGCCAGAAATCCACCTAACATAAGACTCTTTTTTAAGTTGCTTATGGCAAATTTAAGTATGGAGGTTTGATCGCGTGTGAGGGTTAACTTCACCTGCGGATAATCACGATTAAAAACATCTAACAGTTTGTCAACTTCTGTTTTCATCTCCTCCATACGGGCATCACTCTGTTTTATAATGGCAAGCGACAAGGCATCTTTATTACCTTGCATGAACATCCCTTTACGGGTGCGTGGGCGCAATCCTACCTCTGCAATATCTTTGATTTGTAAAATACGACCATTGGTTTTGAGGTAGAGGTTTTGTATATCTTTCACATCCCTTACTGAATTCGAGAATTTTATGTTGTACTGATACTGGCCGTCAATAACCTGCAGAGAACCCAGCGTAATATTATTCTCTTTCAGGATATTTTCTATTTGTGACTGAGTTATGCCAAGTGACTTAATTTTTTTTGTGTCGGGTAGTATATACAGCTCAGGCCAAAGCAGACCGGTAATATCAACCATAGCTACCTGGGGCAATTGTTCAAGACGTTTACGAATAACAGCATCGGTGAATTCGCATAGCTCCATAAATTTAGCTGTACCACTGCTATCGGAAGTTGTTTGTACATTGATGTAAAATACCGGCAGATCAGTTGCACTGGCTTTTATGATAGCCGGTCGGTTTACATCATCAGGCATTTGACGCATAATGCCATCCACCTTTTCGTTTACATCAATAAAGGCATAGTTTATATTGGCACCATACTTAAATCGGAGTCTAATCAACGAATAGCCCTCACGGGTTTCACTAATGATATCATCAAGATTAGAAACCTGTGACAGGCTTCGCCGTAAATTGGAAACAACTGTGTTTTCAAGTTCACGAACCGATACGCCGGAGCGTTCAACCTGTACGGTGATCTCCGGGATATCAACATCCGGCATTAAGGATACAGGCAGGAGGCCGGTAGCCACTCCGCCAAGTAACAGAACGGCAATAAATGTCATGATGACTGCAATGGGACGATGTATTAGAAATTTTACCATTTTATCTATTTGTTTAAGTTACGCAGCGTTTTATATTTATTGTGTTTGGCATAGTTAATTAAGTTACACAGAGGTTCGCTGAGAATCCCTGAGATACACTGAGTTTTATTTTTGTTTGGCATAGTTGTTTAAGTTACGCAGAGCCTCGCAGAGAATCTCAGAGATGCGCTGAGTTTTTTTAATTTATCTATCAGTTTTATGCTTGCTGTTTATGTATCTTTTAATGCCTCTTTTTAATAATTTCTCATTGAAATTAATTAGTAATCCTATTTCATAACCTCCAAGTTTCAGGTATGTTAGGATTTGAGCCTCATGTACATCTGTTAATGTCTCAACATGTTTTAATTCAACCACAATTTTGTTTTCAACCAGTATATCAATTCTATATCCATGATCAAGTTTTATATCCTTGTAAATAATAGGCATTGGGACTTCTTTTTTAACGGATAATCCCGAGTTTTGAAGTTCATAAAACAGACACTCCTGATATGCCGATTCCAACAACCCCGGCCCTAACGCACGATGTACTTCGATTGCTTTGCCAATTATTATTTTAGTAATATCATTGTTTTTCATCTTCTGATATTTTAGAATTATAATTTTAATACTTACTGCATAAAACCACTGATTAAACCTTAAAAGTTACACAGAGTTTCGCGGAGGAACACAGAGGTTCACAGAGTATTTTTGTTTTTCCCATATTATTAATTTTGTTTACATCTTATCATTTCTCTGCGCATCTCTGCGTAACCCTATCTTTCTATCTTCTCTGCGTATCTCTGCGTAACAGTATCTTTCCTATCTTATCTGCGTATCTCTGTGTAACCCTATCTTTCTATCTTCTCTGCATAACAGAAGTCTAAAAAACAGCGGCAGCCACACCACTATGGCAACCAGACTAAATACCAATCCACCAATAGCTCCCACTGCGAGTGAGAACCAGAAACCTTCATCTTTTCCATCAATCATAAAAGGTACTAACCCTAATGAGGTGGAGATGATAGTGAGCAGGATAGGTATTATTTTATGGTTATAACCTTTCAGGTATTGCCGTAATTTATTTCCCAAAGGCCTGTTCCGCCGGTTATTATTGAAATCGTTAATGATATATAGAGCTGAGTTTACAGTCAGCCCCGATAACAGAACCAATGAGGCATAACCTCCCTGGTCGAAGTTGAATTTAAACAGGGCAAAGGTGAGAAATACTCCTATAAATGATAGTGGTATAGTAGCTATTACCGCCAATGGTTGTAAAAATGATTCAAGCAGTATGGCGCAAATAAAATAAATAATCACCATAACGAGAAAGAGCAGTCCGTACTGTTTTTTTTCATCATGACGCCAATAATAGCCACCTCGTCCGTTTTCGGCAGAGAATCCTAATGGCAGGAATTTATTTATCTTTTCAATATTTTCTTTCAGTACTCTTGATGATAACTGATAATTACCGATATAATCATACGCGACACTCACTTTGTATTGCTGGTTGGTTTTATTAATAGATCCGTCGATACGTTCTTTTACTATTGTGGCAACATTTTTTAAACGTAGTGCTTCTCCCTGTTGGCCGATAACAGGATAGTTCATCACATTCCATAGTTTTTTGTTTTTGTCATTGACAGGGCGCAATACTACCGGCAAAAACTCTTTACCGTGAGATACAGTACCCGCCTTAACATCTTTTTGCGTTAACTGGCTGAGTTTACGATACAGATAACCAATTGACGTGCCGCTATATGCCAGTTGTCGTGAATTTACATCTGCGATGAATTCGTATCTCGGCTTATTTCTGTATGAGTTGCCACCGGTAGTGATAAATGCCTCTTTAACACGTCCGAGCTTAAGTATTTCTGTTTTCAGATACCGGGCATGTTTCATCAACTCATCAAAATTGTAACCATACAATGCTATTGAAGAGTTATGATAACCACTGTAAAGTTTATTGCTAAACCCACGTCCTACACCGTAAACCTGGGTGTCGGCACCACC
Source organism: uncultured bacterium (assembly GCA_965371855.1). Lineage (GTDB taxonomy): Bacteria > Bacteroidota > Bacteroidia > Bacteroidales > Marinilabiliaceae > JAADEM01. The sequence goes on from CBDUZZ010000060.1 coordinate 17,011, forward strand.
GGTCTGAGTAGCTCTGGTTACAAGTAATTGTTTCAGGTGATATGGAAAGGAGCTGTTTTCAGCATCCTTTTTAAAATAGATATTAATTGTTGATCCTTCTATGCCGGTTACTCTTGATATGAAACGTTCTATCTCATCAAAACTTGCCAGATAGTTTTCTATGTCAAGAAAAACCTTGTTCATCTGTTCCAGTGTAGCACCGTTAGGCATACTTACCCTGACAGTTAGTTGTGTGCGTTGGTTATCCCAGTTGAAATCCTGTTCGGCCATATATGATGAGAAATAATAGAGACTACCTCCCAGTATCTTATTTACCCAGGGTTTTATTTCAGATGTGAAAGTACTGTTCCCCAAAGTTTTGTTGTACCACTGCTGGTAAGTTTTTAACTCTTCTTCAGTGGTACGTTCATCACCAAGCCTGTCGGGCAATAAGAAAAACGGTAATCCAAACCCCCAGATAGCAACTACAATAAATATCCACTTATAGCGATACCCAAAATTTATAAAACGTTCATATCTTTGGGTGATTCTAACCACTCTTCTGTTTCTTTTAATAGCCTTTCTGCCACTTCTAATTTTTAAAGGAATTTTATCCATTAAAGCAGGGATAAAAAACAGGGCAATAAAAAGAGATACCGCAAGGTTGATGATTATCACAAGTGCGAAATCAGAAAGGTTCACTCTCTGTTGCTCATTTAGGAAGAAAATGATTGAGAGAGCCCCCATAGATGTAAGCGTAGCTGCCAGTATTGCAACAAAAACTTTATTGTTGTTATGATACCGGATGTGGTCGGCCATAATAATAGTGTTATCAATAATGATACCGAGTGATACGGTAATACCGGCGAGAGAGTAGAGATGTATATCAATGTCAAACCAGTAGTAAAAGATTACTGCAATAGCAAGATTGGCAATCAGGCTTACTCCTATAATAGTAAGATAACGCCACTGACGGCTAATGACAAGAACGAAAAGAAGAAGGATGATAATGGCCATGCCGGAGCGTGTTAATATCTTGCCTGTTTCTTCTTTTAATCGTTCCGATACGTCATAGTTTAACAGTAACGAGAAGTTCTTCGGGAATCCGGTTTTCAGTCTCTCAATCTCCTTTTTAACTCCATCGGCAACGTTTATCTGATTGGCTCCTTTACTTGTGTATATCCTAAGGTAGATAGTGTTCAGACCGTTAATGCGGAAATATGAATATGGCTTTTGCTCTTTAAGGTGTGCATTCACAAGGTCGGTTAGTCGTAAAATACGTCCGTTACGGTTTGCGATAGTTATCTTATTCCAGTCGAGAGAATCATTCGGCTGACCATAAAAAGAGATAAATAGGCGAGCGGTATCACTATGCTGTACGAAAGTACCACTACCGAGTTCACTATGTGATTGATGACGTGCGATTGCTCTTTTAATATCGTATACAGATACTTTGAATGTTTGAAGTTTGTCGGGATCGTAACTTAATTCCCACTCTAATGGGGTGGCTCCGGAGACCTCTACCAAATCAACCTGATTAAGTGTTCCTAATGCCGGTACTATATGGTCATTTGCATACTGCTGAAGCGATAGTGAAGAGCCTTCTCCATTAAGTGTATAGGTCATTAACAGTTGCCTGTCGCCGCTGTTACCACTATTAGAACTAACACCCGGTCGGTTAACTCCCTCAGGTAATCTTGAATATATATGCCGTAACAGAGAGCCGGCTTCAAAGCGAACAGCATCCATATCAGTTCCTTTTTTAAACTGAAGGCTAATATCTCCTCTTCCTTTCGATGATGAGGATTCTATTTTCGTTAACCCTTTCATTGAGGATAATACTCCCTCTAACGGAGAGGTAACCTCTTTTTCAACAATCTCGGCAGAGATGCCCGGCCAGGAAAAAGAGACATATAAATTATTGTTCTCGCGTGCAGGATTTAACTGTACACTTAAAAACGATATCAGACTTAAACCGATTATCGTGAGAACTAAAAATATTGTGTTTATGGAGAAAGTGTTTTTCATTTTTCTTCTGTTTCTGGTTCCGAGTTCTTGGTTCCTTGTTCCGAGTTTCTGGTTCCGAGTTCCGAGTTTCGGGTTCCTAGTTTCTTAACCTTGAACCCGGAACTTTGAACCTTGAACCTTGAACCTTGAACTCTGAACCCGGAACTTGAAACCTTGAATTCTCATTTATACTTTGTTCCTTTGAAATCGGAGTTTTTAAGATATCTCATGAGAGTTGCTAGTTTACTTCCTATAACTTCAACTTCCTGATATAGTTTCTCAAAAATCGTTTTGTCAATATAATTACTGTCAAGAGCTCTATAAAGCTGTGATTTAACTTCACCAGATGAACCTTTAGAATATGACAGAAATTGAATAAATTCTCTATTGCCATCTCGCTCAAAACCTTCGGCTATATTATCCATTATTGAACCCGATGATCTTCTTATCTGATCTTTAAGTCCAAAATCTTTAAAGAAATCCCCTTCACATGTAAGTCTGAAAATTTTCTTATGCAATTCACGACTTAATTGCCAGGCATCAATGTCTTCAAATCGTTTAATAGTACTCATGCTTTTTTCGTTTTAATGTTTCTGGTTTCGGGTTCCTAGTTTCTTAACCTTGAACTTTGAACCTTGAACCCGGAACCTTGAACTCGAAACCCGGAACCTTGAACTCTGAACCTTGAACTATTGAATTTCTACAGGCGTCTCATGTGCCAGATTAAGGTTATTGCTCACAACCACTTCCTGTCCCGGTTTAAGGCTATTATCGGTAATGGTTACTTCTGACGAGTTTTCCAACCCTATCTCTACATAAACCCATTTAGCAATGCCGTCTTCATTAATAAAAACTACTTTGCGGTTTTGGCGGTACAATACGGCTGTTTTGGGAATTATTATGCAGTTTGGCAATTCATTTTTCACAAGTACTTTTACATTCATACCGTCCATCATTTCGCTATCAGGGTTGTTTACCTCTGCCTGAATAGTAATCATTCCGTGTTCGTCGATGGTAGGGTTTATGGCCGTTACAATACCTTTATATGAGCTGTTTTGCAGTGCGAAGGGTATAATCTCAACAGGCTGACCTTTTTTTATCTGGTTTATCTCACCTTCTAATATTGGAAACTCAACAAGTAATATTTTGTTATTTATCACTTCACAACATTTTTTGTATTGTGATGATGGATTGTTAGTCTGCGCTTCAAGATTAGCTATTAAACCACTAATTGGAGCAACAACTCTGGTGTTGGCATAGTTACGTTTTGCTTCATTCAGGTTGCTGAGAGCCTGATTATAACCACTACGTATTTTAGCCATTTTTAATATATTGGGCGGAATCTTTGCTGTGTCGGTAATAGCATAGCCGTAGCCTAACAGTTGATCTTCAAGGTCGATACGGGCTTTTTCATACTGGTTACGACTATCTTCTAATTGTTTTTTATACTTAGAAGGGTCTACCTTTGCCAACAGTTCTCCTTTACGTACCTGCTGCCCGTTTCTCACTTTCAGAGCAGTTATCTGTTCCTGAACCAGAAAAGGCACTACCGCTTTCTCTTTTGCCATTAGTTTACCGTTGCTGATTAGTTCACGGGCAAAGATTCCTTTTCGAACTTTCTCAACCGATACTTTAACAGTCTGTTTCTCAACGTAGGACTTTTTGGCAATGTCCTCTTCGCTCTCTTTCTCTTTTGATTTGTTGGTGCAGCCCGAAAGTATTGATGCTGCTATGGCAACTGTAAAAATGAAATGCACTGTTTGTTTCATCTGTTTAGGTTAATGAGTTAATAATTCAAATATATATAAATTTCATTAGTGTAGAAACTACATTATTAGTTTGTTTTGAGGTTTTGTTACACAGAGGTTCGCTGAGAAAACAGAGATACACTGAGTTTTTTTGTTTTTCTCTGCGTTACTCTGCGGTTCTTCGCGTGTCTATGCGTTACTGCTTTTGTTACATAGAGGTTCGCTGAGTAAACAGAAATACACTGAGATTTTTTCTCTACGTCACTCTGCTGCTCTTTATGTGGCTTTGCGTTATAGCTTTTGTATCGCAAAGGACGCAAAGAGATTATTATACTGCTACCACCCCCCTCTAACTCTCCCTGAATGAAAGAGGAGAACTACGATATTTATGCTTATCGGCTATTTATTGTCAGCAGGAGTGTCGATAACTGTGAACCATTCACTACCTATAAATCGGCATTTCGTTATCGCTTGGTTAGTCACAGATCTTAACTTAACTGGATGAAGAGAATTAGTTAGTTATGTATGGATATTAAGGTGCGGATTGTAAATTCGCGCAAGAGAGGCGAGAAACCAATTAATGGTATTCTGAATCATTGAGATTATGAATACTCTTGAAGTAGTAATCAATAATATCTATTGACATATGATCAATTAACAGTAAACCAAAAGCATCCTTTCTATTCTTAATACAAAAAACAAGAGGATGATGATTATTCTTCATTAAATCTAAACCATATTTATTGTTAAAAATGTGATAGCCATCTTTTATTATATAACAAGAACTGATGTGCATAAATCGTTCTTTTGCAAATCTTAGGTTTGAAACATTTGTAACAAGAATAATAGGTTTTAAATCATATTTAATGAAAAAAGACTTTAGTGAATTATATGTTTTTATATTGCATTCATGGCAATTCAAATCTGAGAACCTTATTATTACATCAATATCGCTATTGCTTAATAGTGTATCTAATGGATATTTATCATCATTCATTACATTATAAACTATAACCGGACATGTTTCAGCATCTACAAAAAACAATGAATTATTTAAGATGATTTTTTCTTCTTTAAAAATCGTTTCATTTTGTTGAATATACTTCCTTATCTGATAATTGCACAGATTATACATAGTTAAAACCAGTAATAACCCGGTTATTACAAAAGCTATTTTTTTAAACATGTTTCTAAAATATAATAGTTATCTGTTTCATTCAATAATTCCATATTTATATCTTTATCGATTTTTTTTATTATTCTTATATCTCGTTTATTAGATGGTGACAATGCACTATAAAAAATTTCATGCTGAGAATTGATAATATGAGGATATTCATTCAACAACTGAAATTTGAACAATATTGACTTTTCCCTAATCATATCATATACAACTGTAAAACTTTCATCATCATATACACTATTAAACATTAATTTGTTATTAGAAAACTTTAGGTTATGTATTCCCGGAATCCAATCACGCTCCTTCATAATTTTCCCATTCATTCTAATACTATTTTTCTTTGACAACTTATTAATATCAAGGAATTGTTCATCTCCGAAATCAATATATAACAAAGGTTTTATACCTAATTCATTTACTTCATATATATATTGATCATACATTTCATAGTAGCATAGTTTATTATTCATCATAAACAATTCCCCTTGACTTAATGGTGTTTGTGTTGTTATCCATTTTGGCACGAACTTACTCTTTGCTATCACCTTATTTTTCTTTATGTTATAAACTACAACACGATGGATATTAAACAGACTACGAAATACTATTATATTGTCAGATAGGAATTTAAAAGAGTGAACAGCATTATAAGGTAATTTTTTAAAAGATATAGCACCTAAAAAAGTGTTGTCTAATGAATACTCAAGTAATCTTTTTCTTCTGTTATCCAGTATATAAAAGCCAGTAGAATCTGAATTTAAATTGAAGTCAGCTATATGAATATATTCATTTGGGCCTCTTCCTGCCTGATTCAATTTACGTACAAGATATCCATTTTCATCAAATTGTGATATTGTTTTTGATTTAGTATCCAATACGAGATAGTTATTATTGGTAACTAATACTTTGCTAATTCCTCTTAAATATGCATTTTCCTTCGACTCTAATTTGACAAGTTTTTTATATGACATTATCGCATCTTTGCTCTTTTCAAATTTAAACTTTGAGAAGTCTACTGTGATTTTCTTTACAATAATTTTTTTATTCTCATTATTTGTACATGAATACTGTGTAATACACAGTATAAGAATAATACTAACATATTTTTTCATTAAATCATTTTTTTAAGGCCATCCCAGATAGCAAATATTTATAAATAGACTATCTGAAAAGGCCTTTGTGTTAACTGTTTTATATATATCAAATTCCATACGGGTGACCTAAGCCACAATCATCAAAAATCACATCACAGTAATCCGTTGTACAGCCGGAATATTCACAGTCAGACCACATATCCCAAGGGGGTATATCGAAATAGCAATAGCCACCTATCCATGTATAACATTGTCCAATGCCGCCTGAAGAGCATGTAATTATCACCTCTTCAAGGTCATAACCAAGTGCCTGTTGTAAAGAAGCAAGATTTAAATTGCTAAGAACATCCGGTTTGTTTGCTAATAGTGATATGTTAAACAAAACAGTTCCTGATACAAACATACTGAATATTACTAATTTTACTTTTTTCATAGTTGAAATTCTAATGTTAAAATAATATTTTACTAAAACTTTTTGCCGGAAAAACACTTCCGGCTCCCGCTCTGTACACCAATTATCAAATGATGATTTTTCTGTGGTGCCATTAAAACAGGTGGGTAATTTATATTATCTTTGTCACATCACCTTCTTTCCATTTTTGGTGAAGAGGCCGGGCAGGAAGCGGAGAACATTAGAGTGTTTTGCTTCCTGCCCTTTTTCTTCGGGGTTATATATGTTATTATCTATCACACTGTAAAGATAGTGCGTCACTGTGACACATGGTGTCAGTGCGTAATTTGTAGCCATTCTAAATAGGGGGGGGCTGATTGCATGAATAAATTCCACTCCTTTTTTCAAATTTGATGTCTAAGCCATCAATATCTTTCAAATATTTTACTAAACGGTAAAAAGAGCGTATACTAATATTTAATTTGCCTGCGAAGTATTCAGCATTACCTTTTTCACCTTTTAAAAGCATCTCTTTTAATTCTTTGTAATTTTCAATACATTTTATTTTACTCATAATAATGGTTTATCTATATGATGTAATTGTTTTTTGCAAGTTTCTCTGTTTCGAGTTCAAGGTTCAGAGTTGACAAACAAGAAACTTGAAACCCGGAACCTTGAACACAGAACTTTATAAACTGTCAACGTTCACTTCCCCAAAAATCCTCAACTCCACAACCCCTTTCTCAGTATTGCAAAACACCTTGATTTGCTTAATGAATCTTCCCGGGTATTCAGCATCATAGGTAACTTTTATCTCTGCTGTTTTACCGGGCTTTACAGGCTTTTTTGTCCACTCCGGTACGGTGCAGCCACAGCTTGATTCAACATGTTTGATAAACAGAGGTTTTTCACCAGTATTAAGAATTTTAAAAGTTGCTGTTTGCGGTTTGTCTTGTTGTAGTTGTCCCATATCTATTTCAGTTTGTTCTATTCTGATGGTTGTTGGCAGTGCTGATTCATAACCGATTTCTACCGTATCCAGAATGAGCCATCCGGAGATAGCAACGGTTAAAGCAATTACTAATAGTGTAAAGATTTTGTTTGTTTTCATGGTGTTTGTGTTTATTTGTTTCAACGTTTGGCTATTACGCAGAGGTGCGCAAAGAAACGCGGAGGTGCGCAGAGGTTTTTGTTTTGTTGTTTCATCATTTGGTTTTTCCGTCATTGCGAGCGAGGTACGAGCGAAGCAATCTCAATTTTTCTGTTTCATCTTACCTAGTATGAAAGTGACGGGATGAATAACAGACCTTTACCGGGACAAACCCGTCACTGATTACTGTTCATTGTTAACTGATAACTCGGAACAAGAAACCCGGAACCTCGAAACCCTAAATTAATGCCATTCCTGAATACCATTCTTATATTTGAATATTCGGTTATATGAAACGTATTTGTTATTATCCAATTGCCTTAAATATAAAAGTGCATTTTTGGGCACATTATCATACTCAATATAACAATTGAGCTTTGGGGATTCACCGGCCAGTCCTTCTGTTGGTTGTATTGGCATGCGTGGCATTGAAACAACAGTTATCCACCTGTTTTTATACCAGTATAGCAACTCATATTGCATATCATCATAAAAATAACTTTTGATGCAGGGACAATATTTGAATGTTTGTATCCTTAGGGGCTTGTTTAGTTTCCAGGTAATGCAGTTTAGCTGATTATTTTTGTCTTTATTGTTGACAGCAATAAAACATTCGTTATAACCCGAACCGTCAAACAGGAGTTGTACATCATCCTTGGATATTCCGGAGGAAACCCCGTATAAACATGATGACAAATCAATCTTATTTTCGCCGTATACCTCTATCTCACCAACCATAAGGCTGTCTTTTGGAAAAACGAAACGCAGATATTTATATCTTTTTTCAGAAGGGATATGCCAGGTGTTAAACCCGTTTAACATTGAATCCGGAATAATTGTCAGAGTGTCATAGTTTTGCCAGTTTTCATCATTACCGGCTTGTAACTGACAGTTTTTTAAATATTCGATAAACCATACGTGTTCGGGGTATTGTGGTAAAGCCCTCTTGATTAAAACTTTTTCATGTTTTTTTATATCCGGCTCAATGGGCTCTTTTAATCCTGTACTGTTAACATAAAACGGAGTGCCAATGGTATATATCCGGTTATCACGGTAGTATCCGATGTTATAAATTATTCTTTTACCCATTTTGTTGAACACAACTTTTTTATTGTCGTTTATTTTTCCATACCACACAGGTTTCCAGTTACCTCTTTGAAATACGCAGATATACATATAACGTACATCAGCAGGAATATCATCATTGATTGTAACAGATATGTCAGTTGGTTCAAAATACTGTTCACTCACATCAATGTAATTGTATCTTTTAAACAGCAACGGGATATTCTTTTGTTCCACTTCACTATCCTTATTAATGTCTAACAAATTAATTGAGTATGTTTCACGAAATACTTTTGGCAGGCGGAACTCTCCATATTTACGATCCCAGTTTTTGTTATTGTAGAAGTTTTTCAGATTCCACATTTTTTTATCAGGAAAAGGATCGAAAGGATAAATTGTATCGTTTGCTAACAATACATTCCAGGTATGTCTGCTGCTAATATTGCCCCAAGCCGGTACAAAGTCGATCGCACAAGGAATGCCAAATGCTGCCAGAAGCATCTTGTTATATATAGCTCGCTGCCGGCATGGCCCGAATCCCATCTCTTCAAAATCCTTGATGTGCAAAAGGGGAATTTTGTTTTTGTATTGACTGCCCCATTCAAAAGTTTTGCAATGCCATAATACACTATCCACCGCATTTATTGGTGATAATTGGTAGTATTTATTAAAGATATCCGAATAGTTTTCTTTCAGGTATGAGCGCCAGTCGTGTAACAGCAGTTGGTCGCAAACACGATACGGCAAAATGTACTCCAAAAACCGGTCATAAGAACAGGCTTGATGATAGGGACTGTTCCTATAAGTTTCAAAAGCCGACTCAATATCTCTAATGAGAAAAGCAGAGGATATATTTGCACAATCAAAATGTATTTTACGATAGTTACTGTTGTGTTGCAGGGTAGAGGATACATTAATCAAGCTGTCTAATAAATTTTCCTTCTGCTTTATCGTACTGTAGTCTCTTTGCCGGGCAAGCTCACGCATACGGTTAAATACCTTCCAGTAATCTGCATGTGCCAACGAATCGAAAGAGTAGTGGATAGGCATGTTTTTAATTAGAAATTGAGCTGCTTCATATTTCTCTTTGCAGGTATCCGCTTTGAAATAATCTAAGACCTTTTGCAACTCTCCGCCATTCTCGCCGGCCTGTTTGATTACCTGTTGTACAGGCGATGTACAGGATGCTATTAAGACAATTGGAACAATTATTAAAATGAATTTATTCATGTTTATTCGGCATTATACAGGATATTCTATTACAAATCCTATATTTGGGTTAGTATAATATATTACCTATTCTATTCCATCTTATACTTTTAAATCCTTCATCATGTTGCTTCCGGCTCCATCCAATCACAAAAGCTCTTCCTATAATATAATCTTCGGGTACAAGTCCCCATGCACGGCTGTCGTAACTATTCTGACGGTTATCGCCAAGCATAAAATAGTAGTTTTGATGGCACACATATTCGGTTGAATATGTTCCGTTAATAAAAACAGAGTCGTTTCGTATCTGCAACTTATTATTTTCGTACACTTCAATTAAACGGCCGTACCTGTATATGGCATCTCCTGTTAGTTTAAGTGTATCATTTTTTTTCGGAATATACACTGGTTCATAGTTATCCCATGTCCACCGGATAGGTTTGTTTTTAAGAAACGGATATGTATTCACATCATACCATTGCCTTACAAACTGCTTAAGGCTGTCGAATACTTCAGGCAGGTAATTATCAGCAAGCTGTTTTTTTTCATCTTGCGTGAGCAGTACCAACTGATAGGTGGTATCTATCTGAGCCCAATTATTTGGTATGGCTTGTAAAATCTCTTTTACTCTTTTACTCTCAGGGGCATAAGTAAGATGCCATACTTTTGTTTTGTAGTTTTCAGTGTGCTTTCTATTGTTGATGTAAACTATACCGTTAATTACGGACAAGCTATCGCCCGGAAGGCCAATGCATCGCTTTACATACGCCAAACGATATGACAATGGCAACCACGCCTTATCGTTATCCTTGCAATTTCTTACAATAGCATCTTTTCTGCGTTTCAGCTCATGAAAATTCTTAGCCGGATCGAATACCAATACCGTATCTCCCTCAGGAAAATGAAACACAATAACATCGCCGCGCTCAATATCTCTGAATTTTGGTGTACTTATATCTTTACCAAATAACCTTACAACACTGCCGTAACCAAACTTATCAACCCCTACCCAATCGCCCGGCTCAATATTGGGCAGCATTGAGGCTGAGGGGATCTCATACGCCGTGAAACAGAACACTTTCAGCAATGAAAAGATAAACCACCCTGTTATAAAAAGATAAAACAGCTTGCCGGTTACGCGAAACAGAGTTTTTACTTTCATTTATTGTATTGTTCCCGATTGTTTTGTGCGGCTCTTAATCTCTCGTTTATATAGCTCAGCCAACTTATTATTAAATAACGGATTGCCAACTAAAAGAACGTTGTTGTCTTTATCCAACAGAAATGTTTGAAACATCTTTTTATCTGGCGGTAAATTATTTTTAATTAAAAAACTTTTTTTTGGATCAAAAATCAAAGGATGATCCATCTTTACCTTAGAGCTATCAATATAGCTCATGGCTTGTTTGTCGAAAGCATAGACAAAAAACAGAAACTCAATGTCTTGTTTGTATTGGGTAACCCAATTCTTCCATTTAATTAAATCATCAATACAAGCGGCGCAACCTCCATCAACAAAGGTGGCAATTTTAAGAGCTTTATGATGCTTTATTTCATAGTTAGGCAACTTTAACTCTTTACCTAACAGGCTTTGTAATTGTTGAGCTAATTCTTTCTTTTCTTGATCTACACAAGATTGAAATAGAACCAAAATAATAAGAACTCTGAATATTAAATAATATTTCCTCATAGCCACTTAATCAGATTCGTTAATGAGTAAACTGCCACTTAACTAATTCGGGTTCTTCAACAATTGCAACAGCATACATTTCCTTATCGTCGCTCGATACCGAAATACAATTCACATTACGATCCAAATGGTAGCTGCAAATGGGATTTAAATCCCAATCAAACACAAACAGCCTATTTCCATAAAAAGCTTTAAGCCCAACCTCCTGAATTTTTTTACCGGAATACAAAGTATAAATATAACGGGATGTAACATCCAGACTTAAAAAACCATGAGGAATATCTTTACTATGTTTCACACCTATTCCAGATGCATTACGTAGTTGAGGTTTAGGGTAATAGGTTTGAAGGTGTTTAAATTCATATACTCCCACTTTGCTAAACTTTACAATCTCAATTAAATCGCAAACACTTGTCGCATGTACCCATGCATCTTCAGTCGGATGTGATTTAATGTCTCCTTGATAAGCCATCCCCATCGTATAGTTATCAACGCCTTTCTGCTCTTCTGGCCTGTGAAAACCTCCTACAACGGTATCTAAATCACCTGAATGGTTAACAACACCATACTTACCTTGCTTGAATAACCCTGTGGAAACATATTTATTCTTTCCCCACAATGGAGCAAGACGAAAGAATACACATTCGCCCCTAGCTGTTAGGTAGTTAAACTTCTCAAATAAACTATCAGGCTCATCATCTAACAATTCTTCAATATGATAAGCTAATACAGCCTTCTTTCCAATATCAATAAACTCCAAAGTTTTATTTACTTCATCAATACGAATGCCACCTGGAGACACTATTTCATTTGGACCTCTTCCTTTTAAACCAAAACGCATTATTAACTTTCTATTCTTGATATCAATCAGTGAGAAAAATTTCTCGTCATATGCATCTTTGAGAAAAATCAATGAATCAATCGACTCAACATTTAGCACATTACCAATTAGTAAAGAATCAATTCTAACGATATTTGATCTTAATAAAATCGGTTTGTTAATAAAATATTCTTCTAGTGAACTATAATTTGAACGAGAGTTACATCCTAAAATAATCAATCCCATCGCAAAAAACAAAAACAATTTTTTATCCCTAATACTCATAATATTCAATTTTTAAAGGGAGAATGTCACTCCCTTTTCAAGGTTATACTTAAATGAACCATCCATGCAAATTAAAACCATCGTCCCATACACAAGTGTCATCCGAGGTATGGCAACAGATACCATCTGAGCCTCCATACTCAACTACAGCCATTGCAACAGCTTCAATATTCTCCATAGTTAGTGTTGTTGCACTTTTAGCCTTACTCATCTGAAAACTAACTGTCATTGCTACAGCTATAACTGTAACAGAAACAAATTTATAAATTTTCTTTCTCATAATTTTTAATTTAAATGTTTAATAATAAAATTCAATGTGTTTTTTCATAAAATGATGGATAAACCATCATGCACAATCCTATAAAGGGATTGCCGTTTGTTTGATTTTTAGAGCAGGGCGTACCTGCTCAAATTAAATCGTTGTTTCGGGTTAAACCTTGAACCCGAAACCCGGAACTTTGGAAATTCCGGTGATACTGACCCCCTGATCCGGTGATGTTGACCCCCCATCAG
>CBDUZZ010000061.1:0-28588 GCA_965371855.1 uncultured bacterium
TAAATATAGAAAATATAAATAATTAATGACTTATGTTAGTACCATTACTCCTGAGGGGGAGGATTATTTCTAAACTCTTGGAGAGTTTGGTGAATATTATAAATTGGAATACTTTTATAAAACTAATAAGCTCTTGAATTCCTCCCCTTGGGGGAGCATCCTGCCGTCAGGCAGGGTTAGGTGGGGCAATTATTCTTTTAACAAATGAGAAATACATTGAATGTAATTATTCTTTTACTGTTTACACTTGTCGTTCAAGCCCAACAGACAGATATAGAGAAATTTCTGTCAGGTAAGTCCGGAATAACAGTTGAGTCAATTAATGTTCCCGGATTACAGTTTGAGAAGGGATTCTTAATGTTCATTGAGCAGCCGTTGGATCACAAGCATCCTGAAAAGGGTATCTTTAAGCAACGGGTTTGGCTGTCGGTAAAAGACACTGTTAATGCCCACCCTGTAGTGATGGTTACTGAAGGTTATGCTGCAAACAGGAATTACAATTCAGAATTGTCAAGACTTCTGAATGCTAATCAGATAATTGTGGAACACCGTTACTTCTCGGAGTCAACTCCTGATACTATAGATTGGCAATATCTAACTGTTGAACAGGCTGCGAATGACCATCACCGGATAATTGAACTTTTCAAGCCATTCTTTACAGGTAAATGGATCACTACAGGAATAAGCAAGGGAGGGCAGACAGCTATTTATCACAGAGCATTTTTCCCCGATGATGTTGATGTTACTATTCCTTATGTAGCACCAATTAATTTTGGCAGAGAAGAACAACGGTTGTTTGATTTCTTTCACGTGGTAGGGACTCCGTCAGAGAGAGATAAAATCAGGCAATTTCAAAAAACTGTGTTGGAAAGAAGAGATGTGATGATGGCAAAGATGAAAGTTCAGGCAGAAGAGAGAGGATGGACTTTTAGAATGGGTTTTGATAAAGCCTTTGATTTGGCTGTTCTTGAATATCCCTTCTCTTTTTGGCAGTGGGGATATGATGTGAATATTATTCCTGACTCTACTGTATCAGACCAGGAAATATACAATCATCTTGTTTATGTTAGTGACTTCTCTTATGAGTGTGACCAGGAGTGGGGAAAGATTAAATCATTCTTTTATCAGGCTTATACAGAGTTGGGATACTATGCTTATGTTCCCGGAGATTTAAAACCTCTGATAAAAGGATTTGACAGTGATACTATAAGTAGCGATATTTTTGTTCCGGATGGAGATACATTGGTTTATCATCCCGAAACGATGCAATTTGTAATGACACAGCTGAAAAAGCATAATCCTGAGATTATTGCTATATCAGGCGAGATCGATCCATGGGGATCAACATCATTATTAGTAGATGATATTCCAAATGCTTACCTGTTTTTTAAACCGGGAGGTTGCCATAAAACCAGAATAAACAACTTACCTGTAGAAATGAGGAAAGAGGTATACCGGCATATTGAAGAGTGGACAGGAGTCAAGATGGTTGAATAAAATCATTAGGCTACCGGTTAAGGAAGCCTTATGATTGCTTGAGAAAAGCAATCTGGGATTAGGGTATGATTAAATATTAGACTTGGGTTTACTTTTTAGTATGGGTCAAATGATAAACTAACTGTTTAACTGTGTTTTTATGGCTGCCAATAAATATTTTATTTTCAATAACAACAGTTGGTCGTTTAAGAAAGGTATAATCTTCAAGTATATATTTTTTGTAATTTTCTTCAGTAAGATCTTTTAAATGTAGATTATATTCACGGTATTTGCGGGCTTTCTTACTAAACAACACCTTGTAACTGCCGGCTGTTTTTGCGAGTAAATCAACTTCTTCGGGAGTTAGTTTGTTCTCTTTTATATCCCGCATTTTAAAGCTTTTATCAATGCCAACCTCTTTTATTATTCTTTTGCAGGTGTTACAATTTTTAAGGTAAAAAACAGTTTTCATTTGTGTTATTATTTACAGTTGGCTTATGAAATGAATATCAAAGGTATAAATCACAAATAAAAAGACGACACAGATTTTACGAATTATACGTATTTAATGATAAACGTGTGAAAATAGTTTGTGATTAAAATATTGCATTGTCTATTTGGTTATTTGCTTAATAATTTGGTGGCTGAATAGAATTATACATATATGTAAATAGTAAAGAATTTTAAGTAAATTTGAAAATATTAACTAAATCCAAATAGTATGAAACGAATCTTATTTTTTTTCTTTTTTTCTTTTGTGTTTTTTTATGCTAATATAAATGCACAAACTCGTATCTACCCCGTAACAACATGGGAGTATATTTTTAGTGGAGCTGATATCGAAGCCGATATTGGAGGAAGTAACCTGTCAATAAATAACAATATGCGTTTTACTGCATTCTTTAACTGGGGGCAGAATTGGCATTTTGATTTCTCAAATAAGGTAGGTCTTTATACAGGTTTTGCTTTCCGGAATATTGGTCTTATAATTGAAGATTCCAAATATAATAATGATAAACCCGGAGTAGATTATACCAAAGTAAAACGCCGCTCGTACAACCTTGGTGTTCCTCTATCTTTCAAATTTGGCAATTTTGATAAGCATGTATATTTCTATGGAGGTGGTGAAATAGAGCTAATGTTTCATTATAAAGAGAAATATTGGATTGATGGAGTAAAATACAAGTCTAAAGAGTGGTTTAGTAATAAAACAGAACGTTGGGCTCCTTCTGCTTTTGTCGGTGTTCAACTTCCGGGCGGGTTCAATATTAAATACAAATACTATTTCAATAATTTTTTGAATCATGGTTATAAGGATTCACATACTGATTTTACATCACTAACTAATTCTAAAATTTGGTATATTTCAGTTGGTTGGCAATTCCCAACAATGAGGGCTGATGAAATTTGGAAGAGAGAATTTTATGAAACAGCAAAGTATTAATTTATAAATATATATAATGTCAAGTATCAGAAATTTAAAAAAAGATATCAATTTTTTAACATCAGAAATTTTCACTGAGTGTTATGTAAAACAATTTGTTAAAGAGGATGTCAATAAAGGAAAATTAGCTAATGTAATGGTGGAAGCCATAAAATTCAGGAATGAGTTTATTGCCCGAACTAACCATTACAGCGGGAAAGATAACCCTAAGGTAGTTAAAGATTATTTCAAAAAATTAAGACATGACTTATTAGGGAATTATATTAAGATGTCAGAAGGAATAGAAAAATTGTAATAGATGAAAAAGATAGCTTTAGAATTAATTGTTATGATATTTCAAATCAGGAGTTAATAATGATACATATAAATATTATTTTGAGGTGTTGATTTTAGTTTATTACTCTTTTAATGCCATTTTATTTGTGAACAAATGTGTACCTTTGCGGCCGCTTTTGAAATAGACTAACCTCTATCAGAAGTTGTAGTATTTTAACTCAATCTACACATAACAATAATTTAGTACAGTTCACAAATATCAAACAATGATTAAACAAGTCAAGGAATTCAAATGGATACATAGGAAGCAGTGGAATATAAAGGATGATGTTTTTTCAGGCTTAACAGTAGCTCTTGCGCTGGTTCCGGAGGCAATTGCTTTTGCTTTCATTGCCGGTATCTCTCCGGTTATTGGACTATACGGAGCCTTTATGATGGCATTAATCACTGCATTGATTGGGGGCAGACCGGGAATGATTTCAGGTGCTACAGGAGCAATGGCCGTGGTGATGGTAAGTCTTGTGCGAGATGGAAATATGTATGGTGAATCCATTGGTGTGTCAGGTGCTGAAATGGGCTTACAGTTTTTATTTGTTACTCTTCTTTTCACCGGCCTGTTCCAAATATTAGCCGGAGTATTGAAACTTGGAAAATACGTTCGCATTATACCTCATTCAGTGATGATGGGTTTTGTGAATGGTCTCGCAATTGTTATTATGCTTTCACAGTTTAGCATGTTTAAGGTAGATGGAGAGTGGCTTACCGGCACACGATTTTATACAATGATTGGTCTGGTAGTACTTACAATGGCCTTGATGGTTATTATCCCTAAAATATCTAAAAAGGTTCCTGCCACTTTAATTGCGATACTGTCAGTTTCGGCATTAGTAATATTTTTTGGTATTGATACCCAAACAGTGAGTAGCTTTGTTGCTTCGGGTAGCCCTGATGGAAGTGGAAGTTTAGCCGCTGAACTCCCAAGCTTTGCCATTCCTGTTATTCCTTTTAATATGGAAACGCTGAAAATAATTTTCCCATATGCGCTAATACTGTCAGCCATTGGTCTTATTGAGTCATTAATGACTCTTACTTTGATCGATGAACTTACCGAAAGTCATGGAAATGGGAATAAGGAGTGTATAGCTCAGGGAAGTGCAAATATCGCAAATGGTTTTTTTGGAGGAATGGGTGGCTGTGCTATGATTGGGCAAAGCATTATTAATGTAAAATCTGGTGGTAGAGGCCGTCTTTCGGGTGTAGTTGCCGGACTTTCTTTATTGATATTTATACTTTTCGCTTCTCAATATATCGAAATGATCCCAATAGCTGCTTTGGTGGGAGTTATGTTTATGGTTGTTATTGGAACCTTTGCATGGAGTACTTTTAAGATCATTAATAAAATACCTCTAACTGATCTTTTTGTAATTGCAATTGTAACACTGATTACAGTTGTTGAAGATTTGGCAATTGCTGTGATTGTAGGTGTTATTATTTCTGCTCTTGTATTTGCATGGCAAAATGCATTGAGAATCAGGGCACGCAAACATATTGACGAACATGGTATTAAGCATTACGAGATTTATGGACCACTGTTCTTTGGCTCAACAAAACTGTTTCTTGAGAAATTTAATGTTAAAAGTGACCCCAAAGAAGTAATTATTGATTTTAAAGAATCAAGGATAATGGATCAATCAGCTATTGAGGCTATTAATAAGATTACTCAAAATTATCTTTCTGAGGATAAAACTATTCACTTAATGCATCTTAGTAAAGACTGTAGAGCATTAATTAAAAAAGCTGAAAAGATTTGTGTGGTTAATGTTCTGGAAGACCCTGATTACTTTATCGCTATTAATAATTATAATCGTGAACTTAAGGGAAAGATGATTTGATGATTCGTTGATTTGATGATGCTGAGCGATAGCGAAGTCCCGCCTATGCGGGATGTTGATTTGAATTTTAAGTTGTAAGTGAGTACCTTCTTACTACTCACTGCTCACAGACACCCTACTGATTACTGTTCACTGTTTCGTTTTTCTATCGATTTTAAAAACAGGAAAATACTTGAACCTGTTGCTATCATAAAAACTGCTCCAATGATAATAAATGCCTGATTAAGGGAGAGGCGGTCGGTCATATAGCCGAACAACGGACCGATAATGGCGAATAGGGCTCTGATAACAAGACTTCGGATAGAAAGTACTGTGGCACGCATGTCAGAGGATGTAATTCGGTTTATGTAATCTTTAAGTACTGGAGTGGCAATGCCTCTTGAAAAATAGAATATTGCTAATACACCAAGTGCCATATAGGAATGAATAAATCCTACTGCAATAAATCCACCCGTTATCAGAAGTGTTGTAAACCATACTGTTGATTTTGGACGTAGTTTTCTTTCAATTTTATAGGCAAAAAGAGTAGTCATTCCTACTATAAGGTTTAATAATGTACTGGTTGCCCCAATATGAATTTCGCTAAAATTTAGTTCTTTGAGGTACAAAGGATATATCCACGCCATAGTTAGAGTGGCCGAGCCAATAATGGAAGAATATAACAGATTCCATCTTAATGAACTGTTTATAATGATTGCATAATGAACAATCTTTAGAATATCTTTGAATCCTTTGTTCTTTCGTTTTCGGGTAACATGTGGTTCAACAAGCATAAATGCAGCAGGAACGGCAATAAAGGCAATGCCTGTTTGAAACATAAAAGGCAGGCGAAGGCTGATTTCTGCTAATGCACCACCCATAAATCCGGCAATTGCTTCCGAGAAGTTCCCAACTGAGAAATTCCTTCCTTCATACTTCACATAGTCATTTTCTCGGTTGTCTGCTTTAAGGCTGTCGTATAGCAAGGCTGAGTCGGCACCGGAGATGAAACTTTGCCCCAGACCAAGAATAATTTCGGCAGCCATAAAAGCCCAATATCCGGAATACAACGAGTAAATGGCAAATCCGAATGTTCCAAGAATACTTCCAATTATCAGTGTTTTTCTTCGGCCAATAACATCAGCAATATAACCGGAGGGGATTTCAAAAATTACAATGGAAATGCTGTAAAAGGCTTTTAACTGAAACATCTCCAACTCCGACAGACCAAGGTCACTGTAAAAAAGAAACAGGATGGGCATGGTAAGCATGAACCACTTGGCAACTTTTATCAGATAAAGCTTTTTTATATTCCCGGAATAGAGTGTCATGCTTAAATGCTACAATGCTGTGATGTTTCAATGATGCAAATTTACATAAAATCTGGAGACTTATTTTTTCTAAGAATGCCAAGTAAAACAGGGAGGAAGTTGGTGAGAAAGTGCAGGATAAAAAGTATAACAGAAAACTTGGGTATTGGATATTGGGTGTTCGGTATTGGGTCTTGAAAAGTTTCAATGACCAATAATCAATAATCAATATCCAATAACCAATAACCAATATCCAATAACCAAGTAGGCTTTAGCCCTTAAAAAATCTTCTTCCTGACCAGCACCTCAAAATAATAGGCTCATCCGAATAATGCATAGTTGTCTTAATATTTCGGTACTCTGTACCTTATAAACCGTATTTAATTACTATTTCTACAAAGATTTTGGCGGCTCTGCCGCTATATTTATCAGGTGCAGAGCACCTCAAACATTTGTAGAGATATTGTATAAAAGTTTTAATAAGGTGCAGAGCACCGTAATGCTATCTTTTGTTTCATCAAATAACACAGGTTATAAGCCAATAATCAAAGTTTACCTATGCATTTTTCTGAAGAACCAAATAATATTTAGCCGAGAATGTAGAATTCAGATTTATTGACAACAAAATATTTACCTTTGTGATGTTTATTGCTAGAAACTTGCATTACTAAATGAATTAAGTTGAATTTTTAAAAAAAAACATAATGATTATACGTTATCTTTTTATTGTTGTGATTAGTGTTGTAGTATGGAGCTGTACAACAGATTATAAGTCAATTTTCAATGGTGAGAACCTTGACGGGTGGCAGATTCATGGAGCCGGTAAATGGTATGTGGAAGATGGTGCCTTGGTATGTGAAAGTGGTAAGGGAGAGGATGTCGGATATCTGTCAACACTGGAGAACTATTATGATTTTGAACTTGTTTTTGAGTTTAAACAAGAAGAGATGAAAAATAATTTTGGAGTATTATTTCATACGACTATTAATAATTCTGATTCTCTGGGGTGGGAAGTGCTTATAGCTCAGTTAAATCACGGAACAGGGAGTATTTTTGAGCAGAACGGCAGGGGGTGGTTAGTACATATCCCTGAGCAGAATGAAAAGATATTAAAAGAAAATGACTGGAATAAATTAAAGATAAAAGTTGAAGGAGGTCATGTTACAACATGGCTGAACGGATATGTTATGGTAAATTATGCAGATAGTAAAATAGCAGAGGGTAGAGGAGGAATATCTTTTCAGATTCATAAAGGTGGTGGAGTTAAAATAAAATTGCGTAATATTAAAATTAAAAGATTAGATGAACTTGAGAAAGTGAACCAGTACTTTTAAGGTTGGTGATAAAATAAAAAAACGTCCCGGAAAGGACGTTTTTTTATGACTTGTGTTTTTTTAGATTCTTAATTTGAAAAGTGAACTTTTTTATTGCCTGTTAAAATCTCTTTTGCCATATCTAAAATTGTAGTATCATCTAATTCTACTATTCCACCATCGGGCCCGGGCTCCAGATGAATCCCTACGCTTTTACCCCGATCGTAGTTGGCCCCGCCAAAATAATTTCTTACAGTTTCTACGTCGAGGTTTAATTCTTCTGCGATTGTCCTAATACTTCCATCAGGCAGACTATCCTTAAGCTTCCTGAGTTGATTGAATGTTATAGTTTTAGTCATATCAGTAAAGATTTAATAATTACACGTTATTGTGAGTACTAAAAGTAAAAAATTATTTTCAAAATTAAAACAATATGACGAATTCAATTTTGCTTTTAACAATTATTAATAGTTGTAATATGTGTAATATACAGTAGTGCAAATGTTTATGGAATTTGATTATTTTTTATCGCGGGTGAAAGGAACAAATCGTACAGGTAGCAATGTTTTAGAAGTTATTTTTTTGTTTTTCTTCTCGTAAAGAATCAGATATTGAGTGTAATGTTGTTTTCCCACAGGTATGATTAGCCTTCCGCCCGGAGCCAGTTGATCTAATAATGGTTGAGGAACATTTTCAGGTGCTGCAGTTACAATTATGGCGTCATATGGGGCATGTTCTTTCCAACCGTTATATCCATCCCCACATTTTATGTGTACATTTTTGATATTAGCATTCTCTATATTTTCCTTTGCCATAAGAGCCAATTCCGGAATTATTTCCATCGAATACACTGAGTTTGTGATATAAGCCAAAACAGCTGCCTGATATCCGCTTCCGGCACCAATTTCCAGTACTTTGTCAGTTGGCTTTAAGTTTAGTGCTTCGGTCATAAATGCCACAATATATGGTTGCGATATTGTTTGTCCTTCACCAATCTTAAGCGGGCAATCATCATAAGCCATGCTTTGTAGATAATCAGGTACAAACAAATGACGGGGAACTTTTTCCATGGCATCAAGCACAGCAGCATCTGTTATTCCCCGTTGTCTTATCTGCTTTACAACCATCTGTTTCCGTTTGGTTGTATAATCCTGTTGAGAAAAGTTTATCATTAGTAATATGGTAACGATATAAAACATTTTTATTTTTCATTTACATACGGAAACGAAATATGGCTTTGAACGATCAACCATTTGTTATCTTTTTTTTCCATTACACCGGTATGCCTGAAACCTTCGAGACTCACATCATCTCCTTTGGTTTCATGACAACGGTCTATTAACTGTGAATACCAGGCAATATCACCGTTTAAGTTATGGCGTACCGTAGTGTTTTTATAATTGATAGTTGTGCCTTTGTGTTGTTCGATCTGTATCTTCATCAGATTGAAGAAGTCCTGCCAGTTATACCATATTTCATCTTGGTCGGTACCTATATGAACCGGTTTTTCATCTTGAGCAAAACAATCAGAAAAAGCATTGATATTTCCTGTCTCTTGTGCTTTAACGAGTTTATGTAATACTGCTACAACTTCTTTTTCAATTGCAGGGTTTGTTTTTTGTGTTTTCATGGCGTATTGTTATTAATGGTTAGTATATTTAATTACAATAATATCATGTTGTTTATAATTTACTAAAACAAAAGGGCTGTGTCAAGTAAATAGGTATTAAAATTTAGAATTATTCAATAATTTTTTTTTTATTACTTTGCAGCTTAATTAATTCTCAGTTTGCAGCTCACATTATGCAACTTTTAATTGCTGATTAGAGACTGCCGATTAGAGTTTACCGACTGAAGAAATGCGTTACTTTCTCGAATTGGCATATAAAGGTACAAGATATCATGGTTGGCAGGTTCAGCCTAATGCTGTTACTATACAGGAGATTTTAAACGATGCATTAAATAAAGCCATTCGTAATGATGATATTCACATAGTTGGTGCCGGCCGCACAGATACCGGAGTGCATGCCTCATACTTTGTGGCTCATATTGATGTAAGAAACAGAATTGATGACACATTGAAATTTGTGAATAAGTTAAACCGGATTTTGCCTGATGACATTGTAGTATATTCTGCTAAAGAGATTGATAATGATACACACAGTAGGTTTAGTGCTACTGAACGTACATACCACTACTATTTGCAAACAGATAGAAATCCTTTTCATCTTGATTTGGTTTACAGGCATTCATCTATTCTCGATTTTAAAAAGATGAATAAAGCTGCTACAGTGTTATTGGAATATGCCGACTTTACCAGTTTCAGTAAGTTGCATACCGATGTTAAAACCAATAATTGCAAGGTTTCTTATGCCATATGGATTCCTAAAAAAGAGAGTTGGGTATTTACCATTACTGCCGACCGGTTTTTAAGAAATATGGTAAGAGCCATTGTTGGAACATTGCTTAATGTTGGTCGTGGTAAGATGACTGTTGACGATTTTCGCAGAATTATTGAAGCGAAAGACAGGGGAGCAGCAGGTACATCCGCACCTCCACATGGGCTTTTTTTGACTGATATAGTATATCCGGAAGAGTTATTTGTCAGGTCTGTTGATGATATGGGAATTTGATAATTTAGTTTCTGGTTCCTGGTTCGTAACTTTAATTCGTAATTCCTAATTCGTAATTCTTAGTTCCTCAAAAATTACTACTTTTGTATTTCCTTTTAAAAACGATAAAATATGAGTACGAACTTACAATTACTTACCGCAATATCTCCTGTCGATGGTCGCTACCGAAATAAAGTTGACGCTTTAGCACTCTATTTCTCCGAATATGCCCTGATTCGTTATCGTGTATTGGTTGAGATAGAATATTTTATAGCGTTATGTGAGCACCCTCTGCCTCAGCTTGAAAACTTTAATAAAGAGTTGTACAATGATTTAAGAGATGTGTATTTAGAGTTTCAACTCGAAGATGCCGAAAAGGTAAAAGGGATAGAGGAGGTTACGAATCATGATGTTAAGGCTGTTGAGTATTTTATTAAAGAGAGATTTGATGCTCTTGGGTTACAGAAATATAAAGAGTTTATTCATTTCGGATTAACATCGCAGGATATCAACAATACATCTGTTCCTTATTCGTTAAAAGATGCAGTAAACGAAGTTTATTATCCAATACTCGAAGAGCTTATCGTGCAGTTGGATGATAGTGCCGCTGAATGGAAGGATATAGCTATGCTTGCCCGTACTCATGGTCAGCCGGCTTCTCCTACACGGTTGGGAAAAGAGATAATAGTTTTTGTTGAACGGCTTAATGTTCAGTTGTCTCTTCTCAAAGGTATTCCTATGTCAGCAAAATTTGGGGGGGCTACGGGTAATTTCAATGCTCATAATGCAGCTTATCCGCAAATAAACTGGGTTGATTTTGCCAATAATTTTGTGAATAATATATTGAAACTCGATAGAGAGCAGGTTACAACGCAAATATCCAATTACGATAACCTTTCGGCCATATTTGATAATTTGAAACGGATAAATACTGTTTTACTTGACTTGTCACGTGATTTTTGGTTGTATATAATGGAGGAATATTTTAAGCAGAAAATCAAAAAAAGGGAAGTCGGGTCAAGTGCCATGCCTCATAAAGTTAATCCTATTGATTTTGAAAATGCCGAAGGAAATTTGGGTATTGCCAATGCTTTGTACGAGCACCTTTCAGCAAAATTGCCGGTATCAAGACTGCAACGTGACCTTACTGATTCTACTGTTTTAAGGAACATAGGAGTTCCTATTGCGCATACTGTAATAGCTATAAGGTCGTTGCAAAAAGGAATTGGCAAACTGTTGCTAAATAAAGAAGCTATTGATGCCGGTCTTGAAGATAACTGGGCTGTTGTTGCTGAAGGAGTTCAAACTATTTTACGCAGGGAAGGGTATCCTAATCCTTATGAAGCACTTAAAGAATTAACACGCACCAATAAACAGATTAATGCCAATTCTATGGCTGAATTTATTGAAAAACTAGATGTTTCAAGGGAAGTTAAAGAGGAGTTAAAAATGTTATCTCCACAAACATACACAGGTGTTTAGTTGATTATATAATTATGAAAGACTTTTTAAAAGTATTAAGGCGATATCTTCCCCCATATAAAAAGATTCTTTTTCTTAATCTTTTTTATAATATTCTTGCAGCATTTTTTGCTGTCTTTTCTGTGGTTATGATGATTCCTATTTTGGAAATATTATTGATGCAGGATAGTACTGTTTATGAATTAATACCTTTTGATTATAGCCTTGATACGGTAAAAAATAATCTGTACTATTACATTACTTTGTTGAAAACTGAGCACGGATCCGGATTGGCACTGCTGTTTGTAGGTTTGTTCGTTCTTTTCGGAACTTTGCTAAAAGTGATATTCACATACCTTGCTTCATATACCAGTGTTGGTATTCGAAATGGCGTGGTTAAGGATATTCGCAAACAAATTTATGATAAGATCATTATTCTTCCTTTAGGATTTTTTAGCAATGAACGTAAAGGAGATATCATTGCCCGCTCTACCGGTGATGTTCAGGAGGTTGAAAATTCAGTTATGTCTTCGCTTGATATGTTTTTAAAAAACCCTGTACTAATTATTGTGTTTCTCTCTACCATGCTTATCATGAGTTATCAGTTAACTCTTTTTGTATTTGTGGTGCTTCCTGTTGCCGGAGCCATAATTGGTCGTGTAGGTAAATCGCTGAAAAAAACATCAAAAGAGGGCCAGAATAAGATGGGGCATATCTTAGGAGTTATTGAAGAGACTTTGAGTGGTCTGAGGATAATAAAAGCGTTTAATGCAGAAACCCGTATCAGTAATCGTTTTGAAGGTGAAGTAGAGGAGTATCGTCAGATACAAAGCAGACTTATGCATCGCCGTGATATGGCCTCTCCTTTAAGTGAGTTTCTTGGAACAATTGTTATTATTATTGTTGTGTGGTTTGGTGGTGTACTTATTCTTAATGAATCTTCTGGTGGTTTAGCACCGGCAACTTTTTTGATGTACCTAGGTGTCTTCTATCAGATATTAGCACCTGCAAAATCATTCTCCAGCACTATGTTTAATATTCAAAAAGGAATGGCTGCTATGGATAGAATTGATAAAATATTAAATGCATATATCTCAATAGAAGAAGTGTCTGATGCTAAATCATTGAAAGAATTTTCCGGTTCGATAGAATATCGAAATGTTACTTTTGGCTATAATAATCAAACAGATGTGTTAAAAGATGTTTCGTTAACTGTTGCAAAAGGAAAGACGATTGCTTTGGTTGGACAGTCGGGAGGGGGAAAAACAACCTTCGTGGATTTGTTACCTCGTTTCTATGATGTGAGTAAAGGAGGGATATTTATTGATGGTATTGATATCAGAGAGCTTAAATTATTCGATTTACGTGAATTGATGGGTAATGTAAATCAGGAAGCTATACTTTTTAACGATTCCATTTACAATAATATAGCTTTTGGTGTCGACAACGTTACTAAGGAAGAGGTTATTGAAGCTGCAAAAATTGCTAATGCTCATGATTTTATTATTGCTGCGGAAGACGGGTACAATACTGTAATAGGTGACAGGGGAAGTAAATTGTCAGGCGGTCAGCGTCAGCGTTTGAGCATTGCACGGGCAGTACTTAAAAATCCTTCAATTTTAATTCTTGATGAAGCTACTTCAGCACTTGATACTGAATCGGAACGACTTGTTCAGGATGCACTGGAACGATTGATGAAAAATCGTACTTCACTGGTTATTGCTCATAGGTTATCAACAATTAGAAAAGCAGACCTTATATGTGTTTTCCATAAAGGCAGGATAGCTGAAACGGGAACACATGATGAATTGATTGC
This sequence comes from uncultured bacterium, assembly GCA_965371855.1. Classification (GTDB taxonomy): domain Bacteria; phylum Bacteroidota; class Bacteroidia; order Bacteroidales; family Marinilabiliaceae; genus JAADEM01. Next base: position 13,580 of record CBDUZZ010000061.1, read on the forward strand.
CAAAGAAGGTATTTACAATAAACTTCATTCATTGCAGTTGTAACCACAAATAATATAAGAATTTTTAACTTTATTAATGAAACATTTACGGGCTGTTTTAGTTTAAATAGATAAACCAAGAGAGTTATAATGCGGACAGGATTGCTTTTATTGATAATTTCATTTTTTACACTTTCTCATACTGAAGGAACCGTTTATTCTGGTGGCAAATTCAGTCTGGTAATATTTTCTCCCGGATTAAATGACCCTCTAACAGTTAATAATGATGCATTTAGAGATAATTATCTGAAAGCTTTCAATATTGTTTATCTTGAGTTGGCAGATCTTCAGAGTTGTGATATTGAAATTAGAAGAAAAAAGATAAAGACAACAATGGCATCCAGACCAACATTTTTTTCGATGTTTCGAAAAAAGAATAAACGTAAGTATATTATTGTTTTTAATAGTGATAAAGATTTTGACGGTGTTAGGCTGAAAGATGTTCCATATGAAGCACAAATAGGTCTTTTTGCTCATGAACTGATGCATGTACGTGATTATCAAAGTCAGAACTTTTTTGGATTACTAAAACGAGGATGGCAATATTTATCAAAAAGGGGTAAGATTAAATTGGAATATCATATCGACAGTATGACCATTGCTGCCGGTTTTGGAAATAATCTTTATGAGTGGTCATTTTATGTACTGAACAACTCTTCGGCTTCAGAAGATTATAAAGCATTTAAGTTGGAGACATATATGACTCCGGAAACTATTCTTGACTATATGAAAGAATGAATCGTTTTGTTATTGGAGATATTCACGGTAGGGTTAAGGCACTGGAACAATGCCTGGAACGATCAGGTTTTGATATTGAGATTGATACATTGATATGCTTGGGAGATGTGTGTGACCGTGGTAGTTATGTAAAGGAAAGTATAGAGTTGCTGTTACAAATAAAAAATTTAATATACATTCTTGGAAACCACGATAAATGGTTTCTTGAGTGGGCAGTTACAGGTAAACAGGACAGGCTTTGGGAATATCAGGGTGGTACGGAGAGCGTTAAAAGTTATAAAGGAGAAAAAGTGCCTGAAAGCCATATTCAGTTGTTCCAAAATGCTTCTATGTATTACCTCATGGATAATAAACTATTTGTTCATGCCGGCATAGTTCCGGAAATTCCACTCGAAGAGCAATCTGAATATGATCTGTTGTGGAACAGAGGCTTGGTAGAGTCGGCCATTGATTCCTCCACAGAGTTGCAAACATCATATGATGAGATTTATGTTGGGCACACACCTACCACTATTTATGGTTATGAAGAGCCGGTTTTGTTTAAAGGGGTTTGGATGATGGATACCGGTGCCGGTTGGAATGGTAAACTTAGCATTTTGGATATTGACACAAAAAAGTTTTGGCAGAGTGACAAGGTGGGCAGTTAGAAGTTCGCAATAATCAGTAATCAGTAATCAGTAATCAGTAACCTCTTATCTCATATCAATAACATCAACTTCAGGGTGTGATTCAGTATTGAAAACGAACATGTTGTCGTCAAGAGTAATGTTTGTTTTCATTGATTTAACCACAACAGTATAGTTATTCCCATCCTTTCCTATCTGCCGGAGAGTATAGAGGGTCATGTCGTCTTTCAATATCCTGAGCTTAATGCGGGAATATGGCTTATCCCTGTTTTCCGGATAAAGATCAATCTCGTATAAATCTTTACCATTTTCAGTTCCTTCACCAACATATTTATATTTAAATCCTTGTTCATAAATGGTAAAAATAGTTGCCGGATTCAGGGTCTCTTCATCATCAGGGTCAGGTTCTGTTATATTTACCTCTTCGGCTTCAATGAGGTGAGTGTATATAGCATTTCCGTCGTAATAAGTATCTACACCCATTAGAGACACCTTGTATTTATTATCCTTTATAAGAATCGTTCCTTTATTTATTTCAGAAATTTCTTCCTGTAGATTCTCCATAGAGAATGTGAAATCGGCACTTATTGAGGTATAACTTTTAGTTTTTTCTGATACTTTATCAAGTATCTCTTTTGCTTTTTCTGCATTTTGTGCAAAAGAACTAATAGAAATAAAAGATAGTAATGCGATTGATAAAATGTACTTCATATTTTTAAATTATAGATTTATTAATTAATGTTCAATATTTATGAAACAATAATTATTCCAAAAATATATTAAAGATCATTCAACAGTTGTTCAAGACTTAATTCATCAACAATAAGTACCTGTCGGGCTTTACTTCCTTCAAAAGAACCTATCACGCCTGCTGCTTCCAGTTGGTCGATTATACGGCCTGCACGATTATATCCAATACTAAAACGTCTCTGAATTAAAGATGTGGAACCTGATTGGTTCATGACAATAATGCGTGCTGCTTCATCAAACAGGGAGTCACGCTTTGAAAGATCAATGCCACCTGGTTCATTCCCATTTAATTCTGTTCCTTCATATTCCGGGAGCAAAAAGGCAGTGGCAAAACCTCGCTGTCCCCCGATGAAATCATTAATCTCCTCTACTTCGGGAGTGTCAACAAACGCACACTGTACTCTTATCAAATCATTACCTTGTGAAATAAGCATATCCCCTCGTCCGATTAGTTGATTTGCTCCCGGTGAATCAAGGATAGTACGAGAATCAATCATGGAAGCCACTTTAAATGCCACGCGAGTAGGGAAATTGGCTTTAATAACTCCTGTAATTATATTGGTTGATGGCCTTTGTGTGGCAATTATCATATGAATGCCAACTGCACGAGCTAACTGTGCAATACGGGCAATAGGCATTTCTATTTCCTTGCCGGCTGTCATAATAAGATCGGCAAATTCATCAATGATAACCACAATATAAGGCATGAACTTATGCCCTTTCTCCGGGTTTAATTGTCGTTTCACAAATTTGTGATTATACTCTTTTACGTTACGTGCATGAGCTTTTTTCAACAGGTCATAACGAGTATCCATTTCAATGGTTAGAGAATTAAGGGTATTAATCACTTTTTGAACATCTGTAATTATAGGATCCTCCTCATTCGGTAGTTTAGCCAGAAAGTGTCTTTCTATTTTGTTGTATATATTTAACTCAACCTTTTTGGGATCAATTAAAACAAACTTAAGTTGGGATGGGTGTTTCTTATAAAGCAGGGAGGTAATTATCGCATTAAGCCCTACTGACTTTCCCTGACCCGTGGCACCTGCAACAAGCATGTGAGGTGCTTTGGTCAGATCAATCATAAATGTTTCGTTTGAGATGGTCTTACCAAAGGCTATAGGTAATTCGTAATTTGAATTTTGAAATTTAGTTGATGAAATAATAGATTTCATGGATACTATCTGGGGCTGCATATTGGGCACCTCTATTCCAATGGTTCCACGGCCGGGGATGGGAGCAATTATTCGTATTCCCAGAGCAGATAAAGAGAGAGCAATGTCATCTTCAAGATTTTTAATCTTTGATATACGCACACCCGGTGCAGGAATAATTTCATATAGTGTAATTGTTGCTCCAACAGTAGCTTTTATATCAGTAATACTTATTTTATAGTTCTCAAGGGTTTTTACAATGCGTTTTTTATTTGATTCTAATTCATCTCTTGAAACTAATAGGCTTTTATTGTCGTAATTACTTAACAGGTCAATTGAAGGGAGAATGTAGGATGATAAGTCCAGAGTTGGGTCATAATCCCCTAAAGCTTGTTGACTGATGTTATTGGAAGATTCTTCTTCTTTAGTTTTTTCTATGGTTATCTCAATATCAATTTTACTGTTTTCACCTTCATTATTTTCTGTGACACCCTCAGTTATTATTGGTGAATCACTTGTGTCAGGTTTTTCTTCTTCAATTTCAATTTGTGTATCCAGGCTTTCCTGTCCATAAGCATAATCTTCCGGCTCATAAGTTGTTTCTGCAGATTGTTCCTTTATGTTTTTGCTTTTTTTGAATCCTGATTTCATCCAGGTATAGAAAGAGTCGAATGAAATAGAGAGATAAGTCAATAATGAGATAAATATAAGAATAATAGTACCAATATAACCAATTGAAGCTGTAAGCCATTTACTCATGAAATAACCGTGTGCCCCACCATAAGCCAGGTAATAGTCATTAATAGTGTTAGTTGTAACATAACCAAGTGTAACTGATAGCCATATCAGAATGAATAAAGAGTGAAAGAGGGTTTTGCGCAGGGGTAAAATGCGTGAACCTAACAGGCGTAATCCAAAAACAGAAAGTATAAAAATGATTAGAAAAGATGCAATCCCGAACCACTGATTAATAAGGAGATCAGCAAGGTAGGCTCCAAATTTCCCGGTCCAGTTATGAACGGTAATGTCAGAGGAAATAAACAGTTCCCACCATTTAATATCAAATTTACTTTTGTCGGCATATCCGGTAAAGAAAAAAGATATAAAAGCGATTAGCAGGTAAATTGAGAAGCCAATGGTAATAAGCCCTAAAATAAATCTTAATTTAATCTCTCCCAAACCCTCACGCCATTTGGTATAACGTTGTTTTAATGTTCCTTTTTTAGTTGTTCTCTTTTTTCTCTGTTTTGCCATATTGAGTTCCGGTTCTTTAAGTTGCAACAAAAATAGTAAATGCCAATCCAACTTTTAACATAAAAGCAGACTATTTTTATAAACGATAATTAAAAGTATTATTGTAATAGTGTTCCAATAAAACCTTCAATCTCTTCTTCAGTTGCTTCTGTATAATTCTTTGGGATTTCAAAATCAGATTTTGGTATGGTAAGTGGTGTGAATTTATGAGCTGTAAGATGGAATGACAGATTTTTGTAAAAGAAGTTGAATTCCATTAATACTCCCGGGATTTTTTCAAATGGAGTATTAATATTTGGGTTCTTTTTTCCAATCTCTTCAGTATAGTAAACATTAATTGCTTTGAAATTGGTTTTTGGGAATGAAATGACGGCTTTATTACAAGGAAAGCCGGCAATCATTTTTATAGAATCTTTAAATAATTTTATGTCTGATTTACCAAGTTCATTAAATACAAAAAGAGTTTGTTCCTTATTCATTTCGTAATATAACCTTTTGTCAAAAAGCTTAAACAATGTAAAGCAGGTATCGCCGGATGATCTTGAAATGTACTTAAGATTGTATAAACCGAATCCTCCTTTTATGCATTGCACGATATCATCCTCTTTAAAGTAGGTTGTCATTTTATTGGGGAGGAAAGTCGTTACTCCATCACTCTGCAATTGTTGAGAATAGATAATCTTATATTCCAATTTGCCTTCAGTGTAATTCGATTTGTCCTTTACATTGTTGTTACACCCTGCAAGAATTAAAATGACACTAATAAGTATAAAATAAAGTCGCATATTATGATTTTATTTGCTGCATCCCCTAATTGCAGTAAGGCAAAATTAATAATTTATTGATACCAACCTTTATTATTTACTTTGTTTAGAATGAATTTATTATCAAATATTCGTTGTTGGTGATGAATCGTAGTAAAAGTTTAGACGAAAATAATGATGCAATTATTTAATGATATCAATTAATTTATTCAACTTCATTACGTGATAAAAGACTGTCAACTATTTTTCTCTCTATTATCATTGTTTTATTCATTCAAAAAACATTAATTTGAATTCAGAACATCAAAGTATTTTTGTAATTAATTTTAAACTGAAATAACAATAGCCTTATGAGTAAATTAGCTGTTATAGCTCTTGGTGGAAATGCTCTGTTAAGAGATAATCAACAGGGAACTATTGAAGAACAGGAGCAGAATACAATTGAAACCCTTGAAAATATTGTTTTCTTGCTTAAGCAGGGGTATGACATTGTAATCTCTCATGGTAACGGTCCGCAAGTTGGTAACATCGTTATGCGTAATGATGCAGGAGAGCAGGTATACGGTATTCCGCAAATGCCTTTGGATATTTGTGTGGCTGATTCGCAGGGGGGTATCGGATACATGATAGAGAGGGCATTGAAGAATGTTTTACGGAAACATGGGATCGATCGTAATGTACTTACTCTGATGACAATGGTTGAAGTTGACCCTCAAGATGAAGCTTTTAAAAATCCACGTAAGAGAATTGGCCGGACAGTTACTAAAGAAGAAGCCGATATCTTGGCCAAAGAAAAAGGATGGGTTTTTAAAGAGGAGAAAAAGCAACAAGGAGGTTATCGCCGTGTAGTTCCTTCACCTGTACCAAAGCATATTATGAACTGGGAGGTAATCGGTCGTAATGCCAAACAGGGCACAATAATTATTGCTGTAGGGGGTGGCGGTGTACCTGTTTATGTAGATGAAAAGGGAGATGTTCGTCCTTCTGAAGCTGTAATTGATAAGGATAATGCGTCTGCACTTCTGGCTATTCAGATAGAGGCGGATGAGTTTTATGTGTTGACCGATGTGCCCTTCGTGTATGCTAATTTTGGTGAGCCGGATGAGAGAAAGCTGGAGTTTCTTGATTATAAAGATACTGCCAAATACCTTGAAGCCGGAACTTTTGGGGAAGGTAGTATGGCACCAAAAATCAGGGCTGCCATGAGATTTATCAAAGCAGGAGGTGAGAAAAGTATCATTACCGAATCGAAAAAACTTGATGACAAATCCTATGGTACAAAGATTACAATGAATTACATAGATAAAGATTTGTACAAGTATGATAACTAGGTGAGGATTTATGAATTACGAATTACGAATTACGAAATGTGAATTATTTAAACTAGAATCAGTAACACGAAACACGAAACACGAAACACGAAACACGAAACACAAAACAATTAAACAATATAACCATGGCATTCAATCTTAAAAACCGTCATTTCTTAAAGCTTCTGGACTTCACTCCAAAGGAGATAAACTTTATGCTAAAAATGGCTCAGGATCTTAAAACCGCTAAATATACAGGTACAGAAACTCCTCGTATGAAAGGTAAGAATATTGCTCTAATCTTTGAGAAAAGCTCTACACGTACACGTTGCGCTTTCGAAGTGGCTGCTCTTGATCAGGGAGCTCATGTTACCTATCTGGGGCCTTCCGGTTCGCAAATAGGATATAAAGAGTCGATGAAAGATACGGCCAGAGTTTTAGGGCGTATGTATGATGGAATAGAATATCGCGGTTTCGGACAGGAGATAGTTGAAGAGCTGGCTCGCTATGCCGGTGTACCTGTATGGAACGGACTGACTAACGAGTTTCATCCTACACAAATATTGGCTGATTTCCTTACTATGATGGAGCATTCGGACAAACCGTTAAATCAGATATCTTATGCCTATATGGGCGATGCACGTAATAATATGGCTAACTCTCTATTGGTTGGTGGTGTAAAAATGGGTATGGATGTACGCATAGTAGGGCCAAAATCACTGCAACCTGATGCAGAACTTGTGAAACAGTGTGAAGATATAGCTAAGGAAACCGGAGCTAAAATAACTATAACCGACGATGTGGAAACAGGTGTGAAAGGGTGTGATTTTTTATATACTGATGTGTGGGTTTCAATGGGAGAGCCTGATGAGGTATGGAAAGAGCGCATTGACCTTCTGAAACCATATCAGGTAAATGCCAGGGCTATGGAACTAACAGGAAATAGCAACTGTAAATTTCTGCACTGTCTGCCTGCATTTCACAACCGTGAAACAATAATGGGAGAGGATATATATCAAAAATTCGGTCTTGATGGCATGGAGGTAACGGAGGAGGTATTTGAATCCGAAGCATCAGTGGTGTTCGATCAGGCAGAAAATCGTATGCACACCATTAAAGCTGTTATGGTTGCTACGCTTGGAGCTTAAATGGCCTGCTACCATCTCCAAAATATTTACAACAGAAGGTTTCACTGTGAGTGAAGCCTTCTGTTGTTTTATACTTTCTTTTTTGTACATTTACTATCTTGACTAACCTATTATCTATGAAAAAAAATACTATCCTTCTTTATATTGCGTTTTCTTTTTTATTAAGTTCATCAGTTGTCTCTCAGGAAAAGAAAGTACTTGACTATACAGTGTATGACAGTTGGAATTCATTGGGCTCAACTAAAATTTCAAATGATGGGGTTTGGGTTTCGTATGAGATTAATCCTCAATATGGTGATGGCTATTCTTATCTGTATAATGTAAAAGAGGGTGTTACTGATTCTATCGCTCGTGGTAAATCAGCAGCATTTAGTGCCGGTAGTTCACTATGGGCTGTTAAGGTCGTAACTCAGGCAGACACTATCAGGCAGCTGAAACTTAAGAAAGTTAAAAAAGAGAAGTTTCCGAAAGATTTGTTGTTGGTAAGGGATTTGAAGGGTGATTATGAGAGATCTTTCTCATTAATCAATGAGTATTTTATTCCTGCTGATGGAGGAGAGTTTATTGCTGTTATGTTTGATAAAACCGCAATACCAAAGGATACAACTAAGACTAAAAGTGAAGAAAAAGATAAAAAAGAGAAGAAGAAAAAGGGGAAAAGTTTTAAGTCGAAGGGAGTCCCTTTTATGATATACAGCCCTTCAACAAATGACAGCACCGGATACGAGAAGGTTATACATTACAGTGTGGCCAAAAGTGGAAATGGAGTTTATATTATTCAGAGTATTGGCGATACTGTTGAGGTATCTGTTGTGTTAAGGGTTAACCCGATAAAGTCAACAATTGATACGCTGTTCAAACAGGAGGGTAGTATTGCAAAAATAGAATCTGATTATGCCGGAGAGCAGTGTGCATTTCTGTTTTCGAACGACACAGCAAAAACGAAAGTTTACAGGTTATATTATTGGACTCAAGAATTGGACAGCCCTGCATTAATAGTTGATACTATTCATCCATCTTTGCCTGAAACGTGGAGCGCATTGAATAAGGGTTCTTTCTATTTCTCTGAGAATGGTGAGAAGCTCTTTTTTGGTGCAGGAAAGCGACCCACCCCTGAACCTAAAGATACCCTTACAGAGGATGAGAAAATACATGTAGATATATGGAGCTGGCAGGATAAGACAATTCAGCCCATGCAGAAGAAACGACTTTCAAAAGAGAAAGACAGGGCATATTTGTGTGTGTTTAATGTAAAGGATAAGAGTGTTGTTCAATTGGAGTCGGAAAAACTGCCGAAAGTTTATGTTCAGCAGAAAGGTGACTTGAACATTGCCTTAGGATTTGATGATGCCCCTTATAAAAGAGCTTCAAGTTGGAATGGTAAGCGGTGTAATGATATATATAAGGTTAATGTGATTACTGGTACTAAAGAGTTTTTGAAAAAGCAACAGTGCGGAGCTACCAGTCTCTCTTTTAATGGAGAGTGGTTTGCCTACTATGAACCGGCTGATAGTAATTACTATGTAGTAAATATATTAAATGACATAACAGAGAATCTTACTAAAGATATGGATGTGATGCTCTGTAATGAACTAAACGATATCCCTAATGCTTCAAAAGCATACGGTATTGTAGGATGGAGCCTTGATGAAAAGAGTCTTCTGGTTTATGACAGGTACGATGTATGGCAGTTAGACCTGAATAACAAAAAAGCCCCGGTATGCCTGACTCTTGGTGAAGGAAGAAAAAATATAATAAAATTCAGATATGTAAAGTTAGATGCTGAAGAGAAAGGCATTGACACAAAGGAAACTATATTGCTATGGGGATTTAATAAGCAGGATAAATCGACAGGGTTTTATTCTTTGAAGAAAGGAGATATGAAAAATCTTATTTGGGGAGATTTTATAGCTTATACACCACAAAAAGCAAAGGATGCCGATGCTTTGATTTGGCGGCGTTCAACCTTTGTGCAGTATCCTGAACTTGAAGTTACGGAGTTGTCGTTTAGGAACTCAAAAAAGATTACGGTCACAAATCCCCAGCAAAAGGAGTATAATTGGGGAGACACAAAGCTTGTTGAATGGATTGCATCAGACGGTTTAAAGCATCAGGGGATAATTGTTACTCCTGAGAATATGGATACCACCCGAAAATATCCGATGATTGTTTATTATTACGAACGATCGTCAGATAGATTAAATAACTACTATTTGCCCAGACCGAGCAGGTCAACGGTAAACTGGACTTTTTATGCCAGTAACGGGTACTTGTTATTTATCCCCGATATCTTCTATCGTACAGGTGAGCCGGGTTTGTGTTCTTACGAAGCTGTTGTAAGTGGTACTTTGGCCATGGCTGATAAGTTCCCGTTTGTAGATATTGATCGTGTTGGCATTCAGGGACAAAGTTGGGGTGGTTATCAAACGGCATTTTTGGTAACACGTACAAATATATTTAAAGCAGCTATGGCAGGAGCTCCTGTTAGTAACATGACCAGTGCATATGGTGGTATTCGGTGGGGTACTGGCATGAGTCGTATGTTTCAATATGAACATACGCAAAGCCGTATTGGCGGAACATTATGGGAGAAGACTATGAAATATATTGAAAATTCACCTATTTTCTTTGTACCGCAAATAGAGACTCCATTACTTATTATGCATAACGATAACGATGGTGCTGTGCCTTGGTATCAGGGAATAGAATTTTTTATGGCTTTAAGACGCCTTGATAAATCGGCATGGATGCTTGTTTATAACAATGAGGAGCATAATCTTACACGACGTGCAAATGAGAAAGACCTGAGTAGGCGAATGATGCAGTTCTTTGATCACTATCTTAAAGGAAAACCAATGCCTTTATGGATGAAGGAAGGAATACCTGCCACAGAGAAAGGGGAGAAATTGGGGTATGAGATTGTCGAATAATTGTGATGAATTGTAGAGTAGATAATCTTACATCAAAAAAATGTATGAATTTGAGAAGGTAATCGTTTACTGTTATTTTTTTTCTTATTTTTGATATAAATGTATTTCAAATGCGGCGAATAGAAGAATCGGAATTGATTATAAATGATGACGGTAGTGTTTTTCATCTTCACCTGAAGCCCGGTGAAATTGCTGATACGATTATTTTGGTTGGCGATCCCGACAGGGTAGAGCTTGTAGCTTCGTTTTTCGAAACAGTTGAGGTGGAAAAGGAAAACCGTGAATTCGTATCTAAAACGGGATATATAAATGGGAAAAGGGTATCTGTTGTTTCTACAGGAATAGGAACGGATAATATTGATATTGTATTGAATGAGCTAGATGCCCTTGTGAATATTGACTTTAACACAAGAACTGTAAAAAATGAATTAACATCATTGAAATTAGTGAGAATTGGAACATCGGGTTCGCTACAGGAAGATCTGCCTGTTGATAGTTGGGTTCTGAGTGAGAAAGCAATTGGATTTGATGGACTGTTAAACTTTTATGCAGGAAGGAATAGTGTTTCCGATCTTGAGTTTGAAAAAGCTTTTAAATCATCTGTAGGATGGAATGAGCTACATACATCGCCATATGTGGTTAATGCCGGCGCAGAACTGATAAGCAAATTGGAAGGTAAAGGGATAACAAAAGGAGTAAATATTTCAGCACCTGGATTTTATGGACCTCAGGGTAGGGTGTTAAGGCTGGGATTAGCAGACTCGGAATTGAACAATAAGATTACCGGTTTCAGGTTTAAGAATTACAGGATAACTAATTATGAGATGGAGTGTTCTGCCATTTATGGATTATCTGCTCTTATGGGACATCAGGCTGCTACTGTTTGTGCTATTATAGCAAACAGGTTGGCCGGTACTTTTAGCGAAGATTATAAAATTGTGATTAAATCACTTGTTGAAACGGTACTTTCAAGATTGTTTAGTGATTAATCAAATGGGCTTTGGAAATGGATACAAAAAAGTTACATGCTTTAATTTCTCTTTTAGACGACCCTGATGTTGAAATATATTCAACAGTAGAAAATGAACTGCGTAAAGAGAAAGTTGAGATAATTTCTGAGCTGGAAAAAGCATGGGAGACTTCTATAGATGTAATATTCCAGAAACGTGTGGAGAATATTATTCATTCCCTGCAGTTTGACAATCTTAAACATGCCCTAAAAGAGTGGGCTTTATCCGGAGAAAAGGATTTTTTATATGCTGTTTTTTTGGTTGCAAAATATCAATATCCTGAATTGTCTTATTCTGTCATTCTGGATACAATCAAAGAGATTAAAAAGGATATATGGATGGAGTTAAATGGACATTTGACTTCGCTTGAGAAAATTAGTATTGTAAATCATATTCTTTTTGATAAGTATAAATTTTCAAGAAATAGTAAGGAGCTTTTATCTCCTAAGAATAATTATATAAACGATGTTTTGAATTCCCGATTGGGTAATCCTGTTTCTTTGTCTGTTGTGTATTCTGCTGTTTGTCAGGGATTGGGAATGCCTGTTTATGGAGTAAATCTGCCTAGGAATTTTATTTTGGTTTATCTGGATGAAGATATATGTGTTGAAAATGATTGTTGTCAGCAGCAAAAATGCTCAGCCCTATTTTATATAAATCCAATAAATAATGGAGCGATAATTGGGAAACAGGAAATTGAAGTTTTCTTGAAACAACAAAAGATATCTTTTTTAAACAATTTTTTTAACCCATGTTCAAATATGAATATTGTGAAAAGAATATTGAACAATCTTCGTTATTCGTATGATAGTTTGGGACAAGAGGATAAGAAAATTGAGATAATTGAGTTGATAGAGATACTTGAAGTAGGAAGTTAAAGTTTAGCCTTTAGCTATTAGCTGATTGCTTTTAGCTATAAGTCAAATATCTGACAAAAAAGAAAAATTATGAAAATTGAGGAGCTGGAACCAAGAGTTGTATGGTCGCATTTTAGTGATATATGTAAAGTGCCGCGTCCATCGAAAAAAGAAGAAAAGATTATTCAGTTTTTACTGGATTTTGCAAAGAAACATAAATTGGAAGCGAAGAAAGACGATATTGGAAATGTGCTGATAATAAAATCGGCAACTCCGGGATATAAAAATATAAAGTCTGTTGTTTTGCAATCTCATGTCGACATGGTTTGTGAAAAGAATAGTGATGTTAGCCATAATTTTGATAAAGATCCTATAAGTGCTTATGTTGATGGCGAGTGGGTAAAAGCAAAAGGAACTACGTTAGGTGCTGATGATGGTATTGGAATAGCTGCTCAACTGGCAATTTTGGCCTCTCATGATATTGAACATGGTCCAATTGAGTGTTTGTTTACAGTTGATGAAGAAACAGGCTTAACCGGTGCTTTTGGATTAAAAAAGGATTTCTTTAAAGGTAGTATTCTGATAAATCTTGATTCGGAAGATGAGGGTGAGTTGTTTATTGGCTGTGCGGGGGGAATCGATACAGAGGCAACATTTAAGTATAAAAAAGAAAAAGTTTCTCCGGGCTCTTTTGCAATGAATATTCAGGTTTCAAATCTTAAAGGCGGTCATTCGGGAGATGACATAAATAAAGGCCTTGGTAATGCCAATAAGATATTGAACAGATTCTTATGGTATGCTGCAAAAAGATATGGATTGCGGATTAGTAGTATTAATGGTGGTAATCTCAGAAATGCTTTAGCACGTGAGGCTGATGCTGTTGTGGTAGTGCTAGGTGCAAATAAAGAGGAGGTACGCGCTGAGTTCAACATGTTTTTCTATGAAATTCAAAAGGAATACAGGACAACGGAGCCTAATATGAAGATGAAGCTGGGAACTGTTGAAATCCCTGAGTTTGTTATTGATGAAGAGACACAAATTAATTTATTGAACGCATTGTATGCTTGTCCTCATGGTGTTATTGAGATGAGTCGGGAGATAGAAGGATTAGTTGAAACATCTACAAATTTGGCTTCCGTTAAAATGAACAATGACACGATTGTTATTGCTACCAGTCAACGTAGTTCGGTTGAGAGTGCAAAAAAAGACATTGCCAACATGGTTGAGAGTGTTTTTTTGTTGGCCAAAGCTAAGGTTAAGCACAGTGACGGTTATCCCGGTTGGGCTCCTAACACTAACTCAGATATATTAAAAATAGCAAAAGAGTCGTACGAACATCTGTTTGGAAAAGAACCTGTGGTAAGAGCTATTCACGCCGGACTCGAATGCGGTCTTTTCCTTGAGAAATATTCAGGATTGGATATGATATCTTTTGGCCCTACTTTAAGAGGGGTTCACTCACCCGATGAAAGAATAAATATCAAAACAGTTGAAATGTTTTGGATTCATTTGCTGGATGTGCTGAAAAAAATACCTGTAAAATAATGCCAAAGGTTATAAATTTTTCTAATGCTATGACGATCGGAGTTCACTCTCTTATAATCCTTGCCAGAGAAAACAGACCGATGAATGCTATACAGTTGGCAGAAAGAATAGGCTCTACAAAGTTTCATGTAGCTAAGGTGCTTCAGCGCTTGGTAAAAGATGGGATATTAACTTCGATGAGAGGACCAACCGGCGGGTTTACGGTTAACAAAGAGCCTTCAGATATCCGGATTTTTGATCTTTACAGGTCAATTGAAGGGGAGATAGATTACGGAGAATGTAATTGCACTAATCCTGTTAATCAAATTGATAAATGTATAAGAGAAACCTTGGTGAAGAAAATGACTGAGGATTTTGTTAATTATCTGAAAGATCACACTGTTGCTGATTATATGTAGATTGTAATAATATTAGTGACGGGGTGATTCTATTTAGAATATAGGTAGTCACCCCGTCACTATTATAAAGAGAGTTAGAGTTTTAAACTCTTAATGGGTTTATTGTTGTATTATTAAATTGTTTGTTACAGGTCTTTTTTAACCAAATAGAAATCTGTTTTTTCAGGATAATCACCATCAATGCGCTCCTGCATCTCTTCAAGGTTTTTTGGTGGCGGAACGATAACCCGATCTCCTTTTTTCCAGTTAAGAGGCAGAGCAACACTATTGGCATCTGATACCTGTAAGCCTTCAAGAACTCTTAAAATTTCATCCATATTCCGTCCTACATTTAGCGGATAGTACATTACTAAGCGGATCTTTTTCTTAGGATCGATAAAGAAAACAGCACGTACTGCTGCTGTTTCGCTCTCGTTGGGTTGCAGCATACCGTATAGTTTCAGAACAACTGACCCAAGGAAATTACTATTTTTATTAAACGTTTGA
>CBDUZZ010000062.1:0-28523 GCA_965371855.1 uncultured bacterium
TGCTTTAGAATTACCAATGTTTATTGTACTTTTGGAACTGCGAAACTTGAGTTAAAAACAAAAGGATTAAAAATAATAATTAAAGAATCACTAATCTTTATAAATTTGTCATGAAAATATACGTTTTTTAGTTTATAGTCTTTATGAGAAAACTTATTTATCAAGTCATATCTATTTTCACATCCCTGTTTTTAATAATGGCATGTGCAAACATGGGTTTCCCTACAGGTGGCCCCAAAGATGAAGAGCCTCCATACATAAAGAAATCAACTCCTGAACAAAATGCTTTAAATTATGTGGAGGAAAAGATAATCATTGAATTTAACGAGTTAATCCAGTTAAAGAATGTGAGTCAAAAGCTTGTCGTATCTCCTCCCATGAATAAAAAACCTTCTGTTGTAGCTAAAGGTAAAGTACTTGAAGTTATATTTGAAGAGGAGCTGCAACCAAATGTTACATACACTTTAGACTTTGCAGATGCTATTGCAGATAACAATGAAGGAAATATAATACCATCATTCAGGTTCTCTTTTTCCACCGGCGAAACGGTTGACTCATTGCAGGTTTCAGGTCATCTATTTGAATCTGACGACCTCTCACCTGCCGATGGCATTCTGGTAATGCTATATAATAATCTTGCAGACAGCGCATTCAAGACATTAGTGCCCGTACGTATGGCTAAGACCGATGAAAAAGGATACTTTTCCATTCAAAATGTACATCCGGGACGCTACCGTGTATACGCACTTGATGACAAAAACAACATCTATAAATACACTCAACCGGGTGACCGTATCTCCTGGCATGACGCAATAGTTGAACCCTCTTTTGAGTATCGTCAGGTTATAGACTCAATATCCCTAAATATTGACTCTCTAACCATTGACTCAGTTGTAATATCAGAAAAGCTATTTTATACTCCTGACAGCCTTGTCATGTTTCTGTTTCAACAGGATTATAAACAACAATATCTGGTAACAGATGATCGGAAGGAAAAAGCAAAACTGTCTTTTATCTTTAACCGAACTCTCGAAAAAGACCTGAAAATTAATATCACCGGACATGAAACCAGAACCGATTGGATGTTAGCAGAATCATCAGCTACAAACGATACGTTTAATATTTGGATAACAGACAGTACTCTTTACAATAGAGACTCTCTCTCTTTTACTATCACATATCCGGTAAGGGATTCTCTAAAAAACCTTGTTGACAGAATTGATACTATCGCAATGTATTACTTTGAAAAAAATAAAAGCAAGAAAGAGAAGAAGAGTAAAAAGAAGAAAAAGAAACAAAAAGAGGAAATCCCACATATAAATATTCAAAAATTTTCAAGCAAATTAAATGTGTATTCTGCTAACAGCTTTTTATTGCCGGCTCCTTCCATCAGGTTTGATGCTTCAGCTGTTCATCTTTATCAGCAAATAGATACTATTCAAACTCCGGTTGAGTTTGATTTCTGGCAAGACTCATTAAACATCAGAAAATATTACATTCTTCACAAATGGGAAGCCGGAGGTTCCTATGAGATGACCATTGACTCTGCCGCAATTGAAGACATTTATCATAAAATAAACTTCCCGATAGCTAATAAGTTTAAAGTAAAAACCATGAATCAGTATGGTAAAATATTTGTACAGTTTGAATCTCCAAGCGAGAATTGGCTATTGCAAATATTAAACAGCAAAGATCAGGTGGTACAACAAGGATATGTTCCAAATAACGGGAAAATTGCTTTTCAATTTTTAAATCCAGGAAATTATATGTTACGAATAATTACAGATAAAAACCGTAATAAAAAATGGGACACTGGAAATTATGATAAAAAGATACAACCCGAAAGTATAACATACTACCCCGGTAAAATAGCTTTACGGCAAAACTGGGACAAAGTCATAATCGACTGGATTCCGGAAAACTTTGACATTTACAAGTTTTCTGAAGAGTTCAGAAAACCATCATCAACCAGAAAACAAGACTAAAAAATTTATATCATGTCAATTCTGTTAAACTTCGCCATGTTCCCTACCGACAAAGGTAGTAGTGTAAGCCAATATGTAAGTAAAGTGATAAAATACATCAACGATAGTGGCGTTTCCTATAAACTGAACCCAATGGGTACAACAATAGAAACTGAAACTATGGAAGAAGCGTTGTCAATTGTACAAGGAGCATATGATATTCTTGAACCTGTTTCCGACCGTATTTACAGCACCATCAATATTGATGCACGCAAAGGGAAAAGTAATATGATAACAGGAAAAATTGCATCGATAGAACAAAAAATAGGTGGTGTTAAAAAGTAAATATTTTTGTTTTTCCATAAACAAAGAGAATAATACCCATTTATATTTAAACCAAAAACATTAATATAAGATAATAATTAACATCAATACATGTTAAAGAAATCATTACTTTTAGTAATCAGCTGTTTAGTCATCACCCTTTCAGTGAAAGCACAATGTAAGGACACTAATACCACATTCCGGGGAGGAGAGAAAGTTATTTATCATGCATATTACAACTGGAGCTTTATTTGGGTAAATGCCGGTGTTGTATCTTTTTTGGTTGATGATTACACTTATAACGACACACCTTCATATTTTATACGGTCTTACGGCCGCACTTATAAGTCATATGATTTTCTTTTTAAAGTACGCGACAGCTTTAAAGTATATGTTGACACACTTCATCTTAAACCTTTTGAATTTGACAGAAAAACACATGAAGGCAGCACTATTTCACATCATCATTATAAATTTAACCGGAAAATGAATACTATTCACACGTCAATAAGCAAAGACGAAGGCTCGTATAAAGATTCAGTAATGACATGGCCTGATTGCTCATTCGATGTGTTATCGATGGTATATAAAGCCAGAAATATTGATTTTAATAAATATAGTCCTGGAGATAAAATTCCTATTAATATGATTCTTGACGGGAATACTTACAACTTATACATTCGCTATAAAGGCAAAGAGACCATCAAAAACAGAGAAGGGCGCAGGTTCAGATGTTTGAAATTTTCACCTCTGTTAGTTGAAGGATCTATCTTTGCAAGTGGTGAGGATATGACTGTTTGGGTGACAGATGATAAAAACCGAATACCAATAATTGTAGAAGCAAAAATTCTGATTGGTTCTGTAAAAGCCATGTTTATTAAAGCCAAAGGATTACGACATCCTATGGAAGCAGAAATTACAAGATAGAAATCTTCTCTGTAACATCTTTAATAGCCCCGTCATAGGCTGATGTAACTAAATGAGTTACACAATAAAATCAATATAGGAATCCAAACAACCAAAGTGGAATCTTATTTTCAAAACCAAACTCAATATTATCGGCAGCAATAAAAGCATTCTCCCTTTTAGCAATTTGTTTTTGAGTTTTGTCTTTTCCTCCAATCTCAAAAAGATATTTATCATCAATCATAAAGTCTCCACTATCCGGATATGTAGCCTGATGATTTTCTGATAACTGGTTTAAGAAGAAAGTCTCTCTTATACTACCGATATTAGGAACTACTCCCAATAAGGCATACATATAATTAGTATTTGCCAAATACAGTTTCTCAGGCTTTTGCAACAGACTTACTCCAAATGCATTCTTATGAATGCTTTTAATTATTTCAGCATCAGACAAACCATATATATATTCCAATAAGCTATTTCTGGAAATAGTAATCTTATTCGATAAGGTAGTAATATTAGGTTTGAAAGGAACCGAATGACTTATAATTGACAACAACTGTTTTATTTTAGGAACCTTAGCTATATCTGCCTTACGTAAAACCGGCAACTCCAATTCAATAATCATATTAATTATCTCACTCAATTGCTTAAAATATAGCACCTCATCATTTTCATAAAAAGGAAAATAACCTATTCTTAAATACTCAGTAAAATACTTCAATGGTTTAATTGTACGACCAATTTGCAGTGCTATTTCTAAATGATTTGTTAAAATATCATTTAAAGTAATTGCCTCTATTCTTACACTATACTTAAACTCTAAAAATTCCCTAAATGATAATCCCTGCATATTATAAACCAATGCCCTTCGACTTAAATCAGCTCTGGCATTAAGTATTTCCAGTAGCGATGAACCTGTAAACACAACTTTAAGCGTTGGATTGTAATCATATACTTTTTTTATTTCAATAGCCCAATCAGGATATTTATGAACCTCGTCAATAAACAGATACCTGCCACCCTGAGCCACAAAATCATCTACAAAATCAATGAGACTATTATCATAAAAATATGGGTCATCAAGTGCAACATATAAAGCATCACCACTTAATCCATAAGTACTCTTAATATATTGAAGCAATAATGTTGTTTTACCTATACCTCTGGAGCCCTTAATACCAATCAAGCGTTTATCCCACGGTAGTTTGGTTATAATACTTCGTTGAAAATTATTATCAACATTATTAATCAATGCCTGATGCCTTCTTATTAATCCCTCCATGTTTTGTTGCTTTGAGTTAACAAAAATAACATATTTTGCTTAGTCCACACAACATTTAATTGATTTTTTGTTTATCCCACTCAACATTATAAATTAAACATCTTTTCTGTAACATCTTTAAGAGCTCCGTCATAAGCTGATGCAACTACGGTGTATCTACGTTTCAGCTCATCAGGTGCATTCCCAACCACAAAGGCCGCATCAAAAGCCTCCAGCATATCAAGATCATTAAAGTCATTTCCCAAAACAGCCACATCGGCCTCATTTATTCGTTCAAGTTCACAAATAAACCTTAACCCTTCAGCTTTAGATACCCCCTTCCTGAAAAACTCCATCCATACACTTTTGCCGTCAATAGGAGAAGTTGCCCTGACTGTTTTAACACCTTCAACTCTTTCTGCCAGATAATTAAAAGTGTTTACATCAGGTAAAAAAGCCAGAACCTGAGTATAATTCTTTTCAGGCAACTTATTTTCAATGGAAAAAGCAAACTGTTCGTAATGAGATAAATACCTGTCAAAATCGGCATGATTATCTTCTATCTCGGAATAGTAAAAACAGTGATTCTCAGGTATAGGCCAGTGTAAAGTGAAATTCAGATTTTCATCTGTAAGTAAGGGTATTATCTTTTTAGATTTCTCTACTCCGAGATGTTTTACCTGCAAAATCTGTCTGCTTTTCCAGTTATAAACTCCGGCACCTGATGAGAATACAAGATAATCAATAGGAAAATCAAACGGAATAACATCTCTCGCCGATTTTAATGTCCTACCTGTTGCAATTACCCTTACTACACCCCTCCTGCCTAGCAGATGTAGTGCTTCAATATCCTTCTGTCTGAATCCTCCACCATCCCGGGTGAAAATTGTGCCATCCATATCTGTTGCCAATAATCTAATCATCTTTCCCCTTTTACCATTTACCCTTCTCCTTACACCTTATACCTTATACCTTATACCTTATACCTTATACCTTATACCTTATACCTTCTACCTTCTACCTTCTTCTCATTCAAATTAAAAGGCGTAGCCTGATAAACATAATAATTCAACCAGTTGGAATACAATAAATGAGCATGACTTCTCCATGTTGACTTCGGCTCTTTTGAGTAATCGTCATCAGGGAAATAATTGACAGGCATCTCTATTTTCAAACCTTTATCCAAATCACGTAGATACTCTTCTTTCAACGTATAAGGATCATACTCTGAATGACCTGTGACAAATATCTGTTTTTTATCTTTCGAAATAATAAGATAAGCACCGGCTTCTTGTGAGTCTGCCAACAAGATAAGATCATCACATTTATCAACATCATCTTTTCTTACCTCGGTATACCTGGAGTGTGGTGCCATAAAGAGATCATCAAAACCACGAACCAACGGTTCATCATTTTTCAAAACACTGTGTTTGTATATTCCCGAAAGTTTCTTTTTTAGTTCATACTTTTTTATTCCGTAATGATGATACAATCCGGCTTGTGCCCCCCAACAAATATGAAACGTGTTTGTAACATGCTCTTTACTCCAATCCAATACTTCTGTCAGTTCATTCCAGTATGCAACATCTTCAAAATCCATCAACTCAACCGGTGCTCCGGTAATTATCAACCCATCATAGTTCTGTTCCTTAACTTCATCAAAAGTCTTATAAAAACTTATCAAATGATCATGAGGCGTATTTTTAGAAGTATAAGACCCGGTCATCAACAACTCAACTTCAACCTGTAACGGGGTATTTGATAACGATCGCAATAGGTGTGTCTCTGTTTGTATTTTCAGAGGCATCAAGTTAAAAATTAAAATTCTCAATGGTCTGATATCCTGATGAACAGCACGCTCGTCAGCCATCACAAAAACATTTTCATTTTCCAGCACCGTGCGAGCAGGCAGATTATTGGGGATTTTTATCGGCATAATTTATCTGTAATTTGGTATACAGGTTGCAAAAATACAAATTTTTCCTTTACAAACTTTTTCCTTTAAACTTCCCGGAGACTTCATATGCCGGATCAGGCAATGTAAAGTCAAGTTGCTTTTTCTCAAGGTTAGCCCTGGCCACCATCACTTTTAAAGAATCGCCCAATTGAAATTTTTTATTATTCTTTCTACCTACCAAACTGTAGTTATCTTCATCGAAATGATAAAAATCATCATCCAAATCACGTATTGGAATCATTCCCTCACACTTATTTTCAATCAGTTCCACATATATACCCCATTCAGTAACACCTGATATTACACCATCGAACACCAACCCTTGCTTATCTTTCATAAACTCAACCTGTTTATATTTAACAGATGCCCTTTCCGCCTCAGTTGACCGCTGCTCCATATCAGAACTATGTTCGCATTTAGTTTCATATTCATCAGAGTTAACCGACTTGTCACCATCCAGATATCGTTCAAGCAACCGGTGTACCATCATATCGGGGTAACGACGAATAGGGGAAGTAAAATGAGAATAGCTCTTAAACGCCAATCCATAGTGACCAATGTTATGAGTTGAATAAATAGCTTTTGCCATTGTTCGTACAGCAAGTGTTTCTACAATGTTTTGTTCAGGTTTCCCATGTGCCTGAATTAATATCTTATTTATTGCCGAACTAACCTGCTCTCCATTATCGGATCTTATATCATATCCGAACCGCTTAATGAAATTTGTAAAAGTTTCAAACTTATCAGGATTAGGAACATCATGTATCCTGTAAACAAATGTTTTTGGCTTAGCGCCTTTCTTTCCTGATAATTCATTCTCACTTATCAATTTTGCCACCTCTTTATTGGCCAACAGCATAAACTCCTCAACTAACTTATTTGCATCTTTTGATTCTTTAAAATAAACTCCCAAAGGTTTCCCATCATCATCCAAATTAAACTTTACTTCAACTCTCTCAAATGCAATAGCACCTTTTTTAAATCTCTCATCACGAAGTTTTTTTGCCAGTGTATCAAGTACCAGTATCTCATCAGCCAAATCTCCTTTGCCCGTTTCTATTACTTCTTGAGCTTCATCGTATGTAAAACGTCTGTCAGAATATATAACGGTTTTTCCAATCCATTTATTTATTATCTTAGTTGTACTATCTAACTCAAAAACCGCAGAAAAACAGAGTTTCTCCTCATGAGGTCTTAACGAACAAATAAAGTTACTTAACCTTTCAGGCAGCATTGGCACAACCCTGTCGACCAGATACACTGAAGTAGCACGTTCATAAGCCTCTTCCTCAATAATTGATTTCGGTGTTACATAATGAGTTACATCAGCTATATGCACACCCACCTCCCAATTTCCGTTATCCAGCTTTTTCAAAGAAAGGGCATCGTCAAAATCTTTTGCATCATCAGGATCAATAGTAAAAGTGATACGATCCCTGAAATCTCTCCTTCTTTTTATCTCTTCGGGTGTAATCTCAGCATCAATCTTTTCGGCAGCTTCTATTACCTTTTCCGGATACTTATGAGGTAAATCAAACTCAGCAAGAATAGCATGCATCTCTGCCTGATTGTCTCCTACATTACCCAACACCTCCAAAATCTCACCAATCGGATTTTTTGCTTTCTTAGGCCACTCCGTGATCTTTGCAATAGCTTTTTGTCCATTCTCAGCACCATTTAAAGCTTTTATCGGGATAAAAATATCATGTCCCATAACTCTTGAATCGACCACGAGAAACGCAAAGCCATTCGATATCTCAACCACACCTACAAAAGTATCTTTCTTACGTTTCAGTATCTCAACGACCTCTCCTTCCGGCTGATGGTGTTTTCTTCGGGCAAACTGAAGTACTTTTACAGAATCTCCATTCAAAGCTTTGTTCATATTCGATTGTGCAATGAATATATCCTCACCTTCATCTTCCATAACCAAGTACGCTGAACCTTTTTTGGTCATATCGATAGTACCGGTAACATAGGCACCTCTGGCCATCAACTTGAATTTTCCGGTAGAAATTTCTGTTAAGAAACCATTTTCAAAAAATTCATTAAGGATAACCTGAATCATCTGCTTGCTGGTACGATTTTTCACCTCAAGTAGTCCGGATATCTGTTTATAGTTAAATGTTCGCTTGGGATATTTTGAAAACAAATCATTTATTAGCTTCCTAAGCTCTGACTTTTTAAGGTTTTTTGTTTTTTTCTTCTTTTTTACCATCTTAATATTCAATAATTTCCGTGAAAGATAATGTTATTTTAAATATTTTTTCTTCCCTACTATAACATTTTACGTTTTCTTAACGTAAAAGCAATCACGTAGCAATAAATGTTATAATCACCATAATGAAAATAGTAGCATTAACATATCTGTTTCTTATTTCGATAATGTCGTTTTCGCAGTCATTTGAAATATATGAAAATGACACTATAAATATCAAAGATAAAAATAACAAAAAACAGGGGTTGTGGCTCTCATTCAATACGGATAAAGCAAGAGTTGTTGAAAAAAGCCATTATAAAGACAACCGAAAAAATGGCCTCTGTACCGCATACTTTCCTTCCGGAAAAATAAAACATGAGATTACTTTTAAAAATGGTAAGCCAATTGGCCGTGCCAGGTTTTATTATAATTCAGGATTATTATCCGAAGAGGGTTACTGGAATATTGACCACTGGGAAGAAAAATACAATTATTATCACACAAACGGGCAACTTGCATACGATTGGCACTATAATGAAAAGGGTAAGCGTACCGGAGAACAGAAATATTATTACGAAAATGGCAACGTAAAATACGCCGGAATTTGGAATAATGGAAAAACGACAGGTGCGCTGAGAATGTACAACGATTCAGGTCTGTTAGTTTCTGAACGTATATATGAAAACGGAAAATTTGCCCGCTCTGTCAACACTCATCGTAAAGATACTTTTCGTATACCATTAAAACATTCCAAACAGTTAGCTCAATTTATAGGAACAGGAAACCATACAATATATACTTTAGATGGTAAGGTAGAGAAAAAAGGGTTTTTTGTAAAAGGAAAACTTTTCAGTGGCGAACAATTTGTTTACGGCGACAATGATAAGCTAAAAGAAAAACTCATTTTCAAAAATGGTCAGTTACAACAAACCATGGTTGTAAACAATAGCAACTAATTCTATAGGCATCACCCTTACCATTTCAAATTTTTCCTCATTTATAAAGGCTCTCCATAAAGAATAATTTGTAATTTAGCAGTTTATAAAAATTGTATTGATAAGACTATTATCACAATGGAGAATAAATTGGTAATTTACAACAGTTTAACAAGGAAGAAAGAAACTTTTACAACAATCATCCCGAAACATGTAGGCATGTATGTTTGCGGTCCAACTGTTTATGGTGACCCACATTTAGGTCATGCCCGCCCGGCAATTACTTTTGATATCCTTTTTCGTTACCTGTCTCATTTAGATTACAAAGTAAGATATGTGCGTAATATAACTGATGTCGGGCATCTTGAAGCAGACTCTGACGATGGTGAGGATAAAATAGAGAAGAGAGCACGCCTTGAAAAGCTGGAGCCAATGGAAATAGTTCAATACTATACTGACCGGTATCACCAATTCATGAATAAGCTGAATGTTAAAAATCCCAGCATTGAGCCCAGAGCTTCAGGTCATATTATTGAACAGCTACAAATGGTTGATAAAATAATGGATAAGGGCTACGGTTATGAAAGTGATGGCTCTGTTTACTTTGATGTTGTTAAATACAATGAAAATCATAACTACGGTGAGTTGTCAGGAAGAGTTCTCGAAGATCTGCTTAACACTACCCGTGAGCTTTATGGGCAGTCGGCTAAAAGAAACAGTGCTGATTTTGCCCTCTGGAAAAAAGCTTCACCCGAACATCTCATGCGTTGGCCATCGAAATACAGCAACGGATTTCCCGGCTGGCATATCGAATGTTCAGCTATGAGTACCAAATACCTCGGAGAACAATTTGATATTCATGGTGGCGGCATGGATTTACTATTTCCTCATCACGAATGTGAGATAGCCCAAAGCACTGTAGCTAACGGAAAGTCCCCGGCAAGGTACTGGATGCACAACAACATGATTACCATCAACGGTAAAAAGATGGGTAAATCATTAGGCAATTTCATCACTTTGGAAGAGTTTTTTACAGGTAGCCACGAACTTCTGAAAAAGGCATCCACTCCAATGACCATCCGTTTTTTCATTCTTCAGGCTCACTACAGAAGTACCGTTGATTTCTCAAACGAAGCTTTACTTGCAGCTGAAAAAGGATACAAACGTTTAATGGAAGGTTTGAGAAATATGGAAAAAACAGATGCGAGTGAAAAATCTTCATTTGATGTTCAGGAGTGGAAAACTAAATGTTATGATGCGATGAATGATGACTTAAACAGTCCCATACTTATCGCTCATCTCTTTGAGGGTGTTAAACACATTAACAATATGCTATCAGGGAAAAGTACTCTTACTCAAACTGACTTAGAGTTGTTCAAATCAACCATGAAACTGTTCTCTTATGACATATTAGGCTTCGTGACAGAAGAAGATAGCACTACAACTGATGATAGTCTGCTGAATGATGTAGTTAGCCTGTTATTAAATTTACGCATGGAAGCAAAAGCACAAAAAGACTGGACTACATCTGACAAAATACGTAACAAACTACAGCAATTAGGTTTTGTTATCACAGACACTAAAGATGGGTTCGAATGGAAGCTGAAGAATTAGGAATTACGAATTACGAATTAGGAATTACGAATTACAAACCAAGAACCATATAACAATTTAACAATAGAACAATAGAACAATAGAACCATGATATCAAGACACATTTCCATACTAACACTTATTTTTTTCACACTTCTAAGTTGCCAACCTTCGGGTAAAAAATCTACTGATAACCAGCACACCACATCCAAAACAATTCTGAAAACTATCAAAACGCCTGTGTTCAATGCCGATTCGGCATATACATATGTTGACAAGCAGGTTGCTTTCGGCCCCAGAGTCCCCAACACCAAAGAACATCTCTTATGTGCCGATTACCTGAGCAGCGAATTAAAACGTTTTGGTGCAGATGTGATTGTTCAGGATGCACTTGTTACGGCTTATGACGGAATGGAACTGAAGGCAAAAAATATTATCGGACAATTCAATACTCAAAAAGTGAACAGAATACTTCTGTTTGCACACTGGGATAGTCGTCCATTTGCCGATCATGACCCTGACCCCCAAAAACGGAACACCCCTATTCTAGGTGCTAACGATGGAGCCAGCGGTGTTGGTGTATTGTTGGAAATAGCGCGCCAGATAAACAAAGCAGGCATAAACATGGGGGTAGATATTATCTTCTTCGATGCTGAAGATTATGGCACTCCTGAACACATAAACCTACCCCACAAACCAGATACCTGGTGTCTTGGAGCCCAATATTGGGGCAAACACCCACACAAGAAAGGCTATACCGCCCGTTACGGAATTCTTCTTGATATGGTTGGCGCTCCGGATGCTGTATTTTACAAAGAACTCTATTCCAAAGAATATGCTCCTAATCTGGTTGACAGAGTTTGGAACACAGCAGCGGATCTTGGATATTTAAGTTATTTCAGTTTTGAAGACGGAGGACAGATTGTTGATGATCATGTGTATGTAAACAAATTACGTAACATTCCCAGCATTGACATTATCCAGCACGAGCCAATGTCAGAGACTAATTTTAATGCATACTGGCATACTCACGAAGATAATATGGATAATATAGACAAATCAACACTTAAAGCTGTAGGTCAAACAGTACTGGAGGTTATCTATTCGGAAAAATAAAATTGATGTGTTGATATGATGATTTGGTGATGGTGCTTATAGATTTTATAACTGATAACTGATGACTAATTCCCGCCCTCTTCTTCCATATCTTAATAAAAACCTCATCGAAGCCGGGTGTGATGAAGCCGGAAGAGGATGCCTTGCAGGACCGGTAGTTGCTGCCGCCGTTATCTTACCTAAAAACTTTAGTCATCCTGTACTTAATGATTCCAAACAACTTACAGAAAAACAGAGAGACGCTTTACGACCTATCATTGAAGAACAAGCCATTGCCTGGGCTGTTGCTTTTGTTGACAATAACGAAATAGACAAAACAAACATTCTGAGAGCCTCCATTATTGCAATGCACAAAGCAGTTGAGCAATTGCAACATCAACCCCAACACCTTTTAATCGATGGCAACCGTTTTTATCCGTACCATAAAATCAAACACACCTGCATAGTAAAAGGGGACGGTAAATATCTCTCAATTGCTGCAGCAAGTATATTGGCAAAAACTCACCGTGATGAGTATATGGTAAAGCTTCACCAGCAATACCCCCAATACGACTGGAATCAAAATAAAGGCTATCCTACCACAAAACATCGTGAAGGTATATCAAAAACAGGCCTCACTCCTTACCACAGAAAGTCATTCAAATTACTTGACAATCAACTCAAATTGGATTTTTAGGATGATTCTGCCAATAATTCATCTATTCGCACCTATCCGCATTTAAAATAAAAACTTATATTTGCAGCCAAATATTAAAATATTAATTTAAAAGTGTTATTCACATGAAAAAGATTTTAACTTTTCTCTTAGTCATTAGCTTATTTACAAGCAACTTAAGAGCTGATGAAGGGATGTGGCTATTGCCTCTCATCCAGAAATTAAACATGAATAAGATGCATGAGATGGGGCTTAAGCTTTCAGCCGAAGACATCTACAGCATTAACAACAGTAGCCTGAAAGATGCAGTCATTATTTTTGGAGGCGGTTGTACAGGTGAACTTGTATCCGACAAAGGACTTATTTTCACTAACCATCATTGTGGTTACGGAACAATACAGAAGCTCAGCTCTCTGGATCACAACTATCTGAAAGACGGATTCTGGGCCAAAAGCATGGATGAAGAGCTACCTGCTCCCGGAGTAGCCGCTACATTCATGAAATACATGGAGGACGTTACAGATCAGATAAATGCAGAGCTGACAGATGATATGTCTGAAGAAGAACGAAATAAAAAGATTCAGGAGGTAAACGGTGAAATAATCAAAAAAGCCACAGAAGGAAATCATTACAATGCTATGGTGAAAAGCTTCTTTGGAGGGAACCAGTATTACCTTGTTGTTTATGAGAGATTTAATGATGTTCGTTTTGTTGGAGCTCCTCCTTCATCGATAGGTAAATTTGGCCATGATACTGACAATTGGATGTGGCCACGACATACAGGCGACTTCAGTATATTCAGGGTATATTGTGACCCTGACGGAAAACCGACAGATTACTCACCGGATAATAAACCTTATAAACCGGCTCACTACCTTCCTGTTTCACTTAAAGGAATTGAAACCGGAGATTTTGCCATGACTGTTGGATTTCCGGGAGGAACTGACCGATATCTGTCTTCATGGGGAATCGAGGAGAGTATGAACGTAATCAACCGTACACGCATTAAGGTAAGGGGTATTAAACAGGACATCTGGCAAAAAGATATGTCGGCAGATGAAAAGATACGAATTCAATATTCGTCTAAATTTTCACGCAGTTCCAATTACTGGAAAAACAGTATAGGAATGAACAACGGCTTGGAAAAACTAAATGTGATTGCTAAAAAACAAGTTTTAGAGTCTGAATTTGCAGATTGGATTAACGCCACTGATGAAAGAAAAGCAAAATACGGTGACGTTCTAGACGGGCTAAAAATTAGTTATAAGGAACGAGCTCCTTATGTTTTTGCAAATAACTATTTAATGGAGAGCTTAATTCGTGGAACTGAAGCTTTTGCCTTTTCATTATCAGCCAAAAAACTTGTAGAAGCTCTTGAATCAGGAGAGCAAGAAAAGATCGATATAGCAGTAGAGTCGATGAAAAAAAGGGGGGAAGCATTTTTCAAAGATTATAGCTCTAAAACAGATAAAAAAGTAATGGCAACAATGCTCGAACTTTATCATTCTGACATTAACAAAGAGTACTATCCAGGCATATACAACACCATTGACAAGAAATTCAAAGGCAACTTTGAAGCTTTCAGTAATGAAGTATTCAAAAAGTCAATCTTTACAGATGAAACAAGGTACAATGAATTCCTTGATAATCCGAAACTCAAAACACTTCAAAAAGACTTTGTATTTCAAGGTGGGCTGTCGATATTTGACACATACATGAGCCTGAGAGGAATGCAAAAAGAGAGTTCAATAAAGATTAGCCAAGACAATCGTCTTTTCCAGGCCGGGATTATGGAAATGGCTCCTGATCTTATCCAATATCCTGATGCCAACTTTACCATGCGTTTGAGCTATGGTGTCGTAGGAGATTATGATCCACGTGATGCCGTAACTTATAAAGAGTACACAACACTTAAAGGTATTATGGAGAAAGAGGATCCAAACAACTATGAATTTATTGTTCCTGAAAAACTTAAAGAGCTGTATAATGCAAAAGACTTTGGCCGTTATGAAGATAAAAATGGGTATATGCCTGTGTGTTTCACTTCTAACAACGACATTACCGGCGGTAACAGTGGTAGCCCGGTAATTAATGCCAATGGAGAACTGATTGGTTTAGCATTCGATGGTAACTGGGAAGCTATGAGTGGTGATGTTGCCTTTGAGACAGAATTACAGAAATGTATTAATGTTGACATACGCTATGTCCTTTTTATAATTGACAAGTATGCCGGAGCCCAAAACCTAATTGATGAATTGACAATTGTAGAATAATACTTTTCCAACATATTTCTTCTATTTATATTTGACGATTCGATGTCCTCCTTTGTCGGACGATCGAATGTCAGGAAACCTCAAATCGTCCCGCTTAGCGGGACATTTGAGCGTTAAACTTAACCCATCCTATAACGCTTCGAGGTGCAGGCACGCTCGAAGGTTTGACCTGCAAAACCTCAAATCGTCCGCAGGACATTTGAGCGTTAAACGAAATAGTTATAAAATTTTAATCCCGCTATCGCGGGATAAATAATCAATCCCTAACACAACGCACAGAAAACCCGAACGACTTACCGCTGCTGTGGCGGCGCAAGTCGGGGTAGTCGTAGCACAGGACCCGGCCGTAGGCCCAGCTACTACTGTACTCCGTACTACTCCACCAGTAACAGCGGTAGCTCGCGTAGGTGAAGCTGTACGTGTCATTGTAGCCAAGGCGGAGGCCACCCGGAAGGGCAGAAAAGCCCGTGCTGTTATTGGTGCTTTTAGAGTTTCCTATAGTCCCAACTATACTACTGTTTCTCCAGCCGATTGGTGAAGTCAATGACCAGCCGATTGTTGAGGCCAATGATTTACCTGTTTTGTCACCACTGGTTGTGCCATCGTAATTATAACCATTGGCTATTAAGTAGTTTACTAATGCTGTCCATTCTGCATCACTGGGCAAATGCCAACCTTTTGGACAAATGCCCTGTACAGGATTGGTGCCGTCATGTGGTGTACCATTTACAGCTGCTGCATAAGTGTATAAAGCGCCACCCCCCAAACTTGCGTCGTTGTTGCAAAAGCAGTAGGCCTTGTCGGTGTTATTGTCGCCCAAAACTGCCCATGCAATGTCATCTGTAACAAGGGGTATGGCTGTGCCATCGGCATATTTGGTAGTTTTTAAATTTTCGGCCATCCATAACCAGGGTTCAGCTTCTACGTCATTGGCATATTTTGTGCTTTTCAGGTTTTCTGCCATACTGGTTTGGGTTCCAATTTTAACAATGGGGTAATTGTTTCCATCGCCATCTTTACACTCATACAAATAAGCTATGATGGTTTTCGATTCTTCAGGTGTTTCGTTTACAATTGTGGTGTAATCGCCACTTGTAATGGTATAGGAAATAATATCACCGGGGGTGTAGTCTAATTCATAATCAGCCGATACTGATTTCAACATTTTTGCAACATGTGCAGCATTTCCATTGTATTCAATATTGTTTCGGCCTCTTTTGTTTTGAACAATTTTCAGGCTATTAATACCCGATTCCGACTTAACGCTTAATAAGTAAACACCATGTCTGTCGGCTGCAATTTGAAATGTGTGCATACCAATACTCAATTCCTTTTCATATTGAGCCAATAATTTACCAGACATATTAGCCATCAGTATTATTACATTCTGAAGTTTATCATTTAATATATGAAGGTTGGTATATGAATTGTAAGGATTGGGTGCAACCCATATAGCATTACCTATTTCCGGCTCATTAACAACTGTGGCCAAAGAGTGCAATGCCAAAGTTGCATCTCCAGGTATCGTAATAGATTCATTTGTGGCCAGATTAGTTGCTATAACTTCATCAATCGTCAAATTAGCAGTAAAATTAATATTTATATCCTGAGCTGTTGACGACACATAAGATAATGAAAAGAAGAATAAGATTTGGAGTAACTGAGTAAGATGTTTTTTCATGGCAGTTAGATATTTAAGTATAATTTAATATGTATAAATTTAAATAATATCACTTTCAATGTCAATAGATGTTTGTTAAATATGTTTAGATGAATGTTATAAAGTGTTAAAAGGAGTTTTATTCGCTGGGTGACTTCGTCCATTCGAAAAAAGTCACCCAGTAGGTAGTTCGCTGTTCTTACACCTTAAGCCTTCTTACTTTCAACTTTACCGGCTGTAAAGAGGAAGCTCTATAAAGAAGGTTGTTCCTTCGCCGTGTTTGGTAGTAAACCAAATTTTACCTTTCGAGTTAGTTATAATATTTTTAACAATAGCCAGTCCTAATCCCATACCGCTACTCTTAGTAGTAAAATTCGGCTGGAAGATCTTCTCTTTTACCTCTTCAGACATTCCGGTACCATTATCGGCAAAAGTAATTTTCACCTTCGTTTCATCAGTCTCTACTTTAATATTTAGTATGCCCTTCCATGCTTTGGGTATCGACTGTGAAGCATTATTGATAATATTATTAAAAACGCTTACCATCTGATCCGAATCAGCATAAACCCATACAGGTTTTGTCGCATCAAAATCTTCTATTATCTCGATAACGGGAGTTTCTCTAAAAAGGTCACAAGCTTGTTTTAGCTTTGATATCAAATCAATACGTGTTCGTTTGGCAACAGGCATCTTTGCAAAATTTGAAAACTCTGTAGCTATCACTGATAACTGATCGATTTGTTCTATTAATGAACTCGTAACCTTTTCCAGATATCCATCAAAATCCTCTACTTTGTCTTTTCTGGCACGCTGTAGATATTGTACATTAAGCCTCATAGGAGTAAGCGGATTTTTAATTTCATGAGCTATCTGTTTAGCCATCTCCCGCCATGCCATCTCCCTCTCACTCTGAGCCAGTTTACCGACACTCTCTGCAAGCTCATCTACCATACGATTATATACGGTAACCAATTCGCCTATCTCATCTTTCCGCCTGTATTCTATCTTCTCATTCTTCTTACTTAACGAAACTTTCCCCAGCCTGTTCTGCATCATCGACAAAGGATAGGTAATTCTTTTTGCTACAAACACTGCAAAACTGATTGCCAACAAAACAAATATCAGATAAGCATTTATTACCCCAACGATAAGTGATGACACCTGCTTGCGCAGCTCATCACTACCTACAAAATACGGTATGTTGAGATATGCCAAAGGGATATTATTATCATTCAACACCATAACATAAGCCGAAACATACTTAAGAGTACCGATAGACTCTTCATGAATAAACTCTAACTTTTTATTAAAAGATAATTCATAAAATGCTTTAGGTGACATTAAGCATCCAGTAAGCCCGTTGACGTATAACTCCGGACGCGAAGTGCCTAACAGGTGACCATCAAGGCTAAAAAGGTTAATATCGCAAAAGAATACATTTGAGAATTTCTGCAACAATGGTTGTATGTAGTCATGCATTTCATAAGTAACCCTATCCTCCTTTCCCAATTTGTGCTCAACCTCCATCAAAACAGACTTTATCCGCTGTTCCAATATCTCACTGTTCTTATTTTTAAACTGGTATATGGAATAATATATCGAACTTGTTCCAACAATAAGTAATAATACCAGAACAATACTAACAAGAGCCAACTGAATACGCTCCCTAATGGTAAGTCTGAAAAACGGGATACCATTTTTTATTTTTATAATTATTAAAAACAACAGAGCCAACAGAAAAAAAGCAATGAAAAATATTGAAAACCCTATTATTATACTGGCTACAGACAAAGTGGGACGGGATAAAACAATAAGCACATTATCTTCAGGCCCGTAAACAAGATGACTTTCGTTATTTGATTTCACATAGTATTTTTGTCCCTCATCCCTTTCAAAGAAATCACTACTTATATCGTATTCATAATCTCCAAACTGTTTGGCAAGATGGCCGTTTACATATTTGGCATATGAATACTCTTGAGCAACCTCAAAAACCATCTGTTCCTTTTCACTTTTCAAAAGTTCCGGATATCCAAGCCCGACAAAAACAGGTTTCGAATTTATTTCTATATACAAATTAACCCTGTTTTGTAGATTCTCTTTGAAATAGTTAAACAATCCCATGTATGTAACGCTTCCGTTATCATTATCAAGAAAGTAGAAATGCCGGCTTGCATACACATTATCCCCTATTTCAGATATCAGCTCATCAAAATAGTTATAACAATTAAATGTCTCACCAGTTTCCTCAATTACTAAATCACCGCCTTCCCAACACGGTACAACCTGCAGCTCATAACGGCTAAGGTAACCAACAAAATATTTTTTCTCTATATACTTTTTGATATCGTCAGGTGAAAATTCTTCGCCCCTTAAAAGCTCAATAATATTTTCATCGTTCTGAATAACAGATTCTATTCCTTTAAGATACATTTCAGCCACAGGGTCTTCTTCCCGAACCAGCCGGAATGAAAGATTCTCAATAAGCACCTCCCTGCTCTTTTTCTCTTTTTCCGGGTACAGACGTATTAAAACAATAGTAACATAAAACGAAAAAATAAATATAATCCATGTAAAGACTTCATAAGAATGAATAACTCTATTTCTCTTTATAAAAAACAGTAACAATAAACCTATCAAAAAGAAGAAGACAAAACTCTCAGGAAGACAGGAACAATTAAAAATTCCAAAAATAAGATATACAAATACCGGAACTACCCCAATTATTACCAACTGATATTTAAACGGCAGAAGCAAATAGAACATTCTTAAAACCTTTTCCAGCAAAAACAAAGAAGAGAAAAGAAGTAATCCGATAATAGTAACTTTTGTTATTGCTACAACATCAAGTTCTGTTATACGATAATATAACGATAATGTGGAAGAGTGTTGTACAAGAATAACTATTAACCGGTTAACAAATAAAAAATAGAAGAATACAACTGCAATGGCAACAGCAAAAATAGCTATCATTACTTTACTGTTGTTTTTATATTTTAATATGCCTGACGGAAACCGGAATAATCTGTAAAACCAAAAGAAAAATATATGTAGTAGCAGTGCCAGCAGCAACATTGAAACAAGTGAAGGTAACCACGATGAATAAGCAAATAACACCGGTGAGAAAATTTCACCTTCACGCATCAGGTATAGAATATTAAACCGTATGAACCAATAATAAATAAAAAACAAAATAATCCCTGCAAATAAGAATGCATAATTCCCAATTTTCCGACTAAGGATTTTTAGAAAAGAACCCGTAAAAAGGATTGTTCCTATTATTGCAATAAGAATGAAAAACAAACCTATCCTGCTCGGCAATGATGAAATAAACGGCACCTGTTTTATGAAAAGACTAAAAAGATAATGTCTGCCATCATCATATATTGCAATACCCTTACCCGGTACATCCCTTTGAATATCGGGACTGATAGTCAATTCAAACTGGTTATTAAATCTGTTTTTCAGAAATTCATTCTCATACAGATATTGTTGCTTAATTTTGAACAATCCTAAAAAATCAAGTCCCTTATAATGCTTCTTCTCCACCAAAAACCATCCGTTTTTCAATTGCACTACCTTATGTGCTATAAGGGAGTCTCTCTCTTCAACAACCGGAATAGAAGCATCAGACCAGAAAATAAGAGTATCCTTATCATATACAAAGTAAGAAGTTTCCTTCTTCGCCAATGAATCCATAATAACAGGTAAGGCTGTACCCTCTTCAAAACCCTTAATTATTAACGAAATATTCTCCCTTAAAACCTTTTGATTTCGATGGATTACATCCTCAAACTTCTCTTTATTAATCTGAATTGATTCGGAATTGGATTTCAGTACTGAGATAGAGATACCAACAATCCAACCTAAAATGGATATTAAGAGAAAAATATATGGTAAAAGAAATTTTCTATCTCTCATATTACTTATTTTTTTTTATTAGTTATAGCCATTCAACCATAGAACCATTTAACCATTTAACCATAGAACCATTTAGCCCTGTATTCAATCGTGATGATAGGGTTCATTTCTTAAAATTGTCATTGCCCTGTACAGTTGTTCAAAAAATATCAACCTCACTAGCTGGTGCGAAAATGTCATTCTTGATAATGAAACTTTAGCGTTTGCTCTGTTGTATAATTCATCTGAAAAGCCATACGGTCCTCCAATAAAATACACCATACGTTTTGTTCCGGATACCATACGTTTCTCAACATAGGCAGCAAACTCACGAGACGTATGCATCTTACCCTTTTCGTCGAGCAGTACAACATAGTCACCGGGCTGAATAGTGTTGAGCAAAACCGCACCTTCCATATTTTTCTGCTGCTCCTGCGACAGATTCCTGTTTTTTTTCACATCAGGCAGTTCAAGATACTCAAATGAGATATAATGTTTCAATCTGGTTTGATATTTTCTTAATCCTTCAATTATATATCTGTCGTCTGTTTTACCAATCACAACTAATTTTAACTTCATACGTATAAAAATATGGTTTAATTTTTGTAAATGATTATATTTACTAAAATAATTGAGGCAACTGCATATTTTTCTACATATTTAAACTTTGAAACAACCAATGTTTGTATAATGAAATACTATATAAAATCAATTACACTTAGTCTTATTCTGGCACTTAGTTTCAGCTTATCTCTTAATGCTCAGAATAAAAACGCTATCTCTTCGGATATTGTAAATGCTGTAAAAGACGGTAATGCTTCTGAACTTTCCGAATATTTTAATGAAAATATTGAACTTGTCATTCCACAAAAATCAGGAATATTCAGCAAATCACAAGCTGAAATGGTTTTAAAAGATTTTTTTACTCAAAATCCACCCAAAGGATTTAAGATAATACATGAGGGGAGCAGACAAAATGCATCTTTCGCTATCGGAAACTATACTACCAACAGTGGAATTTACAGGTTATCCTTCCTGACAAAAAACGTAAACAATAAATTACTGATTCATCAATTAAGGATTGAAAAACAGAATGACTGAGCAACTTATTGAAGAGCTAATAGATTTGGCAATTAAAGAAGACATTGGTGATGGGGACCACTCTTCTCAATCGTGTATTCCCGAAACAGAACAGGGAAAAGTACAACTACTTGTTAAAGAGCCAGGAATTATTGCTGGCATAGAAGTGGCTGAGAAGATTTTTAAAAAGATAGATCCTGAAATAGAAATTGATATTTTCATAAAAGATGGTGCAAAAGTAAAGCCGGGCGACATAGCTTTTACCGTGAAAGGTAAGGTGTGGACTTTACTAAAAACCGAACGCCTTGTACTAAACGTTATGCAACGTATGAGCGGAATAGCTACCCGCACAAATGAATATGTGAAACGCCTCGAAGGCCTACACACCAAAGTTCTGGATACCCGTAAAACAACTCCTGGAATGAGGGTTCTGGAAAAAGCCGCTGTTAAGATTGGTGGTGGAGAGAACCACCGCATGGGACTGTTCGATATGATAATGCTTAAAGATAACCATATTGATTTTGCAGGTGGAATAGAAAAAGCGATAAAAGCTGTTAAGAGTTACCTTAAAGAAAAAAACAAAGATATCAAGATTGAAGTTGAAGTGCGTAACTTTGATGAACTAAATGAAGTAATGCGTGTTGGCGGCATCCACCGCATAATGCTCGATAACTTCGACATCCCACAAACAAAAGCTGCTGTTGAACTGATTGCCGGCAAATACAAAACAGAATCGTCAGGTAGTATAACCATAGATACCCTACGTGACTACGCTGAATGTGGTGTTGACTATATCTCAGTTGGTGCTCTTACGCACCATATCAAAAGTTTGGATATGAGTTTGAAAGCGATGTAAATAAAATTATACAAGTAAGGGCTTCACTTCGAGTGAAACACTTACTCGAAATAAAAAACATCTAAACAATTTCTTACAGTTGAGATTTTTTCTCTCATATCTAACATTAGCCGTAATTGGATTAACAACATTTTTACTGTAAAAACGCCTCAGTCAACTGATCTTTTTATCTGTTTAGACACAGGTGGAGGTACTTTAGGATCTGATCAATTTGATTGGTTTAAGACTGTTTTAGAAACCGAACGAACCAAATATCGTCACTGTATTGTATTTACACACAATAATCTATTCCGCATCAAGCATACAACAAGCACAAATCCGCTTGTTGAAGAACTATACGCTCTCATGGAGTTGTGTGTTAAACACAAAATAGATATGGT
Source organism: uncultured bacterium (assembly GCA_965371855.1). Classification (GTDB taxonomy): domain Bacteria; phylum Bacteroidota; class Bacteroidia; order Bacteroidales; family Marinilabiliaceae; genus JAADEM01. The sequence continues at coordinate 23,064 of CBDUZZ010000062.1, forward strand.
TATTGCCGGCCATGACCATAAAAAGAATACTGCAATTTTAGGCAACACAACACACATTACTCTGGATGCACTGTTAGATGATTACAACAATGCCGGTTATTTCAAGCTATTAATAAAACAAGGAGAGATAGGCTATGAATTTATTAATCTCAATAATTAGTTTTGCTCAGCTGTTAGCGCTTCAACTTATTTCATATAGAGTTTTATCTCCATATTCTCAACACCTGTTTTAAAACCAACCTGTTTAAACGCACCACCATCACCAAAATATTTAAAGGTATAGTCACTGTTTTTATCAAGGTTGAACTCCAGTACATCATTCATATCCTGTGTTGGATCACTAGTGCTTCCTCCGCCAATCTGCTTATCGCCACTGAAAACATCTACATTAGTTGCAATCCTGTCATCACCTTTTAATGTACAAACTGCACTTTTGAACATCCATACTTTTACCACAACTCTGTTTCCTGCCAACTGTTTCTCCTTTTCTGAATCCTGATAAAGCTTAAGATACCTGTCTGTTACATTATATGCATGAACATAAGATATTGAAAAATTCCACACCAACGGGAAAGAAGCATCTGCAGGTTTAAATGAAGAAGCATAAATTGCATGTTCACGGCTATCAGGGTTAGCTTTCCCTGCATCAGCAAGAAACCAGCTTTTATTTAAACCACTTGGATAGTACTCTGTAAAATACCATTCACCATCAATCCACACCTCATTCCAGTTATGATTACCACGCTTATCACTCCAGTTGGGTGTTCCTGCTATACGTGAAGGTATGCCAACAGACCGGAAAGCATCAGTCAGCAGAATTGAAAGGCCACTGCATGAAGCCATCTTCTGCTCCATCGATTCGTAAGGACTTTGATCCGGCTTTTCGCGCTTTGTATTATAATCAACCTCTGTCTCATCCCTGATATTTTTATTCAATGAATTTATTGCTGCCCTGACATCCGAACAATTCTCCACATATTTATTAAACCGTTCAAAAAAATCCTTCCGCCAACTGTCACGCCTTTCATTCATGCTGACATATGGTAATACATCATTAAGAAATATTGAGTCAGGAAGATCACTTGCCCATTTGTATTTTTCTCGGGCACGATAAGCATAATCAACATTCTCGAGAAGAAATTCTGATGTTAATGATTCCAAATCGCGCTGAGGCATATTTACAATTAGAAAGGCCATCCCCTCTTTTTGATCCACAGGTGTACTGTTCAAAGCTTGTTTCAATTCAAGCACATTGACATCTGCTTTTTGAAAAGCTCTGTTCAACTCAGGCCAGTACTCTTTTGGGACATTAGGATATTGATCAATACAACTGACAAAAATTACAGACATCAAAACTGCAACCAACATAAAGTTTACACCTCTTCTCATCTTACTAATATTTTCAGTTTTCTATCTGCAAAGATAAGATGTAAAATTGTTATTATAGATAATAGATGTTTATTATCACTAAATCATTAGTGATTTATATGCTTATAGCCAAGTGAGCAGATGACTCGCAGTCATCCGCTCACTATTAAACCCGACTTATGCAGTAGGAGTTATGAAATAACGAACTATCTGCATTTAGTAAGGGTTAACCCCGATTTAGAAATACACCATTTTGGTTTTTATCCAAAATGTATGTATTTCTTTATCGCTTTGCATTAGAAATATTGGTAATATTTCTAATGCAAAGTTTGGGTTAAACCGGATGTTACTTTTTCAAATTCTTAATTGAAGCAGTTAGTGCTTTTATCTTTGCCTCAGCATCAGCCTGTTTCTGCTTTTCACGGGCAACAACTGCTTCGGGCGCATTGTTAACAAAACGTTCGTTACTTAGTTTTTTTGTGACAGAAGTGAAAAATCCTTGTTGATATTTCAGTTCCTCTTCCAGCTTTTTCAATTCAGCTTCAACATCAACCAACCCTGCCATAGGAACAAAGTATTCATCTGTTTTGACCATAAATGAAACTGCATTTTCAACTTTTTCGTTTACTTGCGATATCTCTTTCAAATTACCAAGTTTATCCAAAACTGCATCAAACATAGAGTTATAATCATTGTTGGCAGAAAGCACAAACAACGAAAGAACTTCTTTCATAGGCAGGTTTTTCTCTTTACGGATAGTACGCACATTACCTACGGCCTCTTTAAGTATTTCAAACTGATCGATAATTGCATCATCAACTACTGTTGCTATCGGCATATCAGCCACCATAATGCTCTCACCCTCTTTTCTTTCATCAAGCAGTTGCCAAATCTCCTCGGTTATGAAAGGCATAAAAGGATGTAACAATCGTAACAACTTATCGAAGAGATCAACTGTAACTTTATATGTTTTTGCATCTAACGGTTTCTCGTAAGCAGGCTTAATAGCTTCAAGATACCATGAAGAGAACTCCTGCCAGAAAGTTGTGTAGACAGTCATCAGAGCATCTGAGATACGATACTTAGTAAAGTGATCATCCATTGAAGCAATAGTCTGATTTAGCTTTGCATCGAACCACTTAATTGCCTGAACAGCACTTTGTGGCTGCTCAATATCACTGCTTATTTCCCAACCTTTAACGAGACGGAAAGCATTCCATATTTTATTGGCGAAGTTACGTCCCTGCTCGGGCAGATTCTCATCAAACAACAGGTCGCCACCGGCAGGCGAACATAACAGCATACCCACACGAACACCGTCAGCACCATATTTCTCAATCAGTTCAAGCGGATCAGGAGAGTTACCGAGTGATTTACTCATCTTACGATGCAGTTTATCTCTCACCATTCCTGTAAAATATACATTTTTAAATGGATAGTTTCCTTTGAAATGATATCCGGCAATAATCATTCGGGCAACCCAAAAAAAGATAATATCATGGCCTGTAACAAGATCGTTTGTAGGATAATAATAATCGAGTTCTTTACCTTCTTCTTTAAATCCGTCGAACACAGTAATAGGCCACAGCCACGATGAGGCCCAAGTATCCAACACATCTTCATCCTGTCTTAGGTCGGCCATTGTTAGTGAGCTATTGCCTGTTTTCTTTTTTGCAAGGTTAAGAGCCTGCTCCTCATTTTCTGCCACCACATAAGTACCATCGTTCAGGTAGTATACAGGAATACGGTGCCCCCACCACAACTGACGTGATATACACCAGTCTTTCACATTCTCCATCCAGTGACGGTACACATTTTTGAATTTCTTAGGATGAAATACAACTTCATCATTCATAACTGCATCAAGTGCCGGTTTGGACAATTCCTGCATTTTCAGAAACCACTGCGTAGAAAGCTTAGGTTCAATAATATCATCAGTACGCTCAGAGAAACCTACCTTATTTGTATAGCCTTCTACTTTCACCAGATTTCCGGCTTTCTCCAGATCTCTAACAATTTTTTTACGAACACCGAAACGGTCTTCCCCAATATACAACAGAGCAGCCTCACTCATTGTGCCATCATCATTAAGTATATCATACGACTCAAGATTGTGACGCATTCCTATTTCATAGTCATTCAAATCGTGAGCAGGAGTAATTTTCAGGCAGCCTGTACCAAACTCCATATCAACATAATCATCTTCAATGATTGGTACTGAACGGTTGATTAGTGGAACAATTACTCTTTTACCTTTCAGATGCTTAAACCTTTCGTCATTCGGGTTTACACAAACAGCCGTATCCCCCAGGATAGTTTCCGGCCTAGTAGTTGCAATGGTAACATACTCGTCATCTATTCCTTCAATCTTGTATCGTAAATAATAGAGTTTTGACTGAATCTCCTTATATATCACCTCTTCATCAGAAACTGCTGTTTGAGCGATGGTATCCCAATTTACCATACGAATACCGCGATAGATATATCCTTGCTCATACAATTCGATAAAAGACTTTATCACGCCATCACTACGGACTTCATCCATAGTAAAACATGTGCGATCCCAGTCGCAGGAAGCACCAAGTTTCTGAAGCTGTTTCAGGATGATACCACCGTGTTTGTCAGTCCAGTCCCAGGCATGTTTAAGGAACTCATCGCGCTCGAGATCTTCTTTATTGATTCCTTCATCACGCAGTTTGTTCACTACTTTTGCTTCGGTAGCTATAGATGCATGATCGGTACCGGGTACCCAGCAAGCATTTTTACCTGACATACGGGCACGTCGAATAAGAATATCCTGAATAGTATTATTAAGCATGTGCCCCATGTGCAGAACACCGGTAACGTTTGGTGGGGGGATTACTATTGTATATGGCTCACGTTCATCAGGAACCGACTTAAAATATTTGTTATCTAACCAGTATTTATACCACTTATCCTCTGTTTGTACAGGATTATATTTACTCGCAATATCCATAATAAAAGTGTACTAATTTTATTCGCAATAATTAGCGTGCAAAAGTACAATTTTTTGGTTCTATATGGAATATAGTGGGTAACTCTTTTAAATATTTTTCATTTTTGTCTTGACATCCCGCTGTGTGGAATAGACGCCAACGAAACAAAAAAGTCAAGGCTTATTTTAATTCGTGGACAAATATATTTTAATACCCATTAAGAATCAGATAGAGCCAATTTTTTATATTGGTGTGCTTAGTTTTCATTTGTCAATGACCTGTTCGAATGTCACTTATTCAAACTAAACCTCGGCTACGGGAAAGACACACTGTATTTAATTAATCCAGCAAATAAATATTCTTATTTAGATTTTTTCAATCTCTTTTCTTCTTTTTTTTCTTTTGGAGTTTTAGCTGGTTCTTTTTTTACATTTTTCTTTGAATCTTTACCTTTTGACATAATATTATTTATTAAATGGTTGATTTTGTTTTCTCAAATATGGGGACTTAATTATTACCTTCAATGTGTTTTAACAATCTTAATAATTTTCATTTCAATTAAGCACAACGGTTATGCTAAGTGTAGTTGGACAAATTTAATGCACACACCTCGCAATTATTTCTAAAGTTTAATAATAGTAAATTATTCTCAAAACCACCATATACGCCCAATTACATTTAGCATGTGTTATAAACTGGCCGGTTTTAAGAACTTTATCGGTTTTGCAATCTATATTCATAAAAACAAAAGTTAGTCCAGTATGTCATCGATGCTGTTGAGTCCATACACCGGGGGAATGCCGGACATGAATTCCGTAGTCAGGCTTTCGCTGCCCAATAACAATTTATTTCCCTCGATGATTTTCTCATTGCGCAATTGCTGGGCCCAGTCGATGATACTGTCAATGGTGGGAACGTCCAGAGATAGTTGGTCAGCAATCCACTTTGCAATGCACAGGCCATAATGAATGTCGTCTGTGAAGAAGCGATGATCCTTGTCTATGATCCATTCGCCGCTTTCCAATTGAATGGTGGGTGGTTTGATGGCTCCCAATGTCAGCGAAGTCGTGAATGACTCGAGAATGTCGGTGTTTTTCGACTGGTGTGAGAGTCGCTCCAGACTCAGATAATCAAG
>CBDUZZ010000063.1:0-27775 GCA_965371855.1 uncultured bacterium
GGATAAAATTAAAGAGACTTTATCCGTCAATTGACGATTAACTTAACACTAGTTATGAAAAAGATAAAGATGATAGTTAAGGTTTATTTAATAAGAATTTCACCTTATCCAAACTTTAAATAATCAATATTCAATAATAAATTGTCAATTGTTGATTAGTCCACTTCGTTTCAACAATGGCTCAACTGATGGTTCATGTCCCCGGAATGCTTTATACAGTTCCATCGGATGCTGTGAGCCTCCTTTTTCAAGGATGTTTGTCCTGAAAGAGTGTGCAACATCTTTGTTAAATACTCCTTTTTCTTTGAAAGCTTCAAAAGCATCGGCATCAAGCACTTCTGCCCATTTGTAGCCGTAATAACCTGCTGAATAGCCACCGTCAAAAATATGTGAAAAGGCTGTGTTTACACAACTACCTTCAACAGGTGGAAACAGTTCGGTCGGTGCCATTGCTTTTTTCTCAAATTCAACTACATCACCATCAAATGGTTTTGTAAGTGTGTGCCAGGCCATGTCGTTAAGCCCAAACGATAGCTGACGAACAGTTGCATATCCGCTTTGGAAAATAGTGCTGCCAATGAGTTTGTCTATAAGTTTATCAGGAATAGTTTCACCTGTTTGGTAGTGAATGCCTATCTGTTTAAGCCACTTTTTTTCGCTTGCCCAGTTCTCCATTATTTGTGATGGCAGTTCAACAAAATCGCGATAAACATTTGTGCCGGACTGACTTTCGTAGTAGGTTCTGCTTAACATTCCGTGCAGCCCGTGTCCGAACTCATGCAGGAAAGTCTGAACTTCCCTGAAAGTAAGCAGCGATGGTTTTGTTTCTGTTGGCCTGGTGAAATTGGTTACAAGTGATATGTGCGGACGAATATCTTTACCGTTAGCAATGTATTGTTCGCGGAAAGCTGTCATCCATGCTCCGCCCTGCTTCGATGGGCGAGGGAAGTAATCGATGTAAAGAACGCTAAGAAACTCGTCGTTTTCATCGAGAACTTTAAAAGTCTTAATCTCTTTGTGGTACTTAGGTATGTTGTTAACCTCCTTGAATTTTATGTCGTATAATTTTTCGGCAAGACCAAGAACTCCATTTTCTACATTTTCAAGTTGAAAATAGGGTTTGACTATTTCATCGTTTAGTCCAAACTTTTCCGTTTGGAGTTTTTCGCTGTAGTACATGAAATCCCATCGCTGCAAGTCATCGTTAAAGCCCTTTCTCTTAGCAAAAGCAGTTACCTCCTCAATATCCTTTTTTGCAAAAGATAGCGATGCATCAAGTAGTTCCTGTAAAAATACTGTTACTCTCTCTCTTGTTGATGCCATGCTTTTTTCAAGCACATAATCGGCATGAGTATTATACCCTAACAAACGAGCTTTTTCGGATCTTAACGAAACAATTTTTTTGATTATCTCTTTGTTGTCATTTTTGTTATTTTGGTTTCCCCGACGTGAGTATGTCCGGTAAAACTTTTCCCTCAGTTCACGGTTGTCAGCGTATTTCATAAACGGCATGTATGATGGAAACTGTAGTGAGAACATCCATCCCTCTTTATCTTCACTTTTTGCCAGTGCAGCAGCCGCTTCAACAGCGCCTTCGGGTAAACCACTTAAATCATTTTTGTCGGTGATATGTAGTTTGTAATCGTTGGTTTCGGCAAGAATATTTTCACCAAATTGTAACGACAGTTGTGCCAGCTTTTTGGTAATCTCACGATATCTCTCTTTTTCTTTTCCTGTTAGTTGAGCTCCTTTAAGTACAAACTCTTTATAAGTGTCATAAAGAAGTTTCTGTTGATCCTGACGCAAAGCAGTTTTGTCGCAGTAGTCAAACACATACTTAACATTCTTAAATAGTTGTTCGTTCAGCCATATGTCATTACTGAATTCAGTTAACAGAGGCGATACTTCACGGGCAATCCCTTGTATTTTCTCGTTAGTATTAGCATGGTTAAGGTTGAAAAAGATATTACTGATAACATTCAATTGCTTACCTGTTTTTTCTAACGCTTCAACTGTGTTTTTAAAATCAGGTTTTTCAGTGTTGTTAGTTATTTTTTCAATCTCTTTTCTCGCTATTGCTATAGCCTCATTAAATGCCGGTAGGTAGTCATCCTCTTTAATAAGATGAAAAGGAGGTGTTTGATATGGTGTGTTGAATGGTAGTAAAAGTATATTTTTGTTCATTTTTGGTCGTTTATAAAGTTCTTAAAGTTGAAAGCGTTGTGGTCGTGTCACAAAGATACTCAAAGGAGTTACAAAACTCTTAGAGGGACGTAGAAGATTAATAAACTTTGAGTATTTTGTGCATTCTGTGTCATAGCATAGGGTAAAAGGTTTTTGAGGAAACAAACTTATTTTTTAACTTTATAAACATGCAAAACGAAGTCAAATTGTATACCCCTCTGGAAGAGAAGATAAATATCTATTCCCACGCATTTGGGTTACTGTTAAGCGTTGTCGCACTTATGCTGCTTGTTCTGAAATCAGTAGCATTAGGCAGGGATGGAGAGTATTTTTTCAGTATGGTTATATATGGGGCAAGCTTAATCTTACTCTATACTGCTTCCACCTTTTATCATAAAGAGAAAGAACTGGAAAAACGCAGGAGGTTACGGGTTTTCGATCATGCAGCTATTTATGTTCTTATTGCGGGTACTTATACTCCTTTTGCAATTGTTACTTTACATGGTTCAATCGGTTGGTGGGTTTTTGGAATTGTATGGGGATTGGCAATAACTGGGATAGTTTTGAAAATATTCTTTACGGGAAAATTCTCACTTGTTTCAACATTGATGTACATCTTTATGGGTTGGATGGCTGTTTTTGTGATAAAACCCTTGATGAATAATTTGTCTGCCGAAAGCCTGTTTTGGCTTGCTGCCGGAGGATTAGCTTATACCGTGGGAGCCATACTGTACAGCATTAAAAAGATACCTTTTAATCATGCTGTATTTCATGTTTTCGTTCTTATTGGCAGCTTCTGCCATTTTGTGAGTGTTTATTGGTATGTGTAAAAAAATCGACAAACATTGAGATTGTCGATTTTTTTGTCGGGATGACAAGATTTGAACTTGCTCCCATTAATGCCTTTATATCAATGATTTACCGCAATTTGATTTTTACGGGTCACCGTTTTGGGCACATTTATAGAACGTTATTATTTATACAGTAAAGATATGAATTTCTAAGTTAGAAATTAATATTTACGCTTTTTGTTTGCCGTTCTTCTTATACTCCGAAGGAGTTACCCCATACTCCTTTTTAAAACAAGTACTAAAATATTTTGAGTTAGAGAAGCCGGTATTGTCACTAATTTCGTTGATGGTAAAGTCGCTTTTTTGTAATAATTGTGCAGCTCTTTGTAAACGGTAGATTCGTATGAAATCGTTTATCTTTTTTCCGGTTAGGGCGATAAGTTTTCTGTAAAGGGTTGAATGGCTCATTCCAATTTCGCGGGCAATAAATTCAACTGTTAATTCAGTATCTGAAATATTTTCGTCTATTATTTTCGATAGTTTTTGCAGGAAAATTTCATCGGGATTGGTTATGGAAAGTTCTCCGGGTTCAAGTATAGATTGACGTTTAAACCGCTCATGCAGCTGCCTGCGTATTTCAATTAGGTTGGCTACCCGTATATTTAGCAACTCAAAACTAAATGGCTTTGTGATATAATCATCAGCACCGGTTTCCAGACCTTCAATCTGGTAAATTTTGGCAGAACGTGCAGTTAACAGAATTACCGGAATATGACTGGTGCGGAAATCCTTTTTCAATTCGCGGCACATTTCAACGCCATCCATTTCAGGCATAATAACATCGCTAATAACTATATCGGGGATATGCTCCAATGCCAGCTCCAGACCTTTACGACCATTGTATGCTTTTAAAATTTCATACTCGCTTGTAAAACCTTCACCTATAAAATTGTTCAATTCCACATTATCTTCTACTATTAACATCAGTGGAAGATTTTCATTCAGTGGTCTAACATCAACAAGCAAATCTTGCTCGATTTCCACATCCTGATAAATTTCCTTAGATTCTGTCAGCCATTCTTCTTCGCGGTAACTTTTCTTTTGCGAGGGTAGCGTTATTGTAAAAATACTGCCCTTTCCCTCCGTACTTTTTACTTCAATATTACCATGGTGCAATTCAACCATATTTTTAGTAAGGGCGAGACCGATACCAGTACCTTTTATGTCGAGACTGCCGTTGTTCTGGTAAAACAGTTCAAAAATATTTTCAATGTCGTCTGTAGAAATTCCTTTACCAGAATCGACAACGGAAATTTGTACACGTGGCACGTCTTCAATTTCTATTGGTTTCAGCCGGAGTAGTACCTCTCCTTGGTCGGGAGTAAACTTAAAGGCATTCGACAATAAGTTAAAAACCATTATCTCAACTTTGTTTTTATCAAAGAAACAAGTTAAACTCTTATAGTCCGATTTTACTCGAAAACTGATGTTTTTTTGCACCGCAAGTTCGTTGAAAGAAAGCGAAATTTCTTTGATAAAAGCAACTATATCAGCCTCTTCAACCTGCAATTTCATTTTGCCACTTTCCAGCTTCCTGAAATCGAGAAGTTGGTTGACCATGTGTAATAACCTTTCGCCATTGCGTTGCATCACTTTTAGCTGTTTTTTCGCACCTTCGTCTTTAGTAAAGCTTGAAATTAACCTATCAAGCGGCCCTAAAATAAGCGTAAGTGGAGTTCTGAGTTCATGCGAAATATTTGTAAAAAAGCCAATTTTTAAAAGGTTAAGTTCGTTGTCTTTTTCGTGTTTATATTTTTCAATTTCTAATTGATTTCTTAAACGAATGCGGTTTGAATATTCCCTTAAAACAAAATAAATGATAGTACCTAAAACAACAAGGTACAATAGATAAGCCCAGCCCGTTTTCCAAAACGGAGGTGAAATGCTAACCTTGATTATCGTCTCTTTCGAGCCCCAAACGCCAGCACTGTTTGCACCAATAATTTTAAAAGTATAATCTCCTGGAGTTAGGTTTGAATAGGAAGCAAGCCGCATTTTCGAATCGGTTTCAATCCATCGGTTATCGGCACCGCTTAACTGGTATTTGTATTTAATTTTGGCAGGATTCTGAAAGCCAGGAGCTGCAAATTCAAAAGAGATGTTATTTAAATAGTGGGGTAGTGAAATCTTCTGAGTGTGCGAAATGGTATTCTCTAACGGTACAATTCCATCTACGTTTTGACCTGCCTCAATTAATTTATTAAAAAGCCTAAACCCGGTTAGTGTAACCTCAACTTCTTCAATGTTCTGCTCAATTTCGTTTGGGTAGAATGAAATCAGTCCTTTTTTACTACTGAAAAAAAGTTCGCCATCGTTGGTTTGAACGATGGAGCCTGCTTCGAAATCGTTGGTAGGTAAACCATCGTCGGTATTTAGAATGTAAAACTTACCATTTCTTTGATTGTAACGCGAAATACCTTTATTTGTGCAGCTCCAAATATACCCGTTATTATCCTCGAATACCCCATAAACCGAGTTACTTGGCATTCCATTATCGGTTTGAAATGTAGTCCATTCTTCATCTTCAGGGTTTAATTTACACAAGCCCAGTGCATCGGTAGCCAACCAAATGTTTCCATCAGAATCTTCCGTTATATCATGAACAGGAGTGTTTTTCAATAACTCAGGTAAGTTAATTCTTCCAATCTGGTTGATGAATATTTGGTTTTTCAGGTTTAAAAATTGTGCACCTTCATCGGTTCCCAGCCACAATCTGTTTTTACTATCTTCAAATAAACACCTTACACGGTCTGAATTTATGCCGCCTGAGTCTTCCTGATTATGTTGAAAATGGATAAATTCATTTTTGGTTGGATTATAAAAATCTAAACCACCACCCATTGTTGCAAACCATATATTCCCATGTTCGTCTTCTTCAATATCAAAAATATGGTCGTTTATTAAGCTGTTCGGGTTGGCAATATTATTTTTAAAATTGGTAATGCGCCCTGTTTTAGTATTAATGCGGTCGGCTCCGCCAAGAAATGTTCCCGACCAGATATTGTGTTTACTGTCTTCGTTTAGAGTAAGAATAATATTGGTGCTAATGGAATTCGGATTGTCGGGGCTGTTCCTGTAATTTTTGAATGTGCGAGTATTCAAATCCAATACATCGATGCCGCTTCCACCTGTTCCTATCCAGAGTTTATTGTTTTGAGCCAGACACAAGGTTACAACCACCCTGAAACTAAGTCTGTTTTCGCCAGAGCTTGATGGCAGGTAAACTTTAAACGGACTGTTTTGGCTCACATTCACAACACCATCGCCCATTCCAAGCCAGAGAGTTAGTCTTTTATCAATAAAAATACTGTATGACGAGTTGTTGGTAAGGCTATTGGGGTCTAGCGGGTTATGTTTGAAATGATGGAAATCGAGTGTTTTTGTATTTAGGAGGTTCAAACCACCGCCATCGGTAGTAATCCAAATTTCGCCCGGCGCACCTTCTACCATGCCGGTAATTATGTTATTGCTGATCGTGTTGCTTTTTATGCCGGATTGATAGTAATGTTTAAACGATTTGTCCTTTTCATCGAAGCGGTAAAGTCCGTCGCCTTCGGTGCCAATCCAGAAATACCCCTGATGGTCGCGAAATATTTTTTGGCCGCTCCTGACCGACTGATAACCACCTTGATTAAACCAGAATCTTTCAAACAACTTTTTTTCACGTTGAAATAAATCTAAAGCTCCGCTGTTTGTTGCAATCCAAATTCTGCCAATGTTGTCTTCATAAATATCAAAAACGTCGTTGTTGCTAAGTGCCGCAATGTTGTTTGAGTGATTTTGAAAATGTTCAATTACCCGATTGTTTTTGTCGAGTACATAAACCCCGTTGCCTATTGTCCCAGCCCAAAGTAATCCCTGATGGTCGCGATGGATACAACTAACCGGATGTTTGCCAATATTTTTGAAATGTGTAAAATTGTCTTTTCGCGGATTGTATAAGCACATACCGGCATTTGCCGTTCCAACCCACAAAAAACCTTCCTTTTCAGGATATAACGAGATTACATTGTTTCCGCAAATAGATGTGCTATCGTTAGGATTGTTGGTGAATATTTTAAACTCGTATCCGTCGTGCCGGTACAGCCCGTGTGTGCCACCAAACCACATGAATCCATTTTGGTCTTGAACAATGCTGTTTATTGAGGTTAGCCCGTCTTCAACTACAAAACGGTTGAATTTTATATCGGGTTGTTGCGAAATTGCTGATTTACCACCGATTCCTATCAGTAGTAATAGCACGAAAAATATTTGCAAAATCCTGCACATTCTATTTAACAGCTTTGTTTAATAACAATGTAATAAAATTACATCATTTTTTTTTAACAGAAAAACTTTTGAAAGATAATGAAACTTGTCATAATTGCTTCCAAAGGTTACCTAATCAAACCAACTAAACTATTGCGAAATGGTTTTATCAATCAGCTACAATTTGTTCTTCGTATTTTTTAAGTAATGTTCTGGCTATTTTTGAACCGTTTCCTTTTGGTGAGCTTTCGTATTTTTCATTTCCGTCCACCCAATCTATTTCAAACTGAGTAACTTTATTATAAAACAAATCTTCATCAAAGGGTTTATTTTCTTCTAAGGCAAGTACGGCTTCGTTAATAAACATCTCCCAACGTTTTGCATAGTAGCCTTTTGTTAATCCTGCCCATGAACGACTGGCATAATCGTTTAAACTTTGTGCTTGTCCGCCCCAGGTTGTTAAAATATTCCGGGCATTATTTTCATAGTAATCGGCTTCTTTGTTATCTATTCCAAAAAGGCGGGCATCTTCTAACCAATGACCAAGCAAAAAGGTTTGATATGTTGATAATAACTCGTCTAAATCATTTAATAATTCCAGCATTTGTTTGCCCGCAATTTTTACAGAATCAATGTTTCCACTGTTGTAATTTGTTGTGAATTTATCTCTGAGTTTTAAAAAGTGGTTTCCAAGAACCTGCCTGCCGATGTTTGTTATATCGAAATGATAAGAATCCTTTTTGCTGTCTTCTGCCGTTAGCATCAATTCCCAGGCTTTAAAAAGGTCGGTGTTATTGTAATGGATTTGTGGGTCGGTAGTCCAGTTGCCGCTACCCGTAAAGGTTGGGCGCGCATTGGTAAGCGATGCCTGACCAAGCCTTGCCGGTTGAGTATAAACTTTATCAAGCAATATTTCCCATGCTTTTCTTATGTTGCTGTTTTCCTCTCCATACCGTTGGTCGGCCCAATTGTTTATCCAGCTATTTATGTCGTTTTCACCTTGCCAAACTCTTTCAAAAACGTATTCATACATAATCGGATTTACATCTAAAGCTTCTAAGGTTGAACCAATTCCCTGAAAATTTTCACCTCCGTTTTTAAATGTGTTTTCCAGTTTTTCTGAAGCTTCAAGCAAATTTCCGGCAAGCATTGTGTTTCCTCCAAAATTTCCGAGGTAAGACCAAATGTAAGGTTGACCAAAAAAGGATTCTGTCATTTGCCACACTTCAGTATTTTCACAGTAGTAATCGAGCAACATCATTTTATCTTGCGGAACTGCACTTAACATCGCCTCAATCCGCTCGTTTGTCCAATGTTTGCGTTCAAAATAAAATATCCACGACATTTGCAGCCAGGTGGCTTCAGGGTCGGTTTCTATCATCGAATTGTAAATGGTTTTCGAAACGCTTGCAAGGTAATCGGGTTCCCAACTTGGAGGTTCAACTTCGTTAAACGGGTCGGCTCCGTAGATGTGGTCGGTGCCAAATTGTTTGGTTTGTTCCTCCATAAATGCTTTTTGTATTTCTGGGAAAAGTGGGTCGAGTGGGTCGAGAAAGTGGCTACGGTATTTATCTTCAAAACCGCCCCAGAAACCGAGTTTAGAAATTTTTGCATCGGGTTGAGCCTCTTTTAAAGCGGCCGGAACATGCCCTGCAAAGGCAGGCAAAACAGGTGTCATTCCTAATTCTCGCTCACGATTTACAATTTGCTTTTGAAGTTCGAGCTGGTGATCTAACCACGACTGTGGCAATGGCCCGCCCCAATGGTCTAAATTCGACATGCGGTGCCATGGAAGATGAGCTGGCCCCGTAAAATATTCTCTTATTTGTTGGTCGTTAAGCCCGAATTGTTTCCACACTTTTTGCCAGATTGCTTCCTGCCCGGTTATTGCCAGTGGCATGTTAATCCCGTTCAGTGCCATCCAGTCGATAAACCGCTCCCAGTCGCGCCATTGCCACCACGGCATAGTATAACCAAAGGTGCAATAGTTTAGGAAAAAACGTTTTTCAACGCGCGCCTGTTTTCTAATTTTATCAGTAACTACGGGTAATTTTTTGGGCAGTTCAATTGCATCGTCGGCATACCACGAAACAGAAGTAATGCAGTAATATTTGAGGTAGTGGTTTAAACCAACTGCCATCGAAAGATTATTGTTCCCCCCAATTATTAGTTTTCCTTTCGTGGTAGATTTAAGCTCGAATACATCGCCTTCGGTTGATTTAATAGTTTCAAAAATTATTTTGTCCGACAGCTCTGGCACAAGCCTTTTTACCAATTGCTGCATTTCGTTGTTTTTCATCTGTTTGCACTGGCATCCTTGTGTCAGTACTCCAAGGCTCACAATCAATATGAATAAATATTGTTTCATTTTATATCGTGGTTTTTTAAATTCAAATTCATTTTACAGAAATTGCAATTCCTCCTGTTTGGTCGATTATCTTCTCTAATTCACTTAACGAAAGTGGTTGAAGACTCGAGTTCCATTCTTTAAAAGACTTGGCTGATTCCGTATTTGTAATCTCCTTTGCAATTATTTCAGAAATAGCTTCCATTCCATCTTCGGGATTCCATACTTCATCTTTTGTGTAATCGTTAGTTTTTAACTTTTTATAGCCGTTCTCTATTAATGTCTTTTCGAGACTTTCAGCACTCCATACCCCTCCGAAATTCCTACTTGAGTTTACCCAATAGTTCAGCTTTTTAAAATCTGTTTCAGGGAAATAGAAATCGATAACATTTGCCATATTTTTCAATCGGTCTATTGTCCATTGAGGTGGGATAAGTTGCCAGTAAACGACAGGGATATAACCTGATTTCATTTCGTAAGTCGGATGGGAGACAAGGTATGGATTAAATATTACTCCCTGAATAGCCTGACCCTGATACTGTTTTCGGTTTTTATGCATATACGCCACACTGATGGTAGTGCCAAGGTTGTACAACTGGTTCAAATCGTCGGATGTAATTTGAATGGTTTTCGCGCCTTTAACCGAAGCTTGAATTGTGCTTCTAAAATTATCGATTTGTTTCTCTGTTATTCCGCTTTCCCAATCGGCAATATGGATAAATTCATCCTGCTGATTGAAATCCTTTAAATCCGAAATCTTTTCGTTTAAAGTTTTTACATCGTCGAGAGACGTTCCAGGGTACATAATGTAAATGTCGTTGGGGAGGTAATCTTCGCTGTTATTCCCAGTAATAATTTTTTTCGATTTTGTTTCGCCACCGCTACTATTCCCGGTTGCACCAAGAATAAGCACATTTTTGACTTTGTGTTGTTTTATAAAATCGAGGTACGGTTTAGGAATGTCAAGTAATTTCACCCATGCCACGGCATACGGAACTGATGGGTCGTGGCTTAGAGTAGCGTATGAAGAATATTTTTTTTGGTTTGAATATTCCAGAATTGATTGAACTTCTTTAACCGAATTTGTACTCACCAAAAAATGCAAAGGCAAAACCGGGGCTTTTAGTGCATTCGAAATATAGGGGACAGATGGTATTCCCGGAGAGATAATTACCGTTTCAAATTCTGAATTATCACCGAGAACTTTGTTGTAAAAATCAACAGTGTAGTTTACCGATTTTTCGAGAAATTGGGGCGTGGCATAAACATGGTTTGGCCCCGAACCGGGCGCATTTACTTTCCACGAATGCGATATGCCACCTGTTATATTTTCAGCGGCTTTTTCAACTACGTATTCGGCACTCATCCCTCCATCGAGAGTGAAAATATCCAAACCTTTGTAGCTTTGTTTACCTATTTGAAAACAAGTCAGTTTACCCGATTCAGTCTCTAAATTATTTTCAGGATTGTTTCCTTTCTTTTTAAAGTTACACCCAAACAATAATATACTTATTACCAGCAATGTAATTAATGTATTTCTATTCATCCTTATTAATTATTAGCTCATTAATCTCTATGCCATTTCCGGTAAGCTTTATACTGAGCTTTCCATCCTGACTATCTTCTCTCATTATATGATAACTAAGTTTGAGAGGGACATCACTTTTAGTTACCGGTTCAATCCGACCCTCAAATTCAACGCTTAGCTTTTCTGATTCTATTTTGTTGATATTTATCAAACATGTTCCCAAAATGCCTTTGGGGCAATCAATGTCAATAGCTATATTGTTACCTATCCAGCTACCCTTATTTTGCAATGCACCTGTTACTCTGTAATGGCTTTCAGTTGGTATAACAACAAAATCGTTTTCAGTTTTCCATTCCGTTAATTTATCATCTTTTTTATTGCCAGATGCCCGAATATAAAACAAAGCATTTGCATATTTTTTCGGTTTTTTTTCAGATTCTGGTGTAGAATGAAGACTAAAAAGTTTCTGTAACCATTCTGCACCTATTTCATAATCAGGATTGAATTTATCTGAAAGAACATAATTGCTCAAACTATATTTAAGTTGACGTGCAACAGGTAAAGAGTCGTTATTAAAATCAAAACCACAAATAAGAATTTTTCCTTTTCCGACTTTGAATTCCATTATAGAACCGACTTTGTTATTTCGATGAAAATCATCAATTGGTTGGGCAATTGATTTATATTCAGCAGAAAGCTCGTTAATAATAAAACCTTTGGAATTCTTGCTTATTGATTCCCATTGCCAATTGCTATGAAAACCGGTTGGGAAATACTCAAACGCAGCGTGTTTATTATCTACCAATAATCCAATATTTGTTTTTCCCTGCCCCGGGAAATAGGTTAACGACCAATATAACGGATAAAAATTAGCAGATACACTTGTTTGTTCAGAACCCAATTTCGAAGCATTTAAAAGAACAGATTTTCCCTCATTTAAGTCATTAATAGTTGATTCATTAAATTTTTCTGCAATTACAATTTCTTCCGAACTAACAGGCAAAGGCAATGTCTCGGGATAAACCCAAATGTTCCATTCATTATTAAAATCGGTGTTTTTAACTGTAAGACTTATTGTTAATTTTTGAGCTTTGGAAAGTGAAGAAAGCGGAAAATTAATTTCCCCTAAATCATTTACAGTTCCATTATTTATTTGCCTGTTTTGAAATACTCCCTTGTGTAAAACTTCATTTGTGCTATTTCTAATCTGAAATGCTATTTCTGCACCACTAATATGGTTTATACCATGATGAGAAACTTGAGCCTTTGCCGAAAAAATTTCGCTATTTTCCCAAACATATTTTTTAAACTTTAACAATGGCACAGTGGTACTAAAATGCTGCCTGAATTTTTGGGGAGTTACTATATTTTTTGAGTCCCAGAAACTATCTAACCACCCTATAAGTGCTTCGCCTTGTCCGGGATAATCGTTAATCCCCAATAATTGGATACCCGCACAACTGGGTGTTCGTAAAAACGATTCTATTTCGTATTTATACAAGAGCTGGTTTAAAGCCCCCGATGCCTTTTGAAAATCACCAGACTGGTGTTCAATGCCATTAATTTTGGCTTGCTCTTTAAATACTTTAAGATTTCCGGCTTTTAGTACCCCGGTGTATTTTTTAATTTCATCCCATTGCGGATATACTGGCCACTGACCAATTTCGTGTGCGATAATCGGAATTTTATTGGGGCCGTAAACCGATTCATAATCCCAATCATTATCCGGTTTTATAGTACCTCTAACTAATCCTACATTGTTGATATAATGTGTTGCTGAATAATCGCATTCATTGGTAATTGTACGCGCCGTTGAAGCGGCATACAAACGTCTTGGGTCTCTATCTTTGGCTTCTCTAATCCAGCGTTCAAGAACCTTAAAGTCGGCACTACCCAGTTCGTTTCCAATGCAAAACAAAATGAATGATGGGTGGTTACCATATATGTCGATAACCCTGTCCATCTCCTCTTTCACAAAGATATCTCGAATAGAATCTTTCCCAAGCCCTGATACATTTGACATCCACCAATCAATCCAAACCCCTGCTTCGGCCTGAATATAAATACCAAGTTTATCGGCTGCGTCAAATGCCGCCTCGGGAGGACACCATGAATGAAACCGTACATGGTTTAGTCCATATTCTTTGTATATTTTAAAAATTCTTTCCCAATCTTCGACTTTGCAAGATGGGTATCCGGTCAAAGGGAAATGTACATTGTCGAGATTCCCCCTTAAAAAAACAGGAGTATTGTTTACGTGGATTTTTGTTCCATCGTGACTTACTTTTCGAAGTCCGAAATTTATCGATGCAGAAGCTATTGTCTTATTTTTTGCATTAATTTTAGTATGAAGTTTATAAAGGTTGGGAGAATATTCACTCCATGCCTGAATTTTTTTATTCAAACTAATCTGAATCCCGTTTTTAATGTTACTAATAAATTCATCCTTGGTTCTCTCCATCTCCAAAACCAACTTCCCTGTTTCAATGTTTTCAATTTCGAAAACCATATTAGCATTATCGGGAAGTTCTCCTGAAATCTCAAGTTTAACCAATATTTCATCATTATCGTAGTCTCCGTAAACTTTGGTTGAATGAATATGCAGGTCATTTACGGCTTGCAATTCCATACGCCCGACAATCCCGTTCCAAATGGTTTGGGTATGTTCGGTATATGAATGTCCCTTAATACCAATATTGTGAATTGGCTCGTTGTTTACCCGTATTGCCAGTAAATGTTCTCCCGGTGCTACTTTCCCAATTCTATGGATATGTGGTGTCCCGAGGGCATCCTGAGTGTCAATCTTTTTTCCATCAAGGAAAACTTGCGACTCCCACAGAACTCTTTCCAGAAAAAGGGAGATGCTTTTGTTTTGCCATTGTTTGGGAATATTGATGGTTTTGAAATACCACGCTGCGCCAATGTATTTATGCGTTGGCGTAAGCATAGCCGTATCTGCACGTACTGTTTTTATGCCCAATTGGTTTTCAGCTAAAGAGCCGGGCAAGTTAACAACAGATGTTTTTTCGACAGAATTTTCGAAACCGGTTTTGGTTGTATCAAGAAATACCCTCCATTCTCCATCAAGAGAAATACTATTTATTTGAGAAGAACAGCCCGAAATAAAGGCTATAAGAACAAATAGAAAATAATATATTCCGAGTGCATTAAATAATCTCACTTATTCTATCTTTTAATTAAATTAAACTCCGGGTATTTATTTGAAATATTTTTCAAGTTATCAATACTTAATGGTTCCAGCGAATTATTCCAATTTCTAAATTCTTCAGTTGATGATTGCGTAGTGATTTCCAATGCAATTTTTTCGCACGATTTATTCATCCCGTCAGCAGGGTTCCATAAATCTCCTGGGTCGGTGTTTTCTGTAATATTTGTAAGTCCCCTGTTTGTCAGTTCATCTTTTAAAGCCTGCCTACCATAATTCGAATTTAATAAATAGTTTAAATCATTTAATTCCACTGTGGGATAATAGCTTTGAATAGCACTTTTTGCATAACCTTCAATTCGGTCGATGGTAGAGCTGTGCGGTGCAAATTGCCAGTACAGCAAAGACAAATACCCTTGGCTGGCTTCGTAGGCGGGATGGGAAATCAGATATTCATTCAGTATAATTCCTTTTACCGGATTGGCCCCAAAAACACTGCTGTTTTTCTTCATCAATTCCAATGTGAAATATGTTGAAGAGTTATAAAGTACCATCATATCATTTGGCGAAACGGAATAAACATCAGCCCCGGAAGTTTTTTTTATCGATGCACTAAAATTGTTTAGCTGAATGTTTGTAATCCCGCTTTCCCAATCGGAAATAAATTTCGCCTTTTCCAGTTTCAATGAGGCAAAATCGAGAATTCTTTCATTCAGATTAGTAATATCATTTTGTGAGCCAAATCCCGGATATAAAATATATGTTGTTCCCGGAGCATAATCAACTGAGTTGTTATCCTGAACTTTCCGTGCATAACTTTCGCCAACTCCAGCCTGCCCAACACCCATAAGGATAACATTTTCTACCTGGTGGTCTTTTATAAACTTTTCGTATTCAGCAGGTAAGTCAAGCAATTTAATCCACGCAACGCCCACGCCGGGCATCGATCCGTCGTAGCCAAGTGTTGCATAACTCGAATAATCTTTCGAATTGGAGTATTCGAGGATTGAACGCACCTCTTTCGCATTATTTACCGAAACCAAAAAATGAAGCGGTAAAATCGGTGCTTTCATTGCATGGGCAAGGTACGATACATTAGGTATTCCGGTTGAAATTATAACTGTTTTCAACGGAGCATTTTCTCCAAATTCATTGTTGTATAAATTCACCGTTTTTTTAACCGATTGAGCAAGAAAATCAGGATTGCCATAAACCGGTTCAGGACCTCCAGCAGTATTATTGAAAGTCCACGTATGCGACACTCCTGAATTTAATGCTGATAGAGACTTTTGAACGGCATACTCGGCACTCATCCCACCACTTAGTTGAAAAATATCAAGCCCGTTGTAATCTTCCTTTTTGATATCGTAAACAGAGAGTTGGTTTTCCGATACTACTCGAAAAAAGGATGCATAATGGCTCATGGTTTTTGTAAAAACATCGGTACTGAAAGTGTATTCAATAAAAAGACCATAGGCTTCGGCTGACATTCCTGTTTCAATTTCAGCAACAGGAAGATTGTTGATTTTATAGTCTTCGCCAGGTTGCAGGTTGATATTTTTTGCAACTACCGTTTTGTGCCGATAGGAATTCGATGGATTTGAGATAGATTGAACCGATATGCTGATATCCTGCAAGTATGCAACAGCCGTATCGTTATTTTGCAGTGAAGTAGTTAAATATACCTGTCCGTCAACTAATTCCGAAACTGACAATCCGCGTTCTAATTCAATTACCGTTACCGGAATAGAAATATCGGGAATGTCATCGGGAGTGCAGGCGAAGAGTGCTAATAATATGGAAATGTAAATGTATCTCATTCTTTAACTGTCAATATTCAATAAGGTTAATAAGGTTGGGGTATTTGATTGATTTTTTTTCTACTAAGGTTGCTTTTTGAAGAATAAGGTTTTTATTAGTTGAAATTTGATTTATTTCCTTATCAAACCTTATTTTTGATTTATAACTTTAGTAGGGTTTTTATGTACAAAAAAACACAAACCTTATTATTTAAATTATTTAAAGAACCGTTCTTTCTGTATTAAAAGGAGAGAGAACGGTTCTCTTTTTTTGAGTAGCAACCTTTCCAAAGTTCTAAACTTTGGAAAAGGTAGTTCGCAGTTATTAATTCTTCACAATAGTTAAACCAGACAAGCCTGCTGCATCAAAATCTGCTTGTGTTAAAGGCACTCCTGCTCCAATAACCACAGTTTTTAAGTTGAGTAGTTTTGCCAGTGGTTTTAGGTTAATATCTGCTGAAACCGTTTCCCCGGTTGAGAATAACTCGCCACCAACTTCGATTGTCAGTGTTTCTAAGTTAGAGAATACCAATAAATCAACCAGCGATTTTATATTTCCATAAATAGAAAGCTCGGAAGCGGCAACCATTTGTTGGCAAGTTGGTAAATTGTTAACTGCACCAGGCAGCCAACTGCAAGCCCAATCGCTCCACCAACCAATAAACAGATGTCGGCTGGCGTCTGTTTTCCATCCCTCGTCAGTTAAATTGGTTTGAACCTGCCAGTCGGAAATGGAGTATTGCATGTCTTCACTATAATACAACGGAACATGCCCAGGTCGCTCACAATTGGTATTAAGGTATAAATCGGCGATTTCTTTTGTCGTAGCCGAAACTGTTACCGGACTCCCTGAGTCTTCTCCCAACATTAATGAAACCTTTATGTCGGTTGTTGCATTTTCCGGTAAATTAGCTGCATAAGCATAGTCTCCTGCTGATTGTATTTCACTAATGTTATTTCCACTTTTATCGGTGTATTCCACTTTAAAACTTAAACCATCAATTGGTGGAAGAGGAATTTGTAGCACAACGGAAGAATTACTGCGTGCACCAACTTCAACTTCTAAAGGAATAGCTCCAACATCTAAATCAGATGTTTCAACAACTTCCTGTTCCGAATAGTTCCAGTAATCCCCAGCATTTTCAGAATGCCCTGTTGCCCTAACGTAGTATTTTGCATTGGGGTTAAGGAAAATCAAGTCCGTAATTGTACCCCGAATAGCTGTTACCTCGTGAATATATTTGATGGCAAGTGCCGATTGGTCAACTCCGGCAAAAGATGAGTTTCTGTACCCCGGATATTCCAAATCGCCATAAACCAGTCCAATTTGCTGTGCTCCCGATGTCAAGTCATTCACCCGGTAGCTGTATTTAATTTCGAGTCCAATGCCATAAATTATATTAATATCTTCAATTTCAAGCGTAACATTAGGCGTTACTTTTAAATTGAAATTTACCATGCCCGATAATTCCATGCTTTGAATGGTATCCATTTCAAGGAAAGGCCCGTCAGCCCAAATTTTGTAAACAGCCGGAAAAATTTGTGTATTCCGGTAAGTTCCATCGGGTAGTGCATAAAAATCTAAAGGCTGTGCAAACTCGCCATAAGCAAGGTCGAGCAAGCGCAATTTTGCACCAAAGTATTCGGTGTAAACGGTGTCGTTGGTTTTTTCATCAATAAAAAATCCATCGTAGCCACCAGTAAGGTCGTCAATCCTATCGTCTAATTCGCAACCCGCAAAAAGGGTTATTACAAGGATAAATAATATGCTATTTAAATATCTGTTCTTCATTTTTTTAAATTTATAGTTAACATTCTTACCAACCTGTATTTTGAGTTAAACCTGGATTATCACCCACCGGAAGCGGGCTGTAATAGTCTTTTTCTTCGAACCACTTAATTCTTGTAGCAAGATAGTCTGGTACACCACCATCTTCAATGGTATAGTAAATTGAAGCTGGAGTTGAAGACTCATCGATATTTAGAATTGGGTGCAAGGCGTGGTATTGCTGTTGATGCATTTGTGTTCCAATTCGCCAGCGTTTCAAATCCCAATAGCGGAATCCTTCGTACATTAAATCAATGCGCCTTTCGTGACGGGCTGCTTCTATTGTAAGCGTTTTTGGTGGAAGTCCGCCATGTATATCGCGAACAGCATTTAAAGCATCTTGCCCGGCAGCCATATAGGCTCCATTGCCCATTTCGTTTAACTCAGCTGCCAGTTCGGCAAGAGTAAGCAACACTTCGCCATAGCGAATTACCACTGCATCCTGCTCTTCTAGTTTTTTATCAAGGTCTCCTGGCTTATCAAGCTTCTTGGCAGCATATAAGGTTTTTTTTAGGAAAAATCCGTAAATGGTAGTTCCATGCGCACCATCATTCTTATAAATACCGTCAATACCCGATTTGGTGTATTGAGGATAATCAGGTACAACACCCCTGTTATTCCAATCGGTTCCCGTATTGTACTTATGTATTTCTGTTGAACCATCGGCTTTTTTAACGCGGACTTCCCTGTAAATTTCAAATTTTTCACCCATAAATTCTCCTCCCGGATAAATAATGGTTTGTGCCAGGCGTTTGTCCCTTCCGGCAAAAAACTCTGCAGGGTCGGCATGTTGAGCATTGTAATCTAATGGTGCGATTGTTCCGTCTAATTTTTCGAATTGTTCAACCACATCAATGTATGGGTTCATAAAAGCGGTGTAGACATCTTTTTTAATTTTGTAAGATAATGTCCAATAGTCGATAAAAACTTGTATCCCCGATTTGGCGTTGTTCTGAAAACGGAAAATGATTTCATCGCTGTTTTCGTTTTTCCCGTTAAACAGGTCTTCAAAACCAGGGTCGAGGGCATAGCGATTGTTTTCATCCACAAATTGTTTGGCTGCCTGTGCGCCTTGTTCCAAATAGCCTTGGGCTTTCGAAGAAGAAATTCCCTGTAAACCACTGTTGAATTCTCCAGTTCCATATTTTGCCAAAGTTCCGGCATAAAGTCCTGCTCTTGCTTTTAGAGCCAAAGCTGTAAATAAATTTACGCGGTCTTTATTTTCAGCCAGCATTTTCTGAACGTTGGGTAAAAGGGCAATTGCATTGTCGAATTCAGCCAGAATAAAATCCCACGATTCAGCTTCTGTTTTTCTGTCGGTTATTGCAGCTAAATCGTTGATATTTTCCGTATGAAGCGGAACTCCACCATAACGTTTTACCATTTCGAAATAGAGCCAGGCACGCATGCAATAGGCTTCACCAACCGTTTCTAATACGCCGCTGTTTTCCGAATCTTTATAAAGGTCGATAAATTGGTTTAGCTTATTTATGGTACGGTAGGGCCAAACCCAATCTTCGGCTTGCCTGATTTTACCAAACATTAGCCCAGGGCTGTTAAATTCAGCAATTCCCGACCACCATGGTTGACCACAAGTTCCATCATCGGTATATCCATCTAAATGGTTTCCGGCAGAACCAGCCATTCTACCATCTCCAATACTATTTATGTTTTCTCTTAGTTCCTGATAAAGAGACAAAAACTGAGCTTCTGCCAATTCCGGATATTGTGAAATATCTTCTTCTGTCAGCAAAGTTTTACTGTCAACTTCAAGCCATTTATCATTACACGAATTTAATGCTGTAAGTGCCAGACTTATAATTACTATGAAATATATTTTCTTCATGTCATTCAAATTTTAAAATTTCAAACTTAAGCCACAGTTAAACGACCTTATTTGCGGGTAGTTAGCCAGATTCCATCCACCTTCGCGTTGTTCGGGGTCGAAATAATCTTGAGCAGCAATTGTGAGTAAATTATATGCGCTAACATAAATCCGTAAAGAGCCCATATTTATTCTGTTTGTAATATTGTCAGAGAATGTGTATCCCAATTCAATATTTTTCAGGCGGACATAAGTTCCATCGAAATTCCAAAAATTTGAACTTCCACCGTTAATGTTTGGAGAAAAGTAATCGCGAATGGCGGGATATTGCCCCGGAATCCATTCCGAATTTGGGTCGGTATAATCGGCTTTGTGCCAACGGTCGCCAAAATACGACCAGGTATTCGATTCTGTATCTCCCTGTCGGAAAGCTTGCGTGTCGAACACTCCAAGATTAAATCGTGATAGGGAAGCTCCTTGCCAGAACATGGTAAAATCTATCCCTTTCCATTGTGCAGAAAAGGTTGCCCCAAACATTAGTTCAGGGTAAGAAGTTCTGCCAATTGGTTTTTGGTCGTATTCGTTAATGTAGCCATCGCCATTATAATCGGCATAAACTAAATCGCCCGGAAGTATTACGCTGTTGTTTTTTGAATTTTCGTACATGGGCGCGTTGTTAATTTCGTCCTGATTTTGATAACGCCCTATATAATCGTAGCCCCAGCGCACATTGTTCCAGTTTCCTTCGCTGTTCCATTTCCATTCAGAATAGCCGTTGGTATATTGCCCGTGTTCAACTTTTGTGGCTTTTGTTCTCGACCACGACATGTTCGCATCTATTGAATAGTTGAATTCTCCAACCTTGTTTTCATGACCAATTTCAAATTCGAAACCACGTGTTTGGTCGCTGTTAAGGTTGTACCATGTTTTTAAAACACCTGCATTGTCTTCTGATTTTTGTGCTGGTAAACCACTACGGTCGCGAATAAAAAAGTCGGAAGAAACAGTCAGTAATTTATTCCATAATTTCGCATCAAATCCAATATTTATCATTGTTGATTTCGACCATGTAAAATCGGGATTGGCTTCAACAGTTTCGGTTGGGTTGTATAATGTACGGTCACCAAAGGTTAAAGTATTCCCGGGGTATTTGTAACCACTTTGGTGATAGTATAGTTCATTTCCCACATAGTAATCACGAGCTGATGATAAATCACCCAATTGTCCCCATGAACCCCTCAATTTGAATTCAGTTAAGGTGTTTGAAATTCCCTTCATAAAATTCTCTTTGGAAAGGAACCAACCTGCTGAAACCGAAGGGAAGAATCCCCATTTGTCGGCAAAGTACTGGGCACCATCGTAACGGAAGTTAAATTCAACCAAATATTTGGTTTCATAATCATAAGAGAACCTTCCGATTACCGAACGCGAGCGGTATTCCCTTAAATAGTCGTTAGCAGTTTTGTTGATGGTATTTAATCCACCTTCAAGCATGTCTAATACAGTTGAAGGGTAATCACCCCTTCCGGCAATAAAGTAGCGATCTTTTGCCTGCATTTGTTCCAAAATTACAGCCGTGTTTACATTGTGGTCGCCAAACGATTGTTTGTAATTTACAAATCCCTGTAAAGTCAGGCTATAGTTATTATTATCTTGTCGCGACAAGGATGCTTTGTCGTTTTCAGAAGCCGAGTTGCTTAACAAATATTCATCAATATCCTGTGCGTAGCTTACGTAAACAATATTTGTGTGCCAGTTCTTTTTCCATCCATCGTGTGAATTGTAACCAACAACACCTTTAAACGAAAGTCCGTCAAGGAACGGTGCATCGTATTTAATAGAGAAATCGGTGTTGTAATCTTTTGTTTCGTTGTGTTCGTACCCCGATGCTGACGGGTCAGCCAAAGCTACCGGGTTTCCACCACCAACTGTGGTTGGGCTTGCATAATAATCTTCGTACCCCGGATATTTTACCGGAATATATGGTGCCGAACGTAAAGTTCCGGCTATGTTATTGGCACTTGCTCCAGGGTAATCCGTTTTTATCAATGTTCCACCAATACCCAAAGAGACGGATATTGAATTGGAGATGTCAATATCAATATTGCTTCTTAAATTGAAACGGTTCTTTTTAGTTGAATTGGTATTCCAAATTCCACCCTGATGCAAAAAACCTCCTGATATAAAATATTTTACTTTTTCTGTACCACCGGTAACATTCAGGTTCGATTGCGATATGGGTGCGTTTTGCAATAATTCGTCATACCAATTGGTGTCGTAATCAGAAACCCTTTTTTTAAGGTCATCTTCGGTAATAATAGCATTTCTGCTTGAAATTAGTTTTTCGTTAGCACGGTATTCGGCTACAAGTGTTTGCCACAT
Organism: uncultured bacterium; assembly: GCA_965371855.1. GTDB lineage: Bacteria > Bacteroidota > Bacteroidia > Bacteroidales > Marinilabiliaceae > JAADEM01. Next base: position 22,159 of record CBDUZZ010000063.1, read on the forward strand.
ATCGGTTGAAGCAACTTGTGGCATACGGTGTGGTTGTTGAATTCCGTAACGGGTTGAGATGTTCATTTGAGCATCGCCTGTTTTACCACGTTTGGTGGTAACCAGAATTACCCCGTTTGCGCCCTGCATACCATAAACGGCTGCCGATGCTGCATCTTTTAGCACGGTAAAACTTTCTATTTCATTGGGATCCAAATCGGAGTAATTTCTTCCTGGAACTCCATCAACCACAACCAATGCAGAGCCGAAACCACGGATTTTAATATCTGCACCATCATTTCCCGGTTCGCCAGATGTTTGTCTTGAAAACACCCCCGACATTTTACCACCTAATGCTTGCTCTAAGTTAGGAGCTGAGGATTTCACGAGGTCTTCAGTTGTAATGGTAGATACCGAACTGATAATTTGTTCCCTTGTTTTTGTACCATACCCAACAGCTACAATTTCATCCAACCCAAAATATTCCTGAGCCATTGTAATGTTTATTTCAGTACGTCCGGCAACGGTAATTTCCTGCGTTTTCATTCCTATAAAGGAGAATACTAAAACAGTCTCATCGGCAGGTACTTCTATTGAATAAGTACCATCGACATTGGTAATTGTACCGTTTGTTGTGCCTTTTACTACAATGGTAACACCAGGCAGGGTAGCCCCGGTATTGTCGGTTATTTTACCCGTTACCGTTTTTTGTTGCAACCCAGAGTTTTCGGATGCATGCAAAGTTGGAATGGGAAACAGAAAAAATGAGATGAAAAGCCCCAATGTTAGAAGTGGCTTTAATCCCTTTATCTTTGTTGTTAAGTATGTTTCCATATTTGTTGTTTTAAAATTCGATACAAAAAAAAGATAGAAGCCGGTTCGACTTTTAGGTCAAACCGACTATTAATACTTCAAATCTTATGAAGCTATTCAGCGCGTTTTAATTTCAGTACATAAATATTATCAGGGTTGGCAAAGAGGTTGCTTGTGCCTGCCACAATCATTCGGTTTTCGTCGATTAGTGCAACCTGATAAGTCCATTCTGTTGCCAGATAATCTACATTGCCAGCAAAATATATTCCGAACCATGGAATAGAACTGGTACTTCCGGTTAAAGTTAGCGTTGCAGTTTGGCTATTTTCCGAATTTTCGGTAAGAGCCCAGCTCATGTCGTATTTTGTTTTCCAACCATTAAGAGATGCACCGTTGCCATCAACCCAATCGTCTGTTTCAGGTAAAGTTGCTTCACCTGCGTAAAACAAGAATTGGTCACCAACCAACTGGCGCTCGAAAGTACCATCGGCAGTAAATGTAAATTCGTTGTCGAAAAAGCTTGTACGTCCGAAATAGTCGCCAAAGAAGATTGCGTTAGACCAGAACGTATTGTATCCATCGTCGCCCACAGAAAGCCACTTTGTTCCGTCCCAACCAATGCGGTTGCCAAATTCCATTGCACCCTTTACATCCATAGTATCGATGGTGTTAAGAGCTTCCGAGTCCATTTTCCATGTGCCAACCAATAAGTTGGTAAGTACAACTTCTTGTGAATATGTACTTTGTTTATCTGTAGCATTGCTTACTGTTAGAGTTACGCTAAATTCGCCACCAGTACTAAAAGTATAAACCGGATTCTTTTCGGTTGATGTACCGGAAGCATCGCCAAAATCCCATGCATAAGTTGCATTTTCTTCTAATTCAGCTGAAGTGTTGGTAAATGTAACTTTTTGCGGTATGGCAAAAGGTACTGCCGATTCTTCAATTTGATATGTAAAACCTGCAGTTGGCATTGGAATTACAACTTCATCTTTGCCACATGAAATACTAAAGATTGCAATTGCAACAATCAGCATTGCTGTAAATAGTACTTGTCCTAAATTCTTTTTCATCTTTTTAAAATTTTAATTGTTATTAATAGATTGATTAAAATCACTCAACATTTTTATGGGTGCAATCTACTTTCAATAAAAAAGAAAGGGGTTCGATGATTTGTCAGAAGGGTTTGGTTTTTCGGCAATCTTCTTTTTTGGCTTGGAGCTAATAGAAAATATTAAAGGAGGGATGTACATTTTGATACACAACTCTGTAATTTGCTTAAATAGTATTACCAGGTTAAATTGTTTTGTTTTAACATCAAGATGACCAAGCTCGGCTTTCCTGAAATCCAGTAATTGCTGAATCAAGAATAACAGACGGTTGGTGTTTTGCTGAATCATTTTAATAAATTTGTGACTGACTGTACCGACTTCAGAAATTTCAGCTAATTTTTGTGAAGGACCAACGATTAATGTTAAGGGGGTTTGAAGTTCATGAGCAATATTAGTAAAGAACGACAATCTGTTTTGATGCATTTCTTCTTCTTTTTGACGGAGGAGTACATTTTGTTTTAGTAGTTGACGCTTCTTCAGATAATTAATAATCAAAAGAGCTATAAGCAGGCTAAAAATTGAATATAATATGATTGCCGTTTTGGATTGCCAAAAAATTGGTTTTATATCAAAATCAATCGCATGAACCGGCTTACTCCAGATGTTATCACTATTTGACCATCTAAGCCAAAGTGAATATTCTCCCGATGGAACGTTTGTGAATGAAATAGTACGTCTTGCCCCTATTGAGTTCCAATCCTTATCAAAATTTGTAAGCTTGTAGGCATACTGACACTTTTCACTATTGATAAAGCTAAGTGCAGCCAATTTAATGTTAAAAAAGTTTTGATTATGCTTCAGGATAACTAAAGAAGGGTCAATTGAACCTGGTGTGATTACGAAAGAATTATAGAAAGGTTTTTCATAAGGTTGACTTGCAATTTCTGAAACTAATATATTCGGAATATAATCGTATTCACCAATTTCAGAGGGATTAAAGCAGTTAAACCCATTGATGCCTCCCATAAAAACGAAGCCTGTTGAATTTAAAAAATAATAAGCTCCGTCAGCAAACTCATTATTCTGGAGACCATCATTTTCAGTGAAATTTTTAAATCGATTTTCTGAAATGATAAATTGCGACAAACCAAAATTTGTACTAATCCAAATATTTTTATTAGAATCACTGACGATTCCATGAATGGTATTATTTGGAAGTCCGTGCTTCGTGGTATAATTCTCAAACATAACTTGCTCGGATCCTTCTTTTCTAATAAGGTGGTTCAGGCCTAAACTTGTGCCTATCCACAAACTATTCTCCTGATCTTTACTTAAGCAAAGAATATCATTACTACTTAAGCCAGATGAATCATGCTCGTCTTTTCGGAAGACTTTAAACTGTTGTGTTTCTTTATTAAAAAGGTTCAATCCTCCAAGCCGTGTGCCAATCCAAAGCAGGGTGTCATTTTCAGGAATAATAGAAAAGATAATATTACTGCTTATTGAACTAGCTGAGGTTTCATCTGCAAAATATTGTTTGAAATTTGTTATCTCTAACCTGTTTGCGAATCTATTTATTTCGCAACTAATCATTCCAAATCCATAAGTACCCATCCAAAGTGTCCCATCCTTATCCTGAAATATGGAATAAACGGATTTAAAATCTTCACACAACTCATTGCCTAACATGTTTTGCCAATAAACAAATCTTTCATCTCTCAAATCGTAAATTGACACTCCTGTGCCATCGGTTCCAATATATAAAAGGCTGTCCTGTCCGTAGAACAGGGAGAAAATAGAATTATTAAGCGAACTATTTGTCGAATTGAAGTTTATTAAGGGAACTTCTTTCCTGTTATTCAAATAAAAATCAGCATGAAGACGAAAAAGCCCTTTTCCTTTAGTCCCAACCCAAAATGAGTTATCCGGAGTTTCACAAAATGCCCTGACATTACTCCCTTCCAATGCAGGAATTTCATTTTGGGAGAAAAGTCGAAATGTTTTCTTTTTAGGATAGATTTTAAACATTCCATCTCCGTCAGTACCAACCCAAACTATTTCTTCATTCCCTTCAAAAATTGTAGATATTTTTTTACCACTAATCTGCTTAAGCCATGAAGTGGAAATTGTATTCATCTGGAAATCTAACAAGTGAGTGCTAGAATTTATAGACAAAAAGACACCTTCCTTGCTTTTTCCAATTATATTAACCCTCTTAAAAGATGTATTATATTTCTTATAATTTGATAAGGAATATCGCCACAATTCATCATTGTCAAACAAAACTAAAATTTCATTTGAAGTAAAATTGATGAAATCGTGAATGTCCTGAAGAAGTATCTTCTCATTTTTTATTGAAATTGTTCCATCTGAATGATATTTCAATTCTATTTCAGATAACTTTCCCGATTCGAATTGCAATAGTAAAGTGCCAGATAACGAAAAATCTATTTTACGTATTGACTCAAATATAGTGTTGGTTGTTTTAAGTACATGGAAACTACCTTCTCTGTAATAACCAATCCCCCAATCCATTACAGTACAAAAAATGATTTTATTCTTATCTAATGCAATATGGAATTCTGATTCGTTAAACGTGAATTTGTCTTTTCGGTTGAAAAAAAATGATTTAAAACTGTTTGTTTTTTTATCGTAGCGATTAATACCATGCATGGTATTAATCCAAATATACCCATATCTGTCTTCAGTTATATCCAGGATAACCTGGTTACTTAAACTGTTTGGATTGTTCAGTTCCGGGGTGAATATGGTAAATTCGGAACCATCGAAACGATTAAGACCATCCCATGTTCCCACCCACAAGATGTTCTCGGAATCCTGGAAAATAGTGTTAATAGAACTATTGGACAAGCCATTGGAATTTGTAATATGTCGAATTTCAAAATCATTTAATGCAAAAGAATTTTGAAAGGAAGTGATTAACAGATGAATGATAATTAAGATACAAGTCCATTTCATCGCATTACAAAATAAATATTGAAAATTGAAAAAATCAAAATCATTTGTTAAACAAACAATAAATATAAAAACAATTGCGTTTTAAACAATTAAAAAAAAGCAAAAAGAGAGAAAGAGTTTAAGTATCTCAAATTATTTTTGAGTTGCTGAACAAAAACAAAACGTTCTCTTTAAACAAAAATACATTTATTCTCTTAGATTATTTCAAAATTAGATCGTGCTTCTTTCAAAAAAAATGTTTCGAATAAGGAAAGAGACAAGCACGCGTATACAATGTGACATTCGGAAGTGGACTATTGATTACGGAGGATATGGACAGACATCAATGGATACTACTATGTATATTTCAAACAGTCTTTTTTCGACCAACGCCCTAATACAGGTAAGGCAACAGATACAGAGTTGTTGTAAAAAACATTTACTGGGCTGCAAAACATGACTTTGCCTTGGAGTACGTAAAAGTAAAGCTCACAAAAGAATCGTTAGAATCGACTCTTGTTCTTCGTTATTGTTTAGGTATGAGTATTTAAAATAGTGAAGAATAAATAGATTTTACGGTGCAAAACGTCACGAAAACGTCACAGGAGTAAAATAAAAAAGGATTAACAATTAAGTTAATCCCTTGATGTTAAATTGTCGGGATGAGAAGATTCGAACTTCCGACCCCCCGCCCCCCAGACGGGTACTCTAAACCGGACTGAGCTACATCCCGAAATTTGACGGTGCAAAGATATATAATTTATGCGAATCAAGAGTTAAATTGCTAATGCTATAAAAGCAGCAGCCAATCGTCC
>CBDUZZ010000064.1:0-27497 GCA_965371855.1 uncultured bacterium
ATTACTTATAACAGTTTACCAACTAATGGCTCAGGCACGGATTGCAAATCCGCGCTAGCTTGGGGCAGTAGTGGGCATCTACCGGCAAAGAACGGGTTACAAACCCTATCCTAAAAAACAAAATACCATGAGCAAATCTACAAATTTTACCGGACAGCCAATCTTTGGACAACTAATTATTTTTTTAGACTTCCCCGTGCGTGTTTGTTAGTTGCCGGTGCGTGGGAATCATTTGCAACAGCGGGGGAATGGTTTGTATGTAGTTAGTTGCGGACATTGTTATGTGTAAGGTCATTCAAACATAATAATTATTTTTGAATGAAGCAAGTAAAAAAGAAAGAAATCGTTAAAAAGAGAATGTTGTATGTAGAAAATGAAGATTGAATAAATTTTATTATCTTTAACTTTATATAAACGCAATCCAGAATCTATTTAGTATGGAAATCTTACGAACTTTTGACATTCTTGATGAGTTAAAAAAGAATAATGACAAGCCTGATATTCTTGCAGCAAAGCGTGATGGAATATGGGTAACATTTAGCGTAGACGAATACATAGAATATTCTAAGTATTTCAGTTACGGATTATTGGCAAAAGGGTTTAAAAAAGGTGATAAAATTGCTACGGTTTCCGATAACCGACCTGAATGGAACTTTGTAGACATGGGTATGTCAATGATTGGAGTGGTTCATGTACCAATATACCCTACACTGGGAGAGGATGAATACAAATACGTTTTAGAACATTGTGATGCCAGAATTCTCATTGTTTCTGACTCAGCATTATATAAAAAACTAAAACCTATAGCAGACAACATCGATTCAATTGAGGCTATTTATACTTTCAACCTTATTGATGACGCAAACCACTGGAGCGACATTACTGATCTGGGTGAAAAAGAAAAAGTAAAAAGAAAAGAAGAATTCTTACAGGCGAGAAGTTCCATTACTCCGGATGATTTGCTATCTGTCATATACACATCAGGCACAACAGGCATGCCTAAGGGTGTAATGCTATCTCACAGAAATTTCATGAGCAATGTTGCCGGTACGGCGCCAAACTATGATCTTAGCAAAAAGGATAAAGCCCTTAGCTTTTTACCTTTATGCCATGTGTTTGAACGAATGGTTAATTACCTCTATCAATATAAAGGGTGCAGCATTTACTATGCAGAAAGTTTGGGAACAATAGCCCAAGACCTTAAAGACATAAAGGCAAGCATTTTCACAACTGTACCGCGTGTTATTGAACGTATATATGATAAAATGGTATCGAAAGGAAATGACTTGCCAGGCGCCAAAAAGAATGTCTTTTTCTGGGCTATGCACTTGGGTGAGAAATATAATGTAAAAGGTAGAAACAACCCTTTCTATGCATCAAGATTAAAGATAGCCCGCAAACTGGTTTTCACTAAATGGCAGGAAGCTTTTGGTGGTAAACTAAGGTTTATAATAAGTGGTGGTGCAGCTCTTCAGCCCAGGCTAAGCCGGCTTTTCTTTGCTGCCGGAATCCCCCTCATGGAAGGCTACGGACTCACTGAGACTTCTCCTGTAATAGCAGTTAATCACATGCATAAACCGGGTAATCTATACATCGGGTCGGTAGGTCCTGTTCTTGATAACGTTCAGGTTAAGATAGATGATGAAGGGGAGATACTGGTAAAAGGGCCTAATGTAATGAGGGGGTATTATAAAGACGAAAAAGCCACAGATGAGGTTATTGACAGGGAAGGTTGGTTTCATACCGGAGATGTTGGAAAATTAATAAAAGGAAAATTTCTGGCCATTACTGATAGAAAAAAAGAGATGTTCAAACTGTCAAATGGTAAATATATTGCTCCTCAGTCAATAGAAAACATGTTTAAAGAGTCTCATTTTATTGAACAGTTAATGGTAATAGGTGAGAGTGAAAAATTCACCAGCGCAATCATCTCTCCTAACTTTGATTTCCTGCACCGATGGGCTCATGAAAACAAAATACACTTTCGCGATAATAAAGAACTTGTACGAATTGAAGAAATAAAATTACTTTTTCAAAAAGAAGTAGCTAAGTTCAATAGATTGATTGGAAAACATGAGGAGATAAAACGTTTCAGATTAGTTTGCGAACCATGGACTTCATCAACAGGCGAACTTTCACCTACTTTAAAACTGAGAAGAAGAGTTTTATATAAGAAATATGCAAATATTATAAGGGAAATATACTCTTATAGTAAAGACGAAGAAAACAGAGGTTCCATTAGTTTTTAATGAGAAAGGATATTATTAAGTTTGTATTGTAAAAGGTTGTCCAAAAAGAAAAAACTTGACGTCATTGCGATGAGGAACGAAGAAGCCCGCCTGACACCATAAAAAGAAATTTAAGTCGGGCAGGCAATCTGTTGAATTACAGTAGCTTTGTTTTGTGAGATTCCCTGCTTGCTGCAGGCAGGCTTCACTCCGCTCGGAATGACGACTTTTTGAACACCCTCTTACAATACTTTAATCTGAACCATTTTGACCATCTAAGATATGACAACAGTAGAGTTTAAAACTGCAATCCTGGAAGGAATTCCCGACGTGCTTCCTCCCAAAAAGCCTTATGACACAACTATTAACCATGCCCCTAAGAGGAAAGATATATTAACACCCGAAGAAAAAAAACTTGCATTAAAAAATGCATTGCGATATATCCCTCAACATCACCATGCAGAGCTTGCTCCTGAATTTCTGGAAGAGCTGAAAACGTATGGACGGATATATATGTACCGTTTTCGTCCTGATTATAAGATGAAGGCCCGCCATATAGATGAATATCCGCATAAAACAAAGCAGGCAGCAGCCATAATGCTAATGATAAGTAACAACCTTGATTATGCCGTTGCGCAACATCCACATGAACTTATTACCTACGGTGGCAACGGGGCTGTTTTTCAAAACTGGGCACAATACAGGTTAACCATGAAGTATCTTGCCGGGATGACAGAGGAACAAACACTGGTAATATATTCAGGTCATCCAATGGGTTTATTCCCTTCACACAAGAATGCTCCTCGTGTTGTTGTAACTAATGGCATGGTCATACCTAACTACTCAAAACCTGATCATTGGGAGAAATTTAATGCTTTGGGTGTTTCTCAGTACGGACAAATGACTGCAGGCTCATTCATGTACATTGGCCCACAGGGAATAGTTCACGGAACTACTATTACCATTTTAAATGCAGGGCGAATAATTTCAAACGACCATTCCGACCTTAGAGGGAAATTATTCATAACATCAGGCCTTGGCGGCATGTCAGGGGCACAACCTAAAGCCGCCAAAATAGCCGGATGCATAAGTGTTACTGCCGAAGTTAACTCCAAAGCTACACACACACGCTATTCACAGGGCTGGGTTGATGAAGTAATTGACAATTTGGACATTCTGGCTGAACGTATAAAAAAAGCACAAACAAAAAAAGAAGCTGTTTCTATCGCATATCAGGGAAATATTGTGGATTTGTGGGAATATCTGGCTAAACAGAACATCCATATTGATATGGGTTCAGACCAAACATCATTGCACAATCCCTGGGCCGGGGGATACTATCCCGCAGGCTTATCGTTTGATGAATCAAATAAAATGATGGCAGAAAATCCGGACACTTTTAAACAAAAAGTACAAGAATCGCTGAAACGCCAGGTTGCTGCAATTAATAAACTTACCATACGGGGAATGTACTTTTTTGACTATGGAAATGCTTTCCTCCTTGAATCAGGTCGTGCCGAAGCAGACATATTTAACGAAAAAGGAGATTTTAGATACCCGTCTTATGTACAGGACATCATGGGGCCTATGTGTTTTGACTATGGTTTTGGCCCTTTCCGGTGGGTATGTACAAGCAATGACCCCGAAGACCTTGAAACAACAGACAGAATAGCCACCGAAGTACTGGAGAAATTAATGAAGAAAGCACCTGATGAAATACAACAACAGATGGCAGACAATATTCATTGGATAAAACATGCCGGACAAAACAAACTAGTTGTAGGCTCTCAGGCACGCATTCTTTATGCTGATGCCGAAGGGCGCATCGCCATTGCTTCCGCCTTTAACAAGGCAATAAAAGAAGGTGAGATTTCTGAACCTGTAGTATTAGGACGCGACCACCATGACGTTTCCGGCACCGACAGCCCCTACCGTGAAACCTCAAACATTTACGATGGTTCTCAGTTTACTGCTGACATGGCTATCCAAAATGTTATTGGAGACTCATTCAGAGGAGCCACATGGGTATCTATACATAATGGAGGCGGTGTAGGCTGGGGTGAAGTAATAAATGGTGGATTCGGAATGGTACTGGACGGTTCAGAAGATGCTGACAAGCGACTAACAAATATGCTTTTCTGGGATGTTAATAATGGTATATCGCGTCGTAGCTGGGCACGCAATGAAGGAGCTGTTTTTACTGCTAAACGTGCCATGGAAGCTAATCCTCAGTTAAAGATTACAATGCCCAATATGGCAGATGATAGTTTGATTGACGATCTGTTTAAAGAATAACAAAGTAATTTGACTCTTTATTAAGTAGTGTCTGCAAGAGAACTATCAAATTTAGAGGTTTGCGTCATTGCGAACGAGGTACGAGTGAAGCAATCTCTATTGAATATCAATAGATTGCTTCGTCCTATCGTCCTCGCAATGACGATCCGTGTTATGTTTTCTTGCAGACACTAAGTAATATATATACCCAAATTTGCTATCCATATCAACATGGAGTTATGAGCCTTCAAACAAGAACCCATAAGGACGCTGAATAGCACTTTCCAGTTCATGCAAACTCACATTACGACCAAAGCGGAAGTACTCTTTTTGTTCAAAAAACACCAATATTTGTGTGTACTCACCGAATGACTACCTCCATTGTAAAAAGTCACCCGGTAAGTAGGTAAAACATAGGATTAGTCTTTTTGAATAAGCACAGTAGCGTAAGCCTCTATCCCCTCTTCCGCACCAACAAAACCCAGTTTCTCAGTAGTAGTAGCTTTTATGGAAATATCCTCTCTGTCAATATTCATTACTTCAGCCAGAACCTGCTGCATCTCATCGACCAAAGTCTTAATTTTAGGTTTTTGCAGTGCAATAGTAGAGTCGACATTCCCAATGGAATACCCTTTTGTTTTAATTAGTTCAACTGTTTTATTCAGAAGTATCTTACTGTCAATATTTTTATAATCACTGCTGTTATCAGGAAAATGATATCCAATGTCACGCATATTGGCAGCTCCCAGTAAAGCATCACAAATAGCATGGATAAGTACATCTCCATCGGAATTAGCAACACATCCTTTTGAATGTTGTATTTTTATGCCCCCCAACCAAAACTCCTCACCTTCGGCTAAGCGGTGAACATCATATCCGAAACCAACACGTATTTTCATGATTTATGATTGACTGTATGAAATACAATACCATTAACAACTAACAATTAACCATTAATATTTATCATTTTTTCTTACCTTTTCCGCCGGTATTACTTAAATCAAACCCTAAGGTAAAACGTATAGTGTTAGCCAAAGGATTATTTGCATTCATAGGGATTATATATGAAGCATCAATATTAAATACATTAAATTTCAGACCTAAACCTGCTGTTAAATATTTTCTGTTTCCCTTATTTTGGTTCTCATGATGATACCCTGCCCTTATAGCAAATTGTTTATTATACCAATACTCAATACCACCGGATACTTTAATCTCCTGCAACTCCTCTTCAAATCCGCCCGGAGCATCAGAAAAAGAGGTAAACATACCTGATATAACAGATGTTCCATCGTTGCCTCCAGTATTATCATTAGATATCGATAATACAGATGGCACTAAAAGTTTATTTATGTCAGCTGTAAACATTATTTCATTATACTCGTCAAGTTCTATCCTGTATGCTGCTCCCAGTTTTAAGTTTGTAGGGATAAAATCTTTAGTTGTACCCCCGTCATAACTTATTTTCGAACCAATATTTGAAATATTTATACCAGCACTAAATTCAGACTCTTTTCTGTTACTTGTCCACGTTGTAGTGTAATAAAATGCCACATCAGCAGCAAACGAATTACCCGCTTGCAATTGAGCTCCTGTACTTGAGGAATATCCGTTTGACATGTCAGAGCGAATATACCTGAATGCAACAGCTCCGGAAAAATGGTCTGACAACACGCGTGCATAGGCTACATCGAATGCAAATTCATTTGGTTTACCTTCAAACTGAACATTACCGTCTTCATCAGTAAAAGATATATTACCAAGAGAAAAATAGCGCAAAGAAGTACTAAGGGTTTGCATCTCATCAAGTCGGTAGTAATATGAAAGATAATACATATTAATATCATTTACCAACGCTCTAAGCCATGGAGTGAAAGAGAATGAAACACCCATGTCGCCATCAATAAATGCATATTTAGAAGGATTCCAATGTTGCGAACTCATATCCGGAGATGTTGCTACTCCGGCATCACCCATACCGCCGGCTCTTGACTCCGGTGTAATATTCAGAAATGGAACTGCTGTACTTACAATATTCTGCCCTCCACCGAGCTCATCATCACTAATCTGGCCATTTGCCACAGAAACATAAAAAACCAAAACTCCTATTACTAAAACACTCTTAAATTTCCTCATCATAAATATTATGTTACTATAAAATTTATTACCAAACACTTTGTACGAAAAAATATTACAATAGTTCTATGGTTTCATGAAAAACTCAAAAAAACTATTTTTATTATTCAGTGACCAATATTTTTTGTGAAAAAACAGATGTTTTTCCGGTTTGAGACATAACTTTAAACCTGATAATATAAAGTCCGGGCCCAAGAATAGTTCCACCTGACGTCTTTGGATACCACTGTACCGGCTGAATATTTCCCCCCATCGAAACAGTTTTTTCAATAACCTTATCTAACAACTGGCCACTTAAATTAAAAGTGGATATTTCTAATGTTAATGAAGTATTAGGTTCGTCATGAGTAAAAAACAGATGTGCATAACCAGAGTAACTTACAGGATTAGGAAAAACAGAGATTTTATCTACATGCAATTCCCCACCATCAATAACATTAAATTCAACCTCTATGATAGAAGAGTTATTGAGATTATCCCATGCTTTAAATGATAATTTATGCAATCCCGACTCCTGCTCCGGTAACTGATACACAACCATACCTTTTTGATAACTGTCCCGTACTGATTGAAAATAACTATTCATCACTATTGTATGATTCATATCATCATCAATCACAAGAGTAACATCATGTCCAATACCATTACCCGATGTGTTAATTCCATTTTCATCAAATAACTCAGCATAAAGCAAAGGACGCACCCCGGTTGCATCTCCTGACACAAAAGTCTCTTTATTCAAATACAATTTTATTTTTGGTCCTTCATTATCAAATGGAGGGGAGTCACTTATACCACCAATAATAATATCATTATTTGCACCAAAAGCCTCCAACCCTTTATCATCTGAACTGTAATAACTAACTCTTGCAGTGCCAATATTATACCTTATATCTTTTGATACGATAAACTCACTCTCAAACTCACCATTTTCAACAGAAACCTGCCCGGCAAACAACTTGTTCTGAAAAACTTCATACTCAAATGGTTTTGCTCCATCATTACCAAGAGTAATTACTGTAGTGGGCTTATCGAAAACAGTGACATCCAAAACCCCGTTATAATCAGATATCTTAGACAAGTCACTTCTAACAATCTCCCCTTCTATTTTCGCTTTAGAGAGTGCCTTTAAAGTATCCATAACAACATCTATAGGCTCCTCATTAACACGAACTGTTTCAACATACTGTAATGGGTAAGCTATTGTAATACCAGGATCAGCAAGAAGAGTGAAATTAAATATATTAACACTTGTTCCAGAAGCATTTTTTGTTTTGCGCATAATCTCACCAAGCTTAATCTTTTCCCCCTGTTCATCCTTCTCAAAAAGATAACTGACTAAATTATTGTTAATAACATAATTCAAATCACTGTAAACTAATCGTGTAGTGGAAAACAGGCCTATACCTCCACCAAGACTATTTAAAAAGACCCATTCGCCTGCTGAAGTATGAGAAGGATCATCAAACCGGCTGAACTCACAAGTGGCTGTAACAAATAGAGGAAGACGATCAATATTTGTCCATCCCTGTATATCAGGTATTGTAAGAATTTTTTCGTGAGCCAATCCATTCTCTCCACCATGCCCGGTATAATTAAAAAGTAAAGTTCCTTCAGTAACAGCTTTTTCAACCAATTCGTTTACTTCAGGATAAGTTTTTCCGGTAGATGTGGTGACTTTCTGATAGGAATCAAAAAATATTTTGTTCAGATCAAATTCAGGGTGTAAAACAGAAACCTTTTTAGCTAATCTGTTAGCATCATGCATGTGGATATTATTATCACCGTCATCCCCTATAAATGTCAGAAAAGCTTTCCACTTACCTGGATATTGACTTTTCATATAAGTTTCAACCTTATTAACTGCATCCTTGGCTTCCTCCATAGTATTCACCGGGAAACGACCAATACCTATATCCAACAAATTTCTTTGAATACTTTCACCTTCATCATCATCCAAAAACCCATAAAAATCGTCTGTAACATATGAAAATGCATGATGAATGGAAAGAACAGACTGGTATGTTAAAATCCGGTTATTATTCTCATCTTCATACGAACGATTATTATATGAACCATCACCAAAAAGCAAAAGATATTTAGGTTGTTGCTCTGCTGTTCCTGCTTTTTTATACAGCATCCTCATAAAATCGCGTATTGCTGATACATCAGGCTGACCTGAAGAAAACTCATTGTATATTTTTTCAGGTGTAACGACTAAAGTAGAGAAACCACTCTCAGCCTGATGCAGTGCTGCCAATCTGTTTGCCTCATCAACAAAATCATGATATGCAACTATAACGTAATCAACATCAGAAACAGCATGTAGATTCTGATTCTCGACATTCTCAACAAACACGGGAACAGGAATATTATTACCGGGATTAAATGCTACATACTCATGCAATTCGTCTGCTTCTGCAATAAATGAAAAAGTATTCCCGGTAAATGTTCCCTTAACCTTCAATGCTCTTGTATAGTCACTCAAATCCCAAACAACTGTATTATCTCCGGTATTCTTCAGTGAGAAGCGGGCAATATTACCCTCTCCAAGAGATCTAATATCTCTGAAATCAAAAACATCACCCTCCATTTTAAGGTCACAACTAGCATTCAAACACAAGAAATTCAGCCACCCCTGTGCTGTATTGGCTGGTAAAATATATTTCACTTCAATATCAACTTCATCCTTCAAACTATTAAATGATGTCGCTTTCTCTTCATCATGAGCGAAATATCCCTTATAGTCAGAAAAAGAGATTGAAGGCACAGAAATTGTCTGAACAGGCACATCATCTACACGCATTTCAAAACTTGATAATACATTAGCTCTTGCAAGTACAGAAGTATTTAGTTTAACCGGAGTGCTGGATAACCTGTTTTTAAATAAAAAACTAATTACTTCAGACTGCTTACCATAATAACTAAACCACTCTCCATACCATGTACTTCCTGATTTTAACAAATTCTTTAATTCCAATTCATGAAAGTCATATGCATCATAAGAGTTGACTTCCATATTAGGTATTTCACCAGAATTATCAATAATTCCAATATCAATTCCATCACCGGCATCATCTGTTAAAAAATAGTATGTTACATCACTAAAATCATGAATCTGATGTATCCACATTTTCTTATCTTCGCTATATGTCCATTTTACAGAACCTTTTCCATAAAAATAGATGGCATCATCATAATGCAACACTGCATTCTCACGAAGATCATCAAAACGTGGTTCACTGTTCGCCTTAGGTAACATCACTCCACCATTTCCAAAAACCTTAACATTAGAAGGATTATTAAACCCCCAGGAGTTCAATTCAGAATATGGAATCCTGTATACCCCATCATTATCTATCTTTATCTTCACCCATTTCCCGCTCGACAAAACAGAATTCCCGGCATAAGTCAAATTTGCACTTAACGTTTCTGACTTTAATGATTTCTTTACACTTTCCAGTTTAACAGTTAGTGTATAATCAATAATTTTTTTATACGCTCCGGAAGATTCACTGTATAAAACAGGTATTACTTCAACATTCAGTATCGGTTTCTTATTTTCATAGGCCACAAAATAATCTTTAAGTACCTTAACATTATTGTCAATACTTTCAATAATGCCTTTCTCTTTTTCAGTAAGAGTTACTGCTGTAATTACTTTTACCGCAACCTTTACTTCATTAAGAGTAATACCAATAGGTAAGTGTACTTTATGAAATTTCAAGGGTAAGCCTGTAGATTCATCAACTCCCTTTTGATCCTCAATAACCAATCTGCCCGGATAATATTCCGATGCGGCTTGAGGTTCTAACCAATTAACCTTATAAATATATTCTGTATCCTGAGCCGTAGCAATTACAGAAACAACAACAAAAACTATGTATATAATTAAAAACCTCATTCTCAGTATTGAATTCGCTTACACCATTAAATATCAACAACTTAAATCCATCGAAAAAAAATATTTCTTTTTTCATAAAGAAATTTCGCCTCAAAAAAACAAAAAAAAGTATGCTTCACACAAGAAATACATATATTTAACGTTTCTAAAATAAAAAAATTGCAACAACCATATTTTAATATAATTTAAAAAAAATACAATTCAACGACATTTGCTATAACCTTTTTCTATTTTTGCAGTATAAAGGAAAGAGTTGAACAAGTTTCTATGAGAAAAGATAAAGATATTAACTAATTAATATAACACAAGTTTATAACGCTATGAGATTTATTTCCAGAATCTTACTTTCATTAACCGCATTTGGGTTAATTAGTTTGGCCTCCTGTAGTATGTTAGGGAAAAAAGGCAATGACACATCATCTGTAACCGGATGGGAGTATAATAATCCTGATTTTGGCGGGTTTGAATACCAATCAGGATATGAACAGGAAACCGGTCCCGGCCTTGTTTTTGTTGAAGGTGGTACATTCATTATGGGACGTGTAGAACAGGATGTTATGTATGAGTGGAATAATGTTCCCCGCAGGGTTACTGTTCCTTCATTTTATATGGATGAAACAGAAATCACCAATGCTAACTACAGAGAATATCTGTATTGGATAAACCGGGTATATTCCGATTATCCTGAAGTTTACAAGAAAGCTCTTCCTGACACATTAGTTTGGCGCAGGCCTTTGGCTTATAACGAGCCTATGGTAGAGAATTACTTGCGCCATCCTGCTTATGCCGACTATCCTGTAGTTGGTGTCGACTGGCTTCAGGCTAATGATTTCTGTGCATGGAGAACCAACAGAGTAAATGAATTATTATTAATGGATGAAGGTATTCTTGAGTTCGACGCCAGTCAGCAAGGAGAAAACAATTTTGATACAGAAGCATACTTATTAGGACAATATGAAGGAATCACAGGTAAAAGTCCAATGCAAGATATGGATCCTAATAAAGACACACGTCGCGTAAGATGGGATGATGGTATGCTTTTACCTCGATACCGCCTCCCGACAGAAGCAGAATGGGAATATGCCGCATTTGCTTTAATTGGTAATTCATACGAAGAGCGTATGACTGATCGCAGGATATATCCATGGAATGGACATATTATCAGAAACGCTGATAAGAAAAACCGTGGTGCAATGATGGCAAACTTTGTTCGTGGAAATGGTGACATGATGGGTATGGCAGGAGCATTAAATGATGGTGGTGACATTACCGTGGATGTACGCTCTTTTTGGCCTAATGATTACGGATTATATTGTATGGCCGGAAACGTTAACGAATGGGTAGCTGATGTATATCGTCCTCTGTCATTTGAAGACCTTGACGAGTTCAGCCCATACAGAGGAAATAAGTTTAAAACAAAAATATTAGACGAAGAAGGTTATGTAGCAGAAAAAGACAGCCTCGGTCATATCAGATATCGTCTTGAAACAGATAAGGACATTCTTAACCGTCAAAACTACCGGACTGCTGATAACCGTAATTACCTTGATGGTGATGCAGAATCAAATATTATTACCGGAGAAGACTGGAGTAATTCTGAAAACAATACCGAATCAATGTATTCAGGCACACCAAACAGCAGCATGGGTAGCCTTGTAACCGACCGTTCACGTGTATATAAAGGTGGATCGTGGAGAGACAGAGCTTACTGGTTAAGCCCGGGAACAAGAAGATATCTTGACGAGCGCGAAAGCCGGGACGATTTAGGATTCCGTTGTGCAATGACAAGAGTAGGTGCTCCTTCGAAAGCCAAATAATAATATTCAAAACTTATAATTTTTTATAGAGGTTGACAATAAAGTCAACCTCTTTTTTTATATTTTTGTTTTATGGATATTCAAACTCTACACAATACTTTCCTTTCTTGTTCTTCTGTTACCACCGACAGCAGGAACTGCCCTGAGAACTCACTGTTCTTCGCACTAAAAGGTGTCTCATTTAATGGTAACCTATACGCTAAAGATGCATTAAATACCGGAGCACAATATGCAATAGTTGATGATAAATCGGTTGCAATATCAGACAGATACTTTTTAGTTGAAGATGTTTTAGATACGTTACAACAACTTGCACAATACCACCGCGAATGGTTGAGCATACCAATAATTGCAATAACAGGAACAAACGGAAAAACTACAACCAAAGAGTTAACCAAAAATGTTCTTCAACAAAAATACAGTATCAAAGCTACTGAAGGTAACCTTAACAATCATATAGGTGTACCACTAACAATACTCTCTTTTACAAAAGATACAGAAATAGGAATAGTTGAGATGGGTGCCAACCATCAGGGTGAGATTGAGCTTTTGTGCAGTATTGCCAGGCCCGATTTTGGTCTGATTACAAATATTGGCAAAGCCCACCTCGAAGGATTCGGCTCTATTGAGGGAGTAATGAAAACCAAAGGCGAACTGTACACTTATCTGGCACAAACAGCAGGAACAATTTTCGCCAACAGAGATAATCCCCGGTTAATGCAGATGTTACCCAGTGATACAGAAACTGTTTTTTACGGCATTCAGGATGTAGAGAGTTTAGTTTACGGACAGGCACATGAAGGTGATTTCTTTCTGAAACTAACGTGGCATAACAACATCTCAGAAAACAGATACAATATCGATACTAATATTATAGGAAATTATAATCTTGAAAATGTTTTGGCTGCAATAACGATAGGTTGTAATTTAGATGTACCCGAAGAACTTATAAACAAAGCGATAGAAGAATACACTCCATCAAACAACAGATCACAATACATAAAGACCGATAAAAATGAAGTGTTGCTTGATGCATACAATGCCAACCCTTCAAGTATGCAAAAGGCACTGGAGAATTTCAAAAAGATTAAAGGAGACAACAAAGCCCTGATTTTAGGCGGAATGAAAGAGTTAGGAAAAGATTCTGTGTCTGAACACATATCTCTCATAAAAACTATAAAAACTCTGGATTCAGATAAAACATTTCTGATTGGTAAAGAGTTTAAACCTCATCTGAACCGGATACCTAAAGCCGAATACTTTAACACTGTTGATGAACTTATAAAATATCTGAAAGGCATTTCGCTGTCAGGATATAAAATACTGGTTAAGGGTTCAAGAAGCAATATGCTGGAGAAGTGTGTGAAACACCTATAACACATCTTGTAAACAGATAAAAAATTAACTCATAACTCTCCAAGAGTTTGAAACTCTTGGAGAGTTATGAGTATTGTGGGCTGAACTAAATCCCTGTGGGATAGCTCTTCTTAATCGGTATTTCCATCTGTATACGTTTAATATATCAGAAAAGTAATTTGTTTTACATCAATGCAGGTTATCTATTTTTCTTTTTCATCTAAATTGCTATATTTGATTTTCCGTTTTTGTTATGGTGTAATTACAGAAGCCTCCAGTGCACTTAATTCCAGTTAATAGTCATTCAAACCCCTCGATAAGCACATAGCAATTTGCCCGGGATGCACTGTGTTGAGTTTTTATTTAGTCAAGCCTAATAATTCATTTTTCAAAGCTCTACTATAAGGTGATTTTGCGTTGTCATCTACAATTACTCCCTTTTTGTCTACAATAACGTAACGAGGTATTCCATATGTGTTAAGTAAATCACCCAATTCTTCATATTGGTCTTTTTCGAATAGATAATGTATTCCTTTTAGTTTATGTTTTTTTATAATTCTTTTCCAATCATCTTCTTTAGACATAAGGCAAATATAAACAAATTCAATATTCTTGTCTTTTAGCTCTTTATGTAACTTATTGGTATACGGTAATGCATTTATGCAACCACCACACCATGTACCCCAAATATCAAAATAGATAACTTTAGCCTTGCATTTATCTTTAATTTCTTTGAAAACTTCTCCTATGAATTTTTTATTGACTAAATCGTCTATTGTCTTGACTTTTGACGGTTCTGCCATTTTATTTACTATACGGCGTTTAATGAAGTTTTGGCAAGCAATATCATCTACTATTTGAGCATAATTATTAAAAATTGAGTCTACTAATTGACAATCAGGTTCTATTAAATTATTACAAAGTCCGGTAAGAAATAAGTTTCTATAAAGCTTGTCTGGTACATTTTCATTGATGAAGTTTAAAGCATTATTCACACCATCATAGGTCATGTCACGATAGCCTTTCATCATTTTTCCAAAACCTTCCACTTTGCTAAGTTTATACTCTAAATAATATGATTGTAAAAAATCCTCATAATATTGAGAGCAGTTTAAATCAGCATCTCCTCGATTTAAAAAATCAGCATTGTCAAAATAGGCATATCCTGTTGGTAGTTCACCTTCATAATCATCAATATATTCCAAAATCTCCTCAGCTTCTCTGTATTTTAAATACGCTTTCATCCAATCGATTCCTTTTTGCTCTGTTTTCTGTCTTATAGCAATTGAATCAATAACTAAGTCCATTTTATTAAAAAAGGTAAAAATAATATCTTTATACTCCTCAGGGGTTGCAGGGGTTGCAGCCTTTTTAGTGTACTTGTAAAAGTACTCCTCTGCTGCTAATTGCTTTCCCAACTCCTTATTAAATGCATTAATGCTTGTATTGACTTTTGCATTACTTCCAGAAAATCGTATTGTTTCTTTTATCTTTTTGGCATCTCCTGTTATGTATATACTATCATTAGGTTCTAAATATATTGTTGTCAATTGACCAGCATGAAGATAGTTGTCATGAGCACTCAATACTTCAACGTTGAATTGGAAACGACCTTTCTCATTCGTTTTGGTGGAATGCTTAACCCTGCCAGTTGGTTCAAGAATTGTTAACTCAATTCTTTTTTGAATTGCATTATCTAATTGTCCAGCAACAATAACAGGACCTTCATTAAAAATGGATTCATTTTGTTTTTCCTTCATTTTTGTACAACTCGTAAGAATTATTAATCCTAAAAATAGTAGTTTCATTATGTCATTTTTTTTAATGTGTGTAATAGGCTAATACATTCTGACCTTACTCGATTCATCTATATCTAAATCAATATGCAATACCGATGGTAGTCGCACATCGGATTTATTGGTGATGGTTCCTTTTACCAGAGAGAGTCTCTTTTTATAATTACCCCTAAACCGTGAATTATTAATATTCACATACAAAGAATCAACATTTAGAGGATAGGCTGTAAACCCTGAATTTTCACATAAGCTAACATATAAATTTGAGATATTCACATCATTATTTATTCTAATTTTTCCGGCCTTAAAATCCAATTTAAGAGAAGACATATCCAATGAAGACAAATGAACAGAAGAATTAATACCACTAACTGATTTTAGGTTATTTACATCATTTAAAGTTAGTGTAGTACTCATCCCATTTCGCACACTGAAAAAGAGAGTGTCATTTACAATCTCAAATTCCGGTACAATCAAAGTGTCATTACTATTGTATGAGTAGTATTTCACCGTTTGTTCTTCTCCACGGGTAATTGTGATAGAGCCTTTGTTTTTCACAAAAACATGTTTAAACTGCTTATTTATCTTAATAGTTTTCACACGATTTTCATACTCCACTCTTCTATCTTTTCTTTCTTCTGTGGCAATACCATTAAATGCCATACCAAGTATCATCACACTTAAAAGAAAAAGACCGACAAAGGAGAAAAAGGATATAAATATAATTTTACTTGTTTTCATTTTTTTCGAGTTTTGTAAATAGTTGTTTTAAATCAGGTTTAGTTATTTTCAGCAGCTCTACCTGATGTATGAATTCAGGTAGTATTTGCTTAAAGAAATCATCACGGCGTGATTCCAATATCTTTTCAGTAGCATCCTTTTCTACAAAAAATCCGATGCCACGTTTGTTTAGGATAATTTCTTTTCGTTGAAGCTCCATATATGTACGCATAATTGTATTATGATTTACACCAAGGTTTGCAGCCTGCTCCCGCACCGAAGGAACCTTATCTCCTGCATTAAACTCACCGGCGAGAATCCTGTCACACAAATTATCTGCAATCTGCTGAAAAATCCCTTTGGTACTTTTAAATTCCATCATCACACCTCCTTCTCTTTTATTTTATAATAGGTATAGGTAAGGGTAGTTATGATTGCACACACAATAACGATAAACATGGTCTTTATTGCAGACTCTTGTGTTTCCCATATCCTCTGTGCAATATATTCAATCCCATCGTCCAAGTTCATATCTTCAAATATCAGATAAAAATAACCGATAACCGATAATATAAACATCCCTACAAAAACCAAAGTCTTTATCAATGGATACCTTCGGGCAATAACTGCTCCGGTAATAAACAGAGTGGATGTAAGGATGTAGAGCGCAGGTAGGACATAAAAAAACAAAAGATAATCACTTTTCCTAGAAAGTTCGTTAAATGTAAAATCAAAGCTGAATGATGCTATCTGTTTAGCGGGAAAAATAAAATGAACAATAGAAACGGTTAAATACGCAGCTAAGTAGAATAATATCGGAAAGAAAAGAGTGAAGAAAATAACTCTGACCATGTATTCATATACAAATTTCTCAAGCACCGATGCAGGAAGCATAATCATACTAACAGTTGTATCCTTTTTTCTGAAATATGGGAAAGAGTTACCTATATAAAGAATAGCCGCAATTGCTCCGGTCATAAAAAACAGTGGTGGCCATGAACGACTATACCATCGAAAATTACTAGCCATGAACATGAAAAATATCAAAAAAGAGAGGGCAATAAAAGCTCCGGAAACAGTTAACAACAATATCTTACTACGCATACGGTACTGATAAGCCGCATATTTAAAAAATCGTGAGGGACTAAATATCTGATTCATGAATTTCGAGTTTTGTGCCGTTAGTAACAGCGTTAAACAACAGTTCTATATCCAATGGAGTATCAGCCCCATTCTTTTTTGTGATTACGCGATACCCACCCGGAGCCGGCTCATTGTATAAATATTCGGCAGTGCTGATATCAGATACTGTATGAAACTCCATACTTCCGGTTACATCGAGTACGTTATGGTTAAACATTATGTTACCATGGTTAATTAACACAATGCGGTCAATCAAATTTTCCACATCTTTAACCTGATGAGTGGATATGATTACAATTTGATTATCTGTAAGCGCACCAGCCATTATTCTGCGAAAAAGTGCCTTTGACGGAATATCAAGACCATTGGTAGGTTCGTCAAGGAGCAGTAACCTGCAATTGGTTGACAGTGCAAAAGCGATCAAAAATTTCTTTTGCTGCCCATACGACATCTTTGATAAATTTCGTGAGCTGTCAAGTTCAAAATCATTAAGTATAGTTTCCATCTTCGAATAATCAAAGGAAGGATACAGAGGAGCAGATGCCTTCAAATATGCATCAATTGTAATTGAAGGTATTGAGAATACCTCAGGTACAAGAAACACCTGCTGAAGAAAAGAGGGATGACGGCGATATGGTTGTTCACCAAAAATTTCTACTGAGCCGGACTTCGACACTAATAAACCGGCCATAATTTTTAACAGTGTTGTTTTACCGGCACCATTTTTCCCGAGTAGCCCTATTATACTTCCCTTTTTTGCCTGAAGAGAGAGAGAATCAAACAGATGCTCTTGTCGTTTGTAACTAAAGGTTAAGTTTTGAATATCAATCATATTAACTAAATATTTAGGGTTATTGATTATTTTTTTACCATATTAAAACTTTCATCTATTTGTTTTTCCAATTCCTCTATTTGAGATGGACGTTTTGCATGTTCTTTTATAATATCTCCATTTTCATCTATCAAAATGTACCATGGAATGCTAATTGAACCGTTTCTATTAAATATCTTTCTCAAATCTTCATTAAGTTTCTGGTTGGCTCTAATATGATAACCTTCTAAGTTGTAAAACTTAATCATATCTTTCCATTGTTTGCTTTTATCCTCTTTGTCTATAGAGATATAGAGTATTTTTATGTTTTTTGATAATAGTAATTTCTTTAATTCTTCTTTGTGTTCAAATTCAGCTTTGCAAGGGCCGCACCATGTTGCCCAAACATCAACATAAACTTTTTTCCCTTTCATTGAGCTTACACTTTTCTTTAATAAGTTAATGCCTTCATAGCCATTAATAAATTTGATATTTTCATTAAATGGTTTTTCTTTCTTTTTGTGAAATTCGACAATTGGGCTTACCATTGGCTTTAAATATCTGGTGTATTCACTATTAGGAAAATCCGTTTTAAATTCTTCAAATAATGAAATTAGTTCTTTTTCATATTTCTTCTGGAGACATTTATTAAACAGATATGTCGCATCATAATATTCAAGCATATTTGAAGTTAAATGTTTTTTAGATTCTTTAATGTGATGGGTATGTCTAAATCCATTTTTAAAGAATTCTTTCAGTTTTTCAATGTCAGTGGGATTATCAGGGTATTCATTGTACTTGATAAAATTTTCAGCAAGTGAGTAATACCATGGGGAACTAATTAAGAAATTAGTAGTTGGTGATACTTCCGCAAATGTTTCTTCCAACATTTTTTCAATTTCAGAGGTGAACACACCATTGTTTTTTCTCGAGTCTTCAAAGTGTTTTAATAATGCCACAGTTACTTGAACAGCTGAATAATAGCACTCCCTATCTAGTTTAACCAATTGAAAGAATTCTTCTGAAATGTCTTTATTTGAAAGCAATTCATCAAACAAGGCTATTTCATTGTCTTTTAATGATTTAAGTTTAAGTTTAATAACAGAGGCAACAGAATCTTTAGTAAACTCCCGTGCCGCTGATTGTATATGATCAGGATTTGGTAATAAATTATAGGCATCTTGTCCTTTTTGATTATCGCAGATAACTATAAAAGTATTCTCCTTTGATTCTAAATTGAAGTTTACATCATAATTTATTCCTGCTTCCACTATTAAAGTTCCATACGCTTTTCCGGGAATAAATATTTTTACAAACGATGGTTTTTCAATATTCATTGTAATTGTAAAATTCCCTAAAGAATCTGTCAAAACAGCTTCTTTAAAAGCATAATTGCACACTCCGTTTATTGGAACGGTATATTCGATTTTGTCGAGAATATCTCCATTAATTTTTCCTATTATAGTTACTTCATTTTTTTTACCCTGACATCCAAAAAGTCCGGTTATTAAAATTGCTAGAATTAATTGGTGTAATTTCATTTATATATTTTTTAATGTTATAATTAAAAACAAAGAAGTCACTTTTCTCGTACCACTGTCCTATCGATATAGTACACTACAAATGTAAAGCATTTTTTTTAATGACCAAACTTTTATGGAAAATTTTATGATTTTATCTTTTCTGGTATTAAGAAGGAAATATAAAAAACAAGTGAGCGAATGACTTGAAGTCATCTGCTCACTAAAAAACATTACATCAATTCACTATATCGTCTTTGCTTACGAGCGAAGAAATGCCATACCAGACTACCTTTAAAAATCTCATTGTGAGTATTAACCTTTACATCAGGCAACAGTTTTTTACGTTTACTCAACATCAACCGAAGTCCTTTATAAAATGAAAAGTGTGCCTTTACTACTGCATAAAAGAAACTGAACTCACCCTTTACAAGAAAATGAGCTGCCGCAACACCATCCAGTATCATACGTATTAGTATCCTACGTTTAAACCTCCTTTTCGGAAGATTCTTAACCAACATAAAAAGATTATTTCTGAAATTAAGATATGTCTTATGTGAGTTTTGTTGGTTAAGTGTTCCACCACCAAGATGAAAAACCTCACTATCAGCCACACTCATTATCTTATATCCCATGTTTTTAATCCGCCAGCAGAGATCAATCTCCTCCATGTGAGCAAAAAAATCTTCATCCAGCCCTCCACAATCATTATAAATTTCAGAACGTATCAGCATCGCTGCTCCACTACCCCAAAAAACAGGTATCGTACTATCGTACTGACCTTCATCTTTCTCTATATGATCAAACACACGCCCACGACAAAAAGGGAAACCATACTTATCGATAAAACCACCGGCTGCACCAGCATATTCAAACAATTCCGGCTCTTTGTAACTTTTTATCTTTGGCGAACAGATAGCTACCTCTTTATCAGAATCCATAACTTTGAGCAACGGAGGCAACCAGTTTTTTCCAGGTGCAACATCCGAATTAAGCAGAAGGAAATACTCAGCCTCTATTTGACGTAAGGCTCGGTTATATCCACCGGCAAAACCGTAATTCTTGTCTAACAAAACCAGTTTTACTGACGGGAAATTCCTTTTTATAAAAGATAAACTATCGTCAGTTGAATTATTATCGGCAACATAAACTACAGCCCCATCTATGTCAGAATACTTAACAACATCAGGCAAGTATGTTTTCAACAGTTCAACCCCGTTCCAGTTAAGAATCACTATGGCTACTTTTGTTTTACTCATTATTTATATCATAATTTTCTATTACGGGAACTCTATGTTTAATATGTTTCCATCTTTTATGTGACCATAAATAATACTCCGGCTTTTCAACTATCATATCCTCGATATATTTCAGATTTTCCATTATAACTTCTTTCCTGTACCCAATTATCCGAATAAGAATATATAAAAAGTCTGAAACTCTATATAAAACCCAAAAGGGAAATAAACTAATTAACCCTAAACTATAAAACACTAGATAATAACATACTTTTTGCATGACTATCTTCATTGTGTATGAGTACCATAAACAACCCCGCTGCGATATTTATTATATGGAGGCAATGACAGGTCTCTATTATCAACATGCTTCCATCGCTTGTGCGACCACAACCAATACTCCGGTGTTTCGCTAATAACTCCTTCAACATAATTCATCACAGCATCTGTTATTTCATACTCCTTAGTATCTTTTGAATTTTCAAACATTGGCACAACAGTTACTTTGTAGTGTCCACGTTTCACCTTATCCACTCTGGTAAAAATAACAACATCATTTAATTTTTTTGCCATTTTTTCCAATCCCATATGTACCGGTGTATTCTGGTTAAGAAAACTAGTTACATATTGAATATTTGGTTTTCCCGGTGTTTGATCAGCAACCATTGCCAATACATATCTTTGGTTTTTATTTTTCAAACTAACTACATCTCTAAAGGAACTCTTCATTGTAAAAACTTTCTCACCTGTTTTAGTCCTGAGAAATTGCATATACTTATCAAACACCTTATTGGTCATTGGACTATATATAGCACAAAGCTGTGACTTAATTTCATATTGCAATGTTGAGACCCACTCCCAATTTCCATAATGCCCCATAGCCATTAGAACATCACGCCCCTCATCAAACATCTTATTAATATACTCTGAATTTTCGTAAACAATACGTTTCTTGTATTGCTTATCAGACATCGTTTGAAACTTAAAAGTCTCAATAAACAAATCGCTAAAGTGATGATAAAATTTATTTCTGATATCAATAATTTCATCTTCGCTTTTCTCAGGGAAAGAATATTTCAGATTTTCCATTATAACTTCTTTCCTGTACCCAATTATCCGAATAAGAATATATAAAAAGTCTGAAACTCTATATAAAACCCAAAATGGCAATAAACTAATTAGCCCTAAACCATAAAACACTAAATAATAATATATCTTTTGCATAACTATGTAATTGACTATTTTCTAATTGTTTAATAGTTTATTTGTTTAATAATATACTGATTACTGGTTACTGATAATTGTTCACTGATTACTGTTAAATGTTAAGGTTTCATAATCTGCTTAATTACTCCGGCAAACTCCTCAAATACGCCACTTGCAGAAGCTACCATCTCCCCACTAAAAAGATAATCCCCTTCACCCGAGAAATCACAAACTCTACCTCCTGCTTCTTTAATTATAACAACACCGGCAGCTACATCCCACAACTGCAAACCATACTCATAAAACGCATCATACCTGCCACAGGCAACATAAACCAAGTCAGTAGCTGCAGAACCAAGTCGCCTGACACCATGAGAATTCTTCATAAAATAATCCATTGTTTCCATAAACTGTGACAGATATGTGAAATTACTGTATGGAAAACCGGTAGCAATCAGGCTATCCTTTACAGAAGTCCTGCCGGAAACAGCAATCTTATTACCATCAAGCCAGGCTCCACCGCCCTTCCATGCATAAAAACACTCATTTAATCCTGCCTCGTAAACAACACCAAGAACAATCTCATTCCTGTACATCAAACCTATACTTATAGCATACGGCACAACACCATGAATAAAATTAGTAGTGCCATCTATCGGATCAACAATCCAGTTATACTCCTCCCCTTTTTCACTTATAGAATTCTCCTCAACAATAAATCCGGCACCGGTAACCAAACCTTTAAGTGCTTCAACAATTCTTTGTTCCGATAATTTATCAACTGTTGTTACAAAGTCATTATGACCTTTTTCCTCGACTGACAAATTGCCATTCGCACGCATCTCTTTAATAAAACTGCCTGTTTTCCGGGCAATCTGAACAACTCTTTTGCAAACATTTTCTAACTCCATATTTTTTAAATTAATTTACCTGTTACTGATTCGCCATCAAAAGAGAGAATTTGTAGTTTCACTCTTCTTATTGTATTTATCAGGCTTTTATCATAAGTAACCCCCACTCTGATATAATTTTCTGTAAAACCGTATATCTCACCATCATGGATATTCTTCTCAAACAAAACTTTAACCTCTGTACCTATGAAACTTTTATAATAACTATTTCTCTTTTTTTCTGACAGCTCATGCAACTCTTTACTTCTGCGTTTTCGCTCTTCAACAGGTACTACCTCTTTTATTTCCAAAGCTTGCGTACCAGGCCTCTCCGAATATGTAAAAACATGAAGTTGTGAAAAATCTGTTTCCTCCAAAAAATCAACCGTTTCAAGATATAATTCCTCAGTTTCTCCCCTTACTCCGACAATAACGTCAACCCCAATAAAAGCATGTGGTATTTTTTGTTTTACATAATCAATACGATTGGCAAAAAGTTTTGTATCATACCTACGCTTCATAAGTTTTAAAATAACATCAGAACCAGACTGCAAAGGTATATGAAAATGTGGCATAAACTTTTTTGATTGTGCTACAAAATCAATTATTTCATTTGTGAGCAAATTTGGTTCAATGGAAGATATCCGGTATCTCTCCACTCCGTCCAATTTATCAAGTTCTTTTATCAAACCTAAAAAAGATTCTCCTTGTACTTTTCCAAAATCACCAATATTTACTCCTGTAAGGATTATCTCTTTTGCACCTAACTTAATTGCTTCCTCAGCTTGTTTTACCGTATTTGATATTGTATCACTTCTGCTTAACCCCCGGGCGAAAGGAATAGTACAATAACTGCAAAAATAGTCACAGCCATCCTGAATTTTCAGAAAACATCGGGTGCGGTCACCTGACGAGAATGTAGATTTAAATACTTTTGTTTTAAGTATTTCACCGCTAATAATCACAGGGGTTTTCTTTTTGTTCAAATCTTCCAGATATTTTAAAATATCCATCTTTTCATTTGAACCGAGAATAAGATCAACTCCCTCAATATTGGACACATCACCCGGTTTAAGTTGTGCAAAGCAGCCTGTTACAATAATGTATGCATCCGGATTTTTCTTAATTGCACGTTTAATAGCTTGTTTACTTTTTTTATCAGCAATATCTGTAACAGTGCATGTATTAATAATATAAACATCAGCTTCTTCATTGAAATTAACCCTTTGAAAACCGGCATCAAGCATAGAACGCGCAACTCCGGATGTTTCACTATAGTTCAGTTTACATCCCAAAGTAAAGAATGCCACCTTTTTATGCTCAAATACAGCCCTGTCTATCATTGATGCCTATAAATAATATTAAACTGCAAAGTTATAAAAAATGAGGAATTGGATATTGTGTTGATTAATTGATGTGACAATGTGATGATTGGTTGATGCGCTATTGTACATCAACCAATCAGCCTATCAGCACATTAATCGTCAGGTGGACTTTCAACTTTCAACTCTATAAAATATGGGATGCTAGTTCAGCAAGGTAACTTCGTTCCCCTTTTATCAGATTTACATGAGCAAACAACTCTTGTCCTTTCATTTTGTCGGTTAAGTATGCCAGTCCATTTGACTGCATATCCAAATAAGGAGAATCTATCTGCTCAATATCACCGGTAAACACCATTTTTGTTCCCTCCGCAGCACGTGTAATAATTGTTTTCACTTCATGAGGTGTAAGGTTCTGAGCCTCATCAATAATAAAAAATGAATCAGACAAACTCCTTCCTCTGATATAAGCCAAAGGAGTAATTACTAACTGTTCATTTCTAAGCAATTCATCAATAAGGAAATTTTCTCTGCCCTGAGTTTTAAATCTGTTTTTTATTACTCCCAGATTATCAAACAGAGGTTGCATATACGGGCCTATCTTCTCTTTAACATCACCGGGAAGGAATCCAAGGTCACGGTTTGCCAGAGGAACAATAGGCCTTGCCAGCAATATTTGCCTATACACTTCATGTTGTTGTAAAGCTGCCGCCAATGCCAAAAGTGTTTTCCCGGTGCCTGCCTTGCCTGTTAATGACACCAATTTTATTTCGGGATTCATCAAAGCATGTAGCGAAAATGTTTGCTCAGCATTCCTTGGTTCGATACCAAAAGCACTATGCTTTTCAACTCTGTGAATTAGTTTATTAAAAGGGTCATAATATGCCAAAATACTATGATTCCCATTTCTGAGAACAAAATACTGATTTGCCGGCATATCACCATCAGTTGGAAAAACATCCCTCGAAACTGCTTTCTTCTCGTATAATAATGATATAAAGGACTGATCAAAATCTTCATATATCTCCACTCCTTTATAAAGGATATCAAGATTTTTTACTTTATCTGATTCATAATCCTGTGAAAGTAACCCTAAAGATTTGGCCTTCATTCTCAGATTAAGATCTTTGGTCATTAAAACCACTTTACGTTTAGAAAATTTATCTTTCACAAACAGCGAAATTGCAAGGATTCTGTGATCAGCATTTTTTTCTGAAAATGATTCGTTCATCACATTAGGAAACGCCTTACCGGTAGCAACAAACAGTTTGCCTTTTTTAGGTCCTAAAGGTACTCCGTCACCAAAAAGCTTCTCTCCTGCCAGTCTGTCTAACTCCCTTACAAACTCCCGTGCCTGATAATTAATAAGATCACTTCCTTTTTTAAATTTATCCAACTCCTCCAATACAACAATAGGAATAATAATATCATTATCATCCATATTATAAATACATTTGTGGTCGTGTAACAACACATTTGTGTCCAGAATAAAAATTTTTCGCGGCATAACTCTCTATTTTTAGTTACTTAAAAATACTAAATTAATTGTCAGATTATCCTTATTTAAAAACTTTTTATCATATTAAGTATCAATTTTAATTTCTTTAACTTTATACTGTCTGTATTTTACAATTTAACATCTAAAAAACCGGATTTATCAAATGACATACGAAGAAGCAATACAGTTTTTATTCGAACAACTACCCATGTATCAGCGACAAGGCAAAGCAGCATATAAAGCTGATTTAGAAACAACACTTCTACTGGATAAATATTTTGATTATCCGCATAAACATTATAAAACAATACATATTGCCGGCACAAATGGCAAAGGCAGTGTTTCCCATATTCTGGCTTCTATTCTTCAACAAGCAGGATATAAAGTAGGACTATACACCTCTCCTCACCTTAAAGATTTCAGAGAAAGGATAAAAACAGACGGAAAACCAATACCTAAAAACAATGTTATTAGATTTGTTAAAAACCATTCAGATATAATTTATAAACTTAAGCCATCATTTTTTGAAATGACAGCCGCAATGGCATTTGACTATTTTAAAGAAGAAAATATTGACATTGCAGTTGTAGAAGTGGGCATGGGTGGCAGGCTTGATTCTACTAATATTATCTCTCCTGATTTATCAGTTATTACAAACATAGGCCTTGACCACACTTACTTTCTGGGAGACACAAAAACTCTTATTGCCGTAGAAAAGGCCGGAATTATTAAGTACAATACTCCTGTAGTAATTGGAGAAACCGATACTGAAACCATTGAAGTATTCCGGTCTGTTGCCAAGGAGAAAAAAGCACCATTAATTAAAGCCGATCAACTGTATCAAATTCCATTCTCTACCTTCTCAATGGATGACAAACAGATAATGCAAGTATATTCAAACGAAAAAATTGTATTTAAAGATCTAAAAGTTTCTCTACTGGGATGGTACCAACGTAAAAATGTTATTACTACACTTGCAGTATGCAAAACATTAATTGAACAGGGTTATAAAATAGATGAAACAAACATCTACAAAGGGATGGAGGCGGTACAGTCTTCTACAGGATTACAAGGCAGGTGGCAAATATTAGGGCAAAATCCGCGAACAATTTGCGATACAGGACACAATGAAGACGGAATTAAAGCTGTAACAGAACAGATAAAAAACACACCATACGAAAGACTTCACATGGTTTGGGGAATGGTAAATGACAAAGATTTAGATTCCATTTTATCCTTGCTGCCACCAAATGCAACATATTATTTCACTAAAGCCAGAATTCCGCGAAGCCTTGATGAAAAACTTTTATGGCAGAAGGCAAAAAAGTATAATCTAAAAGGGAATTACTACCCTAATGTAAAAACAGCATTAACTGAGGCACGAAAACATGCAACACCTAACGACCTGATTTTCATAGGAGGCAGCACATTTGTAGTTGCAGATATTTTGTAAAAGAAATGTTTTTTTTGGGCAGAATAAAAAAGAGTTCTATATTTGCAATCGCTTTTGCAAAAACACAAAGCAAAATATCTTATAAGGATAAGGTATTTACCTGAAAAAGCATTCATTATTGTTTACAATCAGGGCGATTAGCTCAGTTGGTTCAGAGCACTTGGTTTACACCCAAGGGGTCGGGG
>CBDUZZ010000065.1:0-27322 GCA_965371855.1 uncultured bacterium
ATTACACTAACATTCAGCTACTTAGATTGTATTTTTTAAACGCGATTTCCCTGCAAAAACTACGAGGTAGCCTCAATACCGTTTATCCAATTTTATGAAGACAGGAACTACCGATTAGTAATTATGCGCGAAAAGAGTTCTGACACTCAACTTGATATGTTTACCAAAGACACATATATATATCGTTCAATTCTAACTAACGACCATGAATCTACCGAAAAGGAGGTCATTGAGTATTATAATGCAAGAGGTGCCAGTGAAAAGATATTTGATGAAATGAACAATGATTTTGGTTGGAAACACCTTCCTTTCTCATTTTTAAACGAGAATAATGCCTTTATGATTATTACAGCGATGATAAAGAATTTTTACAACTATTTTATAAAAATAGTTGCAGAAAAGTTTGAAGATATAAATCCTACAACCCGAATTAAGCGATTTGTTTTTCGATTTATCACAGTTGCGGGTAGATGGGTGTACCAAGGACGGGAATGGATACTGAAATTGTTTACAAAACGACCCTATAATCAGTTAATCTAAAGTAAACCAAGGATATAAATATGAAATATTTGAATACCCACACCCTCTTGTGTTTGTTATGTGTCTGCTATTCTGCATGTTGCGATTTCGATAGTGTCTTAATAATTTTCTCTTGTAAAAAATTCAATCCAGTTAAAATAAAATCATACACGTAAGAATATATATGGTGTATTTTTATCATTTTTCTGAGACTATTCTTCCATAAAAGAATAAAATTTAATAAAATCCCATATTTTTACATTCTAATAATTCATTTGCGGATTTAAGGTTAAACATAAAAACATCAATATTAAATTTTGTAGTATGTTAAAATATAGAAGATTTAAGCAGTTTGTGGCAGTAAAATTTTTAGGTATTATTTTGGTTTTTAGTTCGGTAATACTTTTTTTATCGGCTACCCAAAAAGACTCCATACTATCCACTATCAATAGATTTAATGCGTTTCAGCAAATTGTGCCGTTCGAGAAAGTGTATGTACATACTGATAAAGCGTATTATACATTGGGCGAGCGAATTTGGTTTAAGACCTATTTGGTTGATGGTAAAAATTGTGCCGACACGTTAAGCGGAGTTGTTTATGTTGAATTAATTAATCAGGATAAACAAGTGATTGCCGAAGTAATGCTGAAAGTTGATAGTGCAACTTGCAAGGGCGATATCTTTTTACCTGATACACTTTCGCCCGGCACTTACCAGTTAAGGGCGTACACCAACTATCAACGTAATTTTGGTTCCAATTTCTTTTTCAAAAAAAATATACCTGTTTTTTCGCCCGGCAATAAAAAATACGAATGGCAAATTACACGTGTTAAAAAAGAGATTGGTATAGCAACCGACTTTGCCTATAAAATTGTATTATTGAACAGAAAGAGTAAACCGCAAAAAAATATTTCGGTTAGCTATAAAATTTCGGCTTCGGGATTGAAAACGAGTAAAGGAGAAGCAGTGACCTCGTCTGATGGAAGCTTCTATATTGCCTTAAATTATCCGGTAAAAAAACAAATTTCAGAGTGTACTGTCGAGTTTTCTGTTGATGGCGAAAAGCAAAAATGGAAATATACTCTCCCGCTTAACGAATTGTTGTTACGCACGGGGTTTTTTCCTGAAGGAGGAAATTTTGTTGAAGGTGTCGATAATCGTGTTGCATTTAAAATTACGGATGAAAGAGGAGTTGGCGCAAAAGCCAAATTGATGATTTTTGATAAGGATTCTACATTACTAACCACCATTGTTTCCAACCGGTTTGGAATGGGGACTTTTAATATTAATCCTGTTAACGGTGGAAACTATTACGCTTACATTAGCCAAAATGGAGTTTTATATGGTAAGTACTATTTGCCTAAACCGCAAAAGGACAGTTATGTTTTGTTTGTCGAGAATCAACGCAAAAGCGATGTTTACCTTCGTGCTGTTTGTAATAGCGATATTGGAAATCAGGGATTGTGGAGTATTATTTGCCAGTCGAAAGGCGAGGTAGTTTACACCTTGCAGGGAAAACCAATTGATGGGACTTTAAATGCAAAAATACCTAAGAGCGAGCTCCCCGCCGGGGTATGCCAAATAACCCTTTTCAATCAACTTATGATTCCGCAATGCGAAAGGCTGATTTTTATTAAACAGCAGAGTAAACCCGATATGAGTTTAACTACCAGTAAATTGCAGGATGGAACGCATAATTTCATAATTCAATTAAACGATTCGTTAATGAAATCGGCAAATATCTCATTGTCAATTATTAACAGAAATATTATTGATGATATTTTGCCTTTTCAAGATAATATTTACTCTTACTTAGAACTCACTTCGGAGTTGCGCGGCTACATAGAAAATCCCGGGTACTATTTTAAAGACGATAGTTTAATGCGGGCTATTTATCTTGATTATCTGTTGATGACACAGGGATGGCGTAAGTTTGTTTGGGAAGAGATGCTTACGGACGAGTTGCCAATATTTACATATTCGGTAGAGCGAGCCATAAAAGTGAGTGGAATAATAAGTAATTTCTCTAATAAAATTAAGACCGACGACGAAGTGACAATGATGATTTATAAAAACAAAGAGAAACCTGATATTATGGAAACATCCACCGATAGCACAGGTAGATTTGTTTTTTACACCCATTTTTCTGATACAGTTAAAACACTTATTCAAACCAAAAAGAAACGGAAAAGAAATAATCATAGTATCGACAGAAGATTGGTTTTGGAGACAAAATCAACACCGTTGGTCGAAGACTATATTCCATATTCTCCCGGTACCGATGCACTGTTTAGTGTGGGCAAAATTCAGCATAGTGGGGAAATTCGCGAAATAGTTAACAAAAAATATGAATTTGGAGATTCTCATATAATTGCAGAGGTTACCGTTAAAGGTGTAAATAGTAATAACGCAGGATTGGGTGTTTTAATGAAATCTATGAATTTGGAAGAAATGGAAGAGGAGATTAGAAACCGTAATAATTACGATTATCCGAATATCTATTACTTTATTGCTGATAATTATGTGCAAGCCACTTTGTCTTCGCCAAGTGTTATGGCAGTAATGAAAAAAGATTTATCAAAAGGTTTAGATGGATTACCAAAATCGGAGGGTGGCTCGGGAGGTTCAGGTGGTGCAGGCAGGTGGGGAGATAAATCGGCATTGTATGAAGATATGGTTAACGATGATATTGTTTTAATCAACAATCAAGTGCCACTTTATGTTATCAACGGAGATCCAATGAACGGAATAAATTCAAAAACAGTAGTACCTATTGATATGATTGATTGGCACAGCCTGAAATCGATAAAAATTTATGATACCGGTGCTAATAAGTATTCGCTAATGGGCGATCCGTTCAGACCTGTGATTGTTCTTGAGCTGAATGACGATGGTAGAATAAGAACTCCTCATACCGGAATGAGAAAAATAAAATTAGTGGGATATTATCGTGCCAAAGAATTCTATCACCCTATTGTTTCGGAAGATGTGAGGCGAAATATTCCTGAATATCGTTCAACAGTTTATTGGAATCCGGAGTTGAAATGTGATAGTACCGGAGTTTTCTCTTTTCATTTAAAACGTAAAAGTTTACCCTCTAATATTGATATTTGTATAGAAGGAGTTACTGATTATGGGAGTCCTGTATTTAAAACTTTTAATATTAATAGATAGAGATTGGCTGAGAAGAGATGACTATTGATTATTTGGAAGTATTATTTAGGGTAGCGTTTCGAATATATTAATTTTTCCGTTTAGAAAAGTAGAAGCAAAAAGAAAGGAGTATAGGAAAAAAACCGATACTGAGTTCTTTTGAGACTGTTAAATACATCCGTAATTATTCGTAATCTGGGATAAATTTCTATAAAGTGGATTAGTAAATATTAACCTGCATTATTCATGAATTTTCTCGCAAAGACGCTAAGTCACAAAGAGTAAGTGGATTAACAATTTAGGCTCAAAATATTCAATGTTAGTAAGTTCAATCAATTTGATTTTCCATCTTACTCTTTATCTACACTTTGCGCTTTTGCGTCTTTGCGTGATGAATTATTCAGGTTAAGTTTTAATTGCAGTTTTTTACCTATAATGTTAATAAAAGCTATAAATTGCAAACGATTGTATTGAATTATATTTATGAAAAATAAAAATGTTAGTATAGTTTTTTTTCTGTCAATGATTGTGTTTGGATTGCAGAGTTGTAATTCATCCAAGCCCCAAATTCCGGATGTTGTAGCAGCTACACTGGTTCTTTATAACGGTTTAATTTGGACAGGCGATTCTGAAAATCCTAGTGCCAGTGCTATTGCTCTACGGAATCATGAAATTATTTTTATTGGTAGTGATGCCGATGTGTTGGCATGTGCAAACAGTTCAACTGAAATAATTGATTTGGAAGGTCGCCGTGTAGTACCGGGTTTTATCGATGGGCATGTCCACTTTCTAACACCGGCACGCGAAAAAATGCCGGCAGCAAATCTGCGTAATGCAACTTCTGAAGAGGATTTTGCAAAAAGGGTAGGAGGGGCATGTCTCAAATTGCCTAAAGGGAAATGGTTTACCGGGGGCTCGTGGGTTTATGAAAATTGGGACAATCCGGTTTATCCAACCCGCAAAGTGTTGGATAAATACACTCCTGATAACCCGGTTTACCTTGTGGGAAGTGCCGGGCATATTGCAATGGTCAATAGTCGTGCATTGGAAATTGCAGGAGTGGATGAAAAAACCATAACTCCATCGGGTGGAGCAATTATTCGGTATCCCGGAACAAATATTCCTACCGGGATATTAAAAAATAATGCGATGAAATTGGTTAGCTCTCATGTTAAAGTGGCTTTGTTGCCGCCCATTCAACAATACGAGAGAGCTTTAAAGAAAATGAAATATGCCAATTCGTTGGGTATAACCGGTGTTGATGAGAATTTGGATGTCGTCTCAGCAATAGCACTTTATAATAAATTACTTGCCAATGGCGAAATGACTGTTAGGGCGCATATATATGCTTCAATAGAAAAATTAGATTATTGGCTGGGAGCCGGGGTTGCTACCAATATCGGCAACCGTTTTATCCATTTCTGCGGATTAAAATCTCAAACAGATGGGGCATTAGGATCATCGTCTGCATATTTTTTTGATGAGTATTACGATTCGCCTGGAAACCATGGATTGTTGCTCGAAGATTTGTCTGCCGGAGGTAGTCTTGAGAAAAGAACGGTCGCTTGTGTTGAAGCAGGAATTCAACCCATGGCGCACGCTATTGGCGATCGTGCTATACATGAAGTGCTGGATATGTGGGAACGTATTGGTGGAGATAATTGTGCTGATATTCGTTTTCGCATGGAGCATGTTCAACATCCTGCACCAGCCGATATTAAACGGTTTGGCAAAATGGGAGTTGTTGTTTCTGTTCAGCCTAATTCGGTGGCTGCTGATGGTAGTTTTGCAGAAAAGCGTTTGGGTAAAAAACGTTGCGAAACAACCTATCCGTTTCGTGATTTCCTTGATGCAGGAGTTACTCTTGCTTTTGGTTCCGATGGCGATATGTCGCCACTGTATGGAATATATTGTGCTGTTACACGTACTACTGAGGATGGAAAATATCCCGAAGGTTGGTTTCCCCATCAAAGAATTACTGTGGAAGAGGCACTGCGGGCTTATACTTATGGAACTGCTTACGCATCAAATTTTGAAGACAGGGTAGGAACTCTTACTGTTGGGAAACTGGCAGATATAGTAGTGTTAGATACAGATATTCTTTCGGTAGAACCTGAAAAAATAAAAGACGTAAAAGTATTGCTTACTATTGTTGACGGGGAAAAAGTATATATGACCTCTGATGTATCAGGTAATTGGTAAACGTTATTTATGAGCATATTGTTATAATTTTATTGTACACTCATGACTGATAGAAATAGAAAAAGAAAGAATAAGAATGAGTTTGCCAGAGATTCTTTTGGAAACGATGATTATGTAGCATTTTTGTATGAGCAGAATGTAAAAATACTTTACAGGTATGGTTTGAAGTTTACAAAGAAAGAGAGCATAATTGAAGATTCAATTCAAGATATTTTTATTGAGTTGTATTTAAATAAATATGATATGAGTAAAGTCTCAAATGCCAAGTATTTTCTTTTCAAGTGCTTCAAACGAAAACTTTTAAAAAACATGAGTATGGATAAGCGTTTCGTCTTTAGTGATGAGTCAGTTGATTATAATTTTGAAATTCTCTATTCTCTTGAACACAATATTATTCTTAAGGAAGATTCAGACCGAAAGAATCAATTAATGGTAAATGCATTGAACAATCTTACTTCTCGCCAAATGGAAGCAATTTATCTGAAATTTATTAATGAGTTTAATTATGAAGAGATTTCTGATTTGTTAGGCATGAGTGTAGAAGCTTCACGAAATTTGATTTACAGGTCATTGAAATCTTTAAAAAAAACCGTTAAAGTAAACAGCTAAATGTGTAATTAAGGATAGTTATTGTAAAAGGATATAATAGCAGATGAATACCAAAAAAACCAATTATTATTTCTTAATACTTATTAATCTAAAAAAAAATCTAAAAAAAACTAAAAAAAATTGATGATGTTTTATATTTCTACTGCATTATAAATATAAAGAAGACAAAATCAAAGGAATATACAGTAAGAATGAAAGAGAATAAGAACGATTATATAGAGGAGTTTATCTTCGAT
This sequence comes from uncultured bacterium, assembly GCA_965371855.1. GTDB lineage: Bacteria > Bacteroidota > Bacteroidia > Bacteroidales > Marinilabiliaceae > JAADEM01. The sequence continues at coordinate 6,720 of CBDUZZ010000065.1, forward strand.
CCGGAATTTGTAAATTGGATACTAAAACCGGATGAATATTTGGATAAAAAATGGGCTGATTATATTATTCACTTCCCTGAGAAGAAGGAGGATATTAGAGAAGCAGCATATATACTAAAGTCCATAAAACCAATTGAACCTGAAATTGAACCTGCCAAATTGTTTGCACTTCGTTCAAAAATAGACCAAAAAAGAAAGACAATAAGAGTAAGGAAACTAAGGAGGAGTATCTTGAAATATGCTGCTCTTTTCCTATTACTTATTGGTGTTGGTGGAATTTATTACATTCTGAATATTGAATCAAGTTTTACTTCCGAAATTGCTAAGTTGCACAGTAGTAGTCAGGGGCAGATTATTTTGTCTAATGGTACAACTGAGTATTTTGATATGGATAATTCCTCCATTAAGCAGTTGGCTTCCGGAAATATAGTTCTTAACAAAGACACAATTACTCAATTGGGTTCTCATATTCGGAAAAATTCAAAATTGTTGAATCATATTATTATTCCTTACGGAAAAAGATTGGATCTTACATTAAGCGATGGTACACATGTTTGGCTAAATTCAGGCAGTAAATTTTCATACCCAACAACATTCGGTAAAAGCTCCAGAAAAGTTTTCCTCACAGGAGAAGCATTTTTTGATGTTATCAAAAATAATCATCAAGCGTTTAAGATATATACACATGGATTAGAGATTAAAGTCTTAGGTACCAGTTTTAATGTTAATGCTTATCCCAAAAATCGAAATGTATCAACCGTTTTAGCTGAGGGTTCAGTTCGAATTAGAGAGGATAAATTTTTGTCGGAAAGAGTGGTTATTGCTCCCGGGCAGAGAGTTCGCTTTAATAGGCAACATCAGCGTTTTGTTGTAGATGAGGTTGATGTAAACCTTTACACTTCGTGGATTAACGGTTATCTGCTTTTTAAAACCGAAAAAGTGAGCGAAGTAATTTCAAAACTTGAGCGCTATTACAATAAAAAAATTATTGTCGACCCCAAGCTAAACAAATATTCATTTTCGGGTAAACTGGATTTGAATGAAAATTTTGATAGTATTATTAAAAAAGTAGCGTTTGCTATGTCGGCAAAGGTATTTGTTGAAAATAATCATTTAATTATTAGGCCTATGTAGAAATTAAGTTTACAAATGAAAAAAACCGGGATGAGCGGCAAACAAATCCCGGCCGATTAAATTAATGCCCAAAAGGCAAATTATTAACCTTAAACTTTACAAATTTATGAAAAAAATGTTTAACAAAAGAGGTTTCTCTGAAAACCTCACAAAAATGATGCGTATTATGCGAGTAACGTTTTTTCTTGTTTTTGTCTGTACTATCACAATTAGTGCCAGTACATATTCTCAAAACAAACGTCTATCGTTAAAGATGCAGAATGCTACAGTAACAGATGTTATTGATGCTATTGAGCGACAAAGCGAATTTATCTTTTTCTATCAGGATCAAGCAATTGACCTAAATAGAAAAGTTGATATTAACGTGAAGAATGCTAAGATTGAAAAAATAATGGATCAGTTGTTGAAAGGAACATCTGAGGATTATCTAATTGAAGATCGACAAATCATTATTGCCAAAGGCAAAATGAAGTTGCTTAACATGAAAGAAGCAATTGTGGAATTGAGGAAAGCTCCTCAAGATAAGAAGGTTATCAAAGGTAATGTAACAGAACAAGGCGACCAACTTGTTGGTGTTACCGTATCGGTGGAAGGTACTACAATAGGAACAGTAACCGATATTAATGGAAACTATTCGTTAGTAGTGCCCGACAATGCTACTGCACTGGTTTATTCTTTTATTGGTATGGAGACTCAAACTGTTGAAATAGCAGGCAGATCTGTTATTGATGTAGCTTTGATTTCTAGTATCTCAATGTTAGATGAGGTTATTGCAGTTGGTTATGGTTCACAAAGAAAACGGGACGTTACAGGTGCAATCTCTTCAGTTGCTAAAGACCTTATTTCTCTACGTTCATCAGCCGGTGCTACTGATGTTTTGCAGGGTTCTATTGCAGGTGTTTCTTTTAGCCGTTCAACTGGACAGATTGGTGATAACGAGGCTGTTATTCGTATCAGAGGTACATCTACCCTAAACATTGGTGCCGACCCGTTGTATGTGGTCGATGGTGTTGAAGTTTCTACAATTGGAGACATTAACCCTGATGATATTGCCTCTATGGAAGTACTGAAAGATGCCGCGTCAGCTTCTATTTATGGTTCACGCTCTGCAAATGGTGTAATTCTTATCACAACAAAAAGAGGTTCTCTTGGTAAACCTGTAATAAAGGCGAATTACCAGTATAGTTTAAATACTCCAGCATACGATTATTCGCAAATTAACCTGGCAGATTGGAGAGACTGGAATATGGCAAGGAACAATGCACGTGCGATAAAATTAGGTAAAAATCCCAAAAGTGTAGCACCTTCCGATTCATTAAGCCCTTATAACAATACGGACAATTACTTGCAGGATTTTTTCTTCCAGAATGGCCAGAGAAATCGTTTGGGATTTAATGTGTCTAATGCGACTAAAAAATTCTCGTACTATTTAAATGTTGACGGGCTTACAGAAACTGCTCCAATGATTACTGGTGAGTACAAGCAGATAAATACCCGGATGAATTTCAGTTATAAGGTCAGCCCAAAGCTTACTGTAAAAAACAACTTTAGCCTTTCGTATAAAAATACCGAAGGTACTAATGTTAGCGATGCGTATAAAACAATGATGCGCCGGAAACCAGGAACAGCTATTGTTGATAACGAAGGAAATCCTATTGCTAAACAAGGTGTGGCGATATTAGAGAATAAAATTGATTCGAGACATTATTATAATTTCATGGAACAAATTACCCTGAATTATCAAATATTAAAGAACCTGCGGTTCGAATCGCGTGCAAATATTTCTATGCGATACAACAGACGGAACACGTTCGAAAATGTTATGGTTAGAGGTTATAGCAAGGGAGTTCCAAAAACAAACCGGGGTGCTGAATCACAGGGATTTAACGTGAATACAGCCTGGGACAATTTTATGACCTACAACCCTAAAATAGGTGGCAGTCACAGTTTAAGTGCCATGTTAGGTTCAAATATGCGCATGAATAACAGAAGTACTATTCGGATTAAAGGAGATAAATTCCCAACCGATGCAGTAATAACAATGAATGCTGCAGGAGAAATTATTCCCGGTGGTACAGATTCGAAGCAAAGTAAAACAACATCTGTTGCATTCTTTGGCCGTCTATCGTACGACTACGACAAACGTTACCTTTTTAATGCAACACTTCGTAGAGACGGGGACTCTAAATTTGGTGCGGATACCCGTTGGGCAACTTTCCCATCGGCATCAGCAGCATGGAGGTTCTCAAAAGAAGGATTCCTGAATGGTACATACAGTTGGCTTACCGATGGAAAATTCAGGGCAAGTTGGGGTGTGTCAGGAAACTCGAGTATTAGCTCTACTGCTGCCATGGCATTGTACAACTCAAATTATTTCTATGAAGGCGAGCCTGGTGTAGGGCCATCTTCTCTTGGCAATGATGCTTTGTCGTGGGAAGAGACTACCCAAACAAATTTTGGACTTGACCTTACCTTGTTTAAAGGGCAACTCTCAATTGTTGCCGACTATTACAACAAACAAACCAAAGACTTGCTTTATCCTGTGCAGCTACCAAAAACAACCGGTTTCTCTGGTGTAACTAAGAATATTGGTAAAATTGAAAATAAAGGTTGGGAACTTACGGTAACCGGGCATGCTTTCAGGAAAAGAGAAGTATCATGGGATATTTCATTAACTCTTTCTCAAAATAAAAATAAAATTATTGAATTGGCAGACCATACTCCATTTTATACAGGTGCCGACCAGATTTTCTACTATCAAGAAGGCGAATCGATGGGAGATTTTTATGGATGGAATGCTATTGGTGTTTACTCTTACAATGAATCGAATGCTTACACCGAAACCTGGGAGCAGTTAACTCCAATTATCGACCAGTTAGGCGACGATGACCCCTGGAATTATGAGCTATTGGGTTACGAGTTGAATGGGCAACCTTATGAAGGAGATGTACATCAGAAAACTACAAATAAATTTGTATCAACATGTGGAGATGTAATCTGGGAAGAAGTACCCGGTGAAAATGGTAAAATTGATGGTGTGATTGATGAAGATGACAGGCAGGTACTGGGAAATGCACTACCAAAAATTTATGGTGGTTTGCATAACCGTATTAGTTACAAAGGTCTCACGTTCTCTTTCCTGTTCTCATTTCAGGGAGGCAACGATGTATATGGATATAATTTCAGACTATTTAGGGAAGGATTTCACTGGGCGCAATCAACACCTGCACCAGAGCGCGTAGATTGGTATTGGACACACCCGGGATATGATGCTAAATATCCACTTGCTAATAAACAATGGAATAAACCAAGAAACAACAGGGCACAATCCTCTTACTGGATATTAGATGGTTCATACATTCAATTATCGAATATCAGGTTAGATTACCGTTTGCCTAAAAGAATTACAAACAAACTTAGGTTAAACGGAGTATCGTTATTCGCACTGGTTAATAATGTGGCTATATGGTCGAACTATTACGGCGGTCCCGATCCAACAACAATAGGTAGTGGAAGTCTTGCTAATATGGGAATTGATAGATTTTCTACTCCGCTTATGAGGAGTTATAACTTTGGTTTAAACCTTAACTTTTAATTAGAGTATTATGAAAAAAATATTATTAATTTTATTAACAGTCGGGCTGTTTACCACAGCTTGCAACGATTTTCTCGAGGTTGAGCCGGTGAGTGATGTATCTGGCGAAATTTTCTGGAAAAGTGAACAACATTTATTAGGCGGTATTCGTGGGGTTTATGATGCATACCAGGGAATATTTATTGAAAAAAAAGGTAAATATTGGGACTGGGGTGAAGGCCGTAGCGATAACTTTTTCCCAAGAAGCGATGCTTATTATGTCAAAAGCCTTACAAATAATACGCTCGCTGCAGATGGAGGGTATGGAACTTTTGAGGCTTTGTATACAATTATTGCACGGGCAAACACTTTTTTGGCCAATTACGATAAAGTAGAAGGTATTTCTGAAGAGAAAATAAACAATTACGTGGGGCAGGTTCTTGCACTGCGTGCTGTTGCATACTTTCATGCCGTTAAGGTTTGGGGAGATGTTCCGTTGATAACTGAGGCTTACACTTCAGTTGATGATGATATTTATCCGGAGAGAGAGGATAAGGAAAAGATATATACCGAATTGATTATTCCCGATTTAATTAAGGCAACTACTCTCCTAAGCAAGAGTGCCGGTAATCAATATATTAATTATTATGGTGCATCTGCTTTTTTAATGGATATTTATATGTGGAGGCATCAGTACAACGAAGCGATTGCAACTTTTGCAAATTTTGGCAATAATTATTCTTTGTTGCCGGGAAGCAAATGGAGCGAACTGTTTACCAATTCTTCCAGTTCAGCCGCTTCGAAAGAGAACATTTTTGTGGTTGAATGGAATTACCTTACCGATGGTTATTCATACATGTTTGGCAGCTTTTATTATGGAGATCCCAGTTACAGGATTTCTGATAAATGGGTTGACGCTGTTACATCGGAAGAGAATGACCTTAGGTTATGGAATACTATAGATACAACTTTTGATGTTTGGTCGGGGCATACCAATTGGAAGTTTCTTGGTGTTGATGCACCTGCCGAAGAATATACCCGCGAAAGAGAATTTCCGGTTCCTGTTTACCGGTGGGCTGATATCTTAACATTACATTCGGAGGCATTGGCTCAAACTTCGGGAGTAACAGAGGAGGCTCTTGTGGGTTTGAACAAAGTTAGGGTACGTGCAGGGTTACTACCAAAAACAGTTGCCGATTTTGCGAACAAAGATGAGCTGATTGAGTTAATATTAAAAGATCGTCAGGTGGAATTTGTTCAGGAAGGTAAAAGATGGTACGACCTTGTTAGAACAGAAAGAGTTGAGGAGGTTATGAACCCTATATATGATAATCCTTTGCAACCCGGAGAACTGTTATGGCCTATCGATGAAAAAGATATTGCGGAAAATCCGAATATTACTCAGAATGAAGCATATAAATAATAACATTTAAAAGTAATGAATATGAAAAAAATGAATATAAATAAGCTGATACACAATCCGGTAATGATTTTATTTATTGTGATTGGTACGGGTATTTTTACTACCGGCTGCGATAATTTTTTTGGACTGGACAGGTATGAAAGCTATGATTATGTACATGGCTCAATAGATCCTCATGTTAATCAAACAGCTATGGAGTTTATCGAAACCAGGCAAGATTCTGGCTTCTTTGAAATTATGAAAGATGCAATTGAATATACAGACATGAGGAATGCTTATGAAGCCAATAATGATTATACCTACATATTAATAAAAGATGTAGGGTTCAGGAATCCCGATCTTAAAGCTAAAAAAAAGAAAAAGAATTCGGGTTACCTGAAAGATCAATTCAATAAATCGTATAGTTATGAAGTATCATTGCTCGATATTGCCGATGTTGATTATGATGCTAAGGTACTTGCTTTGCTGGTAGAACGCGATGCTTTGATTATTAGTGGTACTATTCGTGATGTACCCAAGGATTCTGTTTCAATGCTAATTAACTATCATATAATGAAAACCAATGTGGGCGAATCGTGGCCATGGGGTCAAAACGAGGAGTATTGGAGCGAAACCTTGCTTTTCGATACAAAGCCTGAGAAAGGGATGATGTGTATTGAACGCAACGTCAAGTGGAAGTTAATTATTAACGATTTTGATGGCTCTGCCAGAAAAACTTCTGTTAGTCAGCAGGGAATCATTCCAACTAACGGGATAATCGAAGTGATCTCTTCTTATGCTGAATATAGAGAGAAACAATAATTTATTGAATTAGCTTATTTAACAAAGCCGGATAGCGGATTAACCAATATCCGGCTTTGTTTTTTATTTTTCAGAGTAATTGAAACAGAGATTAAATAATAGTCATAAGAATGTTAAAACAATTATTATTATTGTTGATTTTACCTCTTTTCAGCCAGTACAGCATAGGGCAAAATGAGTTTATGATATCAGGGAAAGTAACAGTGGCTAACGAATATCCTGTCAGAAATATCAGGGTAGAATCGAAAAAAGCAAGAACTGCCGTTCTTACCGACTCGCTCGGCCGATATCAGTTGATATGCAAAAATAGTGACAGGGTTGAAATTGATACACCGGGATTTAAAGCTGTGAGCCGAAAAGTAAAAAGTAAAAATAATGTTCTGGATATTAATATTGAAATAATAACAGGACAGAAAAACATTGACTTGGTTACCCGCGCCGGGTATATTGATAAAGAAGATTTGACAAATGCCTTAAGTTATCTTTCAAATGGTAATTTTTATAAATATGTTGATATATTTGATTTAATTAAGGAGCTGTTCCCGCTGGTAATAATTGACAAATCATCTTCTCCTCCACGACTTTATCTTCGTTCGGGAGAACAAACTTCGAGTATCAACACAAATACATCTATGATGTATGAGGTGGATGGTATAACAGTTGCCGATATTTCAGGAATTGTTCCTTCTGATATTCAATCAATAGATATTGTTAAAGGTACCGCCGCATCGATTTATGGTAGCCAGGGAGCAGCAGGAGTACTTTTAATTTCAACAATTAATAGATAGATTTAATGAGAAAATTTAGTTTAGTTTTAGTAATGTTTTTTGTGTTTATTAGTGCAAAATCATTCGCACAAAAAGATTTTTTGTTAACAGGTCGTGTTTCAGCATTTCATAAATACCCGGTAAAAGGTGTTGAAATTAATGCTAAAAAAGCAAAAATAAAGGTAGTTACTGACGAATTCGGCAAATTCGAAATTACGTGTAAAAAACGCGATAAACTCGAAATTAAAGCTCCCGGGTTTGAATCTGTTTCAAGGTCAGTTTCGTCGGGAAACGATTTTATCGAAATAAACATGGTAGTTAAAGATGGGGATAAAAATTCTAAATTGATTGTTAGTAATGGATTTTTGAGAGAAGACGATCTTAAATATGGACTCGAAAAGTTTATGAATGAAAACTACGATTTTGCTAATTATTTTGATATTTACGAGCTTGTTGAAGATCGATACGATGGAATTATGATAGATCGGTCATCGTCTGTTCCCAAAGTAGATTTTCGCCAAAGTTCCGAGATATCTTCAAGTGTCAGCCTAAGAGCTGTTTTTCAAGTTGATGGTAATATTAGAGGAGATCTTACAAATATTAAACCTTCCGAAATTGCTTCAATAAAGCTTTATAAAGGAACTGAAGCTTTAAAAATTGCAGGAAAAGAAGTGGCAGGAGCTTTTGTAATTGTTTTAAAATAGAGTTGGTTTATTGAAATGTTGGAATATCAATTACAACATTATTTTAAGAATAACTGATTCTTCACATAGTTATAGTTTAGTTAGTTATTTTTCTTTCTGTATAAGCAGAGGGATTTTTGTAATCCCGGTAGTATTATCGGGATTACTTTTTTATTTCTGAAAAGGATAGAAGGGGGATACAGTTAATAACTGCAAAAAAAATAAAGGTGAAAATAGATATAATAGTAATTGCAACTTTATTATTTGCATTGCCAATTTATGGTTTTACGCAAGAACCTTCAGTCATAATATCAATCGATAAAACAGAAGGAAATCCCGGAGATGAAATTATAGCAAGGTTCTCTTTCTCGAAGGGCAACCAAAGTGAATACGAAGTAACCCGAATTGCAGTAAGTGTAAACGGAGAGTACAAATATAGGTTTCGCCGTGGGCAAATGCTTGTTGAGGAATGGAACCCGGACAATGCCCCAAATGTTTTCGTAACCTCGGCAGGTTATCACCACTTCCGAATTATGCTCGAATGGAAATATAAGAACAAGCCTGATGATAAAGGGACTCATGGATATAGCAAAACTGTTGATGCTTTGATTTCGGGTTGGGAAAAAACAGGTGGCTACAAACATCCGGGCCTATTTAGTTCTTCTGAGGAATTGGATCAGGTACGAAAAAACATTAATGAAAACCCGGAGCATCCGATGGCAGTAGCGTATAAAGTATTGAAAAAAATACGTACAACACGTTTCTTCTTGGATGGGAGCCGTAAATTTGTATATCCATCGAGCTTAGATTATGATCCCGAACCTTTAGATACCATCACTTTTAATTTAAGGGATGAAGATGATAAATTTTATACCAATCGTAGTATAAAACGCATTGAAAGAGATATTTGGGATCATGCAAGTATTGCAGCCTGGGCACACGCAATAATGTGGGTGGTAACAAAAGAACAGAAATATGCCGATAAGGGAATTGATATATTAAATAAATGGGCTGAAGGATGTAAAAAAATTGACGATCCGGGGGCTTATAATAATTTGCATGGAACAAACTCTATGGGCAAATGGCTCGAAGCTGCTGAAATTTTAGCTCATTACAAAATCGATGGAAAAGGCTCCGGCTGGACTGAGTCTGAGATTCAGGATTTCAATACAAAATATGTTCGAGGTGTTTTATATCCTGTTGCCATGGGGTGGTTGGGGAATATCGGACCGTGGTCAGCCCAGAACCAACCCATATATGTTGCTTATGCCAGAATGAACCTAGGTGTTTATATGGACGATGAAGCAATGTTCATGTCGGGGTACAATCATGCTTTCGCCCCGGTGAGAAAAGGGTACGAACCCGGATACAAAGACTGGAACGGTAACAGGCATACTTTTATGCAGTTATTTGGCAGAGACCCCGTGTCGGTTTTTGAACTCACGCTTGGTCCCGATGGAACATATATGGAAATTAATCGAGATAACGGACACATGGGAATGTGTATTAATGCTACATATATGATTGCCGAATTGTTATGGCATCAGGATATTGACATGTATCAAATGATAATCAATAATGAAAATACCCCGAGGATGGTTAAAGGAGTTGACTGGTTATATGCTCATCGATTGGAGAATACACCATTCTGGAATCAGAGAAGAGGTCAGGAAAGTGGACCTGGTATGGTTATTCTTGATACTTTGAAAACTATGGGAAATCAGGAAATTATTTATAATCACTATAAGTACAGGTTAAAAGATAGATATCCGTTGCCTGATTTAGATAAATCGGTTGAAATTTCACGATTGGGACATTATAAAAATGGGTATCATATCAGAGTTTCACAACAGTGGCCTAGTTTGTTTCCTACAGTTACACACTCTGGAGTTTCAAAAGATATCGAAACAGCAATTAATATAACAAAAAATAGAGAAAGTGATATTCTTGTTTATCCCAATCCTGCAAATGGCAGGTTGAACATTAAATCGAAAGAAAGAATTGAAAGTGTAACCCTGTTTTCTATCGATGGGCATATAATAAAAAGGGAAGATACTATTGGTTTTTATTCAACAAAAATTAACCTTGAAGGATTATGTCCAGGTTTATTTTTGGTAGAGGTTAAATCAGAATTGGGCGATCCGAAAATCTTTAAAATAATAAAAAAATAAGAGACTGTTAAAACTTAGCTGTAAATGAACCACGATGTAACATTTTGGGATGTATCCAATAGTGGTAAACAGCCCTGAAAATGTATTATACAGTATTGAGATACAATTCTCAGTTTGTTGAAAGTTATAAAAATATCAACTAAATTTATGAATACTAACATGAAAATATTACACCAACTAAAAGCCAATGTATTTGTTTTTTCTTTAATACTGCTTTTTTCAGTTACGATATGTTCTGGTATTAATAGTTCCATGAACAATAATAAAAACAATAAAAAATACCCGGGCATTTATAATATTGAACCGCAAGGACTGAAAGGTAAAATAAAAGGTGACAGCCTCCCGGTTGTAATGATCTGGGCAGATAAAATAAATGCCGATCCTGGAGAAATGATCATATTTACATGGGATGTGAAAAAACCAAAAGTGATGCCTGATCCCAACAATGAGGGTATGAGGGTAAAGCTTAGGATGGATGGGGAGCAATCTACCTCGTGGGAAAGCCCTCTCCAATGGAAAGCCGAACCAGGTACACACGTATTTTCAGTTGAAGTGCGCACTCCACAGAAACCCTACAAGTTTGTAACCAACGAAATTGTTGTAAATGTATCGGGTGGCGAAGGCAAATTTGTTCATCCCGGTATTTATAGCTGGATTGATGAAATTCAGAAAATAAGGGATATCGTCCGAACAGGAAGTTCTGAACGAATGAGTAAAGCATTGAAACAGATGCAGGAATCGAAATATGGTAGTCTCGATTACAATCCTCATCCTCTTGAAATTATTCGTTTTAAACACTCCGATTCAAAAGGGTTTAGAGATGAAAGAGCCTATTTCGATAACGATGGTCTCGCAGCATATTACCATGCCTTGTTGTGGGAGGCTACCAATGAACCAAAACATGCACAAAAAGCTATTGAAATATTAAATGCCTGGGGAACTACCTGTAAAGACATCTGGACTAAAGATGTATATAAAAATTTGCATGGCGACAATGCCATTTTTCCATGGATAGCCGCAGCCGAAATAATGCGATACCACCGGGTAAACGAGGGTGGTTGGAAAAAAGAGGAGATTGCACAATTCGATAATTTTGTAAATCTGCTGAAACGGCTGGCACTCGGTTGGAAAGGTTTTGCAGGCGATCCTTATCGTTGCCAAAACCAGAACCTAATGGTTGCAATGGCCCGAATATCAATAGGTATTTACCAAAATGACCAAACGCTTTTTAATTCGGGGTACAGCCTGTTGGTTGACCCGATGTTTGGAAATGACGATTCTGAAAATTCAAAGCGTATATTTGAAATTCATGGTAAAAAACCTCTCAATTTAATTGAAATGACAATTAAAAAAGAGACAGGCGAGTTGATGGAAATCAACCGTGATGGAGGAGACTTGCCACACATGAACCTCTCGTTTTGGAAATTGATGCAGTGTGCCGAAATTTTGCGCCATCAGGGAGTTGACCTCTATAAAATGAGATTCGACGGAGAGAAAATACCAAGGTTGCTGAAAGGTGCTGAGTGGATGAACAAAGGTATTTTGGAACCTCCATACAAAACTACCGGAGTTGGTGAATTGAATCCCCGCCACCAGGGCAGCCCCGAAATTGATGTGCTTTATTACAACTATAAAATAAGGTTAGCCGGTAAATATCCAATGCCATATACCGAAAAAATTATGGCAGAACGAATTGAGAAAAACAGGGTAACAGTTGAAACATTAACGCATGGTTTTGAAAAAAACCTTACCCCAACGGTAAAACAATCGCCTGTTACCAAACTATCAGCAAGCTCTGTTACCGGCAAGCCCGGCGACATTATTACATTTAATATTGATGAGCAACTTTTTGGAGTTCCACTCGACCGCCGCGAACTGACATTCGATGGTTACGATGTGAGCAAAACATGGGGCAAAACCCATCAATGGAAAGCTGAACCCGGCTATCATACTTTGCGTTTGTACATTCGTTGGGTTGATGGCGAAACGGAAGAGGGCAGAATAAATAAAGTTCATCTTCAAAAAATGCTTACTGTGAAAATTTCCGCTGGCGAAAAGCAAGGTGGATATAATCATCCGGGACTGATTATTAGTGATGATGAGCTTGAAGTTATTCGCAAAAATGTTTTTGGCGATGCACCGCATTCAATGAAAGCCGGATGGGAAAATCTGAATCCCGACTTAAATTATAAGCCAAATCCGCAGGAGATACTTAATATGCAGGAGAGAATAGTTAAACGAAAAGCGTGGGACAGTGATGGATTTGCTGTTTTAGACCATGCTCTTAAATGGGCAATTTCAGGCGATAAACGGTATGGAGATAAAGCCGTTGAAATACTAAATGCGTGGAGCAGTACCTGCAAACAGATATTTTTAGAAGATGAAGATGTGTACCAGTTTTTGCATGGAACAAACTCTATGGACAGATGGTTAAATGCTGCCGAACTTTTAAAATATGCAGGTGGCGGATTTGATGGTTGGAGAAAAGAGGACATTGAACAGTTTGACAATGATCATGTACGTAAGCTCCTTGTGCCACTTGCACTTGGTTGGCCCGGAAATATTGGCAGCCCTTTCGGAACTCAAAATCAACCACTGTATGTTGCTGTTGCCAGAGTGTATCTTGGTATTTATCTTGATGATGAAGCGATGCTTAAATCGGGGTACGACTATTTTTTCAAAAAGAACAGGTATGTATATGATGATTTGGGAACGAAATCCTATTTAATAGATCTTCCTGAAAATGATTATCTGAAAGTTTTTGGAGAAAAACCAATTAACCTGTTTGAGTTGTCGATAGGTATTGGTGGCGAATACATGGAACGAAACCGCGATGAAGGGCACATGAATATGTGTGTTCATGCAATTCAAAAAATTGCTGAACCACTGCGTCATCAAGGCATGGACGATGTTTATACAATGAAGTTTCTGGATGAGGAGACACCACGGTATTTGCAAAGTATTTACTGGTTAAGTAAAGGAGCATTGGAGGGTGGCACTGCAACTTCTAAAATTGGAGATGTTGAGTTTAGTACAGGTCGATTGCAAAATGTTGAGCAGGTTTACAACTACTATCACCATATTTTGAAAGATAAATACCCGCTTCCCAAGAGTTTTTTGAAGTATGTAATTGAGAAAAGAGAGTTACAAAAAGGAAACCTGGATGTATTGCTTTATGGTGACCTTTCGAAAAATGAATAAACAAATAAAACAGTAAACAAAAAAAACAAATTATGAAATCAAATCTTAAATTATCAGTTTTTGTTATGGTATTCGCCATGTTTTTTTCGTGTACGGATACAGAGAATAAAGAGAAAGCAAATTCAGGTTCGGATGGGATTCCAACTGTGTCGCTAATGTCGTGGTTCTCTGATGCGAAAGAGGGAGATACCTTTGGCGAGCTCAGGTTGTACCAAACAGGAACCCAAGTTGAAGGCTTAAAAGTGAAATATAAAATAACAGGGACGGCAAAAGTTGGTTTCGATTATACCAATACTTTTGAGTTCTCGGTAATGAAAGATAATCCTACAAAAGAGCTTTTTGATTATGGATTTGATTACACTTTAATTGACCCTGATATTTTCACTCATGTGAGTACTGCAATTATGATCGACCCTATTCCTGATGGGATTGTTGAGGGTGATGAAACGGTAACAGTTACTCTTGTACCGGACGATGCTTATAAAATTGATCCGAAATATTCTACTCAAACCGTAACAATTCAAGATGAAGATATACCTGATGTTGCATTTGAAGTACCTGCCGGTTTTAACAACGAGTCGGTTACAAAACCTAAATTGAAGTTGGTATTTACCGAAGCAGCTACAACTAACGTTAAAATTGAATATTCCGTTTCAACTGTTTTGGCTGAAGAGGGAGTTGATTTTAAATTGAAGTCAAATTCTATTAACGTCCCTGCCGGAGAAACGGTAGCTTTTATTCCAATCGTTATCGCAAATGATATGACTGCCGAAGATGACGAAACTATTATCATTAAGATTGTGAATGTTACAGGTGCAAATATTGGGGAGAACAAAAAATATAACTACACCATTATTAATGATGATGGCGAAGTAAAACGGAGCATTATTCACGATAAAATTTATGGTACTCTGTTTGGCTCACGTGCCGGTTCATCTCTCGGGGCAATTTGCGAAATGGTGGTCGATATTCATCAGGTTGAAAAGGTATATGGTTACCTCGATTATTTTATTCCTTACGTTCATAATCGTAATGTAAAATGGGCACATCCTGCCGGAGGTACCGAAGATGGTATCGAACGTCATAAACTGCTTTGTACTGCAATTGTTGAAAAAATGGATAATATTACCGCCGAAGATGTACGCAAAACATGGATCGAACACTGCGATTTGAGGGACATGTATTTCCTTACCCAACCTTACGACAGGGTAATTGCACGCTTTGCAAAATGGGGGCTTGGAGTTGACGAAATTCCTGTATCAAGGTTCGGAAAATCGTACGAACTGGGCGAACATATCCATCTTACCGCACGCTCTTTCCAGCCAATTCCTTGCATTAATGCGGGCGACCCCGAAGGAGCCATCAAAACAATGAATGATGTTGGCAGGCTCTATTATGAACATGCCGATGATGAAGCCTTCCATTGGGGAGCTGTTTACGAAGCTGCCCTGTGTTTGGCAATGTTGCCCGATGCAACCGTTGAGTCTGTAATCTCGGGTGCTATGGAATATGCAACCGATGATGTAAAGGAAGAGTTGGGCTATGCACTCTCTATTGTCGATAAATATGAAGATAAAACAGATAAAAGAATGCTGATTGAGTTGAACGAAATGTACAGCAACCCAAACAGCAAGTATTTTGCCGATAACAGGATCCCACGATACGTACAATCATCAATTTTCGAGAATGTAAGTTTTGCATTCGCAATTTTTAAAGCAACTAACGGTAACCTGGAAGATGCTGCTGTCCTTGCCACTATCAGGGGGCGCGACACCGACTGCTCGGCTGCAAGTGCTGCTGCTTTGGCGGGTGCTCTGACCGGAATGTCAACAACCCCGCAGGCGTGGATTGACATTATTGAAGAAGGTAATATCAATACACCTTACCACAACAACCACATGACCGTAAAAGCTACTGCCGATGCTATTTACGGCGCACTTCAGAATAAACTCCGTCGTATGAAAAAAGAAGTGGAAGCAGCTGGTAATAACCTGTCGGAAGAGATGGCAAAGCAGAAAAAATATGTGGAAATGATGGAAGGTTTAGATGTGATTTAATAAAAAAAATGATTGTCGTTTAAAAGTATTAAGTTTTTCAAAAAAAATATTGAAAAATGATGATAAAAAAGAAATGTAGTACACTATCCATATAGAGATAATTGGTTATTATTGCCATTTTACTGTAAGGTTGTCAGGTTTCAAAATTAAATCGATAAAAATGAATGAGATAAAAAGTTTACTAATAATTCTATTCCTGCCACTTTTCTTATTGCCACAAACACCGGGGTCGAAACTGGATAAGTTCCAAAAGAGAGAAAATACAGCTGTTATCGCAAAAGAAAAAAACGGCGAGTGGTGGCAAAAACGGCACATTCGGAAATTGGAAGAGATAAAGAGAGATAAAAGAGATGCACAGATTGTATTCATAGGTAATTCAATTACTCATGGTTTGGAGAAGCCTGGTAACAAAGATCTCCGGGAGAAGTTTTTTGGAAAATACAACCCGCATAATCTTGGTGTTGGTGCCGACCGTACCGAAAATGGCGTGGGAGAACTTTCTTTTGGCCATCTTGGCAAGAATGGGATTTCCATGATTAACCAGGATATGAAATACTTTGAAATAGCCGGAGAAGATAAGGTCTTTCACACATTATTGTTTTTAAAACTGGCGCGAGGGGACACTTATGGGAACTAATGGGTTGCCAGTATCGTCTTTCCGAACAGATGATTGGGATTAAAATTATTTGGACATAATTGAATAGCTCATGCTTATATACCGGATTAATACCAGTTCAAATAATTCAGATTAGATATTATAGTAGAATGATTAATGCCCGCTTTGGAAAAAAAGGAATATTAACCAAATTAAATAGAACCATGAAATTCGTTACTAAATTTTGCTTCTTAATCTTTGTTTTTACCACTATTGGATGTCAGGCAAGTGAAAAATCCGAAAAAAATGATTCTGCGGATAAACCAAATATTTTATTGATTATTACCGATCAGCAGACCGCAACATCATTGAGTTGTACAGGTAATAAATATTTAAAAACACCTGCTCTCGACAAACTTGCACAAACAGGTATTCAATTCGATAAAACTTATGTAACACAGCCTTTGTGCCTGCCGTTTAGGTCGAGTTTGCAAACCGGTCGTTATCCGCACGAGATCGGCACAATCAATAATGGAAAATCCATTAATGGTGATTTTCTTATGCTTGGAAATCTTGTTGCAGAAGCCGGCTACAATTGTGATTACATCGGGAAGTGGCATGTTGGTACCAGTCCGGGAGAAGCCGGTTATAAAGATTATGACAATGTTGGTATAGATGATAAGAAAGCAACTGCTGCTGAAGCTTACCTTTTAAAAAAGCATGAAGAACCTTTTTTCCTGACTGTCTCGTTTAATAATCCGCATAACATATGTGAACTTGCCAGAGCCGATGCTGTGGGAACAAACCTGCCCGATGGGTCAATTGGGCTTCCTCCAATTGATCTTAATGATCTGCCTCCCCTCCCCGATAATTTTGATATTCCTGAAAATGAACCTTCTGTTATTAGAACCATTCAAAAAAGCTCGAAAGCAGCTTATCCAACTGCTGAATGGGGTGAACTGACCTGGAGGCAATATTTGTGGGGTTATTATAGATTGGTTGAGAAGGTTGATGCTGAAATTGGAAAAGTATTGGCTGCATTGGAAAAAGGAGGGCATGCTAACAATACAGTTGTTATTTTTACCAGTGATCATGGAGAAGGAGTTGCAATGCATCATTGGAATCAAAAACAAATTCTTTATGATCAGGCAACCAAAGTACCATTAATTATAAACTGGAAAGGAAAAACTAAAAAACGACTTTATCCTGAATTGGTTTCAAATGCCCTGGATATTCCGGTCACCATCCTCGACATTATTAATGCCGATATACCAAAATCGATGTATGGAATATCGTTACTCCCAATAATAAAAGGCAAGACCCCAAAGCCACGGGAATATGTGGTTTGTGAGACCATGTTTGCAAAAGGGGGAAGCAATCTCGGGGCAACCGGAAGAATGATACGAACCAAAAAATACAAGTATTGTATTTACGACAATGGAGAAAACCGGGAGCAATTGTTCGACATGGTAAATGATCCGGGTGAAATGAAAAATCTGGTTGTAAATAAAGAATATAGCAAAGAATTAAACAAGCACAGAAAATTGATTGCGGAATGGGCTAATCAAACAAGTGATATTGAATTCCCATATTACAAACAAGAGTAGTAACTTTTTTTGAAAATAAATAACATATAAAACCTATAACAATGAAGAATTTCAGTATTTCTATTATCCTAACTTTTTTTACTTTTTGTGCAATGGCACAACCCAAAGACCCAATCGAAAAACACGAGCCGGGAACTTACTGGGGAACAAATGTTTATTTAACACCTTTTCGCCTACCGCTGCCCGATATGGGAAGTATTAAATATATTGACTTAGATAAGGACGGTGACCCCGATGTGTTGCAGGCAACCATTAATAATGGGAAAACAAAAATCCAATGGATTGATGATGACGATGACATGAAAGAGGGTGATTTAGAGGGCGACATGGACAGCGATTGCCTGATGGTGGACAGGAATGGTGACGGGCAATACGGTGGCGATTACGATTTAATGATTGACTGGGGCGATGAAGATTTTGACGGGAAAGCTGATATTCAGGTGATTGTCGATAATCAGGGTTGGCTCGAACGCCGACAGAAATATCTGAACCATTATATGATTTTTGTTGATACCGATAAAGACGGTGTGTTTAATTATATTGATTGGAATAAATTTTTGATTGAAGCCTGGGATCACGAAGGGCGTTGTAATTTTTTTCCCGATTACAATGGGCAAAGCCTGTTTTTGAAAGCCCACAATCTGGTTTCCGATATTGAAGACCCACGGTATAATTGGGAAAATCCATTCTTGTTTTACGATTTCGACGATGATGGGCTTACCGAAATGACTATCCGTTTTGTTGATGAAAATTCGATACCCTCGAAAGAGAGAGCAAAAAGAAATTACAGAGTTAAATTCAGACAAAGCGTAGTTGGTGTTTACATGGGAATCGACCTTGACAATGATTCAAGGCCTGGCAATGAACTTGATTTCGATATGAGCCTCAAGTTTTTAGGCGATGGATTCGATTACAGCAACCATACCCACATATTTAATTGTATGCGCGGTTTGCCTGAAAGTGATAAGTTTTTTAAAGATCCCCGTTGGCGACAATTAACTGAGTTGAAATATGTAGGGCACGAAGCTGCTTATAATGAGATTTTTGAAAAAGGAAATTGGGAGAGTGCGGCATTTGTTTTCGATGAAGACGATGATTGCCAGCGGTGGGAGAGAGTCGAGTTTTATTCTCCGCTCAATCCGTTTAAATCGGGTTCGCGTAATGGTGGGCTTGATAATGGTCCACAAGCCGATGTTGCAGGCGACCGTGGCGAGTGGGATGATGACTTTTCGGGTGAAGGGAATTTGTATATAGCACCTTTTGACGGACGACTGCATTTGTTGGGTGCCGAGTTGGGCTACTGGCGGATAGACCAGTTTGCAACTTATTTTCAGGGATGGCAGGGATGGCGTGGCCCAAGTCTGGCTCCTAATGATATGGTTACCATGGAGCCTGAAATTTTCGCTACAGTAAAATACACCGATGAAGATAACAACGGTTTTATGGATCAAATTAAATACGATCTCGATGGCGATACTATATACGAAGCAACAGTGAACCTGAAAGATTTGGGGATTGACGATGTTGCAAAAGTGATTAAAACAGCAGATCTGTCGTACTACGATTATCAGGCAATTTTCTCGGAGATGGCAAATAATATGTGGGGAAATGCTGAAAAAGCTTTGATTGTTGCCCAAAAGTATAATATAAATACGGGCTGGTACAATTTTATGACTTCACCCAAGTCGGTTAACGAGAAATACTCTTACGGATATTGGGTGTCGTTTTATATTCATAACGACTTGTTGCAGATTGCAAAACGAAACGGAAACGATGCAATGGCAAAAGAAGTATTAAAAGCATATTACAGTTCTAACTGGGATTTATTGTTGAAATAGAAGTATTAATAATTTTAAATTTATTGAGATGAAAACTGTTTTAATTGGAATCGTAGCATTACTTTTTTTTGCATGCAATGCAAAAAACGGAGATAACGAAATAACCATTGCGAATTCAACTGATAAAGCTCGTGTTGATGAAGCCATTACTATTTCGAGAGAGAATTTGTCAACTTTGATTACTTCGGTAGCAGATGGTTTGTTTCCACTACTGAAAGATGCAGAGGGTAATTTTATTCCATCACAAATTGATGACTTTGATAAAGATGGAAAATGGGATGAACTGTTTTTTTTGGTTGACTTTAAAGCAAACGAAGAGAGGGTTATCACTATTTCGTTTGTGGAAGAAAAGGATGTGCCGGTGTTTACTGTGCGTTCTAATGTTCGGTTTGCCGATATGACGCCGGAACATTCAGAACTGGAAAGTGCTGACCGGTTAAAATCAACTGCATCTGAAAATTCGCAAAAGTATTTTACCATGGAAGGCCCGGCATGGGAAAATGATAGAGTGGCTTTTCGCAATTATTACGATGCTCGTAACGGCTTCGATATTTTTGGGAAAAGAACTTCGGATATGGTACTCGACAAAGTTGGTTTAACACCTCACTCGTACCATAAAATTGCCGACTGGGGGATGGACGTATTAAAAGTTGGTAACTCGTTGGGTGCAGGTGCAATTGCAATAAAAAAAGATGATAAGTTTTACAGGTTTGCCAATTTTGAAACTGGTGAGGCAATTTTCGACTCAGGAA
>CBDUZZ010000066.1:0-26694 GCA_965371855.1 uncultured bacterium
TTGGATTTAATAACATACTGAGTGTCAGTATTTAGCGCTTGACGTTAGTTGGAACAAAAAAGGTAAGTGCAGGAGGTACAGGTGGTGGTGTTGGAGGCTGGGGTTGATTACTCGGTTGCTGTTGTTGCCCTCCGGTAAAGGTTTGACCCATCTGATTTGCCATGGCAAATCCCATTCCCATTCCCATGCCTGCTCCGGCTGTTCCGCTTTGGTTTTCGGCAGCTTTCTCCATTGCTTTGGCAGCTTTCATTTTAGCCAGTTTGTCAAGGTCAATGGCATTTAACCTACTCAGTTCGAATATCTCCTTTTTTATATCTTCCGGCATTGATACATTCTCAATGAGAAACTTTGTGACTCCAATGCCATATTTTTCAAATTCGGGAGTTATTATTGAATGTACATATTCTGAAATCTCATTAACGTTAGATGCATAGTTCTCGACAGGCAAGTTTGCCTCGCCAATAGCATCTGTAAAACGAGTAACGATCATTGAACGCAGTTGCTCTGCTATCTCATCAGTAGTGAAATGTCCATCGGTACCAACAATCTCTTTTATGAATACAGGGGCATCTTTTACTCTGATAACGTATGTTCCGAAAGCTCTTATTTCGAGCATGCCAAAGCGTTGGTCTGATAGTGTTATCGGGTTCTTTGTTCCCCATTTTTGATCGGTGATGTTTCGTGTGCTTACAAAATATACTTCTGCCTTGAAAGGGCTGTTAAAACCATATTTCCATCCTTTTAGTGTAGAAAGGATAGGCAGGTTTTCAGTTGTAAGTTCATACATCCCGGGAGTAAAAACATCGGCGAACTGACCCTCGTTAATGAAAACAGCAACCTGTCCTTCACGTACTGTAAGTTTAGCCCCGGTTTTTATCTCTTTTTGATACCGTTCAAAACGGTAAACCATTGTATTGTTCGAATCATCAACCCATTCAATAATATCAATGAATTCGCCTCTCAGTTTGTCAAAAATTCCCATAAGATTTTTGTTTTTAAAAGTAGTAAAGATGAGGTTAGATTCAAAGTGAAATTTGTTTTTTTACTATTTATAAAAAACATTTTATATTTTCGCAGTTTAATTGTGAGACATCCCCAATGGTAAATCATTCAAACAATAACAAGTATGGAATACAATTTCAAAGAGATTGAGCATAAGTGGCAAAAAATATGGAAGGATAATAAGATTTATAAAGTTGATATAGATAAGGAACGACCTAAGTTTTATGTTTTAGACATGTTCCCATATCCATCGGGTGCCGGTCTGCATGTAGGACATCCATTGGGTTATATCGCATCTGATATTTATAGCCGCTACAAACGTTCTAATGGTTACAATGTGTTACATCCAATGGGGTATGATGCTTTTGGCCTGCCGGCAGAACAGTATGCAATTCAAACCGGGCAGCATCCTGCAATTACTACAGAAAAGAATATTGAAAGATATCGTGAACAGCTTGATAAGATTGGTTTCTCTTACGATTGGGATCGTGAAGTAAGGACCTCTGACCCCAATTATTATAAGTGGACACAATGGGCTTTTCAGCAAATGTTTGAGCATTATTATTGTAATCAGGCGGAACAGGCACGACCAATATCTGAGTTGGAAGATGTCTTTTTCAAAACCGGTACTGCCGGACTTGATATCGCCTGTACCGAAAAACTTTTGTTTACGGCAGGCGAATGGAATGCAAAATCGCATAAAGAGCAGCAGGAGATATTACTAAACTACCGTTTGGCCTACCTTGCTGATACCATGGTTAATTGGTGTCCGGCTTTGGGAACGGTGTTGGCCAATGATGAAATAAAAGATGGTGTTTCAGTACGGGGGGGGCATCCTGTTGAGCAGAAAGTTATGCGCCAGTGGCTATTGCGAGTTTCGGCATATGCAAAACGACTGCTTGACGGACTTGATAACGTTGAATGGACTGACTCGCTAAAAGAGATTCAGCGAAACTGGATTGGTCGTTCTGATGGAGCTAACATGATTTTTAAAGTGGCTGATTCAGACGTTGAGATAGAGATATTTACAACGAGAGCTGATACAATCTTTGGTGTAACTTTTATGGTTTTAGCTCCTGAGAGTGAACTTGTGCAGCAATTAACTATTCCGAAACATGATGTTGAAGTGAAAACTTATCTGGCAGCAACAAAAAAACGTACCGAAAGGGAACGTGTAAGTGATATTAAGAAAGTGACCGGGGTATTTACGGGTTCGTATGCTATTAACCCGTTAACAAATAAACCTATTCCAATTTGGATAAGTGATTACGTATTGGCAGGTTATGGTACCGGTGCAATTATGGCTGTTCCCGGTCATGACACACGTGATTTTGCTTATGCCCGTCATTTTAATCTGCTAATAATTCAGGTTGTTGTGCCTGAAGGTGAGGAGCCAAGTGAAACCTCTACCTGGGATGATTCAAAGGATTCCAAGTCGGGAACAATGATTAATTCCGGTTTTCTTAACGGCCTGCCTGTTGAACAGGCTATTGCTAAGACGAAAGAGTATATTGAAGAGAAGAAATTAGGAGAGGTAACTGTTAATTACCGTTTGCGTGATGCTATTTTTAGTCGTCAGAGATATTGGGGTGAGCCATTTCCTGTTTATTACAAAGATGGATTACCCTATATGCTTGATGAGTCGAAGCTGCCATTGGAATTACCTGAGGTAGATAAATACCTTCCTACTGAAGATGGTGCTCCACCACTTGGGCGAGCAAAGAATTGGGTGACCGGGGAAGGGTATCCACTTGAGCTGAATACAATGCCTGGTTTTGCCGGTTCTTCAGCATACTCTGTCAGGTATATGGATCCGAGAAATGAGGATGCCCTGGTAAGTAAAGAGGCTAACTCGTACTGGCAGGATGTAGATCTTTATATCGGTGGTACCGAGCATGCTACCGGCCACTTAATCTATTCACGCTACTGGAATAAGTTTTTGTATGATATAGGAGAGATTGTTAAGGATGAGCCATACAAAAAACTGATAAATCAAGGGATGATTCAGGGGCGTTCAAATTTTGTTTATCGCATAAAAGGTACAGGTAACTTTGTGTCGTTTAACCTGAAAGATGATTACGAAGTGACAGCTATTCACGTTGATGTGAATATTGTACACAACGATGTTCTGGATGTCGAAGCTTTTCGCAATTGGAATCCGGAGTACAAAGATGCTGAGTTTATTCTTGAAGATGGCAAATATGTATGTGGCTCGGCTGTTGAAAAGATGTCAAAGTCGATGTATAATGTGGTTAACCCTGATGATATTATCGAGCAGTATGGTGCCGATACTTTACGATTGTATGAGATGTTTCTTGGGCCGTTAGAGCAATCCAAACCATGGGACACAAAAGGGATTGATGGGGTGCATAAATTTTTGCGTAAGACAGTAAAATTGTTTTACGATAAAAATGATAACTTAATTGTTACTAATGATAAAGCCACTCCTGATGAATTACGGGTTCTTCATCGTACAATAAAAAAGATCACAGGCGATATCGAGCGTTTTTCGTTTAATACTTGTGTAAGTGCGTTTATGATCTGTGTGAATGAACTGACAGACTTAACGTGTCATAAAAGAGAAGTGTTGGAGCCTCTGGTCACTTTGCTGGCATCTTTTACACCTCACCTAAGTGAAGAGTTGTGGCAGTCATTGGGACATACATCTACAGTATGTGATGCTGAATGGCCTAAGTGGAAGGAAGAGTATCTGGTTGAGTCAACCATAACTTATCCTGTTTCATTTAATGGAAAGATGAGGTTTAAGATTGATCTTCCTGCTGATTTTGACAACAAAGCAATAGAGGAGAAAGCCCTTGCACACGAGCAAGCTCAGAAATGGCTTGAAGGGAAAACAGTGCGTAAAGTTATTGTTGTTTCGAAGAAAATTGTGAATATTGTGGTAGGCTAAATGGACAAATTGCTAAATTGTTATTCATTAAACGATACAACAATACAGCAATACAACCAGAGCTATAGATTTAAAATGGACAAAAAAAGAATATTCCGCGAAATACCTTCCTACCTGTTCCTGACAATAGGATTATGTATTGGTGCGTTGGGATGGACTGCATTTCTTATTCCTGCCAAGATAGTTGGTGGTGGTCTTACCGGTATTGCTACTGTTCTGTATTTTGTTTTAGGTTGGGATGTGGGATTAACAACACTTGTCATTAATGCTTTTCTTGTGATTGCTGCGATTAAGATATTGGGTGCATCATTTGGTATGCGAACGATTGTTGCAGCAGTTATTCTTTCCGGTTTTTTATCACTGTTTCAGCCGATGTTTCCTAATCCTATAATGCATGAAACGATGATGAATGCTATAGTGGGAGCTGTAATGTCCGGCATTGGTTCGGGAATTGTGTTTTTGAATGGTGGAAGTACCGGGGGGACAGATATAATTGCAATGATCATTAACAAATATAAAAACATCAGTCTGGGGAGATTACTTCTTGGTATAGATGTGGTGATCATTTCTTCATCATACTTTATATTCCATTCGCTTGAAAAGATGGTGTATGGTTATATGACTATGGCCATACTGGCATATACAGTTGACTTGGTTTTATCTGGTAATCGACAGTCTGTTCAGTTTTTTATCATATCAAAAAAGTTTGAGGAGATTAGAAAACTTATTATTCATGAGGCTGACAAAGGAATGACAATCTTAAACGGTTCTGGAGGATATTCAGATGACGAAACAAAAGTATTGATGGTTATTGCCCGTAAAAATCAATCCTCTGAAATATTCAGGATAGTTAAAAGGATAGATCCGGATGCATTTATTACTATGGGAAATGTAGTGGGCGTTTATGGAAAAGGATTCGATAGAATTAAAATTTAGTAATTGTTAAATTATAAAAAGATGAAAAGAAAACATATTGTAATACTTCTGATAGTAGCTGTAGCTATTGGGTTGGTTGTTTTTTTAGTGAAGAACAAACATTTAGCATCGCCCGTTACTAACCAAACTATTGACACTTTGGATGTGGTTGAAATTCCTGAACCTGTGCTGTTGTATGGGTTTCCTGTTGATTCATTTTCTATTGAGCAATACAAAGTTCGTAGGAATCAATATCTCGCTGATGTACTTACCAAAAACGGGTTGGATTATTCTGAGGTATACAAGATTGCCAATAAATCAAAACCGGTATTTGATGTCAGGAAGTTTAAAAAAGGTAATCTGTACACTCTGTTTTTCAGTAAGGATAGCCTGAAGAAGTTGCAGAGTTTTGTTTATGAGATTGATAACACCGACTATGTGGTTGTTGATTTAAGAGATTCGATTCATGTTTATAGGGAGCAAAAAAATATTATAAATATTCATAAAACTGCAACTGGCGTAATCAGTTCTTCACTTTGGAATACGATTAAAGAGGAGGGAGTTTCACCTTTACTGGCTATGGAGTTGTCAGATATCTTTGCATGGACAGTTGATTTCTTTGGTATTGAAAAAGGAGATTATTTTAAGGTTGTATATGACGAACAGTTTGTCGATTCGGTTTCAATCGGTATCTCAAAGGTGCATAGTGCACTGTTTTATCACAGAGGAGAGCCTTATTTTGCTTTTAATTTTGAACAGGACAGTATTTGGGATTTTTTTGATGAGGACGGGCAGAGTCTTCGTAAAGCCTTTTTAAAAGCCCCTTTGAAATTTTCAAGAGTTAGCAGTCGTTTTTCTAACAGCCGGTTTCATCCTGTTTTGAAAATACGAAGGCCACATCACGGGGTTGATTATGCCGCTCCGGAAGGCACACCGGTATATGCATTAGGTGATGGGCGTATTATTGCTAAAGGATATCAAAAACGTGGGGGAGGAAATTATCTGAAAATAAAACATAATAGCGTTTATACCACAGTTTATATGCACCTTCGAGGTTTTGCCAAGGGGATGAATAAAGGAGTACATGTAAAGCAAGGGCAATTAATAGGATATGTAGGCCATACAGGGCTTGCAACCGGTCCGCATCTGGACTTCCGTGTTTATAAACAAGGCCATCCAATAGATCCTCTTAAAGTAAAGGCTCCACCTGTAGAGCCTGTTAAGCCAGAGAATATTGAGCTCTTCAATGAATTTATTAAACCATTGAAAGTAGAATTGGATAGTATTCCTTTAGGTTCAAACAAAGATTGTTTTCACTTGTTAAAGTGAAATCCATTGTAAGTCCTTTAAAATATGGCATTTTGTTTATTTGAATAATTAGAATTTAACTGTGTAGCTTATTGATGGCATAAAAGGAAATAATGTGTATTTGTAAAGTTTTAATTTATTGTCTTTTATTCGGATGAATGTATAAAAAGTATTTAAGTTGTTGTAAATATTGTAAATACCAAGATATAAAACACGTTCAGTTTTGCCTCTCATTTTACTCCGTGAATAACCAATATCTAATCTATGGTATGGTTCTGTACGGTAATTATTTAAACTTGAATAATAATGAGCATGCACAAAATCTAATACATCTTCTTTATTATTAGACGTTTGGCCATTACCATTGTGAGAGATTGCAGGATACCATTGTGTTGGTACGGTAACGGGTGTGCCTGAATTGAATATCCATGTTATTGCAATCTTTTTAGATTTTGAGAAATTATATGCGAAATAAGTACTTAACTCGTGTCTTCTGTCATATTTAAAAGGGAAGACACGACCTCTGTTTAATTGTAAAAAGGTTCGCGTATTCTTTGATAAAGTATATGCAATAGAATATGTGAGTTTACCTCTGTTTTTACTTGCTAGCATCTCTATGCCATTCATCTGTCCAGTACCTCCTGACTCAACCATCTTATCCCAGTTTGATGCATCCTTTAGTGATAGTGTGGGATTAAAAACCACAAGATTATTCCAGTTTTTACGAAAAGCTTCAATACTAAAGGAGTATTTGTTAGAAGTAAAAATTGCACCAAGTGATACTTGCTCAGCTGTTTTGGGTGGTAAATCCTCAGAGCTGGGTATCCATAATTCCGAAGATATACCGCCATCTGTTCCTGAAAGCAGATGGATATATTGATGGTTATAGGAGTATCCCACATTTAGATATAGATTATTAATAACAGAATAGTTTAAAGATAATTTAGGGTCGATACTTAACCTGTTTATATGTGACCAATAAACGAGTCGTAAACCGGGGTTAAAGGTAAGTCGTGATGAGATATCCCACCTAAAATCGGAGTAAGCATAAAACTCAGAAACCATTCTTGATACTTTGAATTTGTCACTTTCCTGCTCTTTACTGCCTTTTGTAGAACTGCTGCTTACCGTGGGTTTAAAATTGTGTAGATTAATACCGACCCCCACATAAAATTTGGTTTTTGCATTTATTATTTTAAATTGATTCTGTAATGAGTAATCGTTAATGCTTGAACGAAAAACGGTTTCCTCTTCAAACTCTCCATTCTTAATAATTGATTTGTTGGCATTAAAAAAACGATTAATGGTAAAACGTGTTTCATTAAACACATTGTTGTTAAACAAATAGTTCCACTTAAGACTAAATACCCTGTTGCCCCAATTGGTTTTGCTTTTCACAGTATTTATATTGTTATCCTCACCGGTGGTAGATATGCTTTTTTGACGCCAATATAGTTTGTCTCTTCCAAAATAGACTAAGGCTGTAACTTTACTTTTGAGATTAAATGTATGTGTTATTTTTGTAGTAGCATCATAAAAGGTGTAAGCAAACATTTCATCTCCATTTGAGGTCATAAGACTAAAGGGGCGAGTTAGGAGATCAATATTGCATCTGCGTAACGAAATCAGATATTTGGTTTTTTGTGACTTTTTTATCGGACCCTCCAGATAAACTTTGCTTGCCAGTATCCCTAACATAAATTCGCCTTTCTTTTGTGAAGCATCACCATCTTTTAACTTAACATCAATGGCCGATGATAAACGTCCTCCGAAACGAGCCGGAATAACACCTTTATAAATATTTATATTCTTTACTATATTTACATCAAAGACCGACATAAAACCTCCAATGTGATTAACGTAATACAATGGAACATCATCTAATAGATATAAATTCTCATCTTTCTCACCCCCTCTTACATATAAATCGCTTGTTCCTTCCCGTCCGGCTTGTATGCCGGGCAACATCTGTATAGCTTTAAGTATATCAGGCTCTCCGGTTAAACTGGGAATTGATTTTAGGCTGCTAATGGATATGTTTATTATATCAGCTCTCTTATTTAAGGGTGCAGTAACAGTAACATCCGATAGGGATAAGCCGGGAATAAGTAACAGTTGTAGTGTAGTGTCAGTTTTAAATACTGTCTCTAATATCCCGGTTTTGTATCCCACATAAGAACTTTTAATCTGGACAGGCTTGCCGGCATCTACATTAATACAAAAGAAACCGTTTTTATCGCTGGCTATACCGCGAGAACCTTTTATAATAACCGATGCCCCTATTAGTGGTTCTAATGTGTTTTTATCCAAAACATAACCACATACTCGGCTTATTTGAGACCAGAGTGCAATATTTGCTAATAACATGAAGAACAGGGTTGCAAATCGAAAAATATATTGCATAGTCAATTATAGTTGGTTTAATCTATTTTGGTTGCTCTAATGCTTGTTTCGGCATAAGCAGCAAAAACTCCTAATCCATTTTCTACATTCGAATACAATTCTGTGGGGAGTGGCCTAAGCAGTAGGTCAATTGGCCTATCATCAAGTATGAGTACATTTTGATTATGAAGATGTGTTGTCAAACTTTTAAAATAGTCGTAATATATTTTACTAACATTGCGAAGCTTTATTGTAGGAGTATTAGATACATATGCTGCATATATAGATAACCGGAGTGTTTTGTCCTTAAATAACTCATCGCTGAATAGTACCTTATTACCTGCATCATCATTGTTGTTATAAGAAACTGCTGGATGGTTAATAATAAGGGCATCATTACCAACAACCAATACTTCATAATAGTTATCAGTTTTTGGTTCATCTGTAAACTCAATGTAAATCCTGTTGTATTTCAGTTCATATTCGTCAGTAAAGGCATATTTGCTATAGTAATCTGCTTTCGTAATGGGAACTGGTTTAGGTACTAAATCTGAAGCACTCATACTAACATTGTTTAATGTGTCTGTTACAATAATTTTATAGTCAACACCGGTGCTAGGATAATAGGAGAAACGATAAACACTATCTTCTATGAGTGTTGCTTCATCAACCTTATTGCTACCCTCATACAAGCAAATATTCAGGTTTCTTACAACTGTAAATCCTGTATTGTTACTGTTAAGGCTTTGTGTTTTATATACATATACATCTAACAAGTCGCCGACCTTAAACAAACTATTAATAACATACTGCTTATCTTCTGCGTAGTCGTTAAAGTCGAGTTCCTTAGTACACGATAGCGTAAATAAAAGACCTGCCAGGCCAAAACTCAGGCAGGTCTTTTTTGTTATTGAAATAATTCTCATAATATTAAAACGATAAAACAGCTTTTGCGTTTACATGACCTGTCGCTTCCCAGTATATATCCGTAATTGAAACATCATTTATTCGAACTTTTGTACCATTAGAATAATACCATATCTGCCATGTAGAATCGTATGAACCTAAACTCCCAGTAATAATGGACGGACTAATATGAACATGATTGCCTCTCCAGTACTTTGTTCCTGAAGAGGGAAACCTCGCGCCAAAATATTCCCACTGAGTATTAAGGTTAATTGGGTTTTCATATCGGAGATTTCCACTCCAGTTACCCTTTACATACATGTCTGTTACATTTAACCTCCAACTTCCCCACCAATTTTTCTTTTCACTTTTAAAACTAACATTGTGTTTATATTTCCAGATAGTACCATTGCCTAGGTATTGCCAAGTTGTAAAGCTTAGAAATATTCCAATACGTCTTATAGAGCCTTTGTAAGCCCAGCCACTAAATAAATCTGGTGAAATAGAACCTTTTAAAACCGACTGCTTTTTTACAATTAGTTTTATTTGGTCGGTTTCTCCTGTTGCATTATAAAGAATATCCAAGTTGTTAAAATCACCATTAGTCCAATATTTTATGTATTCAGAGGTAATTTGAAAGATCGTATCACCTACAGCAAAAGCTCCCTTTTCGTTACAAATAAGAGAGAGTGACGGATCAGCCAAATTAATGTCGTAAGATTCCGATTGATCTTCAGGAGAAATAACTTTTTTAATAACTCCTCTATCAAGGTATTTATAATATAACTTAGAGTGTGGATCTATTTTTGTCTTATCTAAAGAATTTTGCTCAGCCTCACTTAACGACGAGTAATAGTTATCCAAGTCCTCTTCATCTTGAACAATGTCATTAAAAA
Source organism: uncultured bacterium (assembly GCA_965371855.1). GTDB lineage: Bacteria > Bacteroidota > Bacteroidia > Bacteroidales > Marinilabiliaceae > JAADEM01. The sequence goes on from CBDUZZ010000066.1 coordinate 10,321, forward strand.
TAGTTTGCATGGAAGTAAAACCTTTTTCTACTCCCCATTGTTTTTGTTCTTCAATGCTTTTATCAAGAAGTTCTATTAATGTCTTGTTTAATTGGGCATCATTTCCAAAAATTAAAATATTATTAATTGCTTTAACTTCTTTTTGTACCTCTGTTGGTTTAACACTCATTATGTCATCATTGCTACAGGAGTTTAGTATTACAGTTGCCATTAATGCAATACTAAAAACTAATTTATATTTGTTATATATTCTATTCATAATACGTAATTTTATTTTTTTTATTGTTTTATAATATCAGAAAAAGTTTATTGTTTTATATATAGCCCGGCCGAAGCCGGGCTGCCGGAACTGGAGGCTTAAGATATCCCGACTTTTCCTGATTAGGAGGTAGGCAGGTTTGTAGATAATGTTTGTGTTTTGTTGTATTCGGAGTAGTATTTTATTTACTTGTGTTATTCTGCATGTTTTTGAATTAGCTGAAATGCAAATTGCCTGAAGTGCTGATAATAAAATAAATACAGATATTTGGCAGATAGGGTCTATTACTGCACTGTAAGTCTTATTTACTCTCTCTCTCTCTCTCTGTAATCAGTGAGATGTAGAGGTTTTTGTTAGTTATTAGGTAGTTAGTAACCGCCATAGTTATGTATAAGGATATTCAAACATAATATTATTTTTACAAAATAACAAACAGAAAAGAAATAAACTGTTTAAGATTTGCAACTATATTATTTTGTCTATAAAGCCTGAAGATACAAATTATCTTAAATGAATTAACAACCCTTCAATTACTTTAGGGAAGTGCTCTTGCTCTAAGATGTGTATTTTTTGAGCAACATCATCAGGAGTATCTTCCGGCAATATTTTACATTTTGCCTGAAAAATAATATTCCCTTCATCATATTTCTCATTTACGAAGTGAATGGTTATACCTGACTCCGTCTCTTTGTTTTGTACAACAGCTTCATGTACATGACTGCTATACATCCCCTTACCTCCATATTTGGGTAGAAGTGCAGGATGGATATTTATTATTTTATTTGGAAAAGCATTAGTTATTTTTGCAGGCATTAACCATAAAAAGCCCGCAAGCACAATTATATCTGTTTTGTTGTTTGTTAAAAAATCTAATATGACATCATCTTTGTTTAGTTCTTGCTTATTAAAAACTTTGCATGGAATTCCGAGCCGTTTTGCACGCTCTATTACATATGCTACAGGATTATTGGTTAAAATGTAAGAAATGGACACATCAGGGTCATTTTTGAAAAAATTTACAATATTTTCTGCATTACTTCCTGAACCTGATGCAAAAAGAACTATCTTAGTCATTATTAAAAACTTATTGGTTAAATAATTTTAGTATAAAAACGTTTAAAAGTAGTAAAAACGATTATTTTTTTACATTTCTTTGTGGGATATTTGAATTATTATTAACAAATTTATTTCTTTGCAGAATAATTCAATTACATTTAATCTAATATTAATTTAAATTTTTAAGCTATGTCGGACATTGCATCAAGAGTAAAAGCAATTATTGTAGATAAATTGGGAGTAGATGAAACAGAAGTTACACCAGAAGCAAGCTTCACCAATGACCTTGGAGCAGATTCGCTTGACACTGTTGAGTTAATTATGGAATTTGAAAAAGAATTCAATATCGCTATTCCTGATGATCAAGCAGAAAACATCGGTACTGTAGGTGCCGCAATTACTTACATTGAAGAGAACGCCAAGTAAAAAGTCAGGCTAATCAAAAAATCGTTATGCAGTTAAAAAGAGTAGTTGTTACGGGGTTGGGTGCTATTACCCCGTTAGGAAAATCTGTAGATAAAATTTGGGAAAATTTAATCAGCGGAATGAGTGGAGCTGCACCCATTACTCGTTTTGACACCACTCATTTTAAGACGAAATTTGCTTGTGAAATAAAAGATTATAATCCTACCGATTATTTCGACCGTAAAGAAGTAAGAAAACTTGATCCCTTTGCTCAGTATGCCATGATTGCTGCTGAACAGGCTATTGAGGATTCTAATCTTGACCTGGATAATCTTGATCCGGATACGGTTGGAGTTATCTGGGGAGCCGGAATCGGTGGAATTATAACTTTTCTTAAAGAAGCCTCAGATTTTGCCAAGGGGAATGGAGTTCCCCGTTTTAGTCCATTTTTTATCCCTAAAATGATTGCCGATATTGCACCTGGACATATATCCATGAAATACGGTTTCAGAGGACCTAATTACGGAACTGTTTCAGCGTGTGCTTCTTCTACTCATGCAATTGGGGATGCTTATAATCTTATTCGTTTGGGTAAAGCAAGTGTTTTTGTTACGGGTGGTTCAGAAGCTGCAATTAATGAAGCCGGTGTTGGTGGATTTAATTCTATGCAGGCTATGTCTGTACGTAATGATGATCCCAAAACTGCATCCAGACCGTTTGATAAAAACAGGGATGGATTTGTGATGGCAGAGGGTGGTGCTTCTCTTATTCTGGAGGAATATGAACATGCTGTTAAGCGGGGTGCAAAAATCTATTGTGAGATTATAGGTACTGGAATGACAGCTGATGCATATCACTTAACAGCTCCTCATCCTGAAGGATTAGGTGCTATTAAAGTTATGCAGAATGCCTTAAGTGATAATAATACTCCTTTGGAAGCAGTTGATTATATAAATGTTCATGGTACGGCTACTCCCAGAGGTGATATTTCTGAAGCCCTGGCTATTAAGGCTGTTTTTGGGGAACACGCTTATAAATTGAATATAAGCTCAACAAAATCCATGACAGGACATTTATTAGGAGCTGCAGGAGCTTTAGAGTCTATCATCTCTATACTAACAATTAATAACAATATTGTTCCTCCTACCATTAACCATTTTGAAGATGATCCTGAGGTTGACAACAAATTGAACTTAACATTTAACAAAGCGCAGGAGCGTGAAGTTAATGTTGCGATTTCAAATACTTTTGGTTTTGGTGGACATAATGCCTCTATTGTATTTAAAGCAATAGAGTAGAATTGTGTTTAAACCGATAATGAAATTGATAAAACTTTTTTCCTCAAGGGGAAAGAAGTTTTATTTTTCTATAAGGATTCTTACGGGAGTACGACCTAAAGATATCTCTGTATACCGGTTGGCTTTGACTCATAAATCTGTTCTGGTGAAAGATGTTGATGGAAAAGTTTTAAGTAATGACAGGCTTGAGTATTTGGGTGATGCCATGCTCAGTGCTATTGTTGCTCAGGAGTTGTATAACCAATATCCTGAGGCGAGTGAGGGTTTTCTTACTAAAACCCGTTCCAAAATAGTTAACAGAAATCAGCTTAATGACATTGCATATTCAATGGGTTTGGCTGACCTTATCCAAACTAAATTGCAAACTGACCCAACTAAGACTCATGTGTTAGGAGATGCATTAGAAGCTCTCATTGGAGCTGTGTTTATCGATAAGGGTTATGGTACTTGCCGGAGTTTCATAGTTAAAGAAATTATAGGTCAATATATTGATATTGATAAGCTGGCGCAAAAAGACACTAATTATAAGTCTTTACTTATTGAGTGGGCGCAAAAACATAAAAAGAGTGTTCATTTTACTACAGAAGAACACCATTCTGCCAATGGTATTTCGCCTTCTTTTGTTTCCATTGTTTCAATAGATAATGAAAAGGCAGGAGATGGGAGAGGCTCCTCAAAAAAAGAAGCTCAACAGAATGCTGCACATATTGCATTAAACAATGTGGCGTTAATGCTATAATAGTTGTGAATTTACTGTTAATTATTGTTAAAGCATGATTGTAATTTAACACAGGCTGCTATTTTTGTTCATTATGAGCAGAAGATTCATTTTGATACTTACAATAGTTATGGCTATAGCCTTGTTTGGTTCTATTTATTACCAGACAATCTGGATATTGAGTGCCACCAAACTCAAAGATGAACAGTTTGACCAGCATGTAAGGCAAGGTATAAAGATAGTTATCCAACGCCTGGAAAAGAATGAGGCTTCCAGGATAAAATCATCTACGCAAAATTATTATAATAGCATATTTAAGAAATTACCTCCGATATTAAGGCATGATAATAAGTATTTTAAAAACCTTTCGAAGGATGATTTAAATACTAACAATAAGGATACTAAACTTTCCTTCAGTCTTGATTATTCAGGTCGTTTTAACCTGTCAACCTATAAAAAGGATTCACTGGTGATTAACTATAATGGTTCCACTTCGTTCAATCCTCATGGTCATGAGGTGGCTCTTGCTAGTGCAATGATCAATATATTGAATGATCGAAGTTCTGAGCAGGAGTCAAGAAACAAGGCATTACAGACTATATATGAAGATACACCAATACAGCGACGACTTCAGAATAAGAATATTGAAGGCCTTTTATTTCATGCTTTTGAAGATAATGGAATTCGAATTCCATTTGAGTTTGGAATTATTAATTCAAAAGGAGAAATAGTAATACAATCATCCGGATACCATCCGGATAATAAATCACATGTTTATAAAAAACATCTTTTCCCGAACGATCAGCTTGCAAGAGCCAATTATATTCATCTATATTTTCCGAGACATCCTAATTACCTGCTGAAATCGATGGAGTTGGTAATTCTGTCTGGAATATTTACTTTAATGATGCTTTTAGCCTCTGTTTTTACTATTGTTATAATCATAAGGCAAAAAAGATTTGATAGTGTAAAGAATGATTTTATTAATAATATGACTCATGAGTTTAAAACTCCTATCTCAACAATTTCATTGGCTTCTCAGATGTTGAAAGATGGGAGTGTTACAAAAACAGCACGTACGCTGCAGCAAATATCAAGTGTAATACAGGATGAAAGTAAACGTTTGAGTTTTCAGGTTGAAAAAGTGCTACAAATGGCTATCTTTGAGAAAGGAAAAGCAGGGTTAAATTTTAAAGAACTGGAAATTAATGATATTATTCATCAGGTAACAACTAATTTTACAATAAAAGTAGAGAATCAAAAGGGAAAGATAGTTGAACGATTAGAGGCAAAAAATAGTATTGTTTTGGTTGATGAGGTACATTTTACAAATGTTATTTATAACTTGCTTGATAATGCGGTAAAATACAGAAAAGGAACACCGATATTATATGTGAAAACGTGGAATAAGAACAAAGGTGTAGTTATATCTGTTAAAGATAATGGAGTAGGAATCTCAAAGGAGAATCAGAAGCGAATTTTTGAGAAGTTTTATCGTGTACCTACAGGAAACGTTCATGATGTGAAAGGATTTGGGCTTGGATTGGCCTATGTGAAAAAGATTGTTTATGATCATGGAGGACAAATATCCGTTGAAAGTGAAAAAGATGTTGGAACAAAATTTGAAATATACTTACCTCTAAAAAATAATTAAATATGGAAAAAGAGTATAAAATTCTCTTAACAGAGGACGATGAAAATTTAGGTATGTTATTGCGTGAATATATGGAAGCTAAAGGTTACGAAACAGATTTGCTTCCTGATGGTGAAGAGGGATATAATGCCTTTATGAATAAAAAATATGACTTGTGTATCTTGGATGTAATGATGCCTAAAAAAGACGGATTTACTCTTGCAAAGGAGATTCGTATGGTTAATCCTGACATTCCTATTATTTTCCTTACCGCAAAGTCGATGAAGGAAGATATCGTTCAGGGATTTAAGATAGGTGCAGATGATTATATTACCAAGCCGTTTAGTATGGAAGAATTGCTTTTTAGAATCGAAGCAATACTCAGAAGAACTGTAGGGTCAAATGTGGCGCAGGAAGTTTATCAGCTTGGCAGATATAAATTTAATACTCAAAAGCAGCAGCTAATTGATGAGAAGAGTGAAAAAATGGTGAAACTCACTACTAAAGAGTCTGAATTGTTAAAGTTATTATGTATTAATGCTAATAAAGTACTGGAGCGTAATTTTGCATTAAAGACTATTTGGGTTGATGATAATTACTTTAATGCAAGGAGTATGGATGTGTATATTACCAAGTTACGTAAGCACCTTAAAGGCGAGGAGTCTGTGGCCATTATTAATGTTCACGGAAAAGGGTATAAATTGGTAATGTAATTATTTTTCTCTTTCAAGGTTACTATTAAAGCCTGACTATCCTTGTGGTAGTCAGGCTTTATATAAATTATTTTTCGATACCTGTCTATTCGGCAATAATGATTTTTGTCTGTTAATTCACATCATTTTTCTCTGCCCTACTGTCCATGGAATTCGTTACTGAAGTACCATTTTCTTCATTATCATAAAGTCACCATTTTCAGTAATCACTTCCATACGATAAAAATAGATGCCGCCAGTCATCTTTGCACCTGAATCATTCTGTCCGTTCCAAAAAACACAATGTTCACCTTCAGGCTTTTTGCTATTTATAAGTGTTTTAATATTCTGTCCCAGTATGTTAAAAACTTTAATAATTACCTTTGCCGGCTTGTTAAGGTTATAACAAATTTTTGTTTTTGTACTAAATGGGTTGGGGTAATTTTGTAACAGCATAAACTCCTGAATGTCTGTTTCGTCATCAATGGCGGTAGCAACCGGTTTCGAAGGCCCACCCGGCTCTTTAATAGAGCCATTTATTGTTATGTCTTCATCACCGCGTAGACCATCAACAAAATGTAAAGTAATTACATTCCCGCTTATTTCTGCTCCGGTTTGGCCGTCATACATAAATTCATACCAATGTAGAGTCGGTTCATCGCCAGGCGTGAAGCCATATTTATAATACTTGTCAACCGGTTCGCCATTATGCAAAATAAGAGATATTGTTATTGCTTCACCAAGTTCAAGCCCATCAATTGAAAAATCGAAAAATCCATAAGGGAATTCAATATCTTCAGGGGCATCTGAAGATGATGGATTATCGGTTACTATTAATTGTGAAAGTTCAATGCCATCGGGTATAACCATTGTTACATAATCCGCTCCATCAAAAGTATGAAAAGAAGCTACATTGGCTTGTTCATGATCCGGAATACCATCGGAGTTACCATCATAGCTGTTATCGTTGCCATCCGGTCCTTTTTCCCGGGCATCACTAATCCCATCCATATCCCCATCAAGATTTGGACCGTCAGGAGTTACAGGTTCAAGAACTGCTCCCTGTGTAAGACTAATTAAATCGTAGGTAAGGGTGTTGCCGTATTTTTTAATCAAATTTCTTATCGAATCAGTTCTTGTATAGACTTTATTAGTGAACAAATCTGATGGTCTTTCTCCTGCCCAGCCTTCTGATTGCCCCATGCTTCTAATCCCGGGGTTGTCAAGAGATATTGTATTTCTGAAAGCTACCTCCAAAATAATGGTATCCCCAATAGCAACAGTCGCTGTAGTATCATCACTATTATTCAGATTCATAACGAGGTTACCAAGCATATTATTCATATATTGTGAATTTCCAAGAATATCGGCAATATCGCCCCAGCGGAGGTATTCCCTACCCATTCCACCACGCCACCAGGGAGTTTCTGATATTTTATTGAGTAAAAGCACCGCTGTACTTTCGGCATATCCATCTCCTTCATGGACTCCTTGTGAACTGAGGTTTGCGTTAATATCTACGGGGTCTCCGGTTTGAAGTGAACCTGTTGATTGCACAACAACTACTTTTCGTAAATACCCATAAGAAGATTCATATCCCCAGGTTGAAGGTGGGGAATAGCAAAAAGGACCTACACAATATGGTTTCGTGGGCCCGTTATCATTATTCGCAGCTCCGGCAAGTGACCACATCTGCCGGCTGGCAGGTTCTACAATTACACCTCCCCATGAAGCCATGTCACCAATATCAGGATAACCCATTCCAGGACATACCCCATACGAAGTAAATCCAACACCATGTATGCCGGGATAATTAAAATGAGGAAAATCGCGACACCTAAATTCATTAACCACATATATCCACCACCTCCAGCCATGGGCTAAAAAAACATCGTAAGGCCTTTCGTCTTTTCCAGTGGAATATTCACCATAGGCTCCGGGATTTGTAATTCCCCAATATGTAACTGTTCCGGTTTTAGCAAAAACTTCCCCATAGGAATAATCCGGAACAGTGAGCTCAGTCATTTCCTGTGCATAGAGTTTGTTTATGTTCAGAGTGCTCCACAGAAAAGCTCCGATAAACATTAAAATTAAAATTAGCTTTTTCATTTTTACCTCCTTCTTTTTTACCTATTTCATTATCACTATTTTAGTTTCATAATTCAACTTTTTTCCATCTATTCGGATGAGGTAAATGCCATTGTTTAAGAAACTAACCGGGACAACAGCTCTCAGGCCGGTTGCAATACCTGAGATAACCTCTTCCCAGAGAAGTTGACCTTCTAAATTTATTAGCTTGATGGTCACATCTTCAATCATCTGTTTGGCCTCAATATACACTTTGTCGGAAGCCGGATTTGGATATACCTTAAAGCCACTATTTGAATGGATAGAATTGTTTTTGGTAATTTCTGAAACAACAACTGATATCATTCCATTTTCAATGGTTGCATCTACTACCATCAGTTGATTTCCTTCGGTAATGACAATTTCTTCCACCTGCCCGGCATCAGCCATAGGGATACCCATGTAGTCTGCAAAGAATGTAAAAGTGCCGATGGGGATATCTTTGAAATTAAATTCCCCATTTACATCGGTTACATCATACCCAATAATATCCCCCGACTGGTTGTTCAAATAAACAGCAGCATCCTCAACAAAAGTGGCCAATGTTCCTTTCAACCATTTTGGAAGAGCTGAAGGACTATCTTCATTATCGAGTACCCCATCCACATCAGAACTTCCACCAGGGGCACCCGGGGCATTCAGGGTAACCAATTCAAGCCCGGTAGTATCATTATCGTGATAGAAGAATGTGGCATCATTTAAAGTGGTACTATTGCCCATATAGGCATTCATTAAATCCGGATAAACTTCAGGATCCGGGAAGATTCTCAGTGTAATAGTGCTTTCAGGAATATTTATGAAATTAAAATCGGATGACCCTTGAAGAGGCTTATAACGCAGATCGTCAATTTCTCCTCCCGGTGTCATTTCATAAACAAAAACGTTTCCTTCTGTAACCGCTGATCCATCCGGAGCTTTCACACTGCCTGAGATGGAATGGGATGGGATAACCCCTGTACCGGTCAACTCAATGTTCATCAAATCAAGGTCACTGGTAAAAACCTTAAGTTTTGTTTTTTTGTCCCCTGCCGATGTTGGTGAGAAATACACATTAAATATTTCAGACTCCCCTGCATCGATCAGGAATGGCCGGTCGGGCAAACCATCAAAAGAAAACTGGTCTGCATCGTCGTCCTGAAGGATGACCATATCTACCCGCAAATACATATTACCGGAATTGGCAATTTCAAATGTATGTGCCAATGATTCACCTACTTCAACATCACCATACTGACGATCACCCGTAACTCCCACAATGGGTTCCAACCCTTCGCCCATCAATTTCACTTTCTTTAGGGGATAAACAGGATCATTCGATTCAATAACAAGATACTCCGTTTTGTTGCCTATGGATTGGGGGGCAAAAGCAACCATAACTTCGCAGTACGCACCGGGAGGTATTGTTGTACAAGGATTCTCTGTTATGACGAAATCCCTTTCAAATATTGAATCAATCCGGACATCACTCAGCACAAGATCAGCATCTCCAAAATTCTTAATCGTTACAACCCTTGCTTTTGTTGTATCGCCCACCACAAACTTCCAAAAATCAATCCCGGTTGGATTTATCGAAATTTGAGGTTTAGGAGGTTCAGGCCTGTTGGTCAGGTATTTTACTACATCATTCTCGTACGAGCTACTGTATTGGCTAAAAGCAATATGCACATAGCCTTCATCATCAGTTTTAATACTTTTAATTTCGTGGGCTGAATGAGTAAAGGTTTCAAATCCCCAACCTCCGCCTGATTTAAAGCCATAAAGCCCGCCGATGCACATGTGCGGCTCCTGCAATATGCCTGTAGTTATAGCATTAAAAAAGCTATAACGATTATCGTATATAAATTCGTTAGACCACGAACCGGACGATTTAACCGCGTACATAAAGTTTTCTTCATAATCGCCTTGATACGATGCGGAATAGCCTACATGCGGATGATTATTGCCATCCGTTGCAATGCTTAACCTCAGGCTTTCGCACTGACCACATTCCCAGTCGTTATGAATCAATTCCGGAGTTTTCCAAACACTATCGGGGGCATTGGTAATGTAGTTTGGCCCCCCAGGAAGCTCGTAATAGGCAAAATGGAGGTAGCCGTCTTTGTCAACCGACATGGCCAGGTCGTTATAAACACGTCCGGGATAGGTTGTTTCTATAATAACCGGATCGTTCCAGGTTCCATTAAAGTAATGCAGATTGATATTGTCGCCCCACATTGATTTTAAATAGGATACATAAACAATTCCATCGGGACTACAGCCAATTGAAACTCCGACAAAATTGTATGACTCTGCCAGCTTCAATGGCGTTGACCACCCTGATTGTGACTGGCGTATATAATACAATCCATTATTAAAAAAAACTACATGAGCCGAGTCATTTTGATCCACAACTACATGAGCATCAACAATAGGATTATCATGATCTTCCAGCAAGATACTTCTTGACCATACCCCGGTTTTATTGGTGGCATATTTCAGATAATACGTTGGTGAATGATCGGTGTAAACAGTACTGTTGTAAACAATATGCGAAGCATTGCCACGCATAAAGAGCGATGGATTCATCCCAATATCAATGACATCAGACAATGCCCAAATCACCTCGGTAGATATGGTTTGAGAATTATTATCCGGGTTAACATCAACATCTGAAGTAACTACTGAAGCCCTAAAAGAGAGTATCGCTTCGTCGAGTGGAGTTACAGCAATGTGAATGGTATCCCTGTCGTTGGGTGCCATTGTACCCAATTCACAAGTAACCACATTGCCCAGGATTGAGGCTCCTAACCCACTGCTGTTTGTAATATATCTCCGGTCAACACCATCGGGCAAAGTGCAGGTTACCACTACATCATCAGCGTCTTGCCGGCCTGTATTTTTTATGTACACGTAATAAGAGAGGTCTCCTCCGGTAATTACAGGGTCGGGATCGTCCTCTACAACTAATGATACATCCACTCCGGGAGGACGTTCCCATTGCCATATATCCGTACCACCATCATTGTCGCGCTCATCCTGAAAGACCACAAATTCCTCAAACATAGCGGCATTTTTCTGGTCAAAATCTTCGTCCAAAATCTGAGATGGCCAACCACCAATATCGTTAATAAAAGTATAGAGGTACAAATCCCAATCGCCGCTGCGGTAATCTTCCCAAACCACATAATCCCCATAGATGGCAGGGTACATTTGATCCTCTGAATTGAAGTGTCCGATGGACTGCGACCATACCGGCCAATCAAAATTGTAAAAAGCATTCCCCAATCCAAAAGTAATGTGGTGGAGGTAGATGTCCCAGTTCCCGTTACGGTAATCCTGCCAAACTACACGGTTACCGTGAATTGCAGGATGACTTTGGTAGGCCGGATCATCAGTTAGTTGCGTCTCTTTACGTGTCGGGATAGTGTACATGTATATATCCCAGTCACCGGAACGCTGATCTTGCCAAACAACATAATTACCATATACATCAGGATTGCGCTGATCGCCATCTGTATCATCAGTTAAGCGTGTTAAAACGCCGGAATCAAACTCATACAAATAGATATTATAACTACACGGGCCGGGTTTTTCATCACTAAAAACCATAACATTACCATGAATGGCCGGTTCAATCTGATCGCCTTCCCAAACAAACAATGGTTGGGGATCAATGTGCGGTGTATTGGTGTTGTATATGTAAATTTCCCAGTCACCACTCCGGTTATCTGACCATACTATCCGGTTGCCGGAAATATCAGGGTGGGTACTTTCAACTGCCGGATCGGAAGTGAGTGCCACTTCGGCCTTAGTCACTCGGTTATATAAGTAGATATCGCTTAAGCCACCGCCGCGGTTGTCTTCATATACGATATAGTTACCATCAATCACAGGTCGGGATTGATGGTAAGTGTCGTTGGTGATTTGAACAAAATCAACATACTGTCCTGTTACTGTATTTAAAGGCACATACAGCAAACTCAAAACGTAGAAATACAAGTATAACTTTTTCATTTTTACCTCCTTGTTTTTAATTATTTGTCTATTATCTCTAAAATCAAATTCTTGAATAAAGTTAGAGAATAAGGGGTATTGGGTGTACTACCCCTGGGGGTAGTTTTTAATATTTGGGGGTGTTTTTTTATTGAAGTGCATAAAAAATCAGGACAGAGTTTATTGGAAAATAGAATCTTTTATACTCCCCAATATATATCACATAGAACCAAAAAATCATGTCCCTCAATATGTTTTAGAGGGGCATGATTTTATTTAATAAAACTACCATACTAATTAGGTAGAGTGTAATACACTTTAAACAAGGGTCTTACTTCAGGTCTTTTAGCATCACTTGAGCCAAACTCAATACCTCCGGGTAAATTTTCGGGATGATGCATAAACATGAATCCATGGTTTGGTGCATCTGTTTTGTCTACAGGTACAAAAAGCGATGTTACATCATAAGTTCTTTTATTACAGTCAATCCATGGGTGATAATCGATAAACACCTGATTGGCGTTGATTGTTTCAGGTTGGTCTTCCCATGTAACTTCCGACTCTTTCCATGGTTCTGTTATTTGCCTAAACACACCTCTGTACAATGGCACAACACTGCTACTATCAGAGTTGGAATTCATAGGGTATATCTCACCAATTACATGAAGAGTTAGTTCTACTCTCTTAATTGTGGCTGATTTAGGCAGCTGATTTCTAATATTCATATACATCAGGCTTCGGGTGGTACGCATTACCGTGAGAACCGGTTCTGATTTAAAAGAAGCGGCAAATAACTTGTGGTCACCAAAATTATCATCAGCATCAAGATTGGTAATTAATGCATCGGCAGTTGCATCAGGATTTGTTTTAATAATCATCTCCTTAACTCCGGCATGATCACCAATAGGAAGCAATAATGGTTTTTCAGGCGATGTCATTCTCAGCTCCTCTAACCAAAATACAAATTTCTTTTCTAAACTGTCTTTTATGACCACAAACACATATTTTCCATTATGCCCCCTGATAATTAACTCATTCACCTTTGGCTCTAACTTAAATTCGTAATTCCAGCCATCAGGGCCGTAAATTGCTAATTTAGCCGATACAAACTTGCCGGGAGCCATATTTATCGGATTATTTATGTACACCGCAGTATATAGTCTTAATGGCTTAACAACATGAACGCCAAAACTAATATATCCAAAATCTTCCGGGGAGTGATTTCCTACCGGGATGACTTCGACACGGAGGCCTGTTGATGCACCGGCTATGATCTTAAAATCAATGGGAATAGGGTTTTTTACCAAATAGGCGAGTGGTGCCCCTTTTATAGGAGTTGCAAACACCACCTCTCCAACAGGATTTAGAACCATAAATTCAATTAGGGTATAAGCACCCCTTTTCAATTCAACTTTTTTGCTGATAAACTGATTTGAGAATTTGTAAAGCGGAATCATCTCTTTATCCAATACGATGTTACTGTCTTCATCCATTACTGAAATAAGCAGATGATAGTGCAAGTTTTCAGCCGTATCAGAAGCCGCTGATTTTAAACCATTCTGAAAATCATTTGCGAGAAAGGTAAATTCTAATTTACCGGGAACATCTTCGTTCTCATCGTACTGTTCGCAAGATGAGAACGTAAAAACAATCATTGCTAACAAAAAGAAGGATTTTGAAGCATAACACATCATCTTTTGCATAACTTTTTTTTAGTAACTCTTTTTAGTAAAGTTAAGACATAATGGATGCAATGTCAATAGATGTTGGTGGGAAAAAGGTTTATAGGTTTAATATCTCTCTATAAACAGAGTTTGGTTTTTGATGGGGTTTTCTGAAAAGATCAGTTCTGCTAATCTAGTTTAAGCACAGCAAGAAAAGCTTTTTGTGGAACTTCAACATTTCCTATCTGTTTCATCTTCTTCTTTCCTTTTTTCTGCTTTTCAAGTAGTTTTCGCTTACGGCTGATATCGCCTCCGTAACATTTTGCTGTAACGTCTTTTCGAACTGCTTTTACTGTTTCACGGGCAATTATTTTTGCTCCGATAGCAGCCTGAATAGCAATGTCAAATTGTTGCCGGGGAATAAGTTCTTTTAATTTCTCGCACATTTTCCGTCCCAGAATGTAAGCATTATCAAAATGTATAAGGGATGAAAGAGCATCTACCGGTTCGCTATTTAATAAGATATCTAACTTTACCAATTTGGCAGGCCGGTAATTTATTGGATGGTAATCGAACGAGGCATATCCTTTTGATATACTTTTTAACTTATCGTAAAAGTCAAAAACAATTTCAGCAAGAGGCATATCAAATTCCAGCTCAACCCTGCCGGTACTGAGATAATGCTGTTTTACCATCTCACCGCGTTTGTTCAGACATAAAGTCATAATGTTACCTACATATTCTGATTTGGTAATTATTTGTGCTTTTATGTATGGTTCATCAACGTGATCAAGTACTGTTGGCTCAGGAAGGGCAGAGGGGGTATGAACCTCAACTACTTTGCCTTTTTGTGTGTGGGCAAAGTATGGAACATTGGGTACAGTTGTTATTACATTCATGTTGAACTCCCTGTCAAGGCGTTCCTGTATGATTTCCATGTGAAGTAATCCCAGAAAACCACATCTGAAACCAAATCCTAATGCAGCTGACGACTCAGGTTCATAAGTAAGTGAGGCGTCATTTAATTGTAACTTTTCCATTGAAGCTCTTAAGTCCTCGTAGTCTTCAGGATCTATGGGATACACACCTGCAAAAACCATGGGCTTAACCTCTTCGAAGCCATCAATGACATTATCGCATGGATTTTTCACATTGGTTACTGTATCACCAACTTTAACCTCCTTGCTGGATTTTATTCCTGAGATAATATACCCGACATCACCAGTGCTTAATTTTTTTCGTGGTTCCAGGCTAAGGCGAAGAACACCTACTTCATCGGCGAAATACTTTTTGTCTGTAGCTACGAATTTAACCAGGTCTCCTTTACTTATTTCACCATTAACAACTTTAATGTAGGCAATAATTCCTCTAAATGAATTGAATACTGAATCAAAAATAAGGCATTGTAGAGGTGCTTTTGGGTCACCTGCCGGTGATGGAATCATATGAACTATCTCTTCTAATATGTTATACACTCCTTCACCTGTTTTGCCACTGGCTCTTATTATCTCATTTCTCCTGCACCCGATAAGTTCAATTATCTGGTCTTCTACTTCCTCTGGCATAGCATTGGGAAGATCCATTTTGTTTAATATAGGAATTATTGTTAAGTCATGTTCAATAGCCTGATACAGATTGGATATTGTTTGTGCCTGTATGCCCTGAGTAGCATCAATAATAAGGAGTGCTCCTTCGCAGGCGGCAATAGAACGTGATACCTCATAAGAAAAATCCACGTGGCCGGGAGTGTCAATCAGGTTTAATACATACGGATTACCCTCAAGTTCATAATCCATTTGTATGGCATGGCTTTTAATAGTAATGCCTCTCTCTCTCTCCAGATCCATGTCGTCCAACACCTGTTCTTGCAGCTCTTTTCCTGAAACAGTTTTGGTATATTCTAAAAGGCGGTCGGCCAAAGTGCTTTTACCATGGTCGATATGTGCTATAATACAAAAGTTTCTAATGTTATCCATATTTCAATAATATTCAACTGTTTTTCAAGGTGCAAAGATACTTAATTCTTCAAATATTAAGTTAGATTTTAGAAGATGAGGTTATTCGAAACTTCAAGATGCAAGTGCGACATTATTATCAAAGTCATTTAAAAAAACCTTTCCAGGAGTATTATAATTGAGTTTTTTTCTAGGCCTTCTATTTAGCTTCATAGTTATTTCATTGATATATAAATGATTAATATTTTCAAAGTCTGTTTTTTTAGGAATATATTGTCTGATTAATCTATTTGTATATCCATTAAGCTTAGCAATTAGAACGAAAGTGGTTGCTCTTTCAGCAATGGTTACAATAGCCCCTTTATTATCTTTACCCACAATCGTATCGATCTCCTAATTGCCAACTCTTTGTTTATTATTAACGAATGGCAATATGAAAAGTTGGGCATTTTGGAACACCAAGCTTTCAATTTACTACGCTACTTATTTAATGTTAAAATGTTCATATTTACCACTTTCTGCCCAATTTTATATATTGCGTGTTGAACAAAACCAAAAGTAGCTAAAATCCAAACGCAACCAAATACGTTTACCA
>CBDUZZ010000067.1:0-26408 GCA_965371855.1 uncultured bacterium
CTTGTAATCCTGGAAGTAATGCTTCAAGGCTGTCTGTTTTTGTTTGGGCAGATGCCATGGCAAAAAATGAAATAACAAAAAGAAATAGAATATTTATTTTTTTGAGGTTTAAAATTGCCATGTGTTTCCGTTTAAAAACAGTGCTATCCTGTATTGCTATTAGTTTATCCATGTTTCTCCTCCATTTCTATTTTGTTAAATTATTTTTTTGTCATTGGTTATTTGTTGATTTCTTGAGAACCAATTGACTTGATGTAATTCGTGGATAGAATAATACTTTATCTCATTCATGTCTTTTAGACAATAAATATGTTACAAGCTCTATTTTAGAATTTTTAGGGACATTATAATTAAAACGTTTCGCATGGTTTAATATATGCTCTGTAGCTTTAAGTTCAGCGATTCTTTGTAAATAAGTAGAATCATCAGTTTCAAGATATTTAACTGCCAATTCAGCAAAAGTAAAATCATAAACAACATTACCTTTTTGAATAATGAAAGTTTGTTCGTTATTCTGTCCGCAGGAAGAAAATCCAGCCAGAAAGATGATTATGGCATAAAAAAATATTTTCATATGTCTGACATAACATTATATTCTACCACAAATTACTATATAATACTCATATATTCAAATATAAACGGATTCCATATAATACTCCTTTTTTAATAAATATAATATCCGGAGCCCGTTTAATACACTTCCTGTTTTCCGGACCTAAATTTTCAGCGGTCTGACCGGTTTTTAATTACTTAAGTATTTAGTTTTAAAACAATCAAATATAAATATACAAAACACTTTTGTTAAATCACTAAGAACAATATGTATTAATAATCTTTCAACTTTACCAGTGATTTAATTACCATACATAACATTATACAATTGTCTGTTTTGAGCAGTTTTTTAACATAATACATTTAATATTGCATACTACGATAAACTAATCAATCACACAAAAAAAATAACTTTTACATATACGATCACCATCTATTATTTATATAGTGTCTGCAAGAGAACATAACACGGATCGTAATTGCGAGGACGATAGGACGAAGCCCGCCTGACCACTATTGAAAAACATTAAAGTCGGGCAGGCAGGCTTCACTTCCCGATACATCGTGACAAGTTGTACCTCGTTCGCAATGACGCAAACCTCTAAATTTGATAGTTTTCTTGCAGACACTATATAAGTGCTTACACAATGTTTATTCATAAAATCAAAAAGAAAAAGTCTAAATATCTTTATTTTCATTTATTAATATAATATTAACAGAACTTAATTATCATAAAAATCCTTAAAACACTTGCATCTTATTGCTCATATGTCTAATTTAGATGAATTGTAATAAATAATATAAAAATTTAAAAACTAAAGATCATGAACTGGAAATCCGAAATAGAAGAATTTAATTCATATTTGAATGTGGAAAAAGGCCTGACTGCCAATTCTGTTAGTGCCTATATTGCTGATTTACATAAATTAGTTGATTATCTGAGTACTAATGATTATAAAGACATAAAACCGGAAGACGTAAAGCTTTCCCACCTGAAAGAGATGATGCAGTGGGTAGCAGAAAAAGGAATTAGTCCTCGAACACAAGCAAGAATAATTAGTGGTATAAAATCGTTTTATAAATTTTTACTTATCGAAGAAAAGCTGGAAAAAGATCCTACAGCTCTGCTTCAGTCTCCTAAATTAGGAAGAAAACTACCGGAAGTAATCTCAATTGAAGAGATTGATGCTATTATAAATCACATAGACACAAAAAGACCGGAAGGACAACGTAATAAAGCTATCCTTGAAACTCTTTACAGTTGTGGATTAAGAGTATCCGAGGTTATAGATTTAAGAATTTCAAACCTATATTTTGAATCAGGTTTTATAAAAATTGAAGGCAAAGGAAACAAAGAACGACTTATTCCTATCAGCACAAAAGCAATTAAAGAGATAAACCTTTATATGAGTGAATATCGCAGATTGTTATCTGTTGCCCCGGAACATGAAGATATTTTATTTTTAAACAGGAGAGGAAGAAAACTATCAAGGGTGATGATTTTTACAATAGTTAAAAATACTATACATGACATGGGGATAAAGAAAAATATTAGTCCGCATACATTCAGGCACTCTTTTGCCACACATTTAATTGATGGTGGTGCTAACCTTAGGGCTGTACAGGAGATGCTTGGCCACGAATCAATTATAACCACCGAGATATATACTCATCTTGACAAGGAATATCTTAAAAACACGATGAATCAATTTCATCCAAGATCTTAACATATTGGTTTTTTAGTAATAAAATAAGTAAAGTAATAAGGAGATATCAAACCTTTATTAGAAGAGATGTGTGTTTGAAAAAGTTAACAATGTTTAAATTTTCAATAGCGAAAGATTTCTTCTATAAACTTTTCTATTTTTGCAAAACTATTTATGAAAAAAATATAAAACAAATAAATAATAGGCTATGACAAATTTAGATTTAAGCAAGTACGGAATTACAGATGTAAAAGAGATTCTTCATAATCCTTCATACGAAACATTGTTTGAAGAGGAGACAAAACCAGGTCTTGAGGGATATGAGAAAGGGCAAATTACCGAGCTTGATGCTGTAAATGTAATGACCGGAATTTTCACAGGTCGCTCTCCAAAAGATAAATTCATTGTAAAAGATGATACAACTAAAGATACAATGTGGTGGACTACCCCTGAGTCACCAAACGATAATAAACCAACAACTCCTGAAGTTTGGAATGACCTTAAAGAAATTACTGTGAAGCAGCTTTCGGGCAAAAGGTTATTCGTTATGGATACCTTTTCCGGTGCAAACCCTGACTCTCGTTTGAAAGTTCGTTTTATTATGGAAGTTGCCTGGCAGGCACACTTTGTGAAAAATATGTTTATTCGCCCCACTGAAGAGGAATTAGCAAATTATGGTGAGCCCGATTTCGTTTCTATGAATGGTTCTAAAACCACAAATCAAAATTGGAAAAAGCATGGTTTACATTCAGAGAATTATACTGTTTTTAACCTTACTGAAAAAATGCATGTTGTTGGTGGTAGCTGGTATGGCGGCGAAATGAAGAAAGGAATTTTCGCTATGATGAACTACTACTTGCCACTAAACGGAATGGCTGCCATGCACTGTTCTGCAAATGTTGGTAAAGACGGTGATGTTGCCATTTTCTTCGGACTTTCAGGAACCGGAAAAACAACTCTGTCAACAGATCCAAAACGCCAATTAATTGGTGATGATGAGCACGGTTGGGATGATAATGGTATATTTAACTTCGAAGGTGGATGTTATGCAAAAACTATCAACCTCGATAAAGAAGCTGAACCGGATATTTATGGAGCAATTAAACGTGATGCTTTGTTAGAAAACGTAACAGTTGATGACGATGGTAAAATCGATTTCAACGATGGTTCTACAACTCAAAACACTCGTGTTTCTTATCCAATCTATCACATCCACAACATTATTAAACCTGTATCCAGAGCCGGTCATGCCAATAAAGTTATTTTCCTTACTGCTGATGCTTTTGGCGTAATACCACCGGTTGCAAAATTAACTCCGGAACAAACTAAATACCATTTCTTGTCAGGATTTACTGCAAAATTAGCTGGAACTGAGCGTGGTGTAACTACTCCTCAACCTACCTTCTCAGCTTGTTTTGGTGCAGCATTCCTTTCGCTTCACCCAACTAAATATGGTCACGAGTTAGTGAAGAAAATGGAGGCTCACGGCGCAGAAGCTTATGTTGTTAATACAGGTTGGAACGGAACAGGAAAACGTATCTCAATTAAAGATACTCGTGCTATCATTGATGCTATCCTGGATGGTTCAATAGAAAAAGCCGAAACAAAACAGTTACCTATTTTCAATTTTGAAATACCTGTTAAATTACATGATGTTGATCCGGGAATACTTGATCCACGCGATACTTACACTGATGCTAAAGAGTGGGATGAGAAAGCAAAAGACCTTGCAGGTCGCTTTATCAAAAACTTTGAAAAATATACCGATAACGAAGAAGGTAAAAAACTTGTTGCTGCAGGTCCTCAATTATAAGAAGTTGATGCCGGAAACGCTGTGAATTCAGAATTCCACCTGCCGCTGAGCAGATTAATTTAATGATATAAGAGCCCGAAGAGGAAATGTGATTTCCAACTTCGGGCTCTTTATTTACAATTTAGTCACGAGAAGACTCAATGTTTTGGATAGACACTACTTAATATATAAGGACGTTATTGTTTTGCCACAAATAGATTTTGCGACTATTACTTCGTACCGGTTTTCAGGGGAGGTTTATATTTATCAAATCCCTGCCCATAAACTGCCATCACATTTCCCATAGAGACAAAAGCATCAGGATCAATCTTTTTAATTATCTGAAAAACTATATGGGATTCTGATTTTCTGACAATAATAACAATAAATTCCCCCTCATTTTGTGAGTAGTAGCCCCTGCCATTAAGAAACGAAAGTCCACGATGCAGTTTTTCTGATATTGCATCCGCTACTTCTTGTGGCCGGTTTGACACAATGAATATCTGAACTGACTGCTTGGAGCCTGTTAAAAGCATATCGGCAACATACGACATGACAGCCATTACAACATACCCATAAACAACGGTTTCTATCGATTTGAAAATAATGTATGATGAACCAATAATTATCATATCGCAAAACATCATCACTCTACCAGGACTAATATTGCGATACTTATTTACAAGCATTGCAATAATCTCTGTTCCACCTGTGCTTGCTCCGTTCATGAATAACAGTCCAATGCTAGCACCGGCCATACCTCCCCCAATTATTGCAGCCATAAATTTATCTGCTACAATAGGCTCTTTAAAATGTATCTGAAAGAAACTTATTAATGCTGAAAAAACAATTATTGAATATATTGTTTTAACCCCAAAGCTACGCCCTAAAACTTTTAATGCAATTAAAACAAGAAGTGCATTAATTGCCAGGTTAACAGGTCCAACAGAAACACCTATGGTGTAATAAATTATTGAAGCAATACCTACAATGCCACCTCCAACAATATCAGAAGGAATAATAAAACCACCCCAGCCCAGCGATCCTATTACCAGGCTAAAAGTAATTACAGAATAACTGCGAATCTCCTTAAGCAGGCTAAGATTTTTTATGGAAACCATAGTTTTTTTTCTATTTCAGCTAACTTTAAAAAACTATTTAATTTCTTTCTTAAAGCAGCGTTTACGCTTATGTTGAATATGGTCAAATGATTTCCACAGTTGAATAGCACTATTATTTTCGAGCATGCCTGTTGTTTCAACATATTTCACGTCATCACTTTTGGAAGTTTTCCACAATTCATTTATTAATAAGGCCACCAAACCCAATTTCTGATATTCAGGTTTCACACCCGTTAATACCAAATCAATCTCTTTTGGTTTTTTTAACGCTTTATTAATATGCCACCAGCCAAATGGAAAAATCTTACCTCCTGCTTTTTGCATAGCTTTAGATAAAGATGGCATTGAAATCGCAAATCCAAAAATCTCATCATTTTTCCCTAATATTATCTTCACATATCTGGGGTTGAGAATAGGAAAATATTTATCCACATAATACTGTTTCATCTCAGGCGGAAACGAATAAGTTCCAAATAGTGCGGCAAAGGCATCATCAAAAAGATCAATAATCTTTTTCTTATATGGTTCTAGTTCTTTCTTAGTTTTAAAATTTATAGATTTTAGTCCATACCTTTTCATTATTAACTTTCCAACTTTCTCTGATTTTTCAGGTAATTTATCAGGGAAAGTAATTCTAAACTCTATCCAGTCTATCTCTTTTTCAAATCCGTATGCTTCGTAGTGCTTCTGGTAATATGCAAAGTGATAATCAGAAAAAACTGATGGCAACCAATCATGTCCTTCAACAAGTACACCCTGATGATCAAGATTAGTGAATCCCAAAGGTCCATGAATGCTCTTCATGCCCTCTTCTTTTAACCAGCTTTCAACTGTTTCAAATAGAGATTTAGCTACATCAGCATCGTCAATAAATTCAGGCCTTGTCATTCTACCCTTCTTTTCACCCTCTTTTTCAATCCAAAGATCATTTACAATTCCTCCAATGCGACCTACACATTCTCCATCTTTATATGCCACCCAGAACTTTGCTTTACTAAACTTAAAAGCAGGATTTTTTTCAGGAAGCAATGAGTCTATCTCCCCTGATTTAATTGGAGGGACCCAAAACTTATTATCTTTATATAGTCTATACGGAAGGTCAACAAAATCCTTCATTGTTTTTTTGTCTGTAACTTCTCTTATTTCTACATTCATAATAGCAGTAATTAACATTGCAAATTTAATACAATAAGTTGAAAGTTTATCTAGGTCAATAGTATCTTATCAATAATACTCGTGTTATTTTTGGCAAAAGTTTAATAAGTCTTGCGGGGTTCAACCTTTCGGTAGTGTTTAAAAAAGCTAACATCGTTAGTCGTGGTTTCAATACGTAGTATTTTGGAGAACTTATCGTACATTTTAATTGAGCTTTTGCCCATGGTATGCTTTATCTCGCTGCCTTCTATACGAATATTGTAATTGTTGCCCAATATGTTAAACTACAACTTTTTTCTGTTTGGTTCCGGATTGTCCGGGTTAGGTAAATATAAACTTGGTTTGCTTTTGAATTTCCAAACGACCATACTCAAAAATGGTATTAAAAGAGTAATAAATTGAAGCCGGCACCTCAAAACCTGTCCGGCTTTTTATTGACGGATAATATTTAGCCCAAACTTTCAACTTTCAACTTTCAACTTTCAACTCTATTTAAGGTATCTTTGTCGCCCCATAAACTTTTTAGTGCTAAACATGCAGAGAACGATAGACATAAAAGGAGCCAAAGTCCACAATCTTAAAAATATAGACCTATCAATTCCGGTTAATAAATTTATTGTCATTACAGGAGTTTCAGGATCAGGCAAATCGTCACTTGCTTTTGATACATTATATGCAGAAGGCCAAAGGCGTTATGTTGAGAGTCTTAGTTCTTATGCCCGACAGTTTTTGGGCAGACTAAATAAGCCGGAAGTTGATTATATAAAAGGTATTCCTCCGGCAATTGCTATTCAGCAAAAGGTAAACAGCAGGAATCCACGCTCCACTGTTGGTACATCAACCGAAATATATGATTATCTAAAACTTCTTTTTGCCCGCATAGGGAAAACATATTCTCCGGTATCAGGAAAAAAAGTAAAAAGGCATCAGGTTTCTGATGTAGTTAACTTTTTCTCTAATTTAACTCCTGATCAGAAAGTTATTCTTTTATCTCCGGTAATTCCGGCAGGGGATAGAAAATGCACTGAGCATCTTGATATTTTTATGAAACAGGGCTTTAGCCGGGTAGAAAAAAACAATGAGTTTTTCAGGATAGAGGATCTGTTAAACGATAAGGATTCAAATACTGAATGTCAATCTATTAATCTGGTAATTGACAGGTTAACCGTTAACACTGATGATGACACTATTAGCAGGCTGGCCGATTCTGTTCAAACAGCCTTTTATGAAAGCAAAGGCAGGTGTATCCTTAGAGTTTATGAAGAATCCTCATATAGCGATTACTCTTTTTCTGACCGTTTTGAGGCTGATGGAATAATATTTGAAGTTCCTACTGAATATCTGTTCTCATTTAACAATCCGGTAGGTGCCTGTCCACGGTGCGAAGGTTTTGGTAAAATAATAGGTATTGATGAAGACCTGGTTATTCCCAATAAAAGCCTCTCAACTTATGATGGAGCAATAGCCTGCTGGAAAGGTGAGAAGATGGGTAAATGGAAAGAGCGACTAATAAACAATGCTTACAAGTTTGACTTTCCGGTTCATAAACCATATTATGAGCTAACACCTGAACAGCGCCGGTTGATATGGACGGGGAATAAACACTTCAGAGGATTGAATGCCTTTTTTAAATATGTTGAGGAGAAACAGTATAAAATACAATACCGTGTTATGCTATCGCGCTACCGTGGTAAAACTACCTGTCCCGAATGCGAAGGTAGCCGATTGCGTAAAGAAGCCGGATGGGTTAAAATACAGGGAAAGAGTATAAATGAACTTGTAGTGTTACCCGTATCTGATCTTCAGTGCTTTTTTGAATCGATAAAACTATCGGAATATGACCGGAAAATTGCCGGTCGGTTACTTGATGAAATCAATACACGCATAGGTTTTTTATGTGATGTAGGTCTGGAGTACCTAACATTAAATCGCCTCTCCTCTACTCTATCCGGTGGCGAAAGTCAGCGAATAAATCTTTCCTCATCATTAGGAAGCAGTTTAGTAGGTTCATTATATATACTTGATGAACCAAGTATTGGCCTGCACTCAAGAGATACGAAATTACTGATAAAAGTTTTGAAGAACCTTAGAGATCTTGGTAATACCGTTATTGTTGTAGAGCATGATGAAGAGATAATCAGGGCTGCAGCAGAAATTATTGATATTGGTCCGGGAGCGGGACGATTAGGTGGAGAGGTTGTTTTTCAGGGAGATTTTAAACAATTATCAGAAAATGACAACAGTTTAACTACGAAATATCTTAATGGTATTGAGGTAATCCTTACTCCAGACAGCAGAAGAACAGGAACGAATTATATTGAGGTTAAAGGGGCGCGCGAAAATAATCTAAAAAACGTTGATGTCAGATTCCCGCTCAATCTGATGACTGTAGTTACGGGAGTTAGCGGATCTGGAAAATCATCACTTGTAAACAGGGTTTTGTATCCGGC
Source organism: uncultured bacterium (assembly GCA_965371855.1). GTDB lineage: Bacteria > Bacteroidota > Bacteroidia > Bacteroidales > Marinilabiliaceae > JAADEM01. The sequence goes on from CBDUZZ010000067.1 coordinate 8,777, forward strand.
AATTAAAAAGCGTTTGGGTGGATATGCCGAAAAGACCGGGGCATTTGACCTTTTAGCCGGTCAGCCGGATAGTATAACTGCCGTTGAGTTTGTTAATCAAAACCCTATCGGGAAAAGTTCACGTTCAAATCCTGCTACATACCTGAAAGCATATGATGAGATAAGGAAACTAATGGCAGATCAACAGGCGTCTAAATTAAATGGTTATAAAGCTTCGCACTTTAGTTTTAATATTGATGGAGGAAGATGTGATGAATGTCAGGGAGAAGGAACAATTAAAGTAGAAATGCAGTTTATGGCTGATATTGTTTTACAGTGTGAAGCTTGTCATGGTAAAAGATTTAAAGACGATATTCTGGAAGTGAAATACAGAAACAAGAATATCCATGACATACTGGAAATGACCGTTAACGAAACAATTGAATTCTTCAGTGCCTCAAATGCAACAATAGAAAAACGAATTATTAAAAAGCTAAAACCTCTTGCTGATGTAGGTCTTGGGTATATAAAGCTGGGGCAATCATCGAGTACTCTCAGTGGTGGTGAAAGCCAACGGGTTAAACTTGCATCATTTCTGGCAAATGAGAAAGAAACTCCTACCCTCTTCATATTTGACGAACCAACTACCGGACTACATTTTCATGACATAAAAAAATTACTCAATGCATTCAATGCCCTAATAAAAAATGGTCACTCCCTGATAATTATTGAGCATAACATGGAAATCATCAAGTGTGCAGATTGGATAATTGATTTGGGACCCGAAGGTGGTGAAAAAGGTGGAAATATTGTATTTGAAGGTACTCCCGAAGAACTGACTAAGTGTAAAGATTCATATACCGGAAAATTCCTGAGGTCGCATCTTTAGAATTGAAGTTAGGAATATTCAGTAAAAGCAATAATGTTGTTGTGCTGGGAGTTGCAAGCTAAATTACCCCGATCTTTCCCCATTTAAAGTTACAGAAGATTATTATTATTACATTTGATTAGTTTATCAAAAACTGATTAATAATTAACCCATTTTCATTCTTAATTATGAGTCAATTCAAATTGCCACCTGTATCAACATTAATGGGTTCAACACTGCTAAATTATTTCAGGATATTAAGGCAGGGACATATTTCTCCTAAATATTATTTTAAAGTTTTTTTATCCACGCTTATTATTATTCTTTCAACACCTTTTCACTGGTGGGAAGAAATTATTTATAAAAGTAAACTCTCTAAATTCAAATTCGAAAAACCTCCATTGTTTATTATAGGACATTGGAGAAGCGGAACTACTCTTTTGCACAATATGTTATGTTGCGATCCTGATGCAGGTTATATCACAACATACCAATCAGTTTTCCCCAATAATCTTGGAAGCAAATTGATTTTTAAAACATTCATGAAAATATTTATTCCTGAAAAGCGACCTTCTGACAATGTTAAGTTAGGTGTTAATTTTCCGCAGGAAGATGAGTTTGCTTTTAGTAATAGTCACCATAATGCTTACTACAACTTTTTTTATTTACCTGCTAACTACAAAACTTTTTATAAAAATGCTATACACCATAAAGGCCTGTCAAAAAAAGAAATAGACATATGGTTCGAAAAATATGACAAATTGTTAAAAAAAGCATTGATTAACACAAAAGGGAAACGCTTGATCTTAAAAAACCCGGTAAATACTGCTAGAATAAAACACCTTTTAAAACTTTATCCGGATGCTAAGTTTCTGTATATATACCGAAACCCCATTACAGTATTTTTATCCACTCAACATTTCTTTAAATCCCTGCTTCCTACCCTTATATTACAAAACACAGATAATCAATTTATTGAAAATATGATTTTCGATGTTTACAAAACAATAATAAGTGATTATCTTGAACAAAAATCAGAAATACCGGAAAAAAATCTTATTGAACTCAAATATGAAGATTTTGAAATGAATCCGGTTGAAGAGAGTAGAAAAATATATGACAATCTTTTAAACGAAGACTTTGACAGTGTAAAAAATCATTTTTCTGAATATTTTGAATCAATTAAAGGATATAAAAAGAACAATTATGAAATTGACTTGTTAACAATTAATAAGATAAAAAATGAACTTGGTAAATTTATGGAAATATATAACTATGATATACCGGATGATATTATTATAAAATAATAGCAATTCTTTTAAATAAAAAATTACTATGCTTAAACTATTGGTTATCTGTACATTTTTACTCGCCACAACTGTATCATCTTCGTGGAAATTAAAAAAAGACATTGACGGAATTAAGGTATATACACGCAATGTGGATGGTTCTACTTTTAGAGAATATAAAGGTATAACAGTTATTAAGAATACTACACTGACTGATATCCTCAATATCATTTTTGATGTAGAAAAATACGATAAGTTATTCCCTGATTTATCCGGACAAAAACTTATAAAACAGATAGGTAAATATCATCACATCCATTATACAATTGTACATACTCCTTGGCCTGTTGCTGACAGAGATAATGTAACAGAATTAGAAGCAAAACTTGCAGATGATGGAAAAGGTGCTCATATAAGCATTAATGCACGACCTGATTTAGTTGAAAAAAAAGATGGATTAGTTAGAATTCCTGAAGGAACAGGTTTTTGGGAACTCACAAAAAATCCTGATAATAGTGTAAAGGTTGTATATCAATACCATGGAAATCCCGGAGGCAGTATTCCTTCATGGTTGGCAAATAGTTTCGTAGTGTCACATCCGTTTGAAACATTAGAAAATTTTCACAAAAGAGTTGACAAATAGATTACTTTTTTTTAAATTTGCAATACAAAAAGCCTAAAAAATAAAGTTTAATTTAAAACAGAACGAAAATGAAAAGAATTAATTTGAATTTTTTATTGAGCTTAATGGTTTCTGTATTAATGCTTTTATCTTGTGATGATGATGTAGAAGAGGCATCTGTTTATATTGGAGATTACACTATTAAAAAAGCTACTCTTACAGAAACAGTAATAATTCCTGTTGTTGGAGAAACGGAAATGGATTTTCCCTTATCAGTTGGATTTGATATTACAGAAATGATCCAGGAGGCTTTATTAAATGCTATTACTGATTGTTCTGCAGACGCTTCTTTGATTGAATTAAGAAAGGATTATTCTTTGTTTATGAGTTGTTCATCCAGTGATTTTAGTATTAATGCAGGAACCTGGGAAGAGAAAGAGAATGGTACAGTATTAATTTTAAATTTTAACAGTACTGCAATTCCATCATCACCTACCGGGTTTAGTTTAACAGTTACAGACATTAAACTTGAAGATGATATTTTGTCATCAAATACTGCTGTGCCTATACCCAAAGAAGTAGTTGCAGAGTTGATAGCAGCAATTGGACAGGGGGCTGTATTATCCGAAAGTGCACCTGATATATTTTTGTTTACTTTTGATATGGAGTTAAAGAAAGTGAAATAACAGAAAATAATTTCTAATTTAAGATTAGGGCTGTGGATTATTTTCACAGCTCTTTTTTGTTTGCTTAACGAGGGAAACCTTTACTTTTGCACGTCACAAAAATAGGTTGTGCTAAGCAGAAACAAGTAGAAAGATAAGGATTTGTTAGGGAAGTGGAGGTGGCAGTAGGTAGTAAAAAGTCAACAATTCAGAGTTAAAATTCTTCACCATTAACAATTAACCATTAATCATTATTGATTATTTCTTTCACCGAATATTGCACTTCCAACTCTAACAATTGTACTACCCTCTTCAACTGCCAGTCTGTAATCGCCCGACATGCCCATACTTATCTCCTTAAAGGCCTCATCATTAAAGAAATATTTTTCCTTCAAACTGTCAAATAGGGATTTTAGTTTTCTGAACTCATTTTTTACTTGTTCTGTGTCTGTTGTATAAGTTGCCATGCCCATTACTCCTATAATCTTCACATTCACAAGGGCTTTATATGATTCATCATTTAATATTGCCTCGGCTTCATTTTCGTCAAGTCCAAACTTTGTTTCTTCTTCAGCTATATGAAACTGCAATAAACAGTTTATTACACGATCATTTTTTTTAGCCTCTTTATTTATGGTTTTAAGCAATTTAAGACTTTCAACTCCATGAACAACATAAACAAATGGGGCTAAATATTTCACTTTATTTGATTGCAGATGACCAATAAAATGCCATTCAATATCTTTTGGAAGTGATTCCTGTTTTCCTGCCAGCTCCTGAACCTTGTTCTCTCCAAACAATCTTTGGCCTGCATTATAAGCGACCATTATATCTTCCAAAGGCTTTGTTTTTGACACTGCCACTAACCTGGTATTACGCCCCAGTTCTATTTTTATTTTTGCAATATTTTCGGCTATACCCATTGTGATTTTAGATTTTTAGATGTAAGATGATTTCTTCATTTATAACAAAAAAACCTCCTACATAAAAACATGAAAGAGGTTTTAAGCAAAAAATTTCAAATCAATCCAACTTATGAATGACCAATCCAGATCTTAATTTAGGTTCAAACCATGTTGTTTTTGGAGGCATAATATTACCTGAATCGGCAATATCAATCAGTTGTTGCATAGAGACCGAATAAAGAGCAAAAGCAACCTTCATGCCTTCATTATCGACACGATGTTTCAACTCATTTAATCCGCGTATGCCACCTACAAAACCAATACGGTTTGATCTTCGCAAATCCCGGATACCTAAAATTTTATTCAACACATGTTCTGATAAGATAGTTACATCCAATACACCAATAGGATCATTATCGTTGTACGTTCCTTTTTTGGCATTAAGTTTATACCAGTTGCCGTCAAGATACATACTGAATTCATGCAATTTACCTGGTTTGTATATCACTTCTCCTATTAATTCGATATCAAAAACCTTTTCCAATTGTAAAATGAACTCCTCATTTGATAATCCGTTAAGGTCTTTTACCACACGGTTGTAATCAATTATCATCAATTGATTATCAGGAAAATGAACTGCCATAAAGAAATTATAATCTTCATTTCCGGTATGATTCTGATTTTGCTCTTTTCTCTCAAGACCAATACGTGCAGCAGCGGCAGTACGATGGTGACCGTCAGCAACATAAGTATATGGCACTTTTTCAGCAAAAAGTTCCTCTAACTGTTTATTTACTTCAGGATCGTTAACCGGCCAAAAATGATGCCCAAACCCGTCCTCAGCCACAAAATCATATTCGGCAAGTTGAGTATTGACAATCTTCTCAACTATCTCATCAATTTCAGGAACAGCTTTATAAGAGAAAAACACTGGTTCAATATTAGCATTCAGGTAACGGGTAAGAATCATCCTGTCCTCCTCTTTATCCGGACGAGTAAGTTCGTGCTTTTTAATTATTCCATTGTGGTAATCCTCACAAGCAGCACCACCAACAATACCGTATTGAGTACGGTCATTCATTGTTTGGGCATAAATATAAAACTTAGGATCATCATCCTGTAGCAACCATCCCTTTTGTTGAAATTTTTCAAAGTTCTCAGCCGATTTCTCATAAACCGTTTCAGAATGAATATCGATACCTGCAGGACAGTCTATTTCGGCTCTGGTTATATGCAGGAGCGAACAATCCTTTCCTTCAGCCATTTTTGCCGCCTCTTCGCTATCCATCACGTCATAAGGCAAACAAGCTAAATTCTCTACAATATCTTTTGGAGGTCTTAATCCTTTAAAGGGTTTTACAATCGCCATTTGTATTTCTAATTTAAAATTTACTTATTAACGCGAAATATTTCAACTCCATCATTAATAAAAGCAATTATCTGCTTTGCAGCAGCCACTCCTGAATTAATATTTGCTTCAGCAGTTTGAGCACCCATCTTTTTAGGAGTAAAAAACACCTTGTCGGCATAATCTTTTATGAAAGCTTCATTATCAGGTGCTATATCAGAAATATAGGTGAAATCATTACGTTGTGCCATTAATTCAAGTACACTCTCTTCATCAATCACCTCCTTACGAGCTGTATTTATCAGTACAGCGTTTTGAGGCATCTTACTTAACAACTCACAATTAATTGATTTTTTTGTTTGTTCATTAGCGGGTATATGTAATGAAACATACTGACAAGTAGAATACAATTCATCAACCGAATCTATAACTTCAATACCATCAGCTTCAATTCTCTCCTTTGGTACAAAGGGATCATAAGCATACACCTCCATTCCAAATCCCATAGCAATACGTGCTACGTAATAACCAACGTTACCATAAGCATGAATACCGAGTTTCTTACCTCTGAGTTCAGTTCCGGCAGTACCATTATATCTGTTTCTTGCCATAAAAACCAACATGCCGAACACCAATTCGGCAACAGCGTTAGAATTCTGGCCCGGAGTATTCATAGCTATCACACCTTTTTCACTGCATGCTTCCAGATCAAGATTATCATATCCGGCACCTGCGCGCACAACTATTTTTAACTCTTTAGCTGCATCAACAACCTCTCTGGTTACTTTATCACTTCTAACAATTAATGCTGTTGTATCTTTTACTGCATCCAGCAATTGTCCTTTATCTGTATATTTTTCAAGTAAGGCAAACTCAAATCCTGCCTCCTCTACAATTGTTTTAATCTGATCAACTGCGGCCTTTGCAAAAGGCTTTTCGGTTGCTACTAATATTTTACTCATTTTAATTTAGTTTGTAAAGTTCGTAAAGTTAAAAGCCCAAAGTTTATAAGGCACTCCATTTCACCTTGATAGACTATATAACTTTTAACTTTATACTAATTTAATGTTTTGCTTCAAATTCTTTCATCACATCAACCAACGCTTTCACACTTTCAGCAGGTAATGCATTATATGTTGAAGCACGGAAACCACCAACAGAGCGATGACCTTTAATACCGATCATCCCTTTTGATGTAGCAACCTCAAGAAAATCTTTTTCAAGTTCACTGTACTCATCATTCATAACAAAACAGATGTTCATTAGTGATCGATCTTCTTCATCATTAACTGTTGTTTTAAACAGTTTATTTCTCTCAATCTCATCATACAACAAAGAAGCTTTTCCAATATTAACCTTCTGCATTGCAGGTACTCCACCATTGCTTTTTAACCATTTCAAAGTCTGTAAAGCAGAATAGACCGGCAATACAGGAGGAGTGTTAAACATTGATTCACTTTTAATATGAGTACGATAATCAATCATAGTCGGAATATAACGATCAACCTTACCTAAAGCATCAGATTTTACAATAACAAAAGCAACACCTGAAGGGGCAAGATTCTTTTGTGCGCCACCATAAATAAGAGTGTATTTTGAGATGTCGACAGGACGGGAGAAGATATCAGAAGACATATCAGCGATAAGAGGGACTCCCACTTCCAAGTCTTTTTTAATCTCCGTTCCATAGATGGTATTGTTGGTAGTTATGTGAAAATAATCAGCATCTAAAGGAACATCGTAACCTTTGGGTATGTATGAGTAGTTCTTATCTTTAGATGAAGCTACTTCAACAACTTCTCCAAATCCTTTTGCTTCCTTAATGGCTTTGTTTGCCCATGCTCCGGTATTGAGATAAGCCGACTTATTGTTCATAAAGTTAAAAGGAATCATATAGAATTGTGTACTTGCACCACCACCAAGGAACAACACTTCATATCCTTCAGGTATTTCCAACAACTCTTTGAACAGTTGTTGTGCTTCATCCATTACAGCAACAAATTCCTTGCTACGGTGCGAAACCTCCAATAATGACAAACCTGTTCCGGCAAAATTCAATATTGCCTCTGCACTGTTTTTAATTGTGTAATCCGGTAGAATAGATGGACCGGCATAAAAATTGTGTTTTTTCATATCATAAAATTTTAGATTCTTAGATTCTTTAACCCCTAAATAAAAGGCAGTTTTACAATTTTTGCCTTTAGTTTCTTATTTCTAATCTTAATATATATCTCAGTATCAAATTTTGTATACCCTTTTTTCACATATCCCAGACCAATACCTTTTTTCAAAATAGGTGACATACCTCCTGAGGTTACCTGGCCAATTGTTTCATCGTTTTCGTTTACTATTTCATAACCATGGCGCGGAATGCCTCTATCTTCCAAGATAAAACCTCTTAACCTGCGACTTACTCCCTCCTCTTTCTGTTTCAGAAGATACTCCTTATTAATAAAATCTTTATGGTCAACAAATTTAGTAATCCACCCCAATCCGGCTTCAATAGGGGAAGTTGTATCATCAATATCATTACCATAAAGACAAAAACCTTTCTCAAGCCTTAAAGTATCACGGGCTCCCAGTCCTATAGGTAAAATACCAAACTCCTCTCCAGCATCAAATATTGCATTCCATATCTTTACTGCATCTGCATTGTACATATATAATTCAAAGCCACCGGCACCTGTATAACCGGTATTTGAAATGATAACATCATCCGCACCGGCAATTGCACCGGTAACAAAAGAGTAATAAGGAATCTTTGAAAGATATGTTTCAGTCAGTTTTTGTAATACCTTAATAGCATCAGGTCCCTGAATTGCCAACTGCGAAATTGAATCACTGGCATTTTCAAGCTCTGCACCCATTGTATTTTGGACATTACACCATGCCCAGTCTTTTTCAATATTGGCAGCATTTACAACCAATAAAAACTTATCATCTTCGTAACAATAAACCAACAAGTCATCTACAATACCACCTTTGCCATTAGGAAAACATGAATACTGAGCCTTTCCAATTGTTAGCGTACTTACATCATTAGATGTCACTTTCTGAACAAACTCGAGGGCTTTTGATCCTTTTACCCAAAACTCCCCCATATGAGAAACATCAAAAACACCAACACTATTACGAACTGCCATATGCTCATTGGTAATACCTGAATATTCTATTGGCATTTCGTAGCCGGCAAAAGAAACTATTTTAGCTTCTAACTCCTTATGAAAATCAAATAAAGCAGTTTGCTTCATTACTCTGTATTTTAATTGTTTAATGAAATATTTATACTAAAAATTGTAACCTGAAATATCCAATTTAAATAGCAAAAACGCACTATTAAAATAATTAATGACAAATGTAATCAATAAAATCACAGAGAAAAAATGATAATTATTTATTTCTTATTAAATACATATTCGATTGTATCTTTATAAATTATTTTCTTAATGATATTTTGTTTTACAATAAATTTATTAGATTTGTATATATAGTATTACATCACAAATAGAATATTATGCTTAACCAGTTTAAAATTATTAATCTCACCTATCTTGAAAGTATCTCAGATGGAGATAATGATATTGTAAATGAACTTATAGGCATATTCATAGATCAGATGCCTGATTTTTATGAGGGATTTGCAGAGAGTTTCGAGAAAAAGGAGTGGTTGAAAATTGCTGCTTTTGCCCATAAAGCTAAATCATCAGTGCTATCTATGGGGATTGATGACCTGGGAAATAAAGACCTGAAAGATCTGGAATTAATCTGTAAGCAGATGGTTTTAAATGAGCTGGAAAGTAAGGATGACCTTGATGCCTACGAATTAAGTGAAATAGAAAAGATAAAGAAAAGTTTTAAAGGATACGACTCTGAAAGGATAAAATGGATAAAAAATAATTGCAAAGAAGGAAGAATTAAAGAATTAATTGATAAATTTAGCCTCACTTGCAACGAAGCCGTTAGTGAATTAAAAACAGTTCTTGAAAACTAAAATATAATTACTATGCTTGAACTTATAGAAGAACAAAAAGGAAAAATCACAGTATTAATTCAAGATACAAATCGCCTTACAGCTACTTTAGCTCCCGAAATGAAATTACAATTATCTGACGTTTTAAAGAAAAATGGTGTGCAACTAACCCTTGATCTTAGTAATATCAAATACGTTGACAGTAGTGGCTTTGGTATTCTTATCAGTGCATTAAAAACCGCCCGGCAAAACAACTCTTCTCTTATTCTTAATGATGTTCAAGAAGATGTTATGAGTTTGATGAAACTCATGAAGCTTGATCAGATATTTGATATAGTTACAAGTAATAAAGAATAGATAATTTAAGGATATTGTTGTATCAGCTAAATAGTCTTTAGGTTAACTTTCAATAGCAAATAATCTTTTTTGACAATTCATTTTCAATCATAATATCTATTTTTACCACATTCACTTATTCATTCATGTAATATTCGTAATTATGAAAACATTAACAATCAAACTATTAATGTTTTTCCTGATAATGTTTTCAGCCATATCTTTATCCGGCTGCTCAGAAAAGAAAAACAAAACAGAAAAACAAAAGCCAAATATCATCTTTATCTTTGCTGATGACCAGTGTTATAATACAATCAACGCTCTTGGCAACAAGGAGGTGATAACGCCTAATATAGACAAACTGGTTATGAATGGAGTAACATTCACTCATACTTATAATATGGGCGGATGGAACGGTGCTGTATGTGTTGCAAGCAGAACAATGATGAACACAGGCCTTTCGGTATGGCGTGCTCGTAAACAGGAGAAAAACCTTGATAGTCTGGCCATACAAGGTAAACTGTGGGGTAACCTGATGCAGAAAGCAGGGTATACAACCTACATGACGGGAAAGTGGCATATCAAAACTAATCCTGCTAATTGTTTTAATAACGTAATTCATGAACGCCCGGGGATGCCCAATCAAACAAAGGCAGGTTATAATCGTCCTTTAAATGAAAATGATACAACCTGGTTACCATGGCATAAAAAATATGATGGATTCTGGAAAGGCGGTAAACATTGGAGTGAAGTTTTGAAAGATGATGCTATTAATTTCATTGACTCTGCTGCAAAAAAAGACAAACCATTCTTTATGTATCTGGCATTTAATGCACCACATGACCCCCGTCAATCGCCTAAGAAATTTGTGGATATGTATCCGCTTGATGACATTTCTGTACCTGAAACCTTTCTTCCTGAATATCCTTATAAAGATCAGATAGGTTGCAGCAAAAAATTGCGCGATGAAAGATTAGCACCTTTCCCAAGAACAGAATATGCCGTTAAGGTTAACCGTCAGGAGTATTATGCGATAATTACACACATGGATTATCAGATTGGTAAAATCATTGAAGCGCTGAAAAAAAGTGGTAAAGCTGATAATACCTATATTTTCTTTTCAGCAGATCATGGGTTATCGGTAGGAAATCATGGACTAATAGGTAAACAAAACATGTTCGATCATAGCGTTCGCCCTCCAATGATCATTATAGGACCCAACCTCCCAAGCAACAAAAAGGTAGATGCTGACGTTTACTTGCAGGATATTATGGCAACAACGCTTGATATTGCCGGTGCCGAAAAACCTGAATATATTGAATTCAACAGTCTCCTGCCTCTTGCTAAAGGAGAACAAACAAAAAGTAATTATGATGCAATTTACGGTTGTTACATCAACTATCAGCGTATGATACGTAAAGATGAATATAAATTAATTGCATATCCAAAGGCTAATAAAGTATTACTTTTCGATTTGAAAAACGATCCCAAAGAAATGTATGACCTGTCAGACAATAAAAAATACGCTGATAGAAAGAAACAGCTTTTTGATGATTTGTTGAAACTACAAACAGAAATGAATGACACTTTGGATCTCAAACCACTTTTTAAAACTGTTATTCAATAGTTAATGATTGAATATATGAAGATTTGAGGAGTTTAGAAATTGAATAGTAAGAGATTACCCAATAACTTGTATATAAAGTTATGGAGAAATGAAAATTATCCGGTCTCTTTCATATACGCATGGGCTATCCAAAAATTGTAAAAAATACCCTGAAGTGGGAAATACATCCGAAATCAAATTGAAATTAGACTTTGAATGTGCCTCAACTTATACTACACACCCCTCACAGTTAATAACCCTGTGAATAACTATTAACACAAACTCTTGTAAATACTGAAATATTTGGTATTTTTGTAGCATAAAACATATTTATATATGCAGGAGTTCTTGCACACAAACAGTGATGATGTTCAGGAAGATATAGAGCGATATAGACGAATGGTCACAAATGATAAAGAGCTCTATTTCGATGTTCATCAGATTGAAAATATTTTTGAGTTTTATCTTGAAAAAGATATGCTTAAGGAAGCTGAAAAGATTCTTCATATTGGTCTTAGTCAGCACCCCCTCGCCACCTCTCTTCTGTTAAAGAAAGCATCTTCCCTTTCGGACAAGGGAAAGCTTGAGGAAGCAAAGGTATTACTAAATAAGCTTACTAAGCTTGAATATACTAATCCTGATGTATTCCTTTCTCTAGGATGGAATTATCTTAAACAAAACAGTGTTAAAAAAGCTGTTGAGAATTTCAATATAGCTGTTTCTATTGCTTTCGAAGATGAGGAGGATATTTTGTTTGAGGTTGGTTTTAATCTTAGCCAGGAGGGATTTTTTAAAGACGCTTTACCATACCTGAAAAAGGCAGATGATAAATTTTCACCGAATGAAAATGTTCTTTTTGAGCTGGCATTTATATACGACAAAACCGGTAATCCTGATAAAAGTATTGAGTGCTATAAAAAACTTTTAGACTTAAATCCCTTCTCAGAGAATGCCTGGTACAATCTTGGTATCCTTTACAGTAAGAAAGAAGATTCTACAGAAGCGGTACAAGCTTATGAATTTACCTTGGTCATCAACCCTTATCATTCTGAAGCATATTTTAATCTGGGCAACAGTTTTGCTCATTCAGGAATGTTTGACAAAGCTCTGAAAGCATATCATCAACATGTATCCCTTAGTAGTGATGTCATACTCACATATCAATACATTGCCGATTGCTGGGAGCAAATGGGGAATTTTGATATGGCAATCCGTTTTTACACCCTTGTTACCAAAAAAAACAAAGAAAATCCTGACGCCTGGTATGGGCTGGGATCTGCTTTTATGGGCAAAGAAGATTTTAAAAGTGCATTACAGGCTTTAGATCAGGCTATATCAATAGAACCACTTAGCCCTGATTATTGGTTTGCTCATGCACGATGTCTTTATGAATTAGACAAAGGAGACGATGCCGTAAAAAGTCTTGAAAACGGTTTAAATATTGATCCGGACGAAACAGCTGCCTGGATAGAGCTTTTCAGACTAAAGTTAATTACTGATTCCTTTTTCGAACCTGAGAAGTTTATCACAGAACTTCTTAATAATTTGAAAAACAGTTCATCAATACACTATCTGGCAACATTTGTATCTTTAAAATATTTTCATGATGAAAACAGAGCGGCATACCATCTCTCACGGGCATTAGAACTAAACACCGACGGATTGAATGTTTTACTCACTGAGTATCCGGTCATTTCTGATAATGAGAAATTTACTTCTATCATTATGGCAACAAAAAACGGTAACTAAACCGATTTATCATTATTTACTATTTTAACATTTTTAGTACAGCCATCTGATAACAAAATATAACCATGAGTAATAAATCATCATTTTCATCCCTCATATCAACCGTTTTAAAAGGAATGGCAATGGGAGCAGCCAATGTGATACCCGGTGTATCAGGAGGAACAATAGCTCTTATCACCGGCATTTTCGAGCGGCTTATAAATGCCTTAAAATCGTTAGATATTAAGGCATTTAAATTATTGTTAAAAGGGAAAATTAAGGACTTTGCCGAATATATTGATCTCTATTTTCTTATAGCTCTGTTTTCGGGTGTAGGTATTGCCATCGTAAGTCTTGCCAGACTTTTTAAGTTTTTGTTTGAACATTACCCTGTTTATATATGGGCTTTTTTCTTTGGATTGGTTTTAGCTTCCGTTGTTTATGTAGCTAAAACAGTACAAAAATGGTCAATCTCCGTCATTATTAGTTTCATTGCAGGTACAGCTATTGCAATAATAATAACACTCTTAAAACCGGGTACCGAAGATGCCGGCATACTTTATTTGTTACTTTGCGGTGTTGTTGCTGTTTGCAGCATGATACTGCCCGGGCTTTCAGGTTCTTTTGTGCTGTTACTTATGGGGAATTATAAACTTGTAATGGTTGATGCAGTTAATGATATGAACTTTAGCATACTTATACCTGTAGTAATTGGTGCTGTGGGTGGCCTGATACTTTTTTCGCATTTTTTGTCCTGGTTGCTGAAAAATTATCATAATCAAACAATAGCAACACTTTCAGGTTTTATCTTAGGTTCATTGGGTATTTTGTGGCCATGGAAAGAAGCACTTACGCAAACATTTGGGGAGAAAACAAAAATAATTGGTTATGAATGGCACTTACCTGAATTGAATATTGAATTTTATTATGCTCTTTTGTATATTGCATTGGGAATACTAACAATTGCTTTAACTGAATATTTAGCAAAAAAAATAATGGTTAGTGGTTAATGATTAGTGGTTAGTAATTTATTTTGAACTATAAACTCTAAAAAATGAAAACATACGGTTTAATAGGATTTCCTTTGAAACATTCATTTTCACAGAAATATTTTACTGAAAAATTTACCAAAGAAAGTATTAATGCCCGATATCTTAATTTTCCTATTTCATCTATAAAAGATTTTCCTGAGCTTTTTAAACACCACCCCTATTTAGCAGGACTAAATGTTACTATACCATATAAACAACAAGTTATTTCGTTTTTGGATGAACTGGATGACATTGCAAAAAAAATTGGAGCAGTTAATGTTATAAAGATATTGTGGAAGAATAACAAACCCAACCTGAAAGGTTATAACAGCGATTTCGTAGGATTTAAGAATTCATTAACCCCACTTCTAACCCAAGAGCATAAAAAAGCATTGATACTTGGTACAGGAGGAGCATCTAAAGCTGTTGCAGAAGCATTAAAACAGTTAAACATAGATTTCAAATATGTATCCAGAACACCAAAAAAATCTGGAGTTTTAACATATGACCTGGTTACCGGAGAAATACTTTCCGAGTATACACTAATTGTAAACACTACACCACTCGGTATGTATCCAAATATCGAAACATACCCCAATATCCCTTACGATGCCATCTCTTCGGAACATCTCTTTTATGACCTTGTTTACAATCCCGAAGAGACTCTTTTCCTGAAAAACGCCAAAGCTTATGGAGCCAAAATAAAAAACGGATTAGAGATGCTTTACTTACAAGCAGAAGAAGCCTGGCGGATATGGAATGAAGAAGAATGATGGAGTCTTAAATTAGTCACCAACTTAATGGATAAAAACATCTACACTAATGAATATAAAAATTAACAACATGAAGAATTTATATCTAACCTCTTTCGTTTTATTGTTATCAGCATTAACAGCATGCCAATCCGGCACAAAAAATAACAAGCAGGAGTCAAAAAATAAAAACTCCGATTACGGTAACATGTTTTTACCGAATCTTTCGAATGCAACTTTTAACAAAGGTATTTGGTCTTTTAATGATGGCATCCTTACAGCTGAAGAGGATAAAGTTATATGGACTAACAAAGAGTATGAAAATTTTATTCTGGAACTGGATTTTAAAACCGAATCAGGTGCTAATAGCGGTGTTCTTGTCTACTGTACCAATCGCGAAAATTGGATTCCTAATTCTGTTGAGATTCAGATTACAGATGATTTTCATGAGAAGTGGGCTACAGCAAACCCCACCTGGCAATGTGGTGCCATATTCGGTCATTTGGCGCCAAAGCATAGTACCGTGAAAAAACCGGGTGTGTGGAACCATTACAAAATAACATGTCAAGGCCGGAATGTTATCGTTGAGCTCAACGGTGATGAAGTTACCAATATGGATATGTCACAATGGACAAGTGCAAAAAAGAATCCCGATGGAACACAAATTCCGGAATGGCTAAGCACACCTTTTGCAGAACTGACTACTAAAGGATTTATTGGTTTTCAGGGAAAACATGCCGGATCAAAGGTCTATTTTAGGAATATTAATATAAGAGGTATTGAGTAATTCAACATCCAATAATCAATATCCAATATTCATTGAACAAGGAAATAATTGGAAATTGAGTATTCGACATTGTGACTTGATACTGAATCAATTAGTCATCTGATGATTCTACATACCTAATCAATCTCCCACTTCCCAAATTTTGTGTCTTCATAAGATCCTTTCAGATACTTTAAGAATTCTTTTCTATCGATAAACTCTGCACCAAGACTTTCGAGATGAGCTGTTTGCATCTGAACGTCAATTATATTTATATTCAATTTGTTCGCATTTCTACACAAATAATACAAAGCAATTTTTGAGACATCAGATTTTTTGTTGAACATTGATTCTCCGGAAAAAACAGTACCTATTTGCACTCCATAAAGACCGCCTATCAGTTCATTATTTTCATAAACTTCAACTGAATGAGCAATTCCGATTGACGATAATTGTACATAAGCCTTTACCATATCTTCAGTAATCCAGGTTTCGTCTTCATGCTTTCTTTTTATTGTTTTACAATTACTTATAACAGAATGAAAATCAAAATCATATCTTATTTCAATGTTAGAGTTTCTAATTTTTTGTTTTAAACTTTTTCTTGCTTTAAATTTTTCAGGAAACAAAACAAATCTAGAATCCGGGGACCACCACAATATTGGATCCTCATCGCTATACCAGGGGAAAATACCATTTGCATATGCATTTAATAATCGTTCAACAGACAGGTCGCCACCAATTGCCAATAATCCATCTTCCCGCGCATACTCAGGTGAAGGAAATGAATAATCATTAATATCTAACTCAAATACCGGCATATGTATCATACAAACAGTGTTCAAATATAAACAAAAACACAGTTCTGCAAATATTTACAGCAAATATGCATTAGTAATTTAACAATTCAACTATAGAACCATAGATTGATTGTAACCTTTCCTGCCCTATAATCGTCTAATTAACAAACTTAATTAAATCTATTATCATGAAACAAAAACTTTTATGCGGACTACTAGCGTTAGGCGTATTTGCATCAGGCACACTTTTGTCAACAGCTTTTGCACAGGAAACAGAAACCCGTGCCATTCCTGATATTATAACACAGGTTTATGTTAGTTCAGGTATTGATTTGTATGTAACCCAGGGAAACAATATTTCACTTGAAATTGAAGCTGACAAAAGTTTCATGGGCAAAATAATTACTGAAGTAAAGGGACATGAACTTCGTATTTATACCGAAAGCCGTATTAGTTGGAAAAGGACAACTATTCCAAAAGTTCACCTAACTATTAATCAGTTAAACCGAATAGTATGTTCAGCCGGAGCTGATGTGTACACTAAGAATGTAATAAAAACTGATTCTCTTGAACTTATTGCAAAAAGTGGTGCCGATATTTATGCTACAGTAGACACAAAGCTATTGAAGCTGAAAACTTCTTCCGGTTCCGACATCAAGGTAAAGGGTAAGGCAGTGACTTTAATTGCAAGTGCAGGTAGTGGCAGTGATATTATTGCAGATGACCTTGCAGCAAAATATGTTAAAGTAAGCACTTCTGCAGGCTCCGATGCTAAAGTTTATGCATTGGAAAGTATTGATGCTCATGCCAGCAGTGGTAGTGATATAATTTTTTACGGCAATCCCACAACCAAAAATATAGAAAAATCTAGTGGTGGAGATGTTACTAGGAAATGACAATTTTCAATGTGTTAATTTTCAATGTGTTAATTTTCAATGTGTTAATTTTCAATGTGTTAATTTTCAAT
>CBDUZZ010000068.1:0-24713 GCA_965371855.1 uncultured bacterium
AGTGATTAGAAAATATTATATATGTAATATTATTACACCTAATAAAATCGTTGATTCTTCGGGATCAGCCGTCAACTCGATTATCTGCCGGCTTTTTTAAGATTCTCATCCGTGTATTTATAAGACTTTGTAATTTTTCTTGTTGATTTTTTAATATCAATTTTCCAAGTCCAATAATTTCAGGATTTTTTGCAATTACATCTTGTAACCTACTTTCGTTTAATTCAGGGTGGTCTTTGAGTCTTATTTTTTCTGGGTTTAATAGTTTAATATCCATATTTTCTGGTTTTTTCTCATTTTTTTAATAGGCCACAACATATGTATAAACCGAATTCATTTGGTTTATATCGCATATGTCAAAACTATTAATTTTTTTTTGTTAAACTCTAAATTATCTAATCATTCTTTTATTCCGGTTGATGTTGTGGCCTTAACAGGTCAAAAACGGTTTTTACCGGATTGAATGTAGACACTGGTACTTCAACGAAAAATGTAAGCCAGTGAGCCATTGCACCATTCCAGAGTCCAGGAAGTTCTAGTGCTTTGAGAGGTTTGCCACTCATTGATTTTTCAGAAATGAAACCCGTTACAGGATCAACAAAATCTAGCAAGTTGAATTTATTTTCTTTATAATCTTTAATAGAACAAACCAGATCAACGGGATTGAAGTGAGTGCTTTGGGCTACTATTACTTTTTTATTGTCATCCTGCATATCTATTTGTGAGCTTTCAACTACCTGAAGGTTTATGGTACCTGTTGTTGATTTTACCCAGAACGGCCCACCGCCAGGCTCTCCTTCGTTCTTTACCATTCCACATACTCGTATAGGCCGGTTTAGTATCTCTTTTATTCTGTTTGCTCTCTCTTGCCTGTTGGTATCTTTGAGGATATTAAGATGTGTTACTTCACGTTTAAGGACAATGCTTATAAATTCTAATCCATCATTTATGCCTGATTCCAGTGTGCTGAAATTGTCAAGTTTTGATAATATGTTGAAAACCTTTTCCCTATATTCAATTAATATGCCGGCAAGCAATTTTTTGAAAAGAACAGTATCGACCATAAGATGTTCAGGAACTACATTATCGATATTTTTAACGAAAATAATATCATGGTTCAGGTCATTGAGGTTCTGAATTAGTGCACCATGACCTCCGGGACGAAAGAGTAATTTACCGTTTTCCAGTCTGAATGGTTCATTATCCGGAGTGGCAGCAATGGTGTCGGTTGATGGTTTTTGATTTGAAAAGCTGACATCATAAGTTGTCTCATACTTTTTCTCCATAGTTTTTTTGCTGCTGTCAAGTACCTTATTAAACAGGCTTTCATGTTCTTTGCTAACAGTGAAATGAATATATGACTTACTTTCCATGTTTTTACCATACAGGGCTGCTTCTAACAGATGTTCCTCCATAGGTGTATGTTCAAAACCATTGTATCTGTGAAACTTCAGTACTCCTTTCGGTTTTTTGCCATAATCCAATCCCTTATCAGTTAATATCTTTTTCACTATTAACTTACAAGTCTTTACATCGTTTAAATCAATATTGTCAGGTAAAAACTTTTTTAGATCGTTATAAAAAGCAAAATCTTTCAGGCGTTTAAAAAAATCGGTGAATGGTGGTTTGTCAACTATCTCCTGCAATAGCTCATCGGGAGTTTCCAGAAATGAAAAAAGATCTTTAAACATACGTGTTGCTGCACCTGATGCCGGAACAAATTTACAAATGTCCAAACCATTATCTATTGCATTAATAAACAAGTCATTATATTTTGATTCATCTTCCTTTTTAATAATTATTATGCCATCGCCGGGAGTTGCAGATCGTTGAATATCAGCATAAGGAAAACCTGTTTTATGCTGTTTAAGTTGATTGTTAACTTGTTCTGTTGTTATTCCCTTCTGCTCTAATTGATGTAAATCCTGTTTCGTTATCATAGTTCCTGGGTTTTTGATTATTTACAAAAGTTAACTAAAAAAATATTAGAACCAAATTAAAGATAAAATACTGTAATTCTGTTGGTTTTTAAAAAAAAATTAACTTGCCGAAGTTTTTAAAAAAACCAAATATTTGTTAATAAGTATAACTTTTGTTTTAAAGTATAATTATTTTTTCACACACAGTTATAAAAATAAAAATTAACCTATGAAAAAAAATCTATTAATTGGCTATCTGTTTTTTATGTCTGTTGTAGCCGGACATGCCGAAGGATATCAGGTGAACCTTCAAGGGCAACGTCAGACAGGTATGGGGCATGTCGGAACAGGTCTTAGCCTGGGTGCATCCAGTATCCATTTTAATCCGGGAGCTTTGAGCTTAATGAAAAGTAACTGGGAGTTCTCCTTAGGGGTAAGTCCTATCTTTTCGAGTAATACATTTCAGAAGCAGGCTCCTTCTGTTTACGAGGCTTATAGCGATAATCCGGTAGGTACACCGTTCTATTTTTATGGAGCTGGCAAAATCAATGACAGGTTAACAGTGGGGCTTGGTGTTACAACTCCTTATGGTAATTCTCTGGTTTGGGGTGATGAATGGGATGGGCGCTATCTGATTCAGGATATTTCGTTAAGTGCTATCTTTATTCAACCCACCGCTTCTTATAAGATTTTGGATAACCTTAGTATTGGTGTTGGATTTGTAGCTGCACTCGGTAGCGTTGATCTTAGTAAAGCACTGCCTTTATCCGATCAGAACAGTAATGAGGGACAGGTTGAACTTTCGGGTAGTACTATTAGTTATGGATTTAACGTAGGCGTTTTCTTTCAACCCATTGAGAAATTCTCGATAGGATTAGATTATCGTTCTAAAATTGAAATGAATATGGAGGGTGGAGATGCTAAATTTTCGGTTCCTGCTTCAATGCAGACTTATTTTCCTGCAGATAATACTTTTTCTGCAACTTTACCTTTGCCTGCTAATTTAGTTTTAGGATTAGGGTGGAGCCCTAATGAAAAACTAACTGTAGGTTTGGATATTCAGTATGTGTTCTGGTCTGCTTATCAATCGTTGGATTTTGATTTTGGGACAAATACTGATGCTCTTCAGGATTCTGAGAACCCAAGGAATTTTGAAAATTCGGCTGTTTACCGTATTGGTGCTGAATACCATTTGAATGAAAAAATTGATTTTAGAGCCGGAGTCTATTACGACCAAACACCTATACCTGAGGATTATCTTACTCCTGAAACTCCGGGAACTGATAAAACCGGATTGTCAGCAGGTGCTTCATGGCATATAACTGATAAATTAAGCCTGGATGTTTCATTTTTATACATTCATGGTAAAAAGCGAGAAGACGGATATAAGGAAGCTGATTTTTATGGTACTTATTATACAAATGCCATTATTCCAGGTTTTGGTTTAAATTACTCCTTTTAACATATATAAATTGAAATAGATATGAAGACAAGATATATAAATTATTTACTGATACTCGTTACACTGGTTTTGTGGCGATGTGAGCCCAATGTTGACAAGTTTGTTCCAACTGCCGGATCAGCTGACTTTTCTGTTTATGTTTCTGTAGGCGACTCTTATTCGGCAGGATATACCGATGGTGCATTAAGTGCTTTTGGTCAGAAAAACGGATTCACAAATATTATGGCAACTCAGCTTCAAACAATAGGAGCGGATGAGTTTAAGCAACCTATGTTACCTGCCGGTACAAGTGTTGGGTCATCTGGAAATGGGAGTTATGTGTTGAAAGTTGTTGATGGAATGTTAATGCCTGTTCCCACTGAAGGTGATCCTGAGTTATTGATGGATCCTTCTACATGGATTAATGCTCAGGCACCATTTAATAATGTTGGCGTGCCGGGAGCTAAATCATTTCATTTACTGTCTCCACTATTTGGTGACTCTACATTAGGTGCAGGAAATTTCAATCCTTTTTACTCCAGATTTGCTTCTAATCCAGGCACTTCTTCTGTGATAGGGGATGCCATGCTAAATAACCCTTCATTTTTTTCGTTGTGGGTTGGTGGTAACGATGTTTTGTGGTATGCACTTGCCGGCGGAACGGGGAGTGAAAGTGGTATTGGGTCTAATGACATAACACCTGCATCTATTTTTAAGGGGAGTATTGAGGGCTTGGTTGCTACTCTGATCTCTAAAGGTGCTAAGGGGGTAATAAGTAATATCCCCGGAATAGATGCTCTGCCATACTTCAGTTATATAGCTTATGACAATTTGAAATTAACTGCCGCCTATGCAACTTTGTTAAATCAGGCATATGCCCCTTACAATCAGGCAGCAGATGCTAATGGTTTACCAAGAATTGAATTTGCAGAAGGCCGAAATGCATTTGTAGTTGCCGATTCCGGACATCCTTTGGGGATGAGACAAATGGTAGAAGGTGAAAAAGTTTTATTAAGTGCATTATCCAATATTTTGGGTGGGGTATATTGGGGTTCAATGACGCCTATGCCTGATCAGGAGTCTTTGGATTTAGCAGAGGTTGATAATATTTCTGATGCTATCGATAAATTTAATGTAATTATTAAAAATGCTGCTGAAGCAAATAATCTTGCTTTTCTTGATGCAAATAGAGTAATGGATGAACTTATTCATGGCATTATGATTGATGGAACAGGGTATAATACAACTTTCGTTACGGGAGGCATGTTCTCTCTTGATGGTATTCATGCCAGTGGAAGAGGTAGTGCCATAATAGCAAATGAATTAATTAATGCCATTAATGAAGAATATGGTTCAACGGTTCCTTTGGCTAATGTGAATGATTATTTGGGAGTTGAATTTCCTTAGCTAATGATACAATGGTACAATGATTTAATGTTGTAATGATTATTACATAAAATAGAATATTAAAAATAACACCTGATAGGTTTTTAAAATCCATCAGGTGTTTTTGTATATTTGCCACCAGAAACAAATTGATATTAATATCTCGGTTCGATGTTGAATATAGAGGTTAAAATTAGAAATGTAAAGAACAAAAGATGAACAATTACAATAGAATTAGTTCGGATAGAAAAATCCGTCATCTGAACGATAGTGAAGCCTGCCTGCCTTTAGCAGGTAGGCAATCTATTATAATAACTCAAGAGATTACTTCTTTCCCGATGTTCGGGACAGGCAGTTCCTCCTCGTAATGACGAATAGATTTCTTAACTCATTGACATTGACAGTCGGGAAAACTTTACAAACCTGTCTGCCGACAGGCAGGCTTTCAACTTGATAAACTTTTTACTTAACAAACTTAACAAACTAACACCATGGAACCAGATACAATTTTTTATATCATAATCGGAATACTTTTTCTTCAATATTTTTTTGATCTGTTTTTGGAGTTTCTGAATAGATCACGATGGTCTGAAACAATTCCGGAAGAGTTGGAAGGAATTTATGATATCGAAAAATATAAAAAGCATATTGAGTATAAAAAGGCAAATTTTGGGTTTGAGATACTATCAGATACGGTTAGTATTATTATTCTTTTGGCAGTATTGTTTCTTGGAGGATTTGCATGGCTTAATGATTGGGTTACGTTAATTACCGGAAGTCCCATATTAAAGGCACTTCTGTTTTTTGGTGTTATAGGTTTAGGTTCAACAACTGTTTCATTACCATTTAGTATTTATGGTACGTTTGTTATTGAGGAACGTTTTGGCTTTAATAAAACAACTCCAAAAACCTTTGTTCTTGATCTTCTGAAATCGTTGATTCTCGGTGCAGTGATAGGGGGTGGGCTATTATCACTTATTATTTGGTTTTACACTCTTACCGGTCAGAATTTCTGGTTGTATGCATGGTTGCTTACAAGTGTTTTTATGATTTTTATGTTGATGTTTTATACAACTCTTATCCTGCCCCTGTTCAACAAGCAGACTCCGCTTGAAGAGGGTGAGTTACGATCAGCCATTGAAAAGTATTCACAAGGAGTGGATTTTAGACTGGATAATATTTTTGTGATGGATGGTTCAAAACGTTCCACTAAAGCAAATGCATTTTTCAGTGGGTTGGGCAGTAAAAAACGTATTATATTATACGACACTCTTATTAGTGATCTCACTACAGAACAAATTGTTGCTGTGCTTGCTCATGAGGCAGGACACAATAAACTCAAGCATACTCTTTGGGGAGCTGTAATGGGGGTGTTACAAGCCGGTGTAATGTTTTATCTTTTTAGTCTTTTTGTAAGTTCTCCTTTACTATCCGGTGCTCTTGGAGTTGATAAACCAAATTTTCATATTGGATTATTAGTGTTTGGAATGTTATATACTCCGGTATCTTTTATTTTAGGTATTATAATGGGAGCCGTTTCAAGAATGAACGAATTTGCAGCTGATGCGTTTGCAGCAAAAACAAGCAGTGGTATTGCACTTGGAGATGCACTGAAGACAATATCAGTTAAATCATTAAGTAATTTGACTCCTCATCCATGGTATGTTTTTTTCCATTACTCTCACCCTCCCTTACTAAAACGACTCGAAGCATTAAAAGGTGTATAACTGTTCTCTTTTGATGACTCAATTTCAATTTGGGATGAATGAGAGGTATTAAGAATAAACCTATTATAAAAATAGAAATATAAGTTTGAGGACATAGATTTTTTTTCTTCCTTTATAGTTTGAAATTTAAACAATTGTTAAATAATATAATAGTGTAAGATGTCAGATTCAGAAAAAAAGATGCCACGCCGGAAATTTGTGAAAAATACTACTATTGCTACAACTGCCATTTCAGCAATTCCAGCTTTTTTATCTTCATGTACCAGAACAAAAAAACCGAAAAAAGAAAAACAAGAGCTGTTAGTTATTGATAACAAAAAAAGAGAGTTCCCTAAAGGAAAACTTAATATTGCAGCAATAGGGTTAGGTATGGGTTATGGTAACATGAATAATTGCCGTGATGAGAATATTGTAGCACTCTGTGATGTTGATAAAAGGATACTAAGGGCAAAACTAACTCAGTTTAAAAAAGAAAATCCTGATAAAGTTTTACCTTATGCATATCAGGATTACAGAAAGATGTACAAAGATATAGGAGACCAGATTGATGCTGTGATAATTGCTACTCCTGATCATACCCATACTATTATTACCCTTGAGGCTATGAAACTGGGAAAACATGTATATACCCAAAAACCGCTTACTCATTCTGTTTCTGAATCAAGACTTCTTACTCAAGCAGCTTACAAATATAATGTTGCTACTCAAATGGGAAATCAGGGAGCATCAGCAGGCACAACAGCATGGGTTTGTGAAGCAATCTGGGACGGAGCTATTGGTGATATAAAAGAGGTACATGCCTGGACTAACAGGCCTATATGGCCACAGGCACAGAACAGACCTGAAGACAACCCGCCTGTGCCGAAAGAGTTGGACTGGGATATGTGGTTAGGGCCTGCGCCTAATCGTCCGTATAATCCTGTTTATCATCCATGGAATTGGCGTGGTTGGTGGGCTTTTGGAACAGGTGCTCTTGGCGATATGGGTTGTCATATTCTTGATGTTGCTGTTCGTGCACTAAAATTAGAATATCCTGATGGTGTACAGGCCAGCACCTCACGGTGGACTATTGAATCACCTGCTGAATCACAAAAAATTACTTATAATTTTCCTGAAAGAAAATCTTTAAAGAATATAAATCTGCCAAAAGTGAAACTTACGTGGTATGATGGTGGTATTAAACCCGACAGACCGGAAGAGATGCTTGATAATGAACCTATGGGAGATTCGAGTGGAGGAGTTATATTTGTTGGTACAAAAGGTAAGATTGTTACAGGGTGTTATGCAGCGAATTCACGTTTAATACCTTCAGGAAGTTTCAAAGGATACAAACCTCCCCGTACAGAGAGACGTGTAAT
This sequence comes from uncultured bacterium, assembly GCA_965371855.1. Lineage (GTDB taxonomy): Bacteria > Bacteroidota > Bacteroidia > Bacteroidales > Marinilabiliaceae > JAADEM01. The sequence continues at coordinate 7,832 of CBDUZZ010000068.1, forward strand.
TGGCGGTGCCGGTGGTCATGAGAAAGATTGGATAAGAGCTTGTAAGGAGAAGCCGGGTGCACGTATCGAAACAAAGTCGAACTTTAAGTTTGCCGGATCATTTAATGAGGTTGTTGTTATGGGTACTGTGGCGGCGCGATTAAAAGGACTTGATAGAATACTTAAATGGGATGGACTAAATATGAAGTTTACAAATATTGATACTGCTGAGGAACTGGTGATTCCAAAAATAGTGAAGTATGATACCTCAAAAACTATTCCCAGATATGTGACTGAAAAAGTGAAGGTAAAAGCTCTAAACTATGCGCAGCATTTGATCAAGCGTAAGCCCAGAGAAGGATGGGAACTTGAGATTTAATGTGGTGATGAGTTAATGAATTAGTATTATTATGTATTATTGTGTGTGTCGATTTCCAGTATCATCAAATCATCACACTATTAAATGACAAAAAAAATAGTTATGAAGAGTGTTTTTTTATTTGTTATCCCAGTTATTTTGTTCGGATTGAGTGCCTGTCAGGAGGTTACTCCACCAAAACCATTCGGTCCTCTGCCAAGTGAACGTCAATTGAACTATCAGCATATGGAGTTCAATGCATTTTTTCATTTCAATATGAATACTTTTACTGACATAGAGTGGGGATCAGGGGGTGAAGAACCGGATGTCTTTAACCCTACATATCTTGATTGTGACCAGTGGGTGAGAGTTTGTAAAGATGCAGGCATGAAAGGAGTTATTATAACTGCGAAACACCATGATGGTTTCTGTTTGTGGCCTACAAAAACAACTAAGCACTCCGTAAAATATTCAAAATGGAAAGACGGAAAAGGTGATGTGCTCAAAGAGCTGTCGGATGCTTGTAAAAAATATGGTTTGAAGTTTGGCGTATATCTGTCGCCCTGGGACAGAAATAATGCAAAATACGGAACACCTGAGTATATTGACATTTTTCGTGAGCAGTTACGTGAGCTGCTAACAAATTACGGAGATATTTTTGAAGTATGGTTCGATGGAGCTAATGGTGGTACCGGATATTACGGTGGAGCAAATGAGAATCGACAGGTAGACAGAAGAAACTATTACGATTGGCCAACTACTTATAAGATTATTCGTGAACTTCAACCTAACGCTAATATCTTTGGAGATGGAGGCCCTGATGTACGGTGGGTAGGAAATGAAGAAGGATATGCTAATAAAACTAATTGGTGTCTTATTCGACGCGATGAAGTCTATCCGGGCTGGCAAAAGTACAAAGAGTTAACATCAGGACATGAGGATGGTACGCATTGGGTACCTGCTGAGGTTGATGTCTCTATTCGCCCGGGGTGGTATTACCATACTTCTGAAGACCACAAAGTAAAGTCATTGCCACAGTTAATTGATATATATTATCACTCGGTTGGTCGAAATGGAACAATGCTTCTTAATTTCCCCATTGACAGACGCGGACATATTCATGAAAATGATGTTGAGGCAGTAATGTCACTTGCTAATCAGCTGAAAGAAGATTTCAAAACAGATTTAGCCAAAGGAGTAACGATAACAGAGTCTATTAATAGGGGCAGAGGTTATGTCGCTGAAAACCTCATTGATGGTAATACGGAAACCTATTGGGCTACTCCCGATAGTGTCACTTCGGCGAGTGTTGTTATTGAGTTTGATAAACCTACTGCTATTAATCGTTTCCTGATTCAGGAATATATTCCTTTAGGTCAAAGAGTTCAGGAGTTTACTGTTGAGGCTTTAGTGGATGGGAAATGGAGTGTAATAGCCGAAGAGACAACAATTGGGTACAAACGTATTTTACGCTTTGAACCTGTGGAGGCAGAAAAAATACGTTTTACTGTAATGAAATCGAAGGCGTGTCTTGCAATTTCAAATATTGAGCTGTATCATGCTCCGGCTGTAATGGTTGAACCTAAAATATCGAGGAATAAAAATGGTGTGGTATTTATAAAATCATTTGATCAGTCGTCTGATGTTTATTTCACGGTTGACGGTAAAGACCCTGTTAAATCAGGCAAGTTCTATTCCGAACCCTTTGTTTTGAAAAGTAAGGGAATGGTAAAAGCCGTTATTAAGGATAAAATTACTGCGAAATATAGTCCGATGGCAATTGTTGAATATGATGTGTGTAAAGAGAAATGGGCAATTATGAAAGGTGATAGAATGAGTTATAAGGCCATAGACGGAAATCCGGGAACAGCATATCATGTTGAAGACAAAGAATTCCCGATTGACATGGTTCTTGATTTGGGTGAAGTGCTGAACATAAAAGGTTTTACATACCTGCCTGATCAAAGCAGGTGGTCGAAAGGTGTGGTTAAGGATTATGCTCTTTACATAAGTAAAAATGGTGTCATTTGGGGAGAGCCTGTGTCAAAGGGCGAATTCTCTAACATCAAGAACAGTCCTGTGTGGCAGAAAAAGGAGTTCGAACCCATTAAAGGGAGGTATATAAAGTTTCAGGCATTGTCAGAAGTTGATGACATTAAAAGAATGGGTGTTGCTGAAATAGGAATTATTTCGGAGTAGAGATAAAAGTATTGAGAATAATAAAAAAATTTATTAAACTCGAAATTATCTGATGTAGTCTTTATGGAATCAGTGCCAACTTGTGTTATATGGGTGTGTAATTCAGTGGTTTTGCAACATCCCTAAATCTCCACATCCTCACATCCTAAAACGTTCCGTATAAGGCATACTCAGAGGTGTTGCAAAAAACCTGGCTGTAAACTGTTAGTCCAATGCGGCTGGTCTCAATCTTACGGTCTAATTGCAAAACGGGATGTCCGGCATTAACATTAAAAAGTTTTTGTAATTTTTCATCACCTGTGGTAGCTTGTATTTTTTGCTCACCCCCGGTTACCTCTATCTGATATCTGGTTCTTAAGATGTCAAAAAGAGATTTGTTTTCAAATTTTAGAGAGATAAATCGCGGAAGATTGAGGTTGGGTATCATTGTGATGTCAAAAAAGACAGGTTTATTGTCTATTAAACGCAATCGCTCTAAATAAATGCATCCTGCCTCTTTCTCCCGTTCCAAAATGGAAAATGAGAATGCCTTATCCCATTGTCTGAATTCAGGCTTTACAATTATTTTTGTGATTAGGTTTTCCTGACCTATAGCAGATGTTGTACCGGTGAGTGAAAGAATACCTACACCTTTGGGTCTGCCTGCAACAATACTACCTTTTCCCTGCTGCTTTTTTATGTAACCTTCGTTTACCAGCCTGTCTAGTGCTTTGCGGATAGTAGGCCGGGTTACCTGATGAATCAGGCATAATTCATTTTCTGAAGGTAGCAAGTCACCATCATTATACACCCCTTCAAGGATATGCTTCCTTAATATTTCATAAACCTTCTTGTATTGAGGAAGAGTGTTTTGCATTTGTGTTAATTTGTTTCTTGCCAAATCGTAATTGCAAATAGATTATGCGAGATTTGCGGCTTTGCGAGACTTATATTTGCTTCAAAGGTATAAAAAATCGTACAAATTTAATATTTGTCAACATATAATTTTCATCTTGTCATTACAATTAATAAATAAAAATCATTTATAGGCTTAAAAATCAGGATGATATGTGTTAATAATAATTTTTAACAAATATTACTTGTATATACAAGTTGTTGTTATTACATTTGTAAAAAAAATAGAAAATAAGCAAGGTTGAATAATGGCTTCACTGTCGTAAGGGCTGAAAGCCTTTTAACTTGACAAACTTTAAACTAAAAATATATGGCTAAATTAATAATAATGCCCAAACAGGGGCAATCAGTAGAAAGCTGCATCATTACAGAATGGCACAAGAAGAAAGGTGATAAAGTGTCTGTTGGTGAAGTGTTGTTTGCTTACGAAACGGATAAAGCTTCATTTGAAGAAGAATCTTCGGCTGAAGGTGTTTTGTTGGAAGTGTTCTACAACGAAGGAGATGAAGTTGTAGTACTTGAGAATGTTTGCATAATTGGCGAAGAGGGCGAAGATATATCGGGTTTGCTGGCATCCGCCGGAGCTGTACAGGAGTCATCTGAACAGTTAACAGTTGAAAGTGATCAGATAGCAGTTAGCAGTGAACAGTCAACAGTTAGCAGTTCTCAATCGTCAATCGTCAATTCATTCGGAGTATCTCCACGAGCCAGAAATATGGCTGAGAAAGAGGTTCTTTCGTTGGATGATGTTCAGGGAACAGGCCCCAATGGTCGTGTAATAGCCCGTGATGTGGAAGCTGCTTTGGAAAACCGACCTGAACTTACCGGGTTGGCAAAAGAGATTGCCAAAAAAGAGGGGCTGGCTGCACCTTCTGAGGGTTCAGGCCCTGCCGGAATGGTAAGGGGTGAAGACATGAAATCTACAAATCTTTTATATGGAGATGATTTCGAGGTTAAACCGTTAACTAACATGCGTAAGCTCATTGCCAAAGCAATGCACGCATCGTTACAAAACTCTGCACAGCTTACTCACCATCTCGGTGCTGATGCAAGAAATATTCTTGCTATTAGGCAGAAAGTTAAGAAGGCTATGGATGAGGGGTATCCTACAAATATTACCCTGAACGATATGGTTTGTATGGCTGTAGTTAAAGCATTGAAGAAATTTCCTCAGGCAAACTCCCACTTTTTGGGCGACAGTATGAAGATATTCTCAAAGGTTCATCTTGGACTTGCTGTTGATACAGAAAGAGGATTAATGGTTCCGGCAATTAAAAATGCTGATGACTTGTCGATACAGGGATTGAGTAATCAGATGAAAGAGATAGCAGGTCAGTGTCGCAGCGGTAGTATCGATCCGGATTTGCTAGCTGCAGAAGCTGCAACATTTACTGTTTCAAATCTTGGAAACTACGGAGTAGAGATGTTTACACCGGTTATAAACCTGCCGCAATCGGCTATTCTTGGTGTTAATACAATCGTACCTCGTCCGAAAGATTTGGGTAACGGAGCTTATGGGTTTGTTCCTTACATGGGATTAAGTCTTACATATGATCACCGTGCTCTTGACGGAGGCGAAGCAACTCGTTTCCTGAAACAGATAGCAATTGAGATAGAGACACTAGAAATTGATTTGTAATTATTAGCTAACAGCTACTAGCCAATAGCCAAAAATAAAAAATATGTCACAAGAATTATTTGATTTAGCAATTATTGGCGGTGGACCTGCAGGGTATGTATCCGCAGAGAGAGCGGGGCACAAAGGGTTGAAGGTTGTTTTGTTTGAGGCTAAAAACCTTGGCGGTGTATGTCTTAATGAAGGATGTATTCCAACAAAAACTTTTTTATATTCAGCCAAATTATATGACCAGGCCAGAAATGGTGACAAGTACGGTATTAATGTAAAAGATGCAAGTTTCGATTACACTAAGATACTGAAGAGAAAAAATAAAGTTGTAAGAAAACTTGTTGGTGGTGTTGGTGTTAAGATGAAAGCTAACAATGTAACTGTTGTTAAGGATAAAGCTTTTATCGAAGGTCGTAAAGATGGTATCATCTCAGTTGCTGCCGAGGGGAAAACTTATGAGATAAAGAATCTGTTAATTTGTACAGGCTCGGAAGCTGCCATACCACCTATTCCGGGTTTGGTTTATCCATCTGAGAATATCATGACCAACCGTGAAGCTCTTGACCTGCCTGAAGTGCCGGAATCAATGGTGATTATTGGTGGTGGTGTAATCGGAATGGAGTTTGCCAGTTTCTTCAACAGTTTGGGCGTTAAGGTCAATGTAATTGAGATGGAGAGTGAAATACTCCCGGGGATGGACAGACCTATGAGTAGTCAGTTGAGAAAGATATACGAGAAGAAAGGGGTTACTTTCAATTTGTCATCAATGGTTGTTAAGGTTGACAGCAACAATGTAACTTATAAAAAAGATGGTAAGGAAGAGACCGTATCGGGCGATAAGATATTAGTTAGTGCTGGCAGACGTGCCGTTACAACAGGTTTTGGACTTGAGAACCTTGGAGTGGAGCTTACCGGGACAGGAATTAAGGTGAATGAGAAGATGGCAACTAATATTCCTAATGTTTATGCTGCCGGCGATGTAACCGGATTCTCACTTCTTGCGCATACTGCTTATCGCGAGGGCGAGGTGGTTGTTAACAACCTTACCGGTCGAAAAGATTACATGCGTTACAATGCTATACCCGGAGTTGTGTACACCAATCCGGAATTTTCAAGCGTTGGACTTACCGAAGAGGCTGCCAAAGAGCAGAAAGTTGAGTGCGACTTGATTACTTTGCCTATGGCTTATGCCGGTCGTTTTATTGCCGAAAATGAAGGTGGTACAGGCGAAACAAAAATGCTTCTCGGTAAACCTCACGGACAGGTTATCGGTGTTCAGATGTTGGGTAATCCATCAAGCGAAATGATTTTCGGTGCTTCAATGGCTATCGAAATGGAGATGACAGCAGCTCAACTGGAAGAGGTAATCTTTCCACACCCGACAGTATCAGAAATATATAAAGAAACAATTTTTTCAAGACATTAATGATTGAATATTGACGATTAACAATTGATAATTTACAATCGACAATATTCAATAGAAAATATATAATCAATAATATACAATCGACTATAATCAATATAAAATTTAGAAGTTATGCCTAAGAGTCAATTTATAAATCCGGATGAAGCCAGAAAAGCTGGTGAGTTAACCTTTAAGCCTATTCCGATAAATCAGTACAAAAAGACAATTAAAGAGGAGAAGAAGAACTTCTCAAAAGAAGACTTTCTTCGTATATACCACGATATGGCTTTGATCAGAGAGTTTGAAACAATGCTTAACCTGATTAAAACAACCAACGGTTATAACGGAGTGGAGTATAACCATCCGGGACCGGCTCACCTTTCTATTGGTCAGGAAGCCGCTGCTGTTGGTATGGCTTACACATTAAGTGTTGATGATTTTATCTTCGGTTCACATCGTAGCCATGGTGAGATTCTGGCAAAAGGATTGAGTGCTATTCATAAACTGGAAGAGAAAGAACTAGAGAAAGTTATGTCAGAGTTCTTTGATGGCTCAACTTTTAGTGTTGTTAAAAATGGGTTTAATGGTGATGTTAAATCACTGGCAAAGCGTTTCCTGGTGTATGGTACACTTGCTGAGATCTTTGCCCGCGAAACAGGGTTCAACAAAGGTTTGGGTGGAAGTATGCACGCCTTTTTCACTCCTTTTGGTGTTTATCCTAATAATGCCATTGTAGGTGGTAGTGGTGATATTGCTGTTGGTGCTGCTTTGTATAAGAAGGTAAACCGCAAGCCTGGTATTGTTGTGGCTAATATTGGTGATGCTTCTATGGCTACAGGGCCTGTTTGGGAAGGCTTAATGTTTGCCGCTATGGATCAATTTAAAAAATTGTGGGAAGGTGATATGAAAGGAGGTCTGCCTCTTATCATGACAATTATGAATAACCAGTATGGCATGGGTGGACAAACTTGTGGCGAAACAATGGGATATGGTATTGCTGCCAGAATTGGTGCCGGTGTTAACGAAGACCAAATGCATTCTGAGCGTGTTGACGGATACAATCCTCTTGCCGTGATTGATGCCTACAAAAGAAAACAAAAGATACTGGAAGAGAAGAATGGTCCTGTATTGCTTGATGTGCTTACTTATCGTTACAGTGGTCACTCTCCATCGGATGCATCTTCGTACCGTTCAAAAGAGGAAGTAGAGGCATGGGAAAAACAGGATTGTATATTTGGTTATGAAAATAAACTTGTTGAAGCTGGTGTAGCAACTCAAAAAGAACTGGAGCAGATTAAGGAAGAAGTGGATACTTTGATTTTGGAAATGTTCAAACTCTCAATTAATGATGAGGTATCACCGCGTATGAACCTTGATAAAAATCCGGAAATTATTGGTGAGATGATGTTTTCTGATGAGTCGGTTGATAGTATGGAAGACCGTGAGCCGGAAGTGCTAATGTCTCTTGAAGAGAATCCAAGGGTGAAGCAGATCGCCCGTAAAGAGCGTTTTGCTTTTGATAAGGATGGAAAGCCTTACTCAAAAATGAAACAATATCAGCTTCGTGACGGACTGTTCGAGGCTATTGCCGACAGGTTTTACAAAGACCCGACAATGATTGCTTACGGTGAGGAGAATCGTGACTGGGGTGGTGCATTTGCTGTTTATCGCGGGTTGACTGAAGCATTACCTTACCACAGACTTTTTAATTCACCTATTGCTGAAGCTGCTATTGTTGGTACTGCTATTGGTTATGCAATGTGTGGTGGCAGGGTTGTACCTGAGATTATGTACTGTGACTTCCTGGGAAGGACCGGAGATGAGGTTTTTAACCAACTTCCTAAATGGCAGGCTATGAGTGGTAACGTACTAAAGATGCCGGTTGTTGTTCGTGTCTCTGTTGGCTCTAAATATGGTGCTCAGCACTCTCAGGACTGGTCATCACTTGTTGCACACATTCCTGGTTTGAAAGTGGTATTTCCTGTTACTCCGTATGATGCTAAAGGACTTATGAACAGTGCTCTTCAGGGTACTGATCCTGTAATATTCTTTGAGAGTCAGCGCGTGTACGATATTGGCGAGCAGTTTCATGAAGGTGGTGTGCCTGAAGAATATTATGAGATACCTCTCGGAGAGCCTGATATTAAGAGAGAAGGTAAAGATGTTACTATTCTCTCTATTGGTGCCACTCTTTACCGCGCTTTGGATGCTGCAAAAGAGCTTGAAGAGAAATACGGAATGAGTTCTGAAGTTATTGATTCACGTTCACTTGTACCATTTAATTATGAGTTGGTTATTGAGTCTGTTAAGAAAACCGGCCGGATAATTATTACAGGTGACGCCTCGGCAAGAGGGTCGTTCCTAAACGATATGGCACGAAATATTACAGAACTTGCTTTCGACTATCTTGATGCACCTCCGGTTGTTGTAGGTTCGCGTAACTGGATTACCCCGGCCTTTGAGCTTGAAGACTCTTTCTTCCCACAACCACATTGGATAATTGATGCTATTCATGAGAAGATTGTACCTTTGAAAGGTCATACTGTGAAAACTAACTTTACGGAAGCTGAACAGATCAGAAGAAATAAAATGGGGGTTTAAAGATGCCCCTTCCTAACCCTCCCCTGAGGGGAGGGAATTAAAAAATGAATTATGAATTTCTGGGAAAAAACAATAGACCATAAAGCAATTTCCTCCCCCCCTAAGGGGGATAGAAGGGGGCTTCTCAAGGTAAACTGCCACCTTCACACACCGCACTCTTTTAGTGCTTTTTGTTGTGTTGAGGAGGCTGTTGAGCAAGCTGCCGAAGAGGGTGTTAAAGTTATTGGGGTAAATGATTTTTTTACTTTTGATGCTTATGATGCATGGTCGTATCAAACGATTAAGAACAAGATTTTCCCTCTTTTTAATGTTGAGTTCATCGGGCTTGATTCAGAGAAGAAAGAGAAAGGCCTGCGTGTAAATGATCCGGGCAATCCCGGAAGGACATACCTTAGTGGAAAAGCTTTGGCCTATCCTGTTGTCCTGCCAAAATCTGATTTAGCAAAAATTGCTCATATCAAAGATCAGAATAATGCTCAGGTAAAAGAGATGATGGAGAAGGTAAATGCACTACTTGCTAAAGAGGATGTAAAGCTTTCTCTTAATTTTGATGAGATAAAAAGTGCATTTGCAAAAGAACAGGTGCGTGAGCGCCATCTGGCAAGAGCTGTCAGAGAGCTTGCTGTGAATAGTTTTTCTTCGGAAAAAGAGCAGTTTGATTTCTTTAAAAAGCTTTTTGGAGGAGAGGAGCTGAAATCAGAATTGTCTAATGAGGCAGCTGTTGAGAATGAGATTAGGAGTAAATTACTGAAGGCAGGAGGATCTGCTTTTGTTGAGGACGATCCTTCTGTGTTTTTGGATACTGCTGCCATTCACGATATCATAATTAAAGCGGGTGGCATACCAACATACCCTTTTCTGGCTGATGATGCAAATGGTAACTATACCGATTTTGAAGGTGATTTGCCTAAAGCAATGGCTGATCTGAAAAAACGTGGCTACTATTCTGTGGAGTTTATCCCCACAAGAAATAATCATGATAAAATGAAAGAGTACGTTACGGCTTTGGTAAATGAGGGATTTGTTGTAACTTTTGGAACTGAGCATAATGCACCGGGAAAGCAGCCTATAGAAGTTTTTGCCGGAGGTAAAACTCCGTTGGATGACGATCTGATGAAGATAAACTATGAGGGTGCCTGCATCCTTGCTGCTCACCAATATCTTTTTGCTACCGAAGGGAAGGGGATTTTGGATGATGCCGGAGTTTACCTGAAGGATAAGAAAGATGAATTTGTGGAATTGGGTAATAGGTTGATACAATATATAATAAGGTGAAAGTTTATAAAGTGAAAAGTTCATAAAGTAGAAAGCATAATAGCTTTACGAACTTGATAAACTTTACAAACTTTATACTTAATAAACTAAAATATGGATTGGATAGAAATAATACCGGCAGTAAGAATGCTGGCTTCAAAAAACGAATTGGTTACTTGCAACCTTACTGATGAAAAGGGTGATGTGGCAGGTGTAAACAAAAATACACTGGTGATTGATAATGCAACGGAGCTTAAAAATTCGTTCGATGATTGGTATAAAAAAAGCAGTGAAACACCGGAGGCTGTAATTATCAAAGGCAAAGGCAAGATTGTAATAACCTTGTCGGATGTGGTTGGTACACAACGTATCCCCGGACGTATAGTTATTGTTACCGGAGGAGCTCAGGGGTTTGGTGCCGGCATTGCAAATGAGCTGTTTGAAGAGGGTGCCAATATTATTGTGGCCGATCTTAACGAGGAGGTTGGTGAAGAGATGACTGCTAAGCTAAATGGAAAAGGATATTCCAACAAGGCTCTCTTTGTAAAGACTGATGTGTCAGATCCTGATTCAGTTGAAAATCTGATAAATGAGACTACTCTCCATTTTGGGGGATTGGATGTGATGATTAGTAACGCCGGAATTCTTCGTGCAGGAGGGCTTGATGAGATGGATCCGAAAACTTTTGATCTTATGACTAAGGTCAACTATGCCGGTTATTTTTACTGTGCTAAATATTCATCTAAAGTGATGAAGATACAGTCGAAATATAGTGACGGTAATCATTTTATGGATATATTGCAGATTAACTCAAAGTCGGGGTTGAAAGGCAGTAACCGTAATTTTGCCTATGCCGGTGGTAAGTTTGGTGGTATTGGCCTGACTCAGTCGTTTGCTCTTGAACTGATGCCTGATCAGATTAAGGTTAACTCTATCTGTCCCGGTAACTTCTTTGATGGCCCATTATGGAGTAATCCTGAAACCGGATTGTTTGTTCAATACCTGAAGGCAGGAAAAGTGCCGGGTGCCAAAACTATTGAGGATGTAAAAATGTTTTATGAAAATCAGGTACCGGCCAAGCGAGGCTGTCGCGTGATTGACGTAGTGCGAGCTATCCTTTATGCAATAGAGCAGCAGTACGAAACCGGTCAGGCCATACCGGTAACCGGTGGTCAGGAGATGCTTAAGTAGTTGAAAGTTTATAAAGTTGAAAGTTCATAAAGTAGTTCATATTGTGAAGAATTATTTTATGTGATTTATCAGCCAATGGCAGAAAGCAATGCTGTTAACTACAAAAGTATATGGTATTTTTGAAAATAGTAAAGATTTTGGATTTAGGGGACAAATTGAAAGAGCCTCAGTTTCGATAATGAATAATATTGCAGAAGGATATGAGAGACATTCAAATAAAGAGTTCAAACAGTTCTTATTTATAGCAAAAGGGTCATGTGGAGAAGTTCGTTCAATGCTTCACCTCGCAAAGCAATTAAATAGGATTACTGATGAAGTGTTTGAAGAACTTTATTATCTCTCTGTTGAAATATCAAAATTACTTTCAGGTCTAATAAAAACTCTGTAATTCTTTACGAACTTTATAAACTTTACAAACTTGATGAACTAATAATATGAAAACACAAGCAGTACGACTGTACGGAAAAAAAGATTTAAGGCTGGAGGAGTTTGAGCTCCCTGCCATCAAAGATGATGAGATATTGGCAAAAGTAGTTTGCGACAGCATCTGCATGTCGTCTTACAAAGCTGCCACACAGGGAACAAATCATAAAAGGGTACCTGATGATGCAGCAGAAAATCCGGTTATTATAGGTCACGAGTTTGCCGGTGAGATTGTTGAAGTTGGGTCAAAATGGAAAGATGAGTTTCAACATGGTAGTAAATTCTCTATTCAACCGGCACTTAATTTTAAAGATGGTCCGGTTGGAATATTAAGTGCACCGGGATATTCATACAAATATATTGGAGGAGATGCAACTTACGTAATTATTCCTGCTGAAGTAATGGAGCTTGGTTGTTTGTTACCTTACAATGGTGAAGGATTTTATCCTGCCTCATTATCAGAGCCTCTCTCTTGTGTTATTGGTGCTATGCATGCCAACTACCATACTACACCTGGATCATATATTCATAAAATGGAGATTGTGAATGGAGGTAATTTGGCGATTCTTGCCGGAGTGGGGCCAATGGGGCTGGCAGCTATAAATTATGCGTTGCGACGTGAAGACCGTAAACCGGCCTTAATGGTTGTAACTGATATTGACCAGACAAGGTTAGACCGTGCTGCGAGTCTCTATACTGTTGAGTTTGCAAAATCGAGAGGAATAGATTTGAGATATGTTAATACCTCAGAAATGACAAATCCGGTTGATGGGTTAAAAGCAATTACGGAGGGGAAAGGTTATGACGATGTATTTGTTTTTGCACCTGTTGCACCTGTTATTGAGCAGGCTGATGCTATTCTTGCTTTTGATGGTTGTATGAACTTTTTTGCCGGACCATCTGATCCTAACTTTAAGGCAACTATGAATTTTTATAATGTTCATTATGCTTTTACTCATATTGTAGGAACCAGCGGTGGTAACACCGACGATATGAAAGAGGCTTTGGATGTGATGAGTAAAGGATTAGATCCTGCCGGCCTTGTAACTCACATTGGCGGTATTAATGCAGTAATTGAAACAACACTGAATCTGCCAAATATACCCGGAGGTAAAAAACTTATATATAACCATATTGAGATGCCACTTACTGCAATTGCTGATTTTGCTGAAAATGGAAAGGATAACCATGTGTATGCAAAACTGCATGAAATATGTGAAAGTCATCAGGGGTTGTGGTCTGTTGAAGCTGAAAAATACCTTATGGAGAACGCAGCAACACTTTAATTTTTATTGTCAGTGACGGGGTGAATATTTGTATCAACCAGGTATTCACCCCGTCACTCTATTGCACAGGGATGTCCTTTTAACTTGATGAACTTGACAAACTTTAAAAACTAATTACTATGATTTATATAGCAGACACAGCAGATGTAGAAGAGTTAAAGAAATTGTTCTACTATTTTCCGTTGGAGGGTGTTACTACTAATCCAACAATTATGGCTCATGCAGGCAAACCTCTATCTCAACTGATACCTGAACTAAAAGAAATTGTAGGAGAAAAGATGTTGCATATCCAGATGATCAGCAATAAAGCTGAAGATATAGTTAGGGAAGCCAAAAAGTACATTTCATATTTCGATCTGGGTGATAATTTTTATGCTAAGGTGCCTGTTTCTGAAGAGGGATACCGTGCAATGCGCCTGTTGAAAGATGAGGGTATAAAAGTAACGGCCACAGCAATTTTCACTCAGCAACAAGCACTTGTGGCAGCAAGAGCCGGAGCTGATTGGGTTGCTCCCTACGTTAACAGGCTTGATAATATATCCTCTCATGGTATTGAAGTTGTTGGTGATATTGCGAAGATTTTCAAGAAATTTGATATTCCTTGTAAGGTTTTAGCTGCAAGCTTTAAAACAGTTGACCAGGTTTATCGTGTTAGTATGGAAGGAGCTCATGCTGCAACTATAGGATATGAAATCCTGGAAAGATTGCGTAGTCACCCTATGACAGATTTAAGCCTTGAGTGGTTTGAAAAAGACGGAAAGCATCTTTATGACGTGGAGTTTTAATATTTGATTCCTTTCTATTTCAATAATTTTACGGTATCTTTAAAAGAGAATGGGATTAGTCTTATTCTCTTTTTGCATTATACATAAAGAGTAATTAATGAACAACACTACATAATTTTAGCCACTATTTATTTAGAAGAGATTTTTGGAATTCTTATTTTTATCAAATTATTACTAAATTAAAAAAATATGAGAAAGTTATCTTTATTTGTTTTTCTGCTAATTGCCACTGTTGCATGTAAAACTGAAAAACCTACTCAATTAGAGGACTTGACAAAATATGTTAATCCCCAAATAGGTTCTGTTCATGGACGTTGGTTTTTTTATACACCTGCTGCCGTTCCCTTTGGCATGGCAAAACTGGCACCCCATACCAATGCATACAACAGTAAGGGCAGTTGGGGGCCAACGGGTTATGATGATCGTCACTCTTCCATCGAGGGGTTTGGTCATTTTCACGAATTTCAAGTTGGGGGTGTTGTATTTATGCCTATTACAGGGGAACTGAAGACTGTTCCTGGTTCTTTGGATAACCCTGACGAAGGATACCGCTCACGTTTTGATAAAGATAGTGAGCATGCCGAAACAGGATATTACTCTGTGCTTCTTAAGGACTATATGATTAAGGCGGAGATTACTGCAACCACAAGAGTTGGGTTTCATCGTTATACTTATCCCGAAACCAGTTCGGCACATCTGATAATTGATGTTGGTCATAAGCAGGGCGAAAGCAGTGATGTGACAGAGGCTTATGCCAGGTTGGTTGACGGTGATGAGGTGGAAGGATATGTTATTACCTATCCTGAATATGTGAAATTTTGCGATCCGGACAAAAGGGTGAAAATGTATTTTGTGGCTAAGTTGAGTAAAGCTCCTGTTGTGTACGGTTCATTTGTAAATGAGATACATAAAGATGGAGTAAAAGAGACAAAAGGAGTTGACAACGGATTGTACCTTACTTTTGATATGAAAGAAGGAGAGATACTTGAAATACAAACAGGAGTAAGTTATACCTCAATTGAAAATGCACGTCTTAACATAGGTGCAGAATCTAAGGGCAAAACATTTGATGTGGTTAGAGCTGATGCAAAGAAAATGTGGCAGGATAAACTTAGTAAAATTGTTATTGAAGGAGGCAGAAAAGAGGACAGGGTTAAGTTTTATACCGGGTTGTATCACGCTCTTTTAGGTCGTGGTATCTCAAGTGATGTAAATGGACAATATCCTCTTGTTGATGGTGGAGTAGGCCAGATACCTCTTGATGAAAATGGTAAGCCTCTGCATCACCATTTCAATACTGACGGGATGTGGGGAGGCTTTTGGAATCTTAGTCAGGTATGGGCACTGGCTTACCCAAAATACTTTAAAGAGTATATTCAGTCAAATATCGATTTCTATCAAACCAGAGGCTGGCTTCATGATGGTGAAGCTACCGGCACATACACAAATGGTGTACAAACAAATTTCCAGGGACTGTTAATTGCTTCAGCCTATAATTGCGGAATCAGAAATTTTGATGTAAAAACAGGTTATGAGGCTGCTGTTAAAAATGAGCTGGAATACAGAGGACGGAATCTTGGTAATGGAAAGTACGACCTGAGCTACTTTGTGTTTGATGGATATGTGCCCTATAAGGACACTACAATTTCTAATGGTTGGGTATTTAATTTTGGAGCATCACATACTTTGGAATATTGTTTCAGCTCCTATGCCGTTGCGCACATGGCTAAGAGCCTCGGTGATACCGAAGCTTACAATAAGTTGATAAAACAGGCAGGGAACTATAAAAATATTTTCGATACAGAAACCAAATTCATCCGGCCTAAACTGGAGAATGGTGAGTTTATCGAAGATTTTGATCCGATGCGTGGGTGGGATGGCTTTCAGGAGGGAAATGCATTTCAGTTTACATGGTATGTACCGCACGATGTGGCCGGATTGATTGATTTAATTGGTAAAGAGAAGTTCAATGAGCGTTTGGAATATATGTTTGAGAAATCACGAAAAAGTATGTTTGGAGGTGGTTCGGAGGAGATACACAGTTTTTCAGGAGTTGATAAACTCTATAATCAGGGAAACCAGCCCTGTTTGCATCAGCCCTGGTTGTTTAACTATTCAGGCAAGCCCTGGCTTACGCAGAAATGGACACGTGAGATATGTAATGTTTTTTATGGTACAGAACCGTTGCATGGTTATGGTTACGGGCAGGATGAAGACCAGGGGCAGTTGGGTGCATGGTTTGTGCTGAACTCAATGGGACTGTTCGATGTTCAGGGTTTTTCCTCATCGAAACCAACAATCCAATTTGGAAGTCCGATGTTCGATAAAATAACAATAACTCTTAACACGGATTATTATGAGGGTAACCAGCTTGTGATAGAAACGGTAAACCAAACTCCCGGGAACAGGTATGTTCAGTCAGTCAGTTTCAATGGAAAAACCATTGATAATTGCTGGATTTATCGTGATGAGCTGATGAAAGGCGGAACGTTGCAGTTTACAATGGGTAGTGTTCCCAATGAAGAGTGGGGTGTTGAGATGCCTCCTCCATCAATGAGCACGGAATAGTTGATTTGATGATTCGTTGATATGCTGATTTATTCCCCCGCCGTGGCGAAAAGCCTGTCCCGTTGATATAACGGGAGGGCAGGGGTGGGTGAATATTACGATTAGAGGTTCTTTGATAGGAATATCTGAAACTTATATAAGTGTTTGCAAGAAAATTCTATAAATACTCATAAAACGTCATTGCGAACGAAGTGAAGCCTGCCTGCAGCAGGCAGGCAATCTGTAATTCAGGAGATTGCTTTCCCGACACATCATCGTTCCTCCTCGCAATGACGTACAAATGTTTAGTTTTCTTGCAGAGACTATGTAGCT
>CBDUZZ010000069.1:0-23497 GCA_965371855.1 uncultured bacterium
TTACTTTTTACTTTTTACTTTTTACTTTTTACTTTTTACTTTTTACTTTTTACTTGCCCCTTCGGGGCTATCTGTTTTTTATTAATATAATAATTTTGAGAACTAAATCCATAAAAATAATTCTCGAATTTCCATTCTGAGCTATATGAGAATGAGCAAGACTAAACTCTTCAGCCATCTGAAATGCATTTCTATCATTTATGAAAGGTGAAAATTTAATTGCGAATTCACTCTCTCTCGGAGTCATGTAAATTATTTCGCTCTCTTTCAAATTTGAAATAAAATTTTCACGTACCAATCTCAAACAATATTCAAAGAAACTTTTTTGTTTCTCTCTTGACAAACGGCTCATCTCATCTCCCCACTCAATTAAACCTTGCAAATTCCTTGTGTATGCATTACGCATCATAAACACAAAGTTATCAAAGAAAAAGTCAATATCTTCACTTCCTTGTACAATTTCTCTTGCAGCAACAATATTTCCGTTAGCCAGTCTTGCAAACCCCAGCGCCTGCTCCTTGTTCACTCCATTTTCTTCCATTATTACCGAAGCAATATCCTCATCTGTAAATGCCGGTATCTTTATCTGCTGCGTACGACTGGTGATAGTCGATATAACCTCATCAGGTTTAACTGAAACAAGGATAAACACTGTACCTGCGGGTGGTTCTTCCAGTATTTTTAATAGTTTGTTCGATGCTGTTAAGTGCATTTTTTCAGGTAACCAGATGATCATTACTTTATACTTACCCTCAAATGTTTTAAGATTAAGTTTCTTAATTATCTCATGGCTCTCCTGAGTATAAATTAGCGCCTGTGCTTTCTCAGCATCCAGGTGACTTAACCACTGATTAAGATTAAAGTACTTTTTTTCGAGGATGAAACTCCTCCACTCGCTAATGTAAGTATCACTAACCGGTTTTTGATTTTTGGTTGTTTTAACCACCGGAAAAACAAAGTGCAGGTCAGGATGAACAAGCTTAGCGAATTTTTTACACGATGAACACTCTCCGCATGAGTCTCCATCTGCAGGAGATGTGCAGTTCAGATACTGAGCAAAAGCAATAGCCAAAGGCAACTTGCCCGAGCCTTCAGTACCGGCAAACATATATGCATGACTAACCCGGTTTTCTGCTACCATATTAACCAGCGATTGCTTTACTTGTGTGTGTCCTTTTATATCTCGAAAAAACATGAATAGCCTTTTATCTATGCTTCAAAGATAATAAATTCATCGGTAGGGTAAAATGTATTTATTAGAGAGATTAGTTATTAATTCCAGAATAATGTAAGATTAAATACCAATCCAACGGTAAATAAAAAACACAACTAATCCAATTATCAATACTGTAGTAATAGTTGTGAGAGAAATTAGTGGCAATTATTCATATATTTATTGCGCGTGCAATTCTTTACTACAACCTTCTTCTAAGTTGTTCTTATACTTTATTAAAGTAATACTATTCGATATAATATCCAAAGGTTTTTTATTGTGATGTAGTTCCAAAAAAAGGCCGGTAATAAATACCAGCCCTTA
Source organism: uncultured bacterium (assembly GCA_965371855.1). Taxonomy (GTDB): domain Bacteria; phylum Bacteroidota; class Bacteroidia; order Bacteroidales; family Marinilabiliaceae; genus JAADEM01. The sequence goes on from CBDUZZ010000069.1 coordinate 1,538, forward strand.
TTAAAAAGATTAATGTATCTGATGATTATTCACATTGTTATAATAGTTCAAACGCTAATCCGCATCATTTTTCATCAAATATGTTTTACTTAATATTCTTTTCCCAATCTTGGAATAAGCCCAGGGATAATAAATACCAAGCGTAATTATTGTAAGCAAAAGTTGCCCCCAAATAAACAGGAAATCATTTTTACAATCTAATTCATAACCGAATCTCAAGGATGAGTCTTCTTTAACTGCAATTGTTTTTTCAGAAAAGTATTTATACAGTTTAAGGTAAGCAAGTGGCATATAAATTCCAAGAGTAATTAAAGTCAATAATATCTCAATTAGGATTTTAACGCAAGAATCAGTAAAGTTTGTTTGCCACTTAATTTGATAGTCTTTGTATTTCACATCAACCATCCATTTATAAATAAAATAGATATATGGAATTAAAATCACTAACACAATTCCCTGATATGCTATACCATATAGAACATTTTGGTTAATTGTTACCATATATTTTCCCATTATCAATGATATTAATACCATCGGAATAATCACTGTAAGCAAAAGTATTAGAAAAAGCTTTCCCCCTTTTCCCTTAAATTGAAAATTATTTGAATCAATTGAACTATTATTCACAAAGAATCTTGTTATATCTCTAATAAACCATGCCATGTATATAAAAAGAGTGATTACACTTAAAAGAAAACCAAGTAGAATTTTACCAAGATATCCGGAAAACTTTCCATTAAATTCAACCTGAACATCTCCATATTTAACATTCTCAATTGATATCTTCATTATATAAAAAGATATAAACAATGCTACTAAAATAACTCCCAACAAAGCAAATACTATCCGAAGATCAGGAAGTTCACCCTGAGCCAGTTCACCCGGGGATAGTTCAGTCAATGATTTAAGTATAAATCCATACGGTACAATAACTATTACATAAAAGAGCAACCAAATAGGCAGAAATTTTTTGCCCGTCAAAGTAAAATCAAAGTATTTTTTCATGTCATTAAAAATTAATTGAGGTTTGTAATTATTACAACTTTATTAAATAGTGAGATTTCTCTTTATAAAAATAATACTATTCAACATCATATCCAAATATCTTTTATTTCGTTTGGTAAATCCAAAAAAAGAGGCTGTCCAAAAAGAAAGAACTTGACGTCATTGCGATGAGGAACGAAGAAGCAATCTGTAGAATTACAGCAGTTTAGTTTTGTGAGATTCCTTCGCTCCACTCGGAATGACGACTTTTTGGACAGCCCTTACTAAAAAAAACCAAACTAACTCTGTTATTGGGGGCGCGACTTAAGTCGCACTCCCAATAAGGAAAGCACAATCTTTCTAAAATTTTATCTTTTTACACACATTTTTGTCTGCCACCACCTGAATTATATATATACCACGGTTCCAATCGCTAACATTAATCTGTAATACTTTGCCGGTTTGGGTTGTATGATAAATCTTCTGACCTGTAATGTTATAAACCGACAAACCTATGCAACTTTCAGGAATATTTTTTATTCGTATTAATCCGGAAGTTTCATCGTACATTATTTTAATGTTATGTGAGGAGGTTTCATCAATAGCTGTTTCTGCTGTAACATCAATAGTTCCACTGTTAACTTTAAGATTTGGACTCCCTTCGTTAACAACAACAGATGTCAGATTAACCGGGATGTGGTCACCAACCGAAATGCCGGATCCCATATTAACATCAAGATATAACATTGTAGCATTTCCTGTAATGCCTGAAGTTCCGGCTCCGGCAAAATTAAAATGATCATCTTCCGAATTATCTGAGTAAGCCCACGCGGTTGTTGCCGTTCCTGCATTATTTGAGGAAATACTGTTTATTTTGTTTTGATTAAACAAAACAGAACCGGACAAACTTATGATTGGAGTAATACTATTTTCTGCCGTAAGTGTAATCGGAATTGTAACTGTAGTTTCATTTACCGGAATGGAAACATCCCCAACATCAAGTGTTCCTTCATAAACTGTAATTGTTTGGCTTCTGCCCGTTGAACCTCTCGGGTCACTAACTGATACTACAACACTTCCGCCGGCAAGGGCTGTTAAGAGTCCATTATTGTCGATAGTTGCTATGCTGTTATCCGAAACACTCCAGATATATGGTGTAATCCCTCCCGTAACATTAAAATCCATACTCTCACCAACAAACAACTCTCCGGTGGTTGGGCTAACATGAAGTGGCGGTAGTGGCGTTATCCCAAAACGGCCGGGATAATCTTTCACCTTAAGTATTTCATTAAAAACGGCATGAGTTACATCAACAGCTGAGTACCCGCTTGGTATGTTTGCTATTTTGAAACGAATGTAAAACAGAGGTCCGCTTCCTGTAACTTTATTAGCAGAAGCAAAACTGACATTTACTATACCCGGCTGAGATACATTTACGGATGTTGACGGAACTGCATTCAGGATACTACCGGTAAGAATTACAGACTCGGCATTCAACACCGCTTTTTGATATGTGACAGTAACTTCTCCTCCATACACATTAAAATTATCTAAAGAAGAAATATTAACAGGAATATCAATATAGTTGTTTTGAAAATAGCTCGTATCTCTAATGGTAATTAAAAAAGGTACAACCTCAACATAATATCCTGATGTGTCAATTACTCCAACAGCATCCTGTGCAATCACTCTGGCTTTACCCGGGCTTACTCCGGTTACCAGTCCTGATGAATTTATGGTTGCAACCGAAGGATCGGTAGTACCCCAGGTATAAGGAGCTGTTCCTTGTGATGCGCTGTATTGAACAGTCTCGCCGATAAACAGAAAAGCTCCGTTTGGATAAAAACTAAGATATGGTTTTGGAGAAATAGTTATCCTGCCATTAGTTAAAAACAACGGGATGTCTCCTTCATTAAAAATGGTTTTATCTCCTGCAACTAACTCTACGTACGAAGTTCCATGAACTTTTAGTCTGAATCTCAGGTTCGCAATCACTCCTGTTCCGGATAGAGCGGTAGTGCCGGCATGACTAATGAAAATCTTACCTGCTTCTGCAATATTAGAAACCGGTGTTCCCCAGGATGATGATAAGGTACCGGCAAACTCCGGCTCCAGAGCTTCCATGTAGTATGTGTTATACTTTATTTCGAGCTGGTACGAGAACACATTAAGTGTCGTAAGTGAAGTATCAACATATACAGGCACTGTTACTATGTCCCCTACTACACCACTTACGTTATCAATCCTGATTCCGATATCGGCTCTGGCCGGTATAATAAATACCAGCCAGACCAATATAACTTGTATGCAATATTTTATTAAACGCATGACATTCGGATTAATTAATTAACAACAACTTTCTTGATAAACATTGTATCGTTTACAAGCAGTTTTATTATCGCTACTCCTTTGAATCCGGTAAGTTTAACAGACGTAGTGTTATACTGTCCTATATCAAGTTTTCCTTCGAACAGCACATCCAATAATCTGCCATCTGCAGTAATCACAGACAAATTAACATTACTGTTGTTTTCAGCAATGTCATAAACTACATTAATGTTTCCATGTGTAGGATTCGGGAAAATATCATAAAGAGCATCTTTTGTTATTTCTGTCTCTCTGATATCAGTTGTAATAGGAGGTGTAACAATACCATCTTTTGAATTTGCTATGACATCTTGTTCATTTGCCAATAATTTATCAAAAGAGATAGTTGTTTCATCTCCGGTATTTGAAACTAAAGTAAAATTGAGTGTTGCTAAAATACCCTGGTCAAGAATTGTTTTGGCTGAGGCAAAAGCAAGTGTAACTTTACCGGTTTCATTGTCGATAGAGTGTGCCAACTGGCCGTCAATAGTTCCAGCCTCCACAGAGTTTAGTTGAAGGATATCAGAATCAAACCTTAACACAATATCAAGGCCTGATAGTTTATCGCCGGCTTCTATAGTCAGATTTGTACTAAATATTGTTTCGGCATCGTTAAGATATCTGTCTTCGACAGCCATATTCAGGTTACTGTTAACTTCTGATTTCAGAAGAGCACTTTTCAGATATTCTGCCGGGAAAACATCAATTATTCCGGTAATATACTGAAGCACCAGACTTGCATCATAAGCAGTTACGCCTGCCTCACCCGACACATCAGCAACCTTAAGTTGCAAATCAGAAAGCGTAATCATTAAAGCAGCATGTTTCAAAATAAGAGAAGCATCGTATGCCTGAATAAAACCATTTATACTGACATCTCCCATAAGAGGATTAACTACACCTCCCGAATTGAATGGAGAATAGATAACCTTATCGGTTATGGCATCTCCTATGCCATCGGGGTTAGTACTGTGTGTAGGCCCCGTATTACTACCCCAATAATTATTTCTGGCATCAATATCAAAAGCCATATCTACATTTTGAACGCCCCAATATGTATTGCCAAAAATGTCACTATTATTAATAACCGGGTTGGAAGCACCCGTTGCTCTCACCCCAATTGAGTTGTATGTAATGCTTGAATTTGTAATGGTAGGGCTTGCCTTAGCCGTTGTTATGGCTGCTTCGGTACTATAATGCCCGGCATATCGTATTATGCAATTATCAATGCGGCAGGAGTCGTCATACGATTCGTCAGTAAACAGAATACCTTTCCAGTTATGATAATTATTTGTAAAATTATCTTTACCGTTTGAATTGGTATCTCCACCAAAGAAGTCATCCTTAATATCGGTAAATACGATTGTACTGTCAGGAGTTGATCCACCATCGGCAATCAGACCTCTCTTAACGGTAAGCCTGACACCATTGTTGAATTTACAAATCACTCCCGGGTCAATGCTCAGATTAACACTCGTCCCGATAGAGTAATGTCCTGAAAAGAAATAAGGAATGTTCCTTACACCTGCAAAATTATTTTTCTTTAAAGTAACATCCTGCACCAGTTCCTCATTTGCCAGCACTCCAATAGCCTTATATGTAGTTCCGGATATCACATTATTAACTGTATCGCGTGGGAATGAAACCAAAGAGATTACCATGGGCGCATACGTAAGGTCATTAAATGTATTGTTTGTAACAGCAGGTGTAGAAACACCTCTCAGTTCAACGCCCCAGCTACAGTATTCAAAGAGTGAGGAGTTTATTTCCGGTGCTGCCTGTTCCATATTTACTCCTGAACGAGCATAGCGGAATATAGCATTATCAACCATACATGAATCGTCAATAGAAATATCATTATATACAACTGCAGGATAGTTGATTATTGAAGGAGAAGATGTTGAGCCATCATCTTTTGTGTCAGCCGGAATTCCATAGGCATCGTCATTTACCTGTGTAAAGACCACAGGATTGGCTACTGTTCCGTTTAGTTTTAATCCTCCGTTAACAACAAAAGAGCTATAGTTACTATTTTTGAATACTGTACCTTCAGGAATATTAATTACAGTTCCGGAATTTACAGTTAGTGGTCTGAAAATATAGTATGTCAGGTTGGTATATCCGGCAAAATTTCGTTGTGGGATAGTGGCATCAAGTGAGAAGGTTTCTTCTGCCACTCCAAAGGCCATGATGCCAATATTGGAGCTGCTATTGTTTGAAAAAACAGGATTGGAGAACATACTTAAGATTACCGGTGTTTCACCAATATTATTAAACTGTGAATTTGAAATTATCGGATTTGCACTTCCAAAAACACCAATACCTCCATAATTAACATGTTCAATCCATGAACTGTCAACCTCCACATAGGCATCAAATATATCGATCGCACTCCTATTTTTTCCTCTATTCCAGCCTGAGGTCCTTCCTCCATAATTAAGAATACAATTGTTTATTATATTTTGGTCTTCAAGAGAAGATGCATTAAAAACAATTCTGCTCCAGTTATTTGGAACAGGAACTGAAACATTACCGTCATCATTTGTATCTCCACCTTTTGAATCATCTTTTATGGATGTAAATACTATTTTTTCTGATGGTGTTCCATTGGCATTAAGTGCCCCATTAACTGCAATATAACTATAATAGTTTACAAATTTAATCACTACTCCCGGGGCAATGGTAAGAACCGCATTTTCACCTATTGTTAACCCATCAACGATATAAGCAATATTGTATATTCCTCCTACATCTCTGTTATTTAAAGTCTCTGAAGTGGCAAGATTGCCTTCAATAATTCGTATTCCATTACTGCCATTTCCATTTGATGCAATATCGGGAGAAGTAAACGACATTACCGGGTCTGACTTTAGTGACATTGCAATAGGATCAAGCCGGCAATTTTGAATAACAACATTATCAGAGCAGTCGGGTACTGAGGTTCCTTCAAATCGCAATCCATAATAATAAGAATTACTTATAAGTGAATTTGATATCACTCCGGCAGCATCAATATAAGTAACTACTCCTGAATTACCCTCACCACCTCCATATAAAATACGCGCATAATCAATAGTGTTATAACTGTCATCAGCAGTAGATGTATAGCGTAAAACATTCCAATTGCCAGATGCAGGGGCTTCAGCGTCCCCATCGTTTTTGGTATCTTGGGGGACACCGTAATTGTCATCTTTTATAGAGGTAAATATAATGGAATCGTTGGCCAGCCCTTCTACTTTATAACCGCCATCAACAATAACTCTTATACTATTGTTGAACTTGAGCACAACCCCCGGTTTTATTTGTGCATGTGCTCCTGAGTTAATTGTCAGATTAGCAAGTTGTACATAAGTAATATTGTCATATCCTGCTATAGTATCTTTATCCAGAATAGCATCAAAACCCAATTTCTCTCCAATAATCCCAATAGCAGTCCAACCCGGATTAACGAAAGAATTTCCTGAGAATTCAGGATATGCATTCATTGATTTGGCAACCGGGGTGTATACTGAATTAACAAATTGGTTATTTATTACCTCAGGATGAGAAGCCTGAAGTGCATAAACACCATAGTAACAATCTTTAATAATACTGTTAGAGATAACAGGACTGGCGTTAACCATTGTTATTTCACCACTATTAAAATGTTGCCCACTGATATAATAACTATTAAGTGATGCATATTGTATTGTGGTATAGTTCATCAGACAGTTATCATCATCACTGGTACCTTCAAACACAATTCCGCTCCAGTTTCCTACGGCAGGGAATGTTTGAGTTCCGTCCTTATTTGTATCTGCCGGATTACCGTAATTATCATCTTTAACAGACGTAAACACAATTCTATTGGCATCGTTTCCTCCATCAGCAACAAAGATGCCGCGAACATTTATTCTACAAGAGGAGCTCAATCCTTTAATTACAATTCCGGGATTAATTGTAAGAGACATTGTTTCCGGAATAGTAACAGCACCAAGAAGAAGATAAGTAACATTAGGTATTCCCGTTACGTCTCGTTGTATAAGTGTTTCACTTGCAGTCATTGTGCTGCCTATAAGGCCTATGGCATCGTATTGGTTGTCAGAGAAAGAAAATGAATTGTTGATAAAATTAGGCGAAGCGTCCAGTGTCATGGCAAATGGCACGAGAGATGATGAGCCTATGGTATTATTGCTAAAAAGAGGTTTTGAATTAAACTCGATGTAAGCACCTATATAATTATTTTCGAAATTACAATTATCAATAGTTGGAGAAGCATTTTGTGCCCATACAGGAGCGCGGTTCGAAGAGCCTCCAAATGAGAAGTCTGCATACTTAATCAAACAGCTTGCATCTATACTTGAGTCTTCAAATTTTATTGCATGCCAGTTGCCGGCAGCAGGTGGAGTTGCAGCTCCATCGTTATTGGTATCACCTCCCAAATTGTCATTTCGGTACGAAGTGAAATAGATATTGTCAGTAGCTGAGCCAATAGCTTTTAACCAGCCCCCCCGTACCAATATTGCTACACCATCGTTCATTTTTACAATATTACCGGCAGCAATGTTCACAGAAGCGCCGGATTCAACATAAAAATATCTATTGAAAACATAAGGAACAGCGACTGTGTCAAGCTCAAAATGATTATACAAATTTGAAAAATCAATATATACACCGTTAAATGTATTGTCTGCTATTGTTACCAAATCGCGATCGTATATTATATTAGCAACACCTTTATACATGATGGGCCACCGGCAGTCAGTTATCTGTGTGTCAGAAAACCAAACCTCACTATTGTTTTCTACTCTTAGTCCTGTGTTTTTTGAATTACTGATTGTGCAATTATCAGAGAAGTTAATGTTTCCTCCGTGTCCGTACACCAAGCTATAATTAGAATTATTATTATTACTGGATCCTCCATATTCAAGAGTACAGCCGGAGAAGGATGCGTTTCCACCTGATTTAACTTCAATATCATTCCAGTCACCCGGCTGTTTGGTTGTTTGCATTGAGGTAAAAGTTGTACCAAACGCATTAAGAGTTCCATCTACAATAATTCTTTTGTTATTGTCTACCTCAATAGTTGACCCTGAATAAGTTGTTAGTACACCTGAGCCCTGTATGTTAAAAGTTTCGGTAATCATATATGAAACATCAATTGAATCTAACACCATATTGGAATTTAAATAATTAAAATTGAGGTAGATTCCATTAAAAGTATTCCCGGAAATGATTACAGTATTTCGATCAAACAGAGTTGTTGCAACGTCTGTATAGACTATAGGCCATCTACAAGCAGTAATCTGGGTATTTGACAATTCAACAACACTGTTGTTTTGTACCCTTAGTCCGGCATTATTTGAATTACTGATTATACAATTATCCGAAAAGGTGATGTCTCCTCCGTGTCCGTATACAGAACTATAATCGGAACTATAATTCGTGCTGTACCCTCCGTATTCAATTGTACATCCTGAAAATGAGGCATCACCCCCTGATTGTACTTCAATACTGTTCCAGTCACCTTTTTGTTTGGTGGCTTGCATTGAGGTGAAGGTTGCATCTGTTGCAATTAAAGTACCCTGTACAATGATGGTTGTATTTGTGTTAATTTGAACTTCTACACCGGCTTCTACTGTTAATGAGCCTGAGGAACTAACTTGCAGGTTTGAAGTAACCTGATAAGGACTTCCGGCTAATGTCCAGACAGAGTCTGTTGTGATAAAACCGGAAACATTTGTTTGTCCGCTTACTGAAAAAGAGATTAAAAGCAAAACGGACAGAATAGTGGTAAATCTGTTCATGATGGAAAATTTTAGTTATAATATATGCTTTGATATACAAGTTACCAAATAACAGATGCTGTTGTCAACTAATTCAGAGTGTTTTTGACTAATAGTATGTTTTAATTAATAAAATGAATGTATCAATTGAATGTTCCACCCGGATGGGGTCGGATGTTATTAGTTATCGCATAATCCATAAACATTTGAATCCTTTGGATTCCATAGCATATTTTTCTGGTTGCCGAGGAGGCGTTCGATACAATTTATTATCGAAAATCAAGGTAAGCTTTAGTGGTCATGTATATCAGGTCGCCTTTTTTCTTTTAACCTTAAACCTGACAAATTTTCCCGCCTGCATCGGTCAGGCAACTTCGTACCAATAAGACCACAAGTTACAAATTTGCGGTAATTCTTCAGTTTCTCAATTTTTGTTTCAATTTGGTATCCAAAAGGTTTTAGTTAATTTTGCTTGATACTAAAAAACAACTATAAAAATGGCTAAAACGAAACATACGGACATCGCTGAGCTCGGAGAATTCGGATTGATTGATCATCTTACTAAAAACATTAAACTAAAGAATAAAAGCACGGTTAAAGGAGTAGGTGACGATTCTGCTGTGCTGGAATATAAAAACAAGCAAGTTGTTGTTAGTACAGACCTCCTGCTTGAAGGCATTCATTTTGACCTGACCTATACCCCGTTAAAACATTTGGGGTATAAAGCTGTGGTAGTTAATCTATCTGATATCTATGCGATGAATGCTGATCCAAAACAGATAACCGTATCCATAGGTTTAAGTTCAAAAATGAGTGTGGAAGCCCTTGAAGAATTTTATTCCGGTATTTATTTAGCCTGCGATAAATATGACGTTGACCTTGTGGGAGGCGATACCTCATCATCACTTACCGGTCTCACCATAAGTATTACTATAATAGGCGAAGGCGAAAAGGATAAGCTCACCTATCGTAGCGGAGCCGGTGTAAACGATATCATCTGTGCTTCCGGTGATTTTGGTGCTGCATATATGGGCTTACAACTGCTTGAAAGAGAGAAGACAGTTTTTGAGGGTAATCCTGAAGTACAACCCGATTTCGCAAGCCATGACTACCTGCTGGAAAGAATACTAAAGCCTGAACCAAGAAAAGATGTGATAGATATGCTAAAAGAGATTGATGTAAAACCCACATCAATGATAGATGTTTCAGACGGTATATCCTCAGACCTTTTGCACATTTGCAAACAATCAGGTGTAGGGTGCCGTCTTTATGAAGAAAAGATACCTATAGATGCCACTACTTCAATGATGGCCGAGGAGATGGGCATAAACCCAATGGTGGCTGCCCTTAATGGTGGTGAGGATTATGAACTACTATTCACTATAACGCAGAGTGATTATGACAAGTTTATTAATGCAAACAGTGATGTTAAAATTTATGCTATTGGTCATATTACAGAAGAATCAAAAGGGAGTTATCTTGTTACTAATGGCGATCAGGAAGTTAAACTCTCAGCACAAGGGTGGAAACATTAATTAATTACGAATTATGAATTACGAATTATGAATTATGAATTTTAGAGAAGCGAAATGAAAGAAAACATTATTCAACAAAAATCGTATGCTTTTGCTTTAGAAACTGTAGATACATGCAGGTTCCTGCAAGAAAAGAAAAAAGAATATGTATTAAGTAAGCAATTGCTTCGCGCGGGAACATCAATTGGAGCTAATATTGAAGAAGCCATCGGGGGACAAAGCCGCAAAGACTTTTATTCCAAACTAACTATTGCATATAAAGAAGCAAGAGAAACCCATTACTGGATTAGATTATTATCTGACACAGATTATTTAAGTCAAATTAAAAGTGAAGAACTTATTGCTAAATGTAATGAGTTATTAAAAATAATTGGAAGCATCCAAAAAACAATTCGTAATTCATAATTCGTAATTAAAAATTATTAAATCATGTATGAATACCTTAACGGAAAAATAGCAGAGTCAAGTCCCGCCCACGTAGTAATAGATATTAACGGAATTGGATATTTTATAAATATATCTCTCAACACTTATAGTCAGGTTGACGGGAAAAATGAAGCAAAGCTTTTTATTCATGAAAACATTCGAGAGGATGCATATAATTTGTACGGTTTTATGGATGTTTTAGAACGTGCTCTGTTCCGTCAGCTTATCTCTGTTTCCGGCATTGGTGCAAACACTGCCCGCATGATGCTTTCATCCCTTGCTCCTGACGAGATAATCAATGCAATTCTTACAGGAAATGTCACCCAACTAAAAGGAATAAAGGGAATAGGAGCCAAAACAGCACAACGAGTGATTGTCGACTTGAAAGATAAGTTGGGAAAAAGCTCTTTTGATGCAAAAATATTTGCGTCTATAGACAATACAATAAGAGATGAAGCGTTATCTGCTTTAGTGATGTTAGGCTTTGCCAAGAGCAGTGCTCAAAAGGTTCTGGATAAGATTTTAACCGGAAGTTCGGATGATAAAGTGGAAAGTGTAATAAAACAAGCCCTTAAGATGTTATAAACCGGATATCCGGCTTTCTTTTTTTTGTTATTACATTGAATAAAAAAAGAGTAATATATATATTGATTGCTATAGTTTTTAGCAACATCTTTTTTGTAGTAGCAACTCCTGCTGTTTCAAATAATTCATTGTCTCCAAAATATAGTGTGCATTATCAATCTCCTGACTCTCTTGATCGGGAATTAAAATATAAAATAAAAGATTTTAGTGGCAATCCGTTACTTGAAAAGGATGAGGGTTCAGGTATCGACTTGAATGATCCGGCCAATCTGGATTACCGATATGAATACGATTATAAAACAGGAAATGTAACTATTTACCGAAAGATAGGCAATCTTGATGTCAGGTTACCTTATACAATGTCGCTAGAGGAATTTCTTGATGTAGATACCCGAAAATCACTAATCTCTTATTGGGGTCAAAAAAGCAAGGAGTCTTCCATGTATCAGCAGGGAGCAGGCAGCTCAACGATATTCAATCCCAATTGGAATGTTGGTGGCGAAGGTTTCCAAAGCATTTTCGGCAGTAATGTTATTGACATACGCCTTCAAGGTGTAGCTGAAGTGATTGTTGGTGTTCAACAGACCAATATTGATAATCCCACATTACAGGAACGATTGCGTAAGACTACAACTTTCGACTTCCGGCAAAAAATACAGATGAATATCACCGGTAATATTGGTGATAAAATGAAACTGGGAATAAACTACGATACTGAAGCTACATTTGATTTCGAAAACCAGATAAAACTTGAATTTGAAGGCGATGAGGATGATATTATAAAAAAAATAGAAGTTGGTAACGTTACGTTGCCTTTGCCCGGGACATTAATTACAGGTAGCCAAAGCCTGTTCGGATTAAAAACCGAAATGCAGTTCGGAAAGCTTACTGTAACAGGAATATTCTCCCAGCAAAAGGGAGAAACTAAAGTGATGAACATTGAAGGTGGTGCACAAACCCAGGACTTTGAACTCGGTATAGATGAGTATGACCGTAACCGACACTTCTTTTTGAATAATCTATTCAGAAGCTTTTTCGATCAGGCGATGAAAACTCTTCCAACCCCTTCTTCACAAATAAATATCAATAAAATAGAGGTTTGGGTAACCAATAAAGTAGGTAACTTTGATGATTCACGTAACATCATCGGTTTTCTTGATCTGGGCGAGAATTTGAACTATATCCATAATGATAACATGTGGACAGGCTCATCTGATGCTATACCTTCAAATGTAGCAAACAACTTATATGAATCGATGAATAATCAGTATTCTGCGGTTCGTGATATTAATCAGGTTACTTCTGTTTTTACACCACTGGTAAGTCAGAATTTTATTGGGGGAAAAGATTATGAAAAAATTGAAAATGCACGAAAATTATCTCCTTCTGAATACACCCTGAATTCAACTTTAGGATATATCTCTTTGAATACTGTTCTGAACGCTGATGAAGTTTTAGCTGTTGCTTACGAATATACTTATCGTGGGAATATTTATAAAGTAGGGGAATTTTCGTCTGATGGTATCGATGCTCCCCAAACTTTATATTTGAAATTAATTAAAGGAACAAACCTGACTCCGGAAATAAAGGAGATGTGGGATCTGATGATGAAAAACATATACAGCATTGGGGCATACAATGTAAATCAGGAAGATTTCTTTCTTGATATCCTTTATGCAAATGATTCCACCGGAACAGACATAAACTACTTCCCTGAAGGATTGACTTCTGAAAATGGTGGCATAAAAGGTAATCTGTTTTTACGAATAATGAATCTTGATAATCTTAATTCAAGAGGAGACCCGCAACCCGATGGTGTTTTTGACTTTGTGCAACAATTTACTATCAGACCTGATAACGGACGCATTATTTTTCCTGTTCTTGAACCGTTCGGTTCACATCTAAAAACAGCACTTAACGGACAACAGGAGTTAATTGATAAATATGTTTATCAGGCACTGTACGACAGCACCCTCACCATTGCAGGAGAGAATGCCGAAAGAAATAAATTTAAACTTAAAGGTAAATATAAAGCAGCTTCTGGTTCCGAGATAGCCCTTAATGCTATGAATGTACCTCAAGGTTCGGTAATTGTAACAGCAGGAGGACTAAGGCTTGTGGAGAATGTTGATTATACAGTTGATTACACTTTAGGTCGCGTCAAAATCATCAACTCCGGATTGTTAGAATCAGGAACGCCCATACAGGTGTCTCTTGAAAATCAGTCACTGTTCAACATGCAGACAAAAACACTGATGGGAACCCACCTCGACTATCAGTTCAACGAGAATTTTAATATTGGCGGTACTCTTATGCACCTTCGTGAACGCCCCCTTACCGAGAAAGTTAATATTGGTGATGAACCAATAGCTAATACTATTTGGGGATTAAATGCGGCGTTTTTTACCGAGTCTGACGGCATAACCAGATTATTGGACAAGCTACCTCTGATACAAACAAAAGAGGTGTCAAACATAAATTTTGAGGGTGAATTTGCACAGCTCATACCAGGTCATCCCAATGTGATTGACACCGAAGGTAGTGCTTATATTGACGATTTTGAAGCAACACGTATCTCGTATGACATTAAAAACTGGACTGCCTGGAAACTTTCCAGTACACCTCAGGGGCAAGATGACAAATTTCCGGAAGCCGGTACTATCGATGACTTAAGTTACGGTATAAACCGTGCTAAAATGGCATGGTATGTTATCGACCCATTGTTTTTAAGAAATATGCCTACTACCCCTACACATATAAAACAGGATGAGGATCAAAAAAGCAATCATTTTGTAAGAGAGGTGTATGAAAAAGAGCTATTCCCCGATAGAGAGAGCCCTTACGGTCAGCCTACAAATATTCCGGTGTTGAACGTGGCATTCTATCCAAATGAACGTGGCCCCTACAATTTTGATGCTTCCGATATTGATGAAAACGGATTATTAGCCAATCCGGAGAGACGTTGGGGCGGTATAATGCGAAAAATTGAAACAAATGATTTTGAAGCTGCCAACATTGAATATCTTGAATTCTGGCTTATGGATCCATTTGTATATGAAACTGATTATAAAGAAGGTGAGCTTTACTTCAACCTTGGTAATGCTTCAGAAGATATCCTCCGCGATTCACGTAAAGCATTTGAGCAGGGACTACCCTCCCCCGATGAACCTTTCGATGTAGACAGTACAAACTGGGGTTATATTGCAAAAAAACAGAGCATGGTAAATGCTTTCAGTAATGATCCTCTTGCAAGGTTGAAACAGGATGTTGGTCTTGATGGCTTATCGTCAGAGGAGGAGAGATATTTTTATCGTAAAAATCCTCATCCCTATCTTGACCTTATTGATCAACTGTACAATTCGGGTAACCTTACCGAAGAGGCCTATAATAAAATAATAGATGACCCTGCAACCGATAACTATCATTATTACAGAGGAACAAAATATGACCAAAACGAGGTTAGTATTCTTGACCGTTATAAAAAATTCAATGGATCGGAAGGTAACTCAGTGCCGTCACAATACTCTCCTGAAAACTATGCTACAGCTTCAACATCAATGCCCGATGTGGAAGATATAAATTTAGATAATACTTTGAGCGAGAAAGAGAGCTACTTTCAATATAAAGTGAACCTGTTTAAAGGAATGGATGTAGAAAACAACAGGCATATTGTTGATTCACGGGTAGGAACAAACAGTAAAGGTGATCCCGTAACATGGTATCAGTTTAAAATCCCTATCACAAGCCCTGATACTACAGTTGGTATAATTCGTGATTTCAGGTCTATCCGTTTCCTGAGAATGTTCATGAATAACTTTTCCGACACTGCAATTCTCCGTTTTGCCACGTTGGATTTGGTAAGAGGAGAATGGAGGAAGTACAACCAGGCTTTGTACGACATCAAAGACAACGTTAATCCGGATCCAGACACCAAGTTTTATGTGTCAGCAGTAAATATTGAAGAAAATGGACAGAAAGAACCTGTGAATTATGTTCTTCCTCCCGGCGTTGACCGACAGATAGACCCGGCCAATCCACAGCTTCGCCAGTTAAATGAGCAGTCGGTACTTGTTAGTGTTAAAGATTTGGCCAGAGGTGATATGCGTGGCATATTCAAGTCTTTGGGAATGGATATCAGACAGTATCAACGACTAAAAATGTTTGTTCATGCAGCAGCTCTTAACGAAGGTGATGTTTACGATGAAGAGGTTTCTGTATTCATGCGTATAGGTTCCGATTATCAGGACAACTACTATGAATATGAAATCCCCGTAAAACTCACCCCACCGGGTAAATACAGTAATAACAATACTAATGACAGATATATTGTATGGCCTGAAGATAATGAGTTTGATATTCCACTTGACCTTTTTCAGAAAGTAAAATTAAGACGTAACGATAAAAAACGCGAGGATGGTTCAACAATAACTTTTTCTGATGTGTTTACATATCCTGATCCCGATAAACCCCGAAATACTGTAAAGATCAAAGGTAACCCGAACCTGAGTAATGTACGTACTATTATGCTTGGTGTTAAAACACGGGCATCAGGCAGAAAATCATTTGAAGTGTGGTTTAATGAGTTGCGCTTAACTGATTTTAATGAAGACGGGGGTTGGGCTGCTAATGCGCGTATGTCAGTAAAACTTGCCGATCTGGGAAACGTATCGGTTGCAGGAAAAACCAGCACCGTAGGTTTTGGTAGTATAGAGAAGAGTGTAATGGAAAGAGCCCTCGATGATTTCAGCCAGTATGACATTGCAACAAACCTTGAGATAGGTAAATTTTTCGGACCCGATGCTCCTTTGTCTATTCCATTTTATTTCGGCTATTCAAAATCAATATCAAACCCCAAATACTACCCCCTTGATCCGGATATCCCATTGGAAGTAGCATTAGAAAACGCAGATAATCAACATGCCAGAGATTCTATTAAATTCAATTCGCAAGATGTAATCAAACGAAAAAGTATAAACCTGACCAATGTTAAGCTAAAACAGAAGGGTAATCGTTCAAGCTTGATTTCTCCTTCCAATATCTCCGCAACATACTCTTTTAATGAAACATCCCTGCATAATCCAAATACCGAATATTCTGAAAATAAAAACCATCGCGGAATCCTGGGATATAACTTTACAGGACGGCCAAAAGCTGTTGAACCGTTCAAAAAAATCAAAAGCCTGAATAGTAAACACCTTAAATTAATTCGTGATTTTAATTTTTATTATTTACCCACACAACTTTCATACCGCTGGGAGATATCACGGCAATACCGCGAGGTGAAATTACGTAATAACACAAATACTGCTAACATCCCTATTACAGTTCAAAAAGACTTTGACTGGAACCGTTACTTTGATTTAAGGTTCAACCTGACAAAGTCGCTCAAACTTAATTTCAGAACAATAACTAATACCCGGATAGATGAACCTGAAGGAATAGTTAGTAAACACAGAGACCCGGATGGCTATTATGAATGGAAAAAAAAGGTATGGAACAACATCAGAAGTATGGGTCGTACAACCGCCTATCAGCATAATTTTGATGTTAGTTATACCATACCTATAAATAAGTTTCCTTTGCTCGACTGGACATCGGCAAACATTCAGTACCGTGGAATGTATAACTGGACAGTAGCCTCTTTAGCTGAAACCAATCTGGGTAATGTTATCAGAAACTCAAATACTATCCAAGGAGGTGGACAAATCAACATGATGACTCTTTATAATAAATCAGGGTATCTAAAAGATTTAAACAGAAAATATCGTACCGGCAGAACAAGCAAATCATCAGGCCCCAAAACAGTGCGCTTCAATAAACAGGGTATAGACCTTGAAGAGGGAAAGCCTGTTGTAATAAATCACAAACTAAAAACAGAAGAGGTTTCGATAAGATTTTTTGACAATAAAGGCAGACCTGTAAGGGGCATCTCCAATACTATCAATGCAAACAAAATAGAGTTTATTCCGGAAACTTCAAATGAAGGTTCCAGAGTTTTAGTCACCGGTAAAGTGACCGATAAAACCAGCCCATTTAGAACTATCCTTGATTATACTATGCTGTTAGTTACTTCGTTAAAAAATGGGAATGTATCTTACAGCGAAAATAACGGAACTATAATGCCGGGATATACCCAACAATCACAATTCCTGGGCTCGACTTCGGGATTATCGGCTCCGGGTGTTCCATTTATTTTGGGATGGCAGGATCGTGATTTCGCATGGAAAGCAATCGGTAACAATTGGCTTACAGAAGATTCGAGTTTGTATAAACCTTATACAATGGCGCATACTGAAGATTTTTCAGCCAAAGTAACATTTGAACCAATAAGAGGACTGCGGATAGATTTAAATGTCGACAGACGATACTCGAATAATCTAAACGAATATTATCTGTTTAGTACCGACATATCAAATTGGGATGTTTTTAACACTATGCGACGAGGTAATTTTTCCATGACATATAATATTATTGGAACATCATTCTGGGGTGTTGGTAAAACCGGGGTATTTTCTTCCCAGGCGTTTAATAATTTCATTGACAATCGAGCTGTAATCGCCGGACGACTGGGTAATGAAAGAGCAGGAACAAGCGACCCAACAAACGGAGATTTACCTTATGAACCAAATCCCGGATCCGGCGGTGCTAATGGTTATAGCCTGAATTCACAGGATGTAATGATCCCTGCTTTTTTGGCAGCATATTCAGATACTGATCCTAACCGTATTTTCCTCAATGCTACACCATCAATGTCGAAAATGAGACCAAACTGGAGAATTAGTTATGACGGATTATCACGCATAAAAGCCTTTAAAAAGATTATACGTTCCTTTGATATTTCTCACGCCTATCGGTCAGTATATAATGTAGGTTCTTATATCACTAATAATAATTGGGAACAAGATGGATTCATCTCGGATGGATTCTCGTTTGCAAGAAATGCTCAGGGTGATTTTGTACCTGTTTATGATATTAATATTATTACAATCACTGAACAATTCAGTCCATTAATTGCTTTTAATATTACATGGATAAACAACCTTTCAACCAAGCTTGAAATAAAAAAATCACGTGCTCTAAGCCTGAGTCTGTCAAACAACCAATTGATTGAGAATTATAACGAAGAATATGTTATAGGTCTTGGATATCGTTTCGATAAAATGACCATGATTCTGAAAAATAAAAAGACAACCAGTGACCTGAACTTACGTGTTGACTTTTCTATTCGTGATAATGTATCAATAATCCGCCGTATTCAGGAGCAGGTGAATCAGCTTACTGCCGGTATGAGAGTTACAACGGTGAAAGTAATGGCCGACTATGCTTTAAGCAGCCGTTTTAACATGCAACTGTTTTACGATACAAACATTAGCAAACCATACATCTCCACCACATTCCCAATCACAAACTCTAATTACGGTGTGAGTTTCAGATTTACACTTACTCAGTAACTTCTACTTAGTGCCTCTAAAGGAGAAGGGAACATAGTAGGGATACCCTGACAGCAGTCGCAGACTCTGTCAGTGGTGCACACACAATTTGTTTGCGACTTTTCAAAAACACCGCTGTCAGGGGTCAAGACCGCTGACAGGGTAATTATAATTGCATGACGGCTAAAGGAATAAAAAATACGGGAAAGGATTTCAATTAATTCAAGCATTTTTAACAGATTTTCTTTACTTTTGAATTATTATAAATTTAAAAAACTACAATCATGAATATTCCTGAAAATTTGAAGTATACAAAAGATCATGAGTGGGTTCTTGTTGATGGTGATGTTGTGACTATCGGAATCACTGACTTTGCCCAAAGTGAATTGGGTGATATTGTTTTTATTGAAATTGAAACTGAAGGTGAAACCTTAGATAAAGAAGAGGTATTTGGTACTATTGAAGCCGTAAAAACAGTATCTGACTTGTATATGCCTGTGTCGGGTGAAATTATTGCGGTGAATCCAGACCTTGAAGATAATCCTGAACTAGTTAATCAGGATCCTTACGAAGGTGGTTGGATGGTCAAAATTAAATTAAGTGATACCTCAGAAGTTGACAGTCTGCTTTCTGCTGAAGATTATAAAACATTGATTGGTTAATTCTTTAATCTCGCGGTTTACATTAAAAGCTTTCTTTCTGAAAGCTTTTTTTTATATCTTTGTCCTAATTTTTAAATAGTTTAAATAAATATAAGCAATGAGTTACTATCCGGCTTTAATATTGGATGCACTAAAACATGTTAAGCATCCGGGAAAAGGAAAAGATATTGTCGAACTCAACATGGTTGAAGATGACATTAGAATTGAAGGCAAACGCATAAGTTTCAGTCTCTTGTTCGATAGAGCCAACGACCCAATGGTCGGCCCAATCAAGAAAGCTTGTGTACAAGCCATCAAAACCTATGTTGGTGAAGATGCTGAGATTGAAAGAAACATCTATGTAAAAGTAAAACCAAGACCTATTGCCACACCTGTTAAACCACTGGCGGATGTTAAAAACATTATTGCCGTGGCATCAGGAAAAGGCGGAGTTGGAAAATCAACAATAACAGCAAATCTTGCTGTAGCTCTGGCCAAGGCAGGTTATTCAGTAGGCCTGATTGACGCCGATATTTATGGCCCGTCGATGCCAAAAATGTTCAAAACAGAAGGAACACGTCCTTTCCTTGAAAAAATTAATGGCAAAGACATCATTAATCCTGTTGAGAAATATGGTGTTAAACTGTTAAGTATTGGTTATTTCATCAATCCGGATGATGCCTTAGTGTGGAGAGGAGCCATGGCAACAAACGCACTCAAGCAATTGATTAACGATGGCAACTGGGGTGAATTGGATTATATGCTTATTGACCTGCCTCCCGGAACAAGTGACATTCACCTTACACTGGTTCAAACACTATCGGTAACAGGTGTAGTAATTGTTACAACACCTCAGGATGTTGCACTTGCCGATGCCATAAAAGGAGTAAGCATGTTCCGCGGAAAAAGTATCAATGTGCCGGTATTGGGGCTGGTAGAAAACATGGCATGGTTTACTCCTGCCGAACTACCTGAAAATAAATACTACATTTTTGGAAAAGACGGAGGTAAAACACTTGCTGAGAAATTAGACATACCATTGTTAGGCCAGTTACCAATTGTGCAAAGCATTCGTGAAGCAGGTGATAATGGTGAGCCGATAGCATTGAATGAAGACTCCATTGTTGGAAAAGCATTTATTGATTTAGCCGATAAGGTAGTAAAGAGTATTGATGAAAGAAATCAAAAACTACCGGAAACAAAGATTGTCGAAATAAAAACTCAATAGCTATGGAAGAAGAGAAAAGCACAGTATATCAGGAGGTAGAAGCAGCGCTTAACGAGATAAGGCCATACCTGCAAGCTGATGGTGGAGACATCACACTTATTGAAGTTTCGGAGGACAATATTGTTAAGGTTAAACTTCAGGGTGCCTGTTACGGTTGCCCTATGAGCATACAAACATTAAAAGGTGGCGTTGAAGTTGCGGTTAAAAGAGCTGTGCCGCAGATAATTGAAGTTGTTGCTGTAGATTAAAGCTTACTTCGGCTGCGCTCAGGAAGCTCTGAAGGTATAGCAATAGTTGTCAAAATGCTCTACTCAGCCTCCGCTGGTCGAGCGTAGCCACTGTAATGCACTGCCAAATTATTTTACTCAGCCTCCGCTGGTCGAGCGTAGTCGAGACCAGCGGAGAAGTTTTTATAATGGGAACTATTCTGGCATTCAGCAAGTTTCTTCAGCTTATCATACTCCCCATTTATCAGAGCTTCTTTTTTCTTATGACTCCAACCCTGTATTTGCTTTTCACGATAAAATGCAGTGTCAATCCGTGGATACTCTTCGTTATAAACCAGTTCAACAGGTAGATGCTTTCTTGTATGATTTGCTCCTTTCCCTGATTGATGCTGTACCAAACGACGTTCCAAATTTTTTGTACTGCCTGTATAATAACTACCGTCAGCACATTTTAATATGTACATGTACCCTTTCATGGCATCTAATATACCTTAGAAAAAATAAATTGTCAAGTAGATTTTTGGATAATATATTATTCAACTGCTTACTTCGGCTTCGCTCAGTATGCTGATTTCGGCTTCGCTCAGTAAGCATTACTCATGCTGGTCAAATTTGGGGAAAATCGATTCTGTGTTGTTAAAATTAACAGAGCGTAGCACAAAGCTGGTCGAGCGAAGCACAAGGCTGGTCGAGCGAAGCACAAGGCTGGTCGAGCGAAGCACAAAGCTGGTCGAGCGAAGCACAAGGCTGGTCGAGCGAAGCACAAGGCTGG
>CBDUZZ010000070.1:0-23484 GCA_965371855.1 uncultured bacterium
CGAGGTAGCTCAGCTGGTTAGAGCGCAGGATTCATAATCCTGAGGTCGGGCGTTCAAGTCGCCCTCTCGGTACAAAAGGGAACAGAAGAAATTCTGTTCCCTTTTTTTGTATAAAAAAGAAACGTTTCTTATTATTATTGAAAATAAGTCAAGAATTTCTTATCTTACCCTTTTTAGTAAATTCTATTTTAATATAAAGTTAGGCCATCATGTTGGAAACATTCGGAAGTATAATTAAAGAAGAGCAGGTCGTAACAATAGAAAAAGGTATTCTTCCCAATACTTTTGTTCTTGAGAATCTTGGCTCTTTCCCGGGGTATTATGGTGCAAATTTTACGTCACAAGAAAAACCTGATACGATTTTCTTGATAACCGGTAAGAAGCATTCCACAGAAGAAATATTACGTATTACATACGAAATAAAGAAAGGAACGGGTATAGAGTTTGAAGGTTCACCTGCTTCTATAAACATTTATAATAATGGTTATAATGCTATTAGAGTGCGTAATATGAAAGGGGTAGAGGATATTGCCGAGATTCAGGAGAGTTATATTGATTATGGTATTTTGTTTGCAAAATTGAAACGCATTGAAGGTGTTGCAGTAATTCAAGTAAAAAAGATATTTAAAGTTAGTCGTGTAACGGATGAAATTTTAAAAGATGAAGAACAGGATATGTACTATCTGAAAATTGACAGGCAACTTTCCTGGGGGTATTTTAAAAAAACAACCATTCAGGTAAGAAATAACATTAGTCTTCCTGCTTTTGACGCAGCATTAGGTGTATTATATGGTTCTGATATTCTGGATTTAATTCGTATTTATTCAAAAACAATTACAATTGATGAGCTGCAGATGTTGCATGATAAATATAAGGAGATAATTAGGAAATCATTTTAGTTATTTACTAATACAAGTTTCATTATTACAATAATTCTGTTATATTGTATCCATGAAATTTTAAATCTGTTAGATTATGTCAAAAGAAAAATTTGAAATAGAATTTACAATAAATATTTCTCCAACTATTTTGTTTAATCGTTTAAGTTCGCCCAGTGGGCTTGCAGAATGGTTTGCCGATGATGTTAACCTTAACGGAAAAGTGTATACTTTTATCTGGGATGGTTCGAGTCAAGAGGCAGAACAGGTTCTTCGTAAAGAAAACAAGATGGTAAGGTATCATTGGCTCGATGATGATGACCCGGATACATATTTTGAGTTTCGTATCAATGTTGACGAACTAACAAGTGATACTGCTTTGATGGTAATTGATTTTGCTGAACCTGATGAAAAAGAAGATGCTATTGAACTATGGACCCAGCAAGTGGAGTCGTTAAAGCATATACTTGGTGCATAGTTATATATAATTTATTTACTCTATAATTTTTACCTTTGCACTTTAATTAATGGTTTTAAAAAGTATTAGAACCATTTTAGAAAGTATCTTAAATTGAAGAAACTACATGTTTTTATACTGAAAAGTTATGCAGGACCACTCATAATGACATTTTTTATTGCATTATTTATTTTAGTAATGCAATTTTTGTGGCAATATGTTGATGAGATGGTTGGTAAAGGGCTTGAGATGTCTGTGTTGGCAGAGTTAATGTTTTATGCTTCAGTACAAGTCATACCCATGGCACTTCCATTAGCAATTCTGTTATCTTCTTTAATGACTTTTGGGAATATGGGAGAGAACTATGAGTTGATAGCAATAAAGTCTGCCGGAATTTCTTTGCAAAAAATAATGATGCCTTTGATTATTTTAATCATCTTAATTTCTGTTGGTGCTTTTTGGTTCTCTAATAATATGCTTCCTGTGGCTAACCTCAAATTTTATTCTCTGTTTTGGGATGTAAGAATGGCAAAGCCGGAATTTGATATAAAAGAGAAGATATTTTATAACGGTATAGAAGATATCAGCATTAAAATTCAAGAAAAAAATAAAACCAGCAATATGTTGTATGGTTTAATGATTTATGATCATAGTGACAGATCAAACCGCAACAGCAATGTTACGATTGCAGATTCCGGTACTCTCGAGTTTTCTGATGACAAACGCTATCTTACATTAGAATTACTGAACGGCATCAGGTATGATGAAAAAGTTAATGATAAAAAAGGCAGATTGCGTGATCGAGATAAACAAATGTTCAGAATCGATAAATTTTCTAAAGAAGTTGTTACGAAAGAAATGGACGGATACAGCTTTTCAAGGAGGGATGAAGGCCGGTTTAAGAGTAACTACAAAATGAAAAATCTTAAGCAATTAGAGACTGACGAGGATTCTTTGTTTAGGGAACGGAAAAAAAAGATTGATGGTTTATTAAAACAGACTGAAGGATTTAATTTTTCTAAGGCAAGGTACGCCTATCGCAAGAAAAATGATATGGAATTGAGAGTTATAGATTCTATTTCGGAAACGCTAAGTATTGATAGCCTGTATCGTAACATGAGATATGACCGGAAAGTATTGGTTCTTGAATCATCACTGAGAAGAGCTCGTGAGAACAAACAAGTTATAGATAATCAGTTCAGAACAATTAATACAGATGATAGAAGGATTATTCGTTATCAAATGGAAAGACACAAGAAATTTACGCTTTCTTTTGCATGTTTTATATTCTTTTTTATAGGGGCACCACTTGGGGCAATTATCCGTAAAGGTGGGTTGGGAATGCCTGTTGTTGTTTCAATTCTGTTCTTTATAGTGTATTATATTATCGATACTTTTGGACAGAAAATGGCACGTGAAGCAATATGGCATGTATGGCAGGGAATGTGGTTGTCTTCATTCATATTATGGCCAATAGGTATTTTTCTTACTTATAAGTCAGCTACAGACTCAACTTTACTTAGTTCAGATGCTTACATAATATTCTTCAAAAAGCTTTTAAAACTAAACAAAAAGGATTTAGAAGAAAATTAAATTTACTATCTAATTTCATAAGTTCTGCATGCTTTTTTTAACTAATTTTGTAATTCTTTATTTATTAAGGATTAGATAAACTACTATTATATGTCGAAAGATCAGGAAATCAAACTAAATACAATTGACGAAGCTATTGAAGCTATTCGTAATGGGGAATTGATAATTGTTGTGGATGATGAAGATCGTGAAAATGAAGGTGATTTCATTGCTGCAGCTGAACTTGTTACACCTGAGAAGGTGAATTTTATGGCTAAGAACGGACGAGGACTCATTTGTACACCATTAACCGAGCAGCGCTGTGACGAGTTAGAGCTGGAACTTATGGTGGGAAAAAATACAAGTATGCATGCCACTCCGTTTACCGTTTCGGTTGATCTGCTTGGGCATGGTTGCACTACTGGAATCTCTGCTTCCGACAGATCTAAAACAATTAAGTCTCTATGCGAATCAGCTACTACACCTGAAGAACTTGGGCGTCCCGGTCATATATTTCCCTTAAAAGCCAAAACTCGTGGAGTATTGCGGCGTGCCGGTCATACCGAGGCTGCCGTTGATATGGCTCGTTTGGCAGGATTGTATCCGGCAGGTGTTTTGGTTGAGATAATGAATGATGATGGTTCGATGGCACGGCTGCCTGAACTGATGAAAATTGCAAAAAAAATTAATCTTAAGATTGTTACTATCAAAGACCTTATTGCTTATAGGTTGAAGAAAGAGAGTTTGATTATTAAAGGTGTAGAAGTGAACCTTCCTACTGAGCACGGTCATTTCAGGTTTATTCCTTTCAAACAGAAATCAAACGGGTTGGAGCATATGGCACTTTTAAAAGGAGAGTGGACCGAAGATGAATCTGTTTTAGTTCGGGTGCATTCAAGCTGTATAACCGGAGATATATTTGGTTCATTAAGATGTGAATGTGGTGATCAGCTTCATTTTGCTATGGAGTCGATAGAGAAAGAGGGTAAGGGTGTTATCGTTTATATGAATCAGGAAGGACGGGGTATAGGTTTGATGAATAAAATTAAAGCTTACAAGCTTCAGGAAGAGGGGCTTGATACTGTTGAAGCTAACGAAAAGTTAGGGTTTGATGCTGATGAAAGAGATTATGGAGTAGGTGCTCAGATATTAAGGGAGCTGGGTGTTAAAAAGATGAGGCTAATGACTAATAACCCGGTTAAAAGAATTGGTCTTGAAGGATATGGTCTTGAAATTACTGAGATAATACCCATTGAGATTGAACCAAATCCTTATAATGAGTTTTATATGAAAACTAAACATGAGAGAATGGGGCATAAATTACAGTTCTTTAATTATGATAAAAAGAAAGGGTAGTGATAGTTTTTTTAGAGTAGTGGGAATAAATAGTTCCATTATTGATTAACTGATTAATCGAGTAATCGATTCATCAGTTAATCAAATCTTCAAATTCTCAACAATTTAGATAAGATGTACAATTCCTGAGCTGCTATCTTGTTTTGCTCCTGTAACTGATGAGAGACAATTGGGCATTTCAAGAATTCTTAGAACTCCTAAGTATGCAAAGCCAACAGCTTCTTTGAAATCAACAATGGTGTTATCAGGTATTATTAATTCTTTATGAAATTTATTTTTAATTAATGATATAAGATAACTGTTTTTTACCCCGCCTCCTGTAAAAAGAGCTTTGTTTACGTTATGACTATTCAGGTCTGAACTGATACGGTTTGCCACATGCTTATAAAAAGTCGCCATAATACTCTCTGTTTTGTGGTTTGCGTATTTGTCAATCAAGGGCCATACTTTATTATCCAGCCACTCTGTTCCTAATGATTTTGGAGGAGTAAGTTTGTAATAGTCTAATCTTTCCAATTCTTCAAGTAATTTATCTATAAGCTTTCCCGACCGGCCCTTGTCACCACCTTTGTCATAATCCATCCCGAATGAGCGTGCCAACTTGTTAAGTACAGTATTTACGGGACAAATATCCCAGGCTTTTCTTTCTTTTCCTATGTCAAGTGAGATATTTGCAAATCCACCAATATTTATGCATGCATCATATTCACCAAACAGGTCGCGATCCACTATAGGTATTAACGGAGCACCCTGTCCACCCATAACGATGTCGAGAGACCTGAAGTCCGATATGGTTGTGATGCCTGTAGTTGCTGCAATAATAGCCCCATCTCCTATTTGGAAATTAATTTTTTTTTCAGGTTCGTGAAATATAGTGTGACCGTGTGAAGCAATAATATCAACTTTAGCGTTTTGAGATTTCAGGAATCTGTTAACTTGTTCTCCTGTCCATTTACCGTATTCACGATGAAGCTCAATGAATCTATACGCAGAAAGAGAGCCTGCTGACTGGAGCCGTTTTATCAGGACGTTGTCATATTTTATTGTTGTTGCATGAATTATTTCAAATTTCCATAAATCTTCTTTGTAGAAGCGGCATAAGGCTATATCCAATCCGTCCAGCGATGTTCCTGACATCAAGCCAATAGCTGTGATTTGTTTAACCTTATTAAAACCATTTTGAAACAATTCCATTATTTAATGTGTTTTGATTATAAATATGTTGTAAATTTAGGAAACTGAATCATTAAATACATAAAAAAATGTCAGATATATCAACAACTTACATGGGAATTTCTCTTAAGTCACCAATAATTGCAGCAAGCTCCAGTTTAACAAATTCAGTTGACAACATTAAAGCTTTGGCTGATAATGGAGTGGGGGCAGTAGTTCTAAAATCTTTGTTTGAGGAAGAGATAGTTATTGAGTTAGAAAAAGATATGAATAAAATGTTGACTGAGAATCATCTTTATCCTGAGACAGTGGATGGATAATAACAATTTTAAGACACTGGATCAGTTCCGTGGAAAACTAAGTCAGTCAAACATATCTAACCCTGCAGGCTATCTGCGTTTTCAGTTTATGAAGCATATCAATGAGAAGTGAATTTGGGGATAGGAGATGAGTACAAGGTAAAAGGTACAAGGTAAAAGGTACAAGGTACAAGGTACAAGGTACAAGGTAAAAGAGTAATTAATTGAAGCCAACTCCTCAAAATAATATTTAGCTCTGATTTTAACCAGATGTCGGTTCTCTGATTATGGGTATGTAACCATTTTCGGTTATCTTTACAAAAATTATTTTATGAATTATATCGATGATTCCTATAAGCCTAAGTCATTAAAAGAGAAGTTACGAATAATATTTATGGGCACTCCTGATTTTGCTGTGGAGAGCTTAAAAATGCTTGTAGATAATAATTTTAATATTGTTGGTGTAATAACCGCCCCGGATAAACCTGCAGGTCGTGGACAAAAAATCAGGAAGTCGTCTGTTAAAGTTTACGCTGAATCACAAGACCTCCACATACTGCAACCAACGAATCTTAAAGACTCTTTTTTTTTAGACGAGCTGAAATCGTTAAAGGCAGATCTACAGATAATTGTTGCTTTTAGGATGTTACCCGAAGCAGTATGGAATATGCCACTGATGGGTACTTTTAATCTTCATGCATCGCTGTTGCCTCAATACAGGGGTGCTGCACCTATTAATTGGGCTGTGATTAACGGGGAGAAGGAAACAGGAGTAACAACTTTCTTTCTTCAGCATGAGATTGATACAGGCAACATAATACTGCAGGAGAAGGTTAAGATAGGGCCGAATGATAATGCCGGAGTTATTCACGACAGACTTATGGTAACCGGTGCCAAACTGGTATTGAAAACTGTAAATTTTATTGCTGAAGGTAAAACAGATGAAATACCCCAAGAGCAGGTCAAAAACAGTGAGCAATTAAAATCAGCACCTAAGATTTTTAAAAATGATTGTCGCATTGATTGGACACTGCCGGCAGGTGTTGTTCATAATAAGATTCGTGGGCTGTCACCCTATCCTGCTTCCTGGACAGAGGTCGAGTTGGCTGATGGGAAGAGTATTCCGGTAAAAGTGTACGAGTCTGAGCTTCTGACTGAGGAACTCTTGTCTCCGGGTGAAACAGATTCAGATGGAAAAAACTATTTGAAGATAGGCACCGGTTCAGGTTGCATAAGTATTAAAAGGCTTCAAGTAGCAGGAAAAAAACAGATGTCTGTTGCCGATTTTTTGAGAGGGTTTGATGTCAAAACTATTACCCGGGTCGTTTAATGCTTCACTGTGTCGAATTTTGTGGGTAAATCATTTAATTTATTAAATGACTACCCGGATCGTTGCCTAATCCGCAAATTGATTTTCCCTGTTAACCCCGACCCTATAGGGAGCAGTGACAATCAATTCGCTCCCTATAGGGTCGGGGTTAACGAATTGATATTTAGAGCTATTTGTCATGTTTAGGTAGTAATACGGATAACCATAATTTATTATTTACTCAATTCATTTCTTCTCCATGCATTTTGGAGAAGTGCCGGGGAGCGTATTGGTATAAATGGTAAGAAAAAGCAAGAATACCAATGCTTTTTAGAATGCCCGTTTTTCTGAATATCATCAAGTAAACAAATCAACAAATCATCACTTTTTCTTACGCCTCAGATAAAGTTTAGTACCTGGTTTTACCTTATCACCATCTTCCAGACTGTTATATTTAAGAATTCTCTTTAGTTTAATGCCATATTTATGTGATATCCTTTGTAATGTTTCTCCTTCTTTCACTCTGTGATATTCTTTATCTCTGTGTGCTTTATTTCTTTTAGACTCTATGTACAGATGTTTGAAGTTATCCAGGTTAGTATTCTCAGGAATGTCATTGTAGTGATACAGTTCCCATGGTCTAAGGTCAAACTCTTCAGATATACTTTCAAAAGTATCTCCATCCTCAATATCAATGTATTTTACATTATTGTTATATTTCACCTCATGTGTACTATAAGGGTTAATCACAAAATTATCAACCCTATTTTTTGAGCTTTCGGTCTCACTTTCATACGAATATTTGCCTTTTTTGACTTTGCTATCCAGTTCATATAATTTATAATTTTCAATAAGTTTTATCAGCCGATGTGCATAACGTGGATCTGTTGCGTAACCGGCTTTTTTTAATCCATGAGCCCAGCCTTTGTAATCGGTTGTTTTCAGTTTAAATAGACTTGCATATCTGCTTTTGCTAACTAAAAATTTACTGTGGTCAATATAAGAATCATAAACTGCTTTGTAAGCCCTGAAACACTCATGGCGTTTGTCATCATCGTGGTATACTTTCTTGCCCTTCCAGTCGTTATGACATTTTATTCCGAAATGGTTGTTTGATTTACGGGCTAAAGTACTGTTTCCTGTTCCGGATTCTAAAAGTGCCTGAGCCATAGTTATACTTGCCGGGATACCCGTACGCTTCATCTCTTTTACGGCAAGGTCTTGATATTTGTTAACATACTCTTCCACGGTTAATTTACCGGTGGTTTTACCGGATATTACCATAAAAGAAAGGGACAATAATAAACTTACACTTAAAATACGCTTCATTAACACTTCATTTTTCTTTGTTTCAACAATAGGGGCAAAGATAAAAAAATAGAAATATTAAAGAATTAGAATAGTATTAAACATTATTGTATTTTTGAAATAAATGCAAATAGGGAGGTTATGAAAAAGAAGAATGTTTCATTTTCAGTTGATATTTACGAAAGCAAGAATGAATTACCTGTTGAAATGCAGGATCTTATAAATAAGGCAACTAATGCAGCCAGAAGTGCTCATGCTCCTTATTCGGGTTTTAAAGTTGGAGCTGCCGTTTTATTGGAGAATGGCGAGATATTCACCGGTAGTAACCAGGAGAATGCAGCTTATCCGTCAGGATTATGCGCCGAGAGGGTTGCTGTTTTCTATGCCAAGGCTAAATATCCCGATATAGCACTAAAACAACTGGCAGTGATTGCACTTAAAGATGATGAGATTGTAAATACACCTACCGCACCATGTGGAGCTTGCAGACAAGTATTGATAGAGTATGAAGACCAGCAGGATTCACCTCTTTCAGTAATACTTGGAGGGGGGAATGAAACTTATAAAATAAACAGTTCTGCTGATTTGTTGCCTATGTCTTTTGGAAGTAAAGAATTGGGGTAACCAATAATCTCCTGTATCACTCCGCACCTTTAATTTTGGTTCTTCAGAAAAATGCATAGGTAAACTTTGATTATTGGCTTATAACCTGTGTTATTTGATGAAACAAAAGATAGCATTACGGTGCTCTGCACCTTATTAAAACTTTTATACAATATCTCTACAAATGTTTGAGGTGCTCTGCACCTGATAAATATAGCGGCAGAGCCGCCAAAATCTTTGTAGAAATAGTAATTAAATACGGTTTATAAGGTACAGAGTACCGAAATATTAAGACAACTATGCATTATTCGGATGAGCCTTAATTTTTTGTTAAAGCTGTTTAATTAGTTTGATAGTTTCTTGCTACTTCAATCATAGCTTTAATATTTTCTGATGGTGTTTCTGCCGGTATTGCACAGCCGGCATTCAAAATAAACCTGTTTGAATTTTTATATATATTCAATAACTCCAGTGTTTTACCCCTAACCTCATCTACTGTACCTAATGCGATAACTCCACTGGGGTCAATGTTTCCGATAAATGTTGCAGAATTTTTATAGTAATCAAAGATTTTATGTATATCTGTTTCATAATCCAGCTCGAAGGCATCTGCCCCGGTTTGAAGCATCAGGGGAAGAATGATATCAGTATTTCCACAAATATGCAGAGTATAAGATACTCCTGCTCGATGTGCAACATCAACAATTATTTTTTCGTAAGGAAGTGCAAATTTCTCATACATCTCTGCGGAGATCATTGCCGGACCGGCTGTGCTATCACCATTTGAAACCATATCGCATCCTGTTTGAGCCATTAATTTTATAAACTGGCTGGTTGCTTCAGTGCAGTATTCGAGCAACTCAAAAATCAGGTTTTCATCTGCCATCATCAGGTCAAGCATCCAGTTTTGCATACCACGCATCATACCTGCCAGTGAAAACGATGCCTGGTCGCAATTACCACGTACATATATCTCATCTTTAAAATAATCCTTTATTAATCGTACTGCTTCCAGCCAAACCTGAATATATTTATATGCTTCAACACTTACTGCTTTAAGCGATTTTACATCCTCAATTTCAATTAGGTTTCCGAGATGTGTTCTGGCCGGATCGTTTGCCGGAAAGTCAACCGGTACACCCACAGCTCCTGCCAGTGTTACGGTATCAATATCAACCAAAATACCGTCGTATTGGTATTTATCAACTGCTGCAATGAATGAACCTGCAATTACTTTTGGGTCATTTCTATATTGCTCCATTGTTACACCATATTCTTTTGCTGCCATCATAAAATTATGAAGCATGATAGGAGTTTTATCCGTTGGTTGGTTATTTAAAGCTGCTTGTATTCTTTCGTATCCGTTCATGGTTTTTGAATTTGGTTTCTTGATCTCCTGATTTGATTGCCTTCTTCAAACATTTAAAATTTAGGTAGTTTATTTAACGACATTTTATGTACATCAATTACAACCTCTATTGCAATTTGCCAGATTTCCAGTTTTTTAAAACTCATAATACTATTCTTTGAAACTTATTATTGTTTCTCCAGCATCTATCATCATTTCAAAACATCTTTCTCCAACTCCTCCAATGTTTTCCCTTTTGTTTCAACAATATATTTCTTGTAGAAAAAGAAACTGAGGAATGTTACTACTGCAAAAAATGCAAAAATGTAACCTATCCCACTGTTGTCGTTGAATGATTTTTTGATAACCGGAAAGAGGAAAAGCAACATTGCATAAAATACCCAATGCGAAAACGATCCGATAGAAACACCGCGTGAACGTATGTTGTTGGGAAACATCTCGGCAAAAAGTACCCAAACCACAGCACCCTGCGAGAAAGCAAAACTTGCCACAAACAGAATCATAAAAAGTAGCGGTAAGAATCCTCCAACATCATAAAGGAAAATATAGGAGAATGCTGCCAGGAAAATACTCATAGTAATCGAACCCATTAAAAGCATGAGTTTTCGGCCAATGCGGTCGATAAATGCCATGGCTATTATTGTAAAAGTAAGATTAGTAATACCCACAATTACCGTTTGCAAAATTGCAGATTCGGTAGCAAATCCGGCAGCTCTGAAGATATCGCTTGAGTAAATCATTACAATGGCAATACCGGTAAACTGGTTAAACATTCCAATTAAAACTCCAATAACTACTAAACGGAGAAATGGTTTTTTAAAGAGGTATTTTATGTGCTCGACAACTTCGTTGTCGATGGAGTTTTTGATGTCATCGAGGATGCTGTCATTATCGTTGCCCGGATTAGTTTTGGCAATAACTGTTTTTGCCTCTTCGAAAAGACCTTTTTTCACTAACCAACGAGGACTTCTGCCCACAAAAAACAGAAGAGTGAGAAACAGAATTGCCGGAAGTGCTTCTGAAATAAACATCCAGCGCCAATTGTTTATCCCCGTATTTATTAAGGCAAGGTCGGTGGCAAATGCTGTCAGGATTCCAATTACCAGCGAGAGTTGAAACAGTATTGTAAACCGTCCGCGATATTTAGAAGGAGCCATTTCGGAGATGTACATGGGCGAAAGTACGGATGCGCCGCCCACTGCCAATCCGCCAATTATCCTGAAAATGATAAACATGGTTATGTTAGTGGCCATTCCGGTACCAATTGCCGAAATCAGAAACAGGAGTGCTGTAATTTTCAGCATGTATCTTCTTCCGTATTTATCACCCGGGCGACCAATTCCGATGGCACCAACGATACACCCGAAGATAGCCGAACTCATTGCCCAGCCTTCCATCACTTTGTCCAACTCAAAATGGTCGCGAAAAAATGGCAGAGCGCCGTTGATAACTGCGGTGTCGAATCCAAAAAGCAGACCACCCAAAGCGGCAACAATTGTGTAGAGATATAAATTTTTTGGCATAGTTTATTTGTTTGAATTAGTTTTCATCTTATTTAGGTTTAATTATTGATATCTTTGAAAGTATAAGTTGGCGAGGCCGGTTTGTGATATGCGTCCCAACTCTCTTCTGAAAATCTTTCATCAGGTTTTCCTCCATTATCACTATTCTCAACCTGAACATGTATTACCGATTTACTTTTTGTTGAAAGTTCTACGATTCCAAGACGACCCTTTTTTGCAGCATTTTTTTTACTCTCATTCAATTTAATTTTAACTGAAACCGGAGCATTGGTTAGCCTCAACGCGCCGCTACTATCGTCAATTGTTATTACATTTTGGCTGCACGAACAGATTAGCATACCAACTAAAAAGAGATAGATGAGGTTCTTAATTCGATAGTTTAATCTCTTCATAAGTCAACTTATTTTAGTTTTATAGTTTCAATTGCATGGTGTCCCAATTCAACCTGAATACTTTTTTTATTTACTAAGATTGGTTTTATTTCCTTTTCAATTAAATTGGTAAGCCGGGCACTTTTTATTTCTCTAAAACTTTTTAAAGTCACCTTTTTATCTGTTGCATCCATATTTACCAATCGAATAACAACGTCGTTGCTATCTTCAGCTTTTTTAATTGTTGAGATAATTACATTGTCGGCATCAACCGTAAAAAAACTCTTTTCCTGAGGGAGATTGGCATTGGCATAAGCCATTGGATTTACAATAACTAATAGCTTCTCGTTGGCTTGTTTGCCTGAATGAAATCCATATTTCCAACCTGATTGATGTGAAATAAGTGAGAATGAGAAATGGTGATTTCCGGTTTGCAGGTATTCATTTCCTTCACCATGGCAACTTCGTCGCGATGCGAGCAGTACCGCTTGTAATATGGTGTTGGGGTTTTGATTATCTGTTGGGTCTATATAATCGGCTACTGCAACTGATGAACTCAGTGTGACACCATATGATTTGTTGGAAGCACCAATCCAGTTTTCAATTCCACGTGGATGAAGGTCTTTCGCGGGTACATTGTATCTTTCTCCTGCCGCACCTTCCATCTCATCTTTTCCCACCTCAACAACACCAAAGGGAACCTCGTAGGTAACTTGTCCGTCTTCCATTTTTAATGGTATTGCCATCCTGAATTCACGGTATAATATACCTTCCCAGTTTAACAAATCAATTTCAAAATCAATTTTTTTAATTTTATGATAAAGGATTATTTTTTGTTGAATTACTGTATAGGGTAGTTTTGTGCGCTTTGTCCAGGAACTAAAAACTTCTCCTGACTCTGTAGGAATCCATTCCCCGTCATGATTTCCCGTCTGGTCGAAGTCTTCCATTGTAGGCTGCTGAATTGAAGCAAACTCGCCGGCGCCATTTCCTTTTGATTCCATAGTAAAAACCTCTCCGGCAGAAAACTTTGTGTTATCAATCAATTCTTGTTCAAGTGTTTTATCATAAATACTTTTTAACCCACCATTGTTGAATTCAATTTTATAAAAATCATTTTCGTGCGATGGTTTTGTTTTATGTTCGTTATGCTTTGATAAGGGTCTAATATAAAATGTTTTATACCCAATGGGCGGGACATCCTCGGCAATAAAATGCCCTTTTACTGTTTGAATGCTGCCGTCAGGATAGGTTTTGTCTATCTTATATTGTGTCGGCATCTCCTTTCCCTTGGGGTCTGTTATACTAAGCGATTTGGCAATGCTGTAATCAAAACTAATTTCAAAATCAATATTGTCTGTTCTGTTCCAACTTAGACTATTGAATACAACCAGCGGAATTCCTTTTTTTTGATTGGTTTTTATTTTTGAAGCAAGTGAGCCGCAAGCATTTTCTAATATTTGTTTTGCTTCAGTGCGGGCAAATTCAAATTTCCTTCTGAACAGGTCATCAGTAATTTGTCCGTTTTTTCCTCCCCACCCATGATCAGGGTATATTTTTGCTTCCCATGCTTTTTGTATACGAGAAGTAGGGTACTTATTAAAAGATTTACTTGTTAAGGCATCAATGGTAGCAAACTTTTCGGCCATAGTTAAGAGTATGTCGCCTTCGCGGCTTGCTTTTATTGCTTTCTGATGCCCCGGGCCATGTATGTATAGCCATAATGCCGGGCGTTCACCATTTAGTGATGGCAATGAATCAGCGGCCAACACAAAGTCGTGAAGAAACTCGTGAGCTGTTGCAATATTAATAGATGGCAGGTTAATTTCTATTTTTACTCCTTGCTCATCCGTTAATTCTGAAATGGAATTCCATAGTTTAGTAATGTGATCGTATTTTTTGGCAGGACTCATATCAGCATCGGATAATAATGGAATAATGTTTTGTGCTGACGAGTTAGAATAGTAAGATTCCCAATCCATAGCACTTGTGGCAATGTATTCGGTTGCTTCGTAAGAACTCTTGTGTAGAGGGGTATAGGCATCCATATAATGACCGGGGGAATATGTTGTAACATAAGAACCATCGGGACTAAACCAGTTGAAAACTCCTCTCTTATGCCTGCTAATCATCATATATTCAACTCCCGATTTTTTCAAAATTTGGGACATCTGCAAAGTTCTTCCCGGTACATCCTCATTCCAATAGGTGTTGGCATCATAGTTAAATTCATCCTTTAACCACTTTCTACCTAAATAAAACTGCCTAATCAAGGCTTCGCCCGAATACATCTCTTCGTAAGGCTGAGTGTAATTAGAGCCACATGCTATTTGTCCTTTCTGAAGTAATTGCCTAATGGTCTCTTTTTGTTTAGGATGTCTGTCAATGTATTCTTTTATCATCAGGGCATCTTCAATATCAAAACGATAACCGGGATTAGATTTTATCATTTTAATCAAAGGGGTAATAAGCATAGTGTCTCTTATCAAAATACATTTTTCGGGGCTATCCATCCATGCAATATCCTGATGACTTGAATTCATTAGATAGATTTTTCCTTTACTAAGTTTTGAGTTGCTTAATTTTAGGATGCTTTTCACAGTATTAGGTTTATAAATCCTTAAGCTTTTAGCATGCATTGTATTGTCGTTGATGGAAAACTCATTGATTAAAATGGCTTTGGGCAAGAGTTTTTTTATAACTGTATCTTTTTGAAAGTTAGGAACAGACAACAATTCGCCATTGTTATCACTAAGTATCAATCCATATTTTTTGACATTTTCGTTTAAGTTGAAGTTAGCAGTTGAGCAATCTATACCTTTTGTTAATAAAATATTACCATTCTGTTTTTGCGAATGGTAATTAAGTTTTTTCCCACTTAGGTGTTCAGGTGCTTTAATTAATACCTCATAAACCCCATTGGTTTTAGAGATTACAATATCCATCCATACCTGAATTTCAATTGATTTTTCAAGGAAGGAAATAATATCATTGGCTTTGAATACAATAATCCATGTGTTTTCATCGGCAGCTTCTCCAACAATTTTAATACTTAAAGGTTTTCCTGTTTTTAACCAGCTTTTAGGAGTGAACAATGTCATATATCCGTGACTGTCGCCATGCTGGTCGGTATCGAAATTTTCATATTTCAGAATTCCTCCATCTGGATTTGTTAAAGTCCAGGAGGTATTATTCCCCGAAGGAATAGTGAATCTTTTTATGCCATCTACAAATACATTAAAATTTACTTTTTTATCAGTAATGTCAATGGCAGCAAGCCAAACAAATTGAGCTCCATCGGATTTGAAATAATTGGGGATGGTTTGTGTTTGCCATTCAATTGCCATGGAACCGTTGTTGGCACGGGTAAGCATTCCTTCAGTAATATCGTTTCGGAGGCTGTGGTAAGATATTGTGTTTTTGCATTCACTGGATTGGTAGCCTTCGTAACTTCCTTTTATTTGATCGAGAAATTGGATTTGAATTTTTAACTGATTATTATTTTGAGCAGTGACCGAACTCATGATAATAAGAAGAATTAATACTAATTTTTTAGGCTTATGCATATTCATTTTTTATTTATTGGTTCTTGGTTAATGATTCTATTCTCCTAATAAGCTCCATCATAGCTCTACCGTTATGATAGGGAGCTTTCCACGGATCAATCTTCCAGTCGTTCCGGTAATATGGAGAAGGATCGTCTTTTGGCTTGGTTAAATACGGTACTCCCAATCGATTTACTTTTGCGAACCACTCGCCGTTTTTATGGTCGATTAAATGTTGGTCGATAAAACTCCATGTGAGTTTTAATTTATCCCAATACTTCGCATCCGAAGTTAGCTCAAATCCGTTCATAAAACCAATCAGTGTTTCGGCTTGCGGCCACCAGTGTTTATTTGTGCGCAAATGGCTGCCAAATCGGGTTGACTCAAGAAACAATCCACCATCTTTATCTACTCCTACACGGTCAACCGCATCGAGCATTTTAACTGAAAGCTGTTTCATCTTCGCAGCAATCTCTTTGCCATCTAAAATCTCGGCAGCTTCCCATAACAACCATGATGCCTCAATGTCATGTCCAAAAGAGCAGATAGCTTTCGAAGAATCTGTTTCATTAAAATTCTTGTCGAAGAAAATTCCGAGATGTCCAGACGGACGAATTATTTTATCGATGAAAAGTTCGAGTAACTCTTTCAGTCGTTTTCCTGCCAGCTCGTCTTTAGAAACTTTGTAATATGCCGCGTACGCTTCTAAAATGTGCAGGTGTGTATTCATGGAGCGTGGTTCGTTATTATCTGCCATACGGTTTTCTGAATATTGTTTCCATTCGCGTGTGAACGCTTCTGTGTATCCGGGAAATTCAGGATCTTTTGTTTTCTCTTCTAAAAAAATGAAATACTCTTTTAATTTTCGAAGAAGTTTTGAAGAGGGACGGAGTTCGTAATATTTACTGAGTGCATACAAAACAAATGCCTGTGCGTAAGTATGTTTTATAGTATCGAGGGGTTGGCATCCGGCATCGATACTCATATAGTATCCACCATATTTTTTGTCTGCAAAATTGTTGGTTACAACATTATATGCTCTGTCGGCAACTTTGCCATATTCTTTATTATTGAAATTTTTTGCGGCCTCGGCAAATGTCCATAAAATACGCGCATTCAGCACCGATGTTTTAGCTGCTTCGTGAACAGGATTGCCATTTATATCAACTGCTCCGTAAAAACCATTTCCGTTTTTATCGATTCCAAATTTTATCCAGAAAGATAAAATGTTTTCGTGTAATTCTTTCTCGAATGTTTTCTTGAATGAAACTAATTCTGTACTAAGCTGCATGTTTTTTTTATTACTTTAACAAAGAAAACTTTTTGTAAAATAAAAAGATACCATTACATTGCATTGAAAGATTTTATAAAAATGCATTTTTTCTATTCAAGAACAGATAAAGATACGAATGATTCTTGTATGCTCAAGGAATTTGATTTTATTAACGATTTTGGTTTCGAGGAGTATAAAGACATTAGACAAAAACCTTTGCGATTGCACTATAACAAAGGCATTGAGATTTGTTATATAACTAAAGGGCGTTACAATTGGGTTGTTGGAGATAAGAATTACTTGCTTTTTCCAGGCAATGGTTTTGTTACTTGTCCGTGGCAGAAACATGGAAGCCCGCGAGAAGTTGTTGATTTGGGTGAAATCTATTGGATTGTTATAAAACCAAGTATGTTTTCTAAAGATGGCCATTTTAATTTAGGTGATTGGTCAAGGTTTAAACAACCGGAAAACCAATTAATCTACAATGTGCTTTCTGAAAACGCAAATCACAAGCTTATAAAGGCTCAATTACTAAAGACACTTTTTGTTGAGTTGCATTGGGAATTAATGTATAAAGAGTTTGGTTATTATCAACGGGTATGCAATCTTGTTGAAGAATTATTAATTGGTACGGTCAGATTGTTTCAAAGTAGGGAAATACAGATATTTAAAAATCAACAAAGGTTTTTAAATATTGAGACATTTTTAAAAGATAATATTTCGAAAAAGTGGACATTGGATGAGATGTCGAGAAAAAGTAATGTTGGAATAACTACTCTTACTCAAATAGTTAAAGAATACAGCGGTTATACTCCGGCTAATTATTTGATTTTTCTTCGGCTTGAGAAAGCGAAAGAGCTTCTTGCAAAGACTACTGTTAGGCTTACCGATATTGCACTTGAATGCGGTTTTTATTCATCGCAGCATTTTTCATCTACTTTTTCGAAATGGATTGGAACTACTCCATTTGATTACCGGAAAAACTTATGATATGCAAATGTAACTTGTACACTATACCTTGTTAATAGGTTAAATGTTTTTCATGAAAATATTTTTGAATGCTTATTGTTTTCATGTTGTATTCATTAGTTTTGTGGAATTGCTAATAAAAATATGAATATGAGTACCAAAGACGTAATAATTGTTTTTGATTGTGGGGCAACAAATGTTCGAACTGTTGCTATCGATACTAAAGGTATCATCCTTGCTTCTGAGTCGATGCCCAATAATACCAAACCGGATACCAAGCTGAACGGTGGTTTGATATGGGATGTTTTTGAGATTTGGGATAAGTTATCAACCACTTGCAGAAGTGTACTTGCAAAAGTTGATAAAGAGAGGATAGCAGGTGTTTCAGTAACAACATTTGGTGTTGATGGTACTTTCATTGATAAAGCAGGTAAGTTGTTATACCCTGTGATTTCATGGCAGTGTAACAGGTCTAATCCGATAATGGAGAGTATTGATAAGTATTTTCCTGTTGAAGAGCTTTATGCTGAATCTGGTGTCTATCCTCATGCTTTTAATACTATAAACAAGCTTATCTGGCTAAAAGAGAATCGTCCGGATGTATTGGACAATGCAAGTAATTTTCTTTTTATCCCGTCTCTGTTTGTGTTTATGCTTACCGGTGAGCGGTTTAATGATGTTGCCATGATGGGTACATCAATGCTTACAGATCAGAAGAACCGAAAATGGTCAGATAAGATATTTGATAAGCTGGAGGTTTCTTCTTCACTGTTTGAGCCTGTTGAAGAGGCAGGCAAGATGGCAGGTAAGGTTAATGTAAAAGGGCATGATAATACAGGTCTGCCTGTTGGCACACCTGTCTTTCTGGCCGGCCACGATACTCAGTTTGCAATTTTTGGATCGGGTGCTGAATTACATCAACCTGTTTTAAGTTCAGGTACATGGGAGATATTAATGGTTAGAAGCCGTCAGTTTAGTTCTCGTCCGGCTCAGCTAAAAGCAGGGCTTACCAATGAACTTGATGCTCAACAGGATATTT
This sequence comes from uncultured bacterium, assembly GCA_965371855.1. Taxonomy (GTDB): domain Bacteria; phylum Bacteroidota; class Bacteroidia; order Bacteroidales; family Marinilabiliaceae; genus JAADEM01. The sequence goes on from CBDUZZ010000070.1 coordinate 19,045, forward strand.
TTAATATTGGACAAAACTGGTTAAGTTCAGGTGTGCTTGAATGGTTTTCGAGCAATTTTTATCCGGAACTGAAGGGTGATAAGCTGTACGAAACAATGATAGCAGATGCCAGGAAAGTACCTGCAGGCAGTAATGGGGTAAAAGTAGATCCTTCTTTTTATCGTGATAACGTGCACAAAGAAGGTGGGGCTATAAACGGTATTACACTTAACACAACCAGGGGTGAGATTTACAGAGCAATGCTTGAAAGTTTATCGTACAGACTTAAAGATGCAATGATTACTCTTGAAGAAGCAGGAGGTTTTACAACAGATAAAATTATATGTGTTGGCGGTGGGTCTAAAAATGCTTTCTGGAATCAATTGCGTGCTGACGTGACCGGTAAACCCATTCAAACGATAGAACAAAAAGAGACAACAGTTCTTGGTGCAGCTCTGTTTGCTATGGCTGGAGCCGGTATTTTCAGTTCAGAAGATGAAGCCAGGAGGAATATTAATTTTAATCCACAAATTGTAGAACCCTCTAAAGATGTGGCCTATTATAAATAACACTATTACTTTTTAACAAATAAAAAAAGCCACCCGTTAACGGATGACTTTTTTGTTGAAATTTGTTATTTCTTATTATTTCTTTGTCTCAATGTCGATAAGTTCAATTTCGAATATCAGAGCTTCATTTGGGCCTATTGTAGGTTGCGAACCTCGTGTGCCGTAAGCTAGATTAGCAGGGATGTATAGTTTCCATTTTGAACCCACAGGCATTAGCTGTAATGCTTCTGTCCATCCCTTTATAACTCCATTAACTCCGAATGCAGTTGGTTCTCCACGGTCATAAGAGCTGTCAAATTGTGTTCCGTCAATGAGTGTTCCTTTGTAATGACATTTTACTCTGTCAGTTAGTCCCGGTTTATTTCCTTTACCTTCTTCAATTACCTCGTATTGTAGTCCTGATTCAGTAGTTTTTATTCCTGGATTAGCCTTGTTCTCTTCAAGGAATTTCTGTCCCTTTTCAAGATTGATACCTACCAGTTTGTTTGTTATTTCTTCTTTTTTGTCTTTAATTTCCTGGTATGCTTTACGCAAATATACATCTGCAGATGTTTCATCAAAATAGGATTTTCCATATGCAAATTCATTAAGGAAACCTCTTGAATAAGCATCATGACTTAATGTGTCGAATTGGTTCTGCATCATTTTAACAAATTGCTCACTCATTTCAGCATTAGCAAATATCTTAGCCATTTTCACAAATTCAGATGAATCAATTTGGAATGGTGACTGCTCAAATGATTTTTTTACCTGCTTGGCACCAAAAAACCCCAATGCATAAGACAGACTGTCAACTTGATTCTCCATTTTATATTTACCGGTATTAGGAACCTGGCTACAGGAAGCTAATACTATCATCATGCTTAAAACTACTGTTAAAGATCTTAATGTTTTCATAATTTTTAATATTTATATTATTTAATTGTTGGTTTTTATACTATTTCAAGAAGTTCCACATCAAAAATAAGGGTAGAGTGAGGAGCGATAGACTGACCTGCACCTTTATCACCATAAGCCATATCTGAGGGGATGAACAGTTTCCATTTCGAACCTGTTGGCATTAGTTGTAGTGCTTCAACCCATCCTTGTATTACTCCGTTAACAGGAAAAATAGCAGGTTCGCCACGCTCCACTGAGCTGTCGAATACCGTTCCGTCAATAAGCATACCATGATAGTGACACTTAACCTGATCTGTAGCTTTAGGTTTCTCACCTGTTCCCTCTTTCAATATCTCATATTGTAGTCCACTCTCCAATTCAACTATATTCTCTTTTTTTGCGTTTTCAGTAAGAAATGTTTTTCCTGCTTCAATATTTGATCCATGCTGTTTTTGTTGCATTTCAGAAAAATATTCCTGAAGTAGTTGATTGGCATCCTGAGTATTCATTTTTGTTTCTTCACCATTAAAAACAGCTTCTAAACCTGAGTTAAATTCTTCGAAGTTGAGAGTGTCAACACCTGAAGATTTTAGGTTTGATGCAATGTTCATTCCTAGTGAATAGCTAATTTCTTTCATGTTCTTTTTTTATTCATTTTAAAATTGGGGCGAAAATACATTTATTCTTTCGGATAATAAAATGTTAAGTAGTTAAAGTATTGTTAAATTGTTAAATGGCTGAGGAACTGAAGAGCTGATAAATTGAGTAATTGAGAAGTCGGGTACTCAGTTACTCAATAAAAATGATGAACTAAGTAATCAAAAATCCTCAAATCGTAAATCCTCATATCACCTTATCGCTCTTAGCATCTCTCTTTTATGAGGTGGGCCGGGAATCCGCTCAACACTGAATCCAACCTTTTGTAGTGTGCGCCTGACAACTCCTTTGGCAGAGTAGGTTGTGAGGACACCATCTTTATTCATGGCGTTATAAATCTTTTTGAAGACTGCCTTGCTCCACATCTCCGGCTGTATGTCGGGTGCAAAAGCATCAAAAAAAACAAGATCGTACGAAGATGAAAATTCAATGGTTAAAAGATATGCTTCCCATTTTAGCAGGTTGAAACCGGGAGTTATTTCCGTTAACCGGTTCCATGGGGCTTTATGTATTTTTTGATAGAGCGAAGTTTCCTGTTTATCCTGATTCGTTGAAAATTGCAATATGTTTTCCAATTCGGTATTTAAAGGATATTTTTCTATCGAATGGTATTCAATGGTTTTGTTGCATTTGTGCAAGGCTGCCAATAAAGCATTTAACCCTGTTCCAAAACCGACTTCCAGAATATGTATGTTTTCTTTTTTGATATGACTAAGCCCATTATTGATAAAAACATGCATCGATTCTGTTCTTGCACCGTAAACAGAATGGTAGTGCTCATTGAGTTCTGGCACAAAAAGAGTATGTGAACCATCATCCGATATTCTCAGCTCTACTTCTCTGCCTGATTTTAGTATGTGTTTACACATGTTTAATACTTGTCAATGAATTTCTCTCTCTGACACATCCGACATTCTAATATCTCAAATCGAACATCATAAATCCAATATCCATCACTGTCCTAAGGCTTCTCTTATCTGTTTTTCAATATAAGGTACAAGGTCGGCTTTCTCAAAATCTTTTGGTTCGATAGGGTCAAGAACAGAGTAATTAACTTTAGAACCGACGTTAAGAGGAAAAGTTCCATATTTATGTAGTTCGTAGTGTCCGCCAATTACAAACGGAATAATAACAGCTGATGGAGCAGCTTTAAGAAGAGTGTTAATGCCACTGGCCTGAAACGCTTTCATTTTACCGTTTTTACTTCGGGTGCCTTCAGGAAAGATAGAAACAGCATAATTATTTTTCTCAATAGCTTTGCCAACCATTAAAATCTCTTTTATCGCTCGGGAGCCACTACTGCGATCAATTAAAGCAGAGCCACCGTATCTAAGGTTATGTGATATACTTGGGATACCCTTACCTAACTCTTTTTTTGAAATATATCTTGGATAATACTTTCTAAACCCCCAGCCAAGAGGTGGAATATCTAATAAGCTGGAGTGGTTTGAAACAACGATTAGGGGTCTGTTATCCGGTATCTTATCGAAACCACTAAATTTTGGCCTGACACCTACTATTATAAGTCCTTTAAAAAGTAAATAGTTGAGTGTTTCAATAGTTCTTCTTCTAAACTTATCGCTTATAAATTTTATTCCAAATGCCATAATTGGATGAAAGATGACGATCATTAGATAAAAATATGCAATATAAATTGGAGATAATATATACCCTAATAGCTTTTTCATATATGATTTTTTTTTGCAAAAAAAGCTAAAAATTATCTATATATAACAATTTGTATATCTTTTTTTTCTTTTTGTAAAAAATAATTTAACTCAGTGTCTGATTATAAATGTAGTTATGTGTACCTATTCTACACATTTTAATACTCTTAATAAGTCCGGTAAAGGGCTTTATGAGTGGTGGATCGATTGACTTTGTAATACATCTTTTATCCTTTAGGATACGACTATATCTCCATTTTTTCAAACCCAATCACTGAAGGGATACCCCTGTTTCGGGGAGCTGACAGGAACAGCCCTGCTGCAGTAATTAATACAATGGCTAAACTTGATCATCTGAGAACGGGTGGTACATTGCTGAATATGTGGATATGGTGTGAAACAGCCCCTCCTTAGGGTAATGGCACTAACTTAGTGTATATAATACAATAACTTTTGTATCTTTGCATTTATGAAAATGAATAGATCGCTAGGAATAAGCACAGAAATACAAAAACAATTAAATGATAATCGATTAGGGATGTTGAATTCTGTGTACCCAAAAGAATTGTACCAATATAGTGAATCTGGTAAAAATAGAGACCGGATATTTACAGTCTCTAATACTTTGCAAACAATGCTAGTGTTAAGTTAATCGTCAATTGACGGATAAAGTCTCTTTAATTTTATCC
>CBDUZZ010000071.1:0-21134 GCA_965371855.1 uncultured bacterium
TTTCAATGTGTTAATTTTCAATGTGTTAATTTTCAATGTGTTAATTTTCAATGTGGTTAATGGTTAATGGTTAATGGTTAGTGGTTAGTAGTTGATAATTAATAATTTACCATTGTTAATCCTCTTCCTCGATCTCAACAGTTCCCATATCAGTAACAACGCCTAAAGAAACTGAAACATTCTCAACAGTTTTTTCCTTATATACTGAATCGAATTCAAACTTTACAGTGTATTCCCCTTCTAATAGACCTTTAAGCATAAAATATCCGTTAATGCTGTCTGTAACAGTACTAACAGTATCACTTCCACTTGATATTGCCATCACATAAGGACGAGCAGCTAAAGGACTAACGACACCTTCAATAGCTCCGCTTGTGGCTTTTGTATATGTTCTGATAACAGGCTTTAAAATATATTTGCCGTTACCTGTTTCTACAATTGATTTATTTGCATCAAAATCAATCCATATATCATACTCTATATCCTCTTCTAAATCAGCATGTATATTAAATTTAAGACCTGATTGCTGAGCCGAAGGGGTTTTTAAATCATAGTATTCACCATCTTTTTTAACTCTGTTATTCTCACCCAAAACCAATCGCATTTGGGAAATAGAACCTGCCGGCAACTCTTCTGAAGCCAGTAATGTGTCAAGATTGTTGGTGAAGTCAAGTAAGTTATATACCCCAACATTCACATTATCTATATCCTGCCAACCACCAGTACTATCATCTACATCTACATGTACTTTTACTTCCTGAATATCTATTAAAACCTCTTCATATTCTCCGGGAGCATCAGTTAAATATACATTAAACTTCGTCATCCCTGATCCTGTATTATTACTATCAAGATTACAACCAACCAAACCCAACATAAACATACTTAAAACAAAAATCACACTTTTCATAACTCATTAATTTAATTCGATTCAAACATTGAAACGATTAATACACAATAATGTTTCAACTTTAACGGCAGAAAATTCGCTTATCTAGTCATTTCGCTGGTAGCATTCAAATCATCTACTGCAATCATTAATCTTAATAAGTTGTTTTATTTTAGGAATAACTCAATAACCGGTATTTCAATATCTGGTTTAACAACGGGCAGACTAATGTTCAGGTCATTCTCGCCTGTTTCTTGTTTCATCCAGTAGCCATGAGGCTTGGTTATCTTTATTTCAGATGCATCATGCAGAAATTGTGCATATTTAATTTTGCCTTTATACCCCGGCAAATTAAAATTCTTCAAAGGATAATCCAAAAGATGAATATATAACCGGTTAAGCTCCGGATTGTATGTTAACAAACAGTTAGGTGGAGTCTGAAACTCTTCGGGTGCTTGCGTACAACCATAAATCGAACGATCATTATATTTCATCCATTTACCCATGTTCTTTAAAGCTGACACGGCCCTGGCATCGAAGTATCCTCTACCTGTAGGCCCAACATTCAACAGCAGGTTTCCTCCTTTACTAACCGATTCGATCAGTAATACCAACAACTGCTTTGTGTCTTTCCATGTTGCTTCATCACGGTAATATCCCCATGAACCGGAGAATGTCTGACAAGTCTCCCAAGGTACTTTCTTTCCATTTACAGTTGGCCATTCAGGCACTTTAAACTGCTCAGGAGTAGTAAAGTCCCAGCCATCTTCATACTCTTTAAGATCAAGCCTGTCGTTAATAATAATACCGGGCTGAAGCTCTCTTACCATCTTAAGTAACTCTTTCGAATCCCAGTCCTCATGTCCTTTACCATGCTTACCGGGGAATGAATAATCGAGCCATAAGATATCAACAGTACCGTAATTAGATAAAAGCTCACCAACCTGATCTTTCAGATATTTACGGTAAATACTCATATCACGACCTTTATTTAGCTCATCATACTGCTCATCTGTATTTGCACTTTGCGGATGAACTCTGTCAATAACATAATCAGGATGATGCCAGTCAATTATGGAATAGTAAAAACCTATCTTCAATCCTTCAGCCCTGAAAGCATCTACCCACTCTTTTATAATATCTTTACCATAGGGGGTATTAGTTACATTATAATCGGTATATTTTGAATCGAACATACAGAAACCTTCATGATGCTTTGTGGTGATGACGGCATATTTCATTCCGGCTTTTTTTGCCATTCTGACCCACTCTGTAGGATTAAACAGATCAGGATTGAAAATATCAAAATACTTTTGATACTGCTCGTCACTAATACGCTCACGCTTCTTAACCCATTCGTGTCGGGCAGCCTGAGCATACAGCCCCCAGTGGATAAACATTCCAAAACGGTCATGTGTCCACCACGCTAATCGTTCTGTCTTCTGTTGTTCTGTTTCGTTAGTTAGTTTATTTTGGGCTTCTGCCTGAGAAATAAAAGAAACCAATACAAGTAAAAGAATTATTTTTTTCATGTTTTTTGATTTTTGTATAATAAACAAAAATAGCAAAAAAAGCCACAATGACAAATTATATCCAAACCCTGCATTACGTATAGCTCAGGTAATACGACACCTAAAATTAGGATAAATAGGATATTTCGTCATCAAAACATAACCCTAAAATATGGGGTAATTTTTCGATTAGGATAAAGTATATTGAATTTTGTTTTTTGAATAAAACATAGTGATTTTACAGAACATTATTTACAATTTGTTTTTACTAAAAATCTGTCCATTTTAAAGAGCTTCTTTTGAGATATTAGATTTTAGATGTTTATGTTTTCCTTTCAACTTTTCACTTCATAAACTCTCAACTAACTCATTCCCAGTTTAAAATAACTTTACCACAGTTACCTTCTTCCATCACATCAAATCCTTTTTGAAAATTATCTATGGAGAAACGATGAGTAATCATAGGAGAGATATCAATACCTGACATTAACATCTGCTCCATGTGATACCATGTCTCAAACATTTCGCGCCCATAAATACCTTTAAGCGTAAGCCCTTTAAAAATTATCCTGTTCCAGTCTACTGTAGTAGATGAAGGCAAAATACCAAGTAAAGAAATTTTGCCGGAATTATACATGTGGTTAACCAGCTGGTTAAAAGCAGCAGGAGCCCCTGAGCACTCCAGCCCAATATCAAAGCCTATCATCCCCAGTTCATCCATTACATCGCGAAGGTTCTCTTTTAAAGGATTAACTACTCTTGTAGCCCCCATTTTCTTAGCTAATTCAGACCTAAACGGGTTAGTTTCCGTAGCAACCACATATCTTGCTCCGGCAAACTTTGCAACAGCCACTGCCATACTTCCAATCAATCCTGCCCCTGTAATTAGTACATCTTCAGCAATTAAAGGAAAAGAGAGAGCTGTATGAGTAGCGTTCCCAAAGGGATCCATAATTGCGACGATCTCATCAGGAATAGACATATTTATTTTCATGACATTTGTTGAAGGAACCTTTACATATTCAGCAAATGCACCATTAATATTGACACCAATACCAACCGTTCGCTCACAAATATGTTTACGACCACGCCGACAGTTACGACAATGCCCACAGGCAATATGGCCTTCACCTGTAACTCTGTCACCCTCTTTAAACTCAAAAACCTCACTACCCACTTTTGCTACATGGCCAACATATTCATGTCCGATAGTCAATCCTACAGGTATGGTTTTCTGAGCCCATTCATCCCATTTATATATGTGTAGATCTGTACCGCAAATAGCTGTTTTTGATATTTTTATAAGCACATCATTGGGGCCTACCTTGGGTATTTCAACTTCTTTAAGCCATATTCCTTTTTCAGATTTCGATTTAACTAAAGCTTTCATTAGTGCCAAAGTGTAAGTTTTAAATGATTAAAAACTTTGCAAACAACAAATTTGCAAAATGATTCTTAAATAATTTATGACAAATATTAGAAAAATGAAAAAAATGATGATATGGTAATGTGATAATTTGATGATTCGTTGATTAATAAATCACTACCTAAACCATCAGTACATCAGCACATCAACACATCAGCACATTAAGGGGTATCTTCTTCACTAATCCAGCCTCCTCCAAGGGCTTTATACAATAGGATATAAGCTGACAGAAGTTGTTGTTTTGTCCTGACTAGTTCCAGTTGAGAATCAAAAGCTTGTCTTTGCGACTCAAGATACTCAATATAATTAGCTACTCCCCTGTCATACCTTTGTCCTGAAAGTTCCATTGCATTAACAGAGGCATTAACTCTTCTCTTAAAAATCTCCTGCTCTTCTTTTAATGTTTCTATAGCTATAAGGGCATCCTCAACTTCACGAAAAGCATTCAGAACAACATTATCATAACTATGAATAGTTGCTTCGTACCTGCTTCGTTCAATCTTTACCCTGTTACTTTTTTCCTTCCAGTGAAACAGTGGCCCAACCAGACCGGCACCAATGCTCCATGCTGCACCACCTGATACGAACGTACTAAGATCACTACTGGCACCTCCAAACAGACCGGTAAGACTAATTGAAGGCAATCTGTCAGCCTGAGCTGCACCAATAAAAGCATTTTGGGCTACAAGTTGCTGTTCAGCACTTAAAATATCAGGCCGGCGCTCTAATAATTCAGAAGGCAACCCTACCGGAATATCAGGATTTTTAAGTATGTTCTCAAGAGGGATACCACTCTCTACCACCTGAGGTAGTTTACCAATAAGAATTGATAAGTAGTTTTCAGTTTGTGCGGCCAACCTTTTGTAATATGGTATTGAAGAAGCTGCTATCTCACGCTGAACCTGCGAATAGTTAAGATCAAGCTCAGGTACAATTCCGGCATCAAAGCGTTGCCTGATTATATCTAATGACTCTTCCCTAATCTCTAATGTACTCTCAGCAATCTCAAGCATTTCGCGTTGTTCAAGCAACCGAAAATAGGTAGTTGCAACAGCACTTATAAGAGATATCTTTAAAAATTGATAGCCATAAGTTGTTGATAGAAACTGTGCTTTTGCAGCTTCATTCATTCTTCTGTACTTACCCCAAATATCAATCTCCCAGTTTAAAGAACCGATAAGTGAGAAATTACTGGTTGTCTCTTTCAGTCTAATACCGGTATAATTTCCATTCCCTGCATTGGCTGACATATCAAAATTTGGCAACATTGCTGATTTCTGAATACTAACTCCTAATCGTGCCTGTTCAACATTTTGTGCAGCAATCAATAAATCATTGTTGTTCTCTAAGGCATAACTCACCAATGTATCCAATACAGAATCCTGAAACATATCCCACCATTGTATTTCGGTATTGGCTGCTGTTGAATCTTTTAGAAATCGAAACGTCTCCGGTGTTTCAACCTCAACTTTTGAATAGTTTTTTCCAATCTTACACCCCGCTAACAGTGAAATAATAAGAACAAAAAAAACTGATAGTTTAATTATCTTCATTCGTATATGAGTTTGTAAAGTTTAAAGTTCATAAAGCTAAAAGTTTGTAAAGTTGCATAAGTCCTCTTAATACTTCAGTTTAGTTTTTTTCTGACTGTGAACTGTCGACTGAAGACTGCTTCAAGAGTCGGTCTCTCTTTTTTTCATATCCAAATAGTTTTCCAATAGCAACAAACAACATAGGATACATAAATACTCCTAACAACGTAGCTAAAGACATTCCGCCAAGAAGTGCCATGCCCATAACTTTACGTGATTCGGCTCCCGAACCTGTTGCTACAACAAGCGGAAATATTCCAAAGATAAACGAAAAAGCAGTCATTAAGATAGGTCTAAACCTCGATTTTGCAGCTCCCATAGCAGCATCAAACAGAGATAAACCTTTCTTAAACTCGTCGTTCGCAAATTCAACAATAAGAATAGCATTTTTAGCTGCCATACCTATCAGCATAACAAATGACACCTGGGCAAAAATATTATTTTCGAAAGTAGGACTTCCTAAACGACCAAGCCACAGGGCTAACAGTGCACCAAAAATCGCAAAGGGTGTGCCCAGTAATATACCGAGCGGTAACGACCAACTTTCATACTGAGCTGAAAGAATTAAGAAAACAAATAGTAATGAGAATGTAAGAATTGCGCCAAGTGAACCGGATGCTTTTTTCTCTTGAAACGACATTGCATTCCAGGAATAGCCCATATCAGCAGGTAATACTTCGCCGGCAACTTCCTCAAGAGCATCCATTGCTTCTTTAGATGTATATCCCGGACCAGGTGCACCGGTAACCTCAGCCGACCTGTACAAGTTAAATCTTGTTGTATATTCAGGTCCGGAAATAGATTTAATATCAACGATGGTTGCTAATGGAACCATATCGCCTTTACTGTTTTTAATAAAGAAATTATTAATATCTGATTCCTTACTTCTGTATTTAGGTTCGGCCTGAAGATATGTTTTGTACAATCTACCAAAACGTGTAAAATCATTTACATATGTACCACCCATAAATGCCCCTACTGTAGTATATAAATCGTTAAGATTAACACCCAATTTTAATACTTTCTCTTTATCTACATCCATATAACGCTGAGGCACACTTGCCTGAAAAGTCGAGAATGCTCTTGCTATTTCCGGTCGGGCATTTGCTGCCTGTATAAATTTAATTAAATTTTCTGCCAGATATTGAGGCGTTTTACCTGCTCTGTCTTGTATCATAATACTAAAGCCCGAACCATTTCCCAAACCGGGAATCGCAGGCGGGCCAAAAGCAAATGCCTGTGCTTCTTTTATTCCAACAACCAATTCACGATTAATAATATCAACCAACTCTCTGGCTGTTTTTTCTCTATCGGCCCAATTTACCAGGCTTGCAAAAGCAAACCCCGTATTAGGTGACATTGCTCCTGAAAGCATTGAATATCCTGTTACATTTGTAACATATTTTATTTCAGGATGACGAAGCATTATTTCTTCAACTTTTTTTGCAACAACATCAGAACGTTGAAGAGATGCAGCATCAGGCAACTGATAATTCACAAAAAAGTAACCCATATCCTCTTCTGGAATAAATCCACCGGGAACTAATTTCCCAAAGAATACAGCTCCAATAGTAAGAATCACTATAAAAACTGCTGAACGTTTTAATTTTCGACTAACTACATTAGTAAAACTCATATAGGAAACAGTTGTCCTATCCATTCCCTTATTAAACTTCTTAAAGAACCATCCTAATGGCCCTTTATAAGGTTTAGGTTTCTTAAGTAAAATAGAACATAAAGCAGGACTTAATGTTAATGCATTTACTGAAGAAACAATTACAGAAACAACTATTGTAATAGCAAACTGTTGATATAATAGTCCGGTAATACCGGCCATCCCGGCTACAGGAATAAAAACAGCAACCAAAACCAATGTTGTTGCTATTACCGGGGCTGTAACTTTTCTCATAGCATCAAGAGTTGCTTCTTTAGCATTCATGCCATTTTCCATATTAATCTGAACAGCTTCAACAACAACAATGGCATCATCAACCACTATACCAATTGCTAAAACAAGCCCTAGTAACGACAATACATTAATAGTAAAACCCAACATTGGGAAAAACATGAATGCACCAACTAATGAAACCGGAATGGCAAGTGTAGGAATCAATGTTGCCCGCCAATCCTGAATAAAAATAAATACCACAAGAATTACTAATATCAAAGCAATTATTAAGGTAACTACAATATCTTTAATTCCGGCTGTAATAGGCTCAACCGTATCCATAGTAACAGTATATTTAACAGCCTCCGGAAAATCTTTTTCCAGGTTAATCATCTCTTCAAGTACTTTGTCCTTAAGCTCTACTGCATTAGCACCTGGAGCCTGATATAGGGCTATAATTGAACAGGTTTTCTTATTGATTCTTGTATAAGCACTATAAGACTCAACACCAAGGTTGATTGTGGCAACATCTTTTAATTTTACTTGCGAACCATTATCCAGTGTCCGAATAACAATTTCACCAAAGGTTTCAGGTGAGTTAAAACGCTCAGGCATCCTCACAGTATAGGTAAACTCTGTACCGGGAGGAGCCGGTTCAGCACCAAATTTACCACCCGGAACAATTGTATTCTGAGCATTAATTGCGTTTAGTATTTCGGTTACAGTAATTCCCATCTGAGCAAGCCTGTCAGGCTTAATCCAAATTCGCATAGAGTAATCAGAGGCACCAAGAATTGTAACTTCACCAATACCCTTAATTCTGGCCAACTTATCTCTCATGTTAATTAATGCGTAATTACCTAAAAAATCCTGACTGTAAATATCACCTTCAGATGTTAAGGTAATTAACATCAAGGTACTAGGCAACGATTTCTTTGTTGTCACTCCTAATTTTGTAACAACAGAAGGTAATTTAGCAGAAGCAGCAGAAACCCGGTTCTGAGCCAGCACGGTATTCATATCCGGATCTGTACCAACATCAAATGAGATTTGGATATTCATACTTCCGTCATTGGCGTTGGTCGATTTCATATAAATCATATTATCAACACCATTAATCTCCTGTTCTAAAGGCGTAGCTACTGATTTTTCCACATTTAATGCATTTGCACCCGTATATCTTGCTCTCACTTGCACTATAGGTGGAGTAAGATTGGGATATTGCTCAATGGGTAGGCCGCCTAATGAAATAAACCCAACAATTACAATTACAATGGCAATAACCATTGCAACGATAGGACGATGAACAAAAAAGTTTCCTTTATTATCTGACATAATTATTGATTATTGAAGAAGGGTTTTACTCTTGAATTCAATCACTACAGGATTAATGACCATCCCTGTACGAACCTTTTGGAGAGCATCAATCACAATTCTTTCGCCCGGTTTAATACCTGATTTAATTACATAGTAATCACCCGATTCGTAATCGATAGAGATTTTTCTGTATTCAATCTTATTACTATCGTTAACAACATATACCGAATTCTCTCCCTGTAACTCTTTCACACAACGCTGCGGAATAGCTATTTTATCTCCTTCAATCTCTTTTATTCGCACTTTTGCATATTGTCCCGGACGTATAAGTCTCTTAGGATTAGGGAAAGAGGCTTGAAGTAAAATTGCTCCGGTACTGCTATTAACATTACGGTCGATAAAATTCAGATGTCCTTTATGATTGTATAAAGTACCATCAGACAAAACCAAATCAATTCTGTCATCTTGTTTAAATGCTCTTTTTTTTATAATTGAATCCAAATTTCCAATGTGTCTGGCAAAACCCAGATACTGATTCTCTGTGATAAAAAACTCAACTATAATTTCATCTATACGCGAAACAGTATTAAGTATTACAGGATTTGGTTCTCTGCCAACATATTCACCCTCTTTGGCAAGAGTTTTTCCTATAAGACCTCTAATTGGTGATTCAATTTTCGTATAGCCAAGCTTTATCTGCGCAATGCGTAAATTGGCCTCAGCTGCTTCTACTGAAGCCTTGGATGCTTCAAACTGTGCATAAACGGCATCATAGTCGCTTTTACTAACAGCATTTGTTTTTACTAAGGGTTTATACCGGTTATATTCACTTTCAGAATTTGCCAGTAATGTTTTTGCCTCAGCAAGTTTACTTCTTTGGCCGGCAACCTCAGCTTCGAAAGGTTGGGCATCTATACTATACAAAAGCTGACCTTTTTTAACTGAAAAACCCTCCTTGAAGTGGATACCTTCAAGATAACCATCTACTCTGGCCCTGATAGGAATATCTTTAAATCCGTATACCTGCCCCACAAAAAAGGAGTAATACGGAATATCTTTCTTTTCAACCTTAATGACAGTAATTTCCTGAACAGGAATTTTTTTTTCTTTCACTCCATTACATGAAGCAAAAGCCCCCATAATGATTAGAGATAATGCAATAAATTTCATTAGATTCAGATTAATTAAAATGTAGTTATAATATATAAAGAAGGAGAAAAAAAAAATTAAGAATTGCAGTACTTGATATTAATAAAAGAAACCTATTTTCTATTTTTATCCCGTAATCTATTTATTACAGACATTGCATCTCTTAATTGTTTTATATTTTTTTCATTTTCATTTGAAATGTCCAAATTCTCATTAGAATTTTGAACTTCATCAAAAAGAGAAGTAGAATCTTTAATGTTTTCATCAATCTTAGCAATCTTATTTTTGGGTCTGATTTCAAAATTAGCTCCGGGATATACTCTGGGTTCAACTATGTTTTCTACTTTCATAATTTCGACAAAGTCAAAATATCCAATTAGCTCTTTTAAAAAATCAGCTTTATTATTCTCAACTTGTATCACAATTCTTTCCATAATTCAATATAATAAATAATTAAAAAAAAATATCTGTTGTATTTACATAATCTATTGTATCGTATATTAAAGTACTAAATATACAACAATTTAGATGCAATGATTGTTTAGAAAAACATTAGTCATATATTATGTTAACTATTTGTCTGTGGATTAATCTATAAAATGCCCTGTATATTAAAGTCATCTGCATCTTTCCATACAGGAAATTTATTCCTGAACTCCGTAAGTTTACTTAAATCCAGCTTAACGGATACAACTTCCTCTTTCCTTTCTATTGCACTACTTATTACCTCTCCCCTCGCATCAACTACCAAAGAGTCTCCTGCATAAGAGTTAAGATTATCGGTGCCTACCCGGTTAACACCAATAACATAGCACTGATTTTCTAATGCCCGGGCTTTCAATAATGTCTTCCAAACTTCACGTCTGGTTTCCGGCCAGTTAGCTATATAGATTAACAGGTCATAATTATTTCTGCACCTGCTCCAAACCGGGAATCTAAGATCATAACATATTAATGGAAAAATACGATAACCCTTTACTTCAGTTATTAATTTTTTTTCTCCTTCTTTATATATTTCAGCCTCGCCTCCTATACTGAACAGATGCCTTTTATCATAAAACTCAAAACTACTATCCGGATTAACTACGAAAAGTCTGTTAAAATAATTCCCATATTCATGAATTATAACACTACCAATAATAGTGAGATCATGCTTTATAGCATTATCCTTCATCCATTTAACAACCTTCCCATCCATTCCCTCAGCTACTTTTTCGGGATTCATTGTAAAACCGGCATGAAACATCTCCGGAAGAATAAACAAATCGGTTCCAGGTTTCAGCGCATTTATCGCTATATCAATCTTTCTTATATTTCCTATGGTATCTTCCCATATAATATCCTGTTGAAAATAAGCAATTTTAATAATGTTATTCATTCTATTTTGAACTAATTAGAATCAAAAATACTAAATATTTATTACACTCTACCCAATTCATATGTTGATTTTATAACAAATTTCAATAAATATGTTCTATATATCACTTAAATAGTTACTTTTGCGCCATAAATTTTGTAAACATATTTAAAGATGAAAGGTTTAAGGAATCAAATTTACGGAAAGAAAATCACTACTATTATTTTTGATTATACAATGGTTTCAATTGGGGCATTTATTCTTGCATTAGGGTATGTGCTATTTATCAATCCATACAACATTGTTCCGGGAGGTGTATATGGTATAGGTATTGTAGTTCATGAATTGGTTCCTGCTATTCCGGTTGGAACTTTTGGGTTAGTATTAAACATACCGCTTACTTTACTTGGAATCAAAATACTTGGCCCCAGATTTGGAATTAAAACTGTGTTTGGAATGATATTGACAACTATTTTTATGGATAGTTTAACATTCTTTATCGGAGAGAATGACCCTTTAGGACTTCAGGATGATTTATTACTGTCAAGCATATTTGGTGGCATTATTATAGGCTTAGGTCTTGGACTAATATTCAGGTCAAAAGCTACATCAGGAGGGTCAGATATCATTGCTATGATAATGGCAAAGTTCACTAAACTTCCTGTAGGACAACTTTTAATAACGATCGACTCCATTATTGTTCTCTTAGGAGTAATTGTTTTTAAAGACTGGAAAATACCTCTGTATTCATGGATAACTATTTACATTACGGGTAAAGTAATAGACCTTACACTTGACGGAATAAACTATGAGCGTGCTTTGATAATAATATCAGATAAACATGAAGATATCAAAGAACGTATTCTTGTTTCTTTAGGTAGAGGAGGAACATATCTGTCAGGAGAAGGAATGCATAGTAATAAGGAAAAAAAGATAATTTTTACTGTAATCACAAGAAGGGAGTTATATACCCTCAAGGCAATGATAAAGATAATAGATCCGGATGCTTTCCTTACTGTAATGAATACTTCTGAAATATTAGGGGAAGGATTTAAACCGCTATCTGATATACAAGATGATTGAAGTTAGGAATTACGAATTAGGAATTACGAATTACGAATTTGCTAACTGTTGACTATTAAAATGTTAACTGATTACTGATTACTGATTACTGTTAACTGTTAACTGTTGATTGTTAATCTTCAATCTCCCTATCCCTGAATCCCATAAGATACAAAATAACATCCAAACCAATTGTAGAGATTGAGTGTTGAGCATTGGCTTTTACTTTGGGTTTTGCATGAAAGGCTATTCCCAAACCGGCAAGGTTTAGCATTGGAAGGTCATTGGCACCGTCGCCAACAGCTACAACCTGCTCGAGGTGGATATCTTCTTTGAAAGCTATTTTCTTCAGAATTTCTGCTTTCATCTCACCATTAACGATATCACCCTTGTGTTTTCCCGTAAGTTTACCTTTTACAATCTCAAGCTCATTGGCAAAAACATAATCAACACCAAGCTTATGCTGAAGATACCTGCCAAAATATGTAAAACCCCCTGACAGGATGGCTGTTTTAAAACCGTATTTCTTAAGTGTTTTGAACAGTTTTTCAGCTCCTTCCGTAAGTGGCAAATTAAAGGCAATATCCTCCAATACTTTTTCATCAAGCCCTTTGAGCAATGCCACGCGCTGAACAAAACTTTCATTAAAGTCAATCTCACCTCGCATAGCAGCTTCAGTTATTTCTTTAACTTTCTCGCCAATACCATGTTTTTTAGCCAGTTCATCAATAACCTCAGTTTGAATTAATGTGCTGTCCATATCGAAACATACCAGCCTGCGGTTACGTCTGAAAATATTATCCTTCTGAAATGCAATATCAGCTCCTGTAACTTTCGATATCTCCATAAACTCTTTCCGGAATGCTCCTTCATCTACAAGATTTCCTCTCACAGAAAATTGAATACTCGACTTTGAAGTGTCATCAACATTATTAAGTTTATGCCGTCCAGAAAGTCTGGTAATTATATCAATATTTAATCCTTGCTTATAAATTAGTTCTGTAAGTTTCGACAATTGTAATGCTGTTGTCTGCCTGGATATCAATGTAATAATATATCGTTTTTTACCCTGATGATTAACCCATTCATTATAATCGTCTTCACTTACCGGAGTAAATTTTGTCTGGACATTCAATTCATATGATTTAAACAACAGATCCTTTAAAATAGGTGATGATTCTATTTTTTTTGGTATTCTGAACATTATACCAAGCGACAAACTATCATGGATTACAGCCTGACCAATATCTAATATTTGAACATCATATTTTGATAAAATATCTATTAATGAAGAACTTATTCCCGGCCTGTCCTCCCCGTTAATATTCAGTAATATTATCTCATTATTCATTCTTGGAATTTTTCATTAATTTCTCCAAAATTAAATATTAATTGTCATAAAACAATTGGTGCACCAGAAGCTAATTCAAAAATGATCAAAATTCATCAATAACTTCACATTTTAATTTTCTAATATGATTTTGGTTATCTCCTGCTCAATTAGTTTCCTTACATCCTTAACAGAACCGGCAAAACGGTTTACAATAATACAAAAAGCAAACTTTCTGTTATTGTTTGTTGTAAGATATCCGGCATAGCCCAAAACACCTTTCATATAACCACTTTTTCCGAAAACCCGGCCTTGCGTTTCAGATGTAGCCCAAATCCTCTTTAGCGTTCCATCGATTCCTGATATGGACAAAGAATTCTTAAATACATCACTTAATTCACTTTTCGACATGAACATAAGAACATTAACCATATCAATGGGTGAGCAATGATTAAATGGTGACAACCCACTTCCATCATGAAGATATATATCGTTTTGTCCGATACTTTTTTGCCAGAAAGCTGAACTCACTTTGCGGGCACTGTTCCAATCGGCTTTGCCTTTCTGTTTTGCCTGCATCAAAAACAGATGATCGGCATAAAGGTTTATACTCTTTTTGTTTAGTGCTTTAATTATTAAACTCAACGGAGGTGAATCTATTTCTCCAATTAGTTCAAAACCCGAAGCTTCTGCCGAGGTTTTATAAGACAATCCGGTAATTGACATTCCGCTTTTTTCGAGATAATCCATTAACTGCCGACCAAACACCTTTTCAGGTTGAGGAACAGCTCCTTTTATTTTGAAACTTCTCCTTCCGGCCGGGATAGATCCATCAACATACCATCTCTTTAATCCAGGGAAACCATATATATAAGCACTATCCTTTTGTGAAGCAGAGACTATTACCCTGCAATCAAATTCTATATCACAATCCGGAGCAACATCAACAACCTTACATAAAGCACCAATCTTTTGTGGTGATTCAAGTGTTACAACAAAAGTGTTATCAAAAAATGTCAAGCCTGAAGGTGGAGCACCATAATAGTTTGACATATCCTCCCATAATCTCTTTGAAGGATAACGAGGTAGTGAGAAATAATCAGATACAATAACAAGATCTCCTGATATAGAAGATATTCCTCTGTTTTTCAATGTTAATAAAATCTTTCTGAAAACAGAATCGTAGTAAGTTGATTCAAAATATTTCGATCCTAATGTTGGGTCTCCTCCCCCACTAATTATAAGGTTTCCATTTAAAACATCGTTATTAACATTTGAATTACTAATACCAATAATGGTTTTAAATCTAAAATTTTGTCCTAATTGAATTAAAGCAGATGCTGAAGTAAATATCTTTGACAAAGAAGCCGGTGTCATACGGTAGTTCTCATTAAAGGAAGCAATCACCTCCTTAGAATCCATGTCAACAACGTAACCGCTTACAATAGCTCCTTTTAATTTCTGTAATGACTCTAAATTATTAACACTGTCGTTTGTTTCTCTTTTGGTCACACTGCCACATGAAGTAAAAAAAAGAAATATAAGAACCACTAATAATAACTTATATCTTGTCATAAATAAAATAATTATACAACGATAAACCTTAAACCCTGAACCTTAAACCTTAAACCCTAAACCCATTTAATCCATACCCAACTGTTCAACAAGTTTTATATACTCTTTTTTTCGTTTTAAAAGATCCTTGTAATAATTAATCACGTACATCTTTAATTTCGTTTTCATTTCTGATTTCATTTCTGACATAACAGTATATGCCTTAGAAGTCCAATTTGTAGCTTCATTAATCTCTCCTCTTCTTTCCAACGAAAGAGCCAAATTCACAGCAGCTTTTATTTTTGCTTTTTTTGAACCATTTGTATAAATATAATTCCATATTTTTTCTGCTTCCTGCCAGTTGTCTTTATTAACCCAGTCAGTTGCATTCAAGA
Organism: uncultured bacterium; assembly: GCA_965371855.1. GTDB lineage: Bacteria > Bacteroidota > Bacteroidia > Bacteroidales > Marinilabiliaceae > JAADEM01. The sequence goes on from CBDUZZ010000071.1 coordinate 15,471, forward strand.
AATGCATATTACCTGATGTATAAAGCCGCCGTATAACCTCTTCCCAATATGGAGCCAAATAATCAACCATCTTATATGAAAGATATAAACCTATCTCTTTAGTCGCCTTGTCGAACTGAATAAATGTACCTAATGAACTGTTTATAGAAAATCCGAAACCATTCCAAAATATAGTATCCTTCTGAAGATGGGTATTCAACACAGACATATCAGAACAATTATAAATTCTCCAATAGTTTATTGCAGAAGCATCGTACGCAGAGAAATACTCAGAATCACCAGAACTTTTAACAGATATATTATTAGTATACTTGTATGCATCAAGAGAAACAATGGCATCCACACTAAATTTTTCACAAATGTCCTTAATCTGTGCATTTGTAAGTTTATCAATCATATCACCATTGGTGATTGATTTATATTTAATAGTATCAACATAAACAGTATCAAAAAATAATCTGTTATCTAATTCACTTTTTACGGTGTTCAATATTAACTTTGTATAATCATTCACCTTAGTTGTATCAACCTTTATTATTTCGTCATCAACTCTAATAACATTAACCGATGTGTCAGGAAACACTTTAGAATTATCAACTAACACCACAGATTTTATTTCAGGAAGAACAGAATAACCTGCAGGCCTGAGAACCTCAAAATGCACATCAGAAAAAGAGGAACATCCTGTAACTCCTATCAATAAAATCATAAATTTAAACAACCTGACCATTCCTTATACAATTAGTAAATAAGAACTTGCTTTTTTATTTTTTTGATATTTACTTATTCGATGTATGTTTTCCGTTTTCAAATCAATTGTAAAACAAAAAATCTTCTGCCTTTATACTTTCTACTTTTACCTTTTCACGTGCCTTTTAGGGCGTTTTTACAATGCAAGTAATAGTATCTCTTTTATCTGTTCCGGGCCTAACCTTTTATACGCCCCAATCGGCCCAAAGATACAGGCACTTTTTGCCATATGTTCAAAATGCTCATCAGGGATATTAACCTCTGATAATTTTGAGGGCATTCCTAAACTTATAAAAAACTGACGCACAGCATCAATACCGGCCTTAGCTGCTTTAATATTATCCTCTTCGGTTACCTCAAAAACATTTCTTGCCATTTGAGCTATTTTAGGTGCTCTTCTGTCATCCAAAACATACTCCATCCAGGCAGGAAACAGGATTGCAAGGCCAGCTCCATGTGTCAGGTCATATATAGCACTTACCTCATGTTCAATGGCATGTGTAGCCCAATCGCCAAACAACTTACCGGTACCGGTTAAACCATTCAGTGCCAAACTTGATGCCCACATAAGATTTGCTCTGGCTTCATAATCATCCGGTTTATCAAGTGCTACATGTGCATATTTCACACACGTTTTTATTATACTCTCAGCTATTGAATCCTGTAAAAATGTTCCCTTATCCGGAGTGAAATATTGTTCAAAGATATGACTCATAATATCCACAGTACCAGATGCTGTCTGCCACTTATTAACAGAAAAGGTTAAAGTGGGATCCAGTATCGAAAATTTTGGTCTCAAAGAATCATCTCCTAATGCTCTTTTTTCTTGCGTATCATCTCTTGATATAACAGCATTACCGTTCATTTCACTTCCTGTAGCAGCAAGAGTCAGAATAGTTCCCAGAGGAATAGGATTCTCAACTTTAGCTTTTCTAATTGTAAAATCCCATGGATCACCATTGTAAGGAACTCCGGCTGCAATAGCTTTGCAACAATCAATTACGCTACCTCCTCCAACAGCTAAAATGAAATCAACACCATTTTCCCTACAAATTTTAATTCCTTCATTTACACTATCCAGTCTCGGATTCGGTTTTATTCCGCTCAACTCATAATAATCAACATCGGCATTTTTCAATTGTGTGATAACATTATCATATAAACCTGATTGCTTTATACTCCCCTTTCCATAAGCAAAAAGAACCTTATTACCATACAGTTTGATCTCACCTGCAAGCTCATTTACTCTGTTTTTCCCAAATAATATCTTTGTTGATGCAACAAAATTGAAGTTCTTCATACTTTTAAATTTAATATTTCCCCATAAAAATAAAAAAAGGGTGGTCAAAAGCCACCCTTTTTTTATAAAATATTTTTTTTGTTACATATTCATTCCACCACAAACATGAATTACCTGACCTGAAACATAACCAGACAAGTCAGAACCAAGGAACAAACAGACATCAGCAACATCTTCTGGTGTTCCTCCCCTTTTTAATGGGATTTGACTTTCCCATTGTTTTTTTACATCTTCAGGTAGTTTTCCTGTCATTTCAGTAATAATGAAACCCGGAGCTATTGCATTACTTCTAATTCCTCTGGCACCTAACTCCTTAGCCATAGATTTTGTAAAACCAATAATACCGGCTTTTGAAGCAGAGTAATTAGCCTGTCCTGCATTGCCGCTAACTCCAACAACCGAACTCATATTAATTATAGAGCCATTACGTTGTTTAAGCATAATACGCTGAACGGCTTTTGTAAAGTTAAAAACAGATTTCAGGTTTACGTTTATAACTAAATCCCACTGCTCTTCAGTCATACGCATTAATAATGTATCTTTAGTTATTCCGGCATTATTAACCAAAATATCAACCTGACCAAACTCTTTAACAATCTCATCCACAACACTGTGTGTATCGTCATAGTTACTAGCATCAGAGGCATATGCTTTAGCTTTTACTCCCATGTCAAGCAGTGCTTTTTCTGTTTCCTTAGCACTTTCATTAATAGCCAAATCGGTAAATGCAACATTACATCCTTCAGATGCAAATTTAATAGCAATAGATTTACCAATACCTCTGGCAGCACCGGTAATAATGGCTGTTTTTCCTTCTAATAATTTCATCTCTTTTTATTTTAAAAAATGATCAGTTAAATTCATTTATCTGTTATAATAAGGCAAAGTTAATAAAATTAAACAATCACAATATATTTAATGTTTTTGGGCTATTTATTATTCCTAAAAATCATTATTAAACAAATAATCAAAATTATGCTGTTAATCATGCAGGCGGGAATCTTCATCAAAAAAATATAACAATTTACTATACAATACCGTATATACATATGAATATTTATATTTTTGTAATTACGTAACCAAACTACCTTAACTATTTAATATATGAAAAATTACCGCTTCAAATGGAGCATTAGAAACAAATTATTAATTTATATTTTAGGCCCAACTTCTTTTTTTCTCTTGCTTATATTTTTCATTGCTGGTGATTATTCTCAAAAGATCGCAAAAGAAAACAACCTTAACATACTTGAAAAAGAAGCTACAATAGCAAGTTGCGAGATAAAAACAATACTATCTACACATTTGGGAGTAGCCCGAGGTCTGGCTCAGAGTTTTGAATCCTATAAAACTATTCTACCAGAAGAAAGAATGACAATCTATAATAACATGATTAAACGTGTTACTGAAGAAAACCCTGATTACATTGGAGTATGGCATTGCTGGGAATATAGTTTTCTTGATTCTGAATGGGGTGATAAACCGGGGCGACATTCTGTCTCCTTTTACCGTGAAAATGGAGAGATAAAAAAGGATATTGAAGATCGTGATATGGGTGGAGTAGTAACACGTACAGGCTATCATCGCATCAAAGACTCAAAGCAGGAGGCTATGATGGAGCCATATTGGTGTGTATATGACAATACAAAGAAAAGTAATCCTAATGCTGAAAATGTTGAAGATCAGGTATTGGAGACAACATTGGCCGTACCAATACTCGACAATGGAGAATTTGTCGGATTAGTTGGAATTGATGTATCGTTGGCTACTTTTCCCAAATATTTGGCCTCTATTGTTCCTTTTGAAGGTAGTGAAGCATTTCTTGTATCAGAACAAGGTATGATTGCCGGTTATAAAAACAAAGAATTACATGGCAAGTACTTTTCAGAAGAGTTTAAAGAACTGGAAAAAGAGTTTCAGATTAGCAAAAAGTTACTGTCCCATAAAGCTTTTCGTATTAAAGCCATGTATAATAACAGAATAACTTTGCTTAATTTTAGTCCAATATTCATAGGTAATGCAACATCACCGTGGTATATAATACTTACTGCACCAGAGGAAGTTTTACAAAAACAGGCAACAAAGATAATTTTGATTGCTATAGCTCTGGGATTAAGTGGAATCTTGCTGATAGGCATTGTGTTATGGTTTATAATTAATAAAATGACTAAACCTGTCAAAGAAGCAACAATTTTAACCGACGCAATTGAAAAAGGAGAATTAAATGTAAACCTTATTAACAGCGATAAAGGAAGTGACGAATTACATGTGATGCAAAACTCACTGGTAAATATGATATCTAAACTAACTACAGTTGTAGAGAATATTCGTAAAAACTCCAACAGAGTGGAAAACTCATCTCACGACTTGGAAAAAGAAGCCCAAACGCTATCTGAATCAACATCCGAAATGGCTTCATCAACAGAGGAAGTATCATCTGCCATTCAGGAGATGACTGCAAATATTCATCAAAACATTGAAAGTACCATAAAAGCAGAACATCTATCTGATAAAGCACTTAAAAGTGTAGAAAAAAGTAATGAGTCCACCAAAAGGATGAATGAATCGATGAACAAAGTAGCTGAGCGTATTTCGATTATTCAATCTATTGCGACACAAACAAATATTTTGGCACTTAATGCAGCAGTTGAAGCTGCCCGGGCAGGAGAATCAGGAAGAGGATTTTCTGTAGTGGCATCAGAAGTGAAAAAACTTGCAGAAAAAAGTAAATCTGCCGCCGAAGAGATAGAAAAATTATCAAGAAAAGCATTAATGGTTTCGGAAGTTGCAACTTCAAACCTGGAAAACCTTGTTCCTGTTATTAAGGAAACATCTACATTAGTTCAGGAGATATCCGCTGCCAGTTCAGAACAAAAATTTGGTATAGACCAAATCTCATCAGCCATTCAGGAAATGAACAACGGCACACAAAAAAATGCTTCACAAGCAGAAACATTAATGACCAAATCAGTTGAACTGAATGAACGAGCTAAAAAACTTAAAGACATTGTATCATTTTTTAAAACCATAAAACAAGATAAATAAGCAACCAAACAGGGATTTAACAATTGAATCAAGTAGTGTATAGAATAATTAAGGTTCTTCAGAAAAATGCATAGGTAAACTTTGATTATTAGCTTATAACCTGTGTTATTTGATGAAACAAAAGATAGCATTACGGTGCTCTGCACCTTATTAAAACTTTTATACAATATCTCTACAAATGTTTGAGGTGCTCTGCACCTGATAAATATAGCGGCAGAGCCGCCAAAATCTTTGTAGAAATAGTAATTAAATACAGTTTATAAGGTACAGAGTACTGAAATATTAAGACAACTATGCATTATTTGGATGAGCCATAATTAAACTATGGCACAGTCATTATTAAAAATGAATATGAAATTGATTACGATGAAAAATATTTATGAGATTGTTTATCCTGCCCTTTCAGGGCGAGTGGTAATCTAATTTCAAGGCGTCATGGGCTAAGTTATCCTAGTCTTTCAGGCTGCAAAAATGGAAAACATTAATCTTCAAATTTATCCCACAACTTTTTCAATTGATGCCATAAAAAAAGCCCGACTCATTTCTGAATCGGGCTTTTTTAAAAATTG
>CBDUZZ010000072.1:0-20934 GCA_965371855.1 uncultured bacterium
GTGGTGTGAGAGGTGCACCAGTGGGCTTTAGCTCACTGGCCATCTACTCGATTATCTTCTGGTCTTTTTCATTTCTCTTTTTTGAATATCGAATATCAAACACCGATTAACGATTTTCGATTTATTTATGATTGAGAAAATATTTATGATTTTTGATTTTTCTGTGCAGTTTCAATACTTTTTACGAAAATTGAAATCAGCTCATTGTTTTCTTTTTTTGCTTTAATTATTTTTTCTTCAGTTTTATACAATTTACTTCGGTGAATAATTTTCAGGCAAACATAAGTTTCTCGCAGTTCTTTTAAAATTACTTTCATTTTATGAATGAAGTCCTTTTTAGATTCGGCACTTTGTGCTTCTCCGTAATTCAGTGACACTGATGTACCTGAACGCACCAATTGTCCAGACAAATGGTTTCCGGCTTTTGAATTTGGCATTTCATTTACAATTTCAATTATCAAAACTGAAAATTCAATCAATCGTTCTTCTAAATCATATTTATTCATACTTAATCAACTTCTTAAATCATTATTCGTTAATCGATATTCGATATTCAATTTGTTATTTTTTTCGTTTCTTGACTTGAAGATATCTCTACAATATAAGGTCTTTAAAGGTGTTTTCAAAACAACTGATTCAATAAAATATTGAGTGTGTGATTGTTTTATCCGGATATTGATTCAATCTTATTCGGTTACATTAAATTTTTGTATTTTGTGAAAAATATATAATTATAGTCTAATGAAGAAAATTGATTTAAGAAATTTACTGTTTATTATTGTAAGTATTATGATTGTTGGATGTAACACATCTAAATCAAATAAAAATAAAAAAGATAAAGTACCTGTTGATTCGGGTGGTAAAGGAACCTATGCTTACGACAGGCAATTCCTGGGTAAGTATCATGATATTATTGAGTTGAAAAATGGCGATGCTGCTGTTTTGATAGTTCCTGATTTCCAGGGACGGGTGATGACTTCTACTTGTGAAGGTGATAACGGTTTTAGTTTTGGATGGATAAATCATGACCTGATAGCTTCAGGAAAAACAGTTAAGCATATTAATGTGTTTGGAGGGGAAGAGCGTTTTTGGATAGGGCCGGAGGGAGGTCAGTACTCTATATATTTTGCCGAGGGAAAAGATTTTGTTTTTGAAAATTGGTTTGTCCCTGCATCTATTGATACAGAGCCGTTTCAGGTAGTTGATAAAAGTGAAACGACTGTGACCTTCAATAAAGATATGCACCTTGTTAATTATTCAGGAACACAATTTGATTTAAATATTGTCAGGAAAATTACTCTACTCACCAATGATGAGGTTATGACAAAACTTGGAGTAGACAATAAGAGTTTGTCTGTTGTGGCTTATGAGTCAGCTAACACAATGAAAAACAGAGGAGATGAGGTGTGGAAAAAAGAGTCAGGCCTGCTTTCTATCTGGATGTTGAGTATGTTTAACCCGTCGCCTGATGTAACAATTGTTATTCCGGTTAAGGAGGGTGACGAATCTGAATCGGGGCAGATGGTCAATGATGATTACTTTGGGAAAATAAGCAGTGAAAGACTAAAAGTTGCTGATAATACGGTGTTTTTTAAAGGTGATGGAAAGAGTAGAGGAAAGATTGGGATTCCTCCGTTAAGAGCTACACGTTATATGGGTAGTTACGATGCCGGCAGTAAAGTGCTAACAATTCTGGAGTGTGAACTGCCGGAAAATGAAACTGATTTTGTGAACTCTGCATGGAAGATACAGGACAACCCTTATGGTGGCGATGCATTGAATTCCTATAATGATGGCCCTATGGAAGATGGTTCGCAAATGGGTCCTTTCTATGAGTTGGAGTCATCCTCTCCGGCATTAGTCCTAAAACCGGGAGCTGCTTATACTCATACTCAACGAATCTACCACATTAAAGGAGATGAGAAGAGCCTTAATAAAGTGGCTGAGAAGATTTTAAATGTTTCGTTAAATGAGATAAAAACGGTATTCGATTAAGCTGTTTCTGATGAAAAAAATAGTTATTTTCTAATTCGCGAATTACTAAATATTATGAAAAAGAGTTTTTATTTAACTATATTTGGCAATTCTAAATAAGCTAAACATTGAACAAGCAGAAAGATATTACCGATGCTGAATTAGCTCATCGAATAAAATATGGTGAGAAGAAAGCCTATCAGAAGCTCTTTGATAGGTATGCTCCCAAAATTTATCAATTCTCACTATCGTATCTAAAAAATGAAGCAGATGCGGAAGAGTTAGTTCAGGATGTTTTTCTGAAAATTTGGGAAAAACGTGAAATACTTGATGCATCCCAAAGCATTAAAGCCTATATTTTTAAAATAGCTGTTAACACAATTTATGATTTTATTCGGCGCAAGAATATTGAAAGTGCATTTAATGATTTTGCTAAGGTTAATTTTAATAAAAGTTCTAATGAAACCTGGGATACTGTAATTTTTGAAGATATGCAGATATCTATAAACGAACTTATTGCCAAAATGCCGGAGCAGCGCGGAAGAATTTTTCGCTTAAGTAAAACAAAAGGATTAACAAACGATGAAATTGCGCAAAAACTAAATCTCTCCAAACGAACCGTTGAAAATCAGTTGTACCGGGCCATTATCTTCCTTAAAGAGCATTTAAAAAATGAATCGGTGTTTGTCTTGCTTTTCTTTTATCTCTTTTTCAATTGAGTTTTATACAAACTAATGAATTTGATATTTTTCTTAAGTTCATGAGTAATCTTTAACTTTCATTCGTATTAATAAATAGAAACCTTTTCTATTTCCATAGATTTAGTTTTTTTAATTAGTTAAAAACCGCTCCATGTAAAGGGCGGTTTTTATTTAAAAAAAATGACAGAAGTAAAAAAAAAGTTAATTTTAAGTGAGTATATTGAACAGGTAACTCGTATTACTATAAAACAGAAGCAAAATAATGCAAGAGAGAATAAAATATATTTTACAAGAAGGCAAATCGAAAAATGCTAAAGAATCAGATATACAAAAGATGTTTGCTCTTTTTCATCAGGCTGATAACGAATATGAATTGAAAAGCAATCTACTGGAAGAGTTGAATAATTCAAAAGTACCGGATACCCTTTCCAGCGATTTTACAAGAATCTTTGAAAAGCTTTGGGCAGTAATTGAAAAAAACAAAACAAAATCGAAATCAAAAATAAAATATCTAAGCATTTTCAGTAAAGTTGCAGCAGCAGTGATTATTGGTTTTTTTATTGGATTTTACATGATCTCAAAAAATACGTATCAAGAACCGGCAAGTTACGCATTTCACTCTCCAAATGGTTCGGTATCGGACATGGTTCTTCCCGATGGTTCAATCATTTTTTTGAATTCCGGTTCTACCTTAAAGTACAGTATTGATGGTAAAAAAGACATTCGCGAGGTTTCCCTAAACGGTGAAGCCTGGTTTGATGTAGCAAAAAACAAAGAGAAACCTTTTATTGTACATACCTCATCTTACGATGTAAATGTAACAGGCACCAAATTTAATGTTAAAGCATATAACTCCGACAACAAGATAATTACTACATTGGAGGAAGGAAAAGTAATCATTCAATCAACTGAGAGCTGTAGGCTTACTGAGAATATTACCCTCAAAGCGGGAGAGCAAGTAGTTTTAGATAAAGATTCCAGGGAATTGACAATTAAAACAGTAAAAACAAAATGGTTTACCTCGTGGAAAGATAACAAACTCATTTTTGTAAATATGAACATGGATGAGTTTATTGTAATACTCGAACGAAAATACGGAGTTGATATTGAAATAGAAAACAAAGCTATTCTTGACCTTCATGTTGATTGTACCATTAAAAATGAATCGATTATAGAAATTCTTGAGGTCATTAAAAAGACATTGCCAGTAAATTATAAAATTGTAGGACAAAAAATAGTAATATCAATTAATAAAACTAAAAAAGGAAGGAGGAATAAGAAATAAACTATAACTAAAAAAACAAGCCGGAAGGTGCGGACACACCAACCAGCTTTTTTTGTTTCGAGAATTTAGGTGGAAAACCACCTATAGCATTATTAATCAAAACATACAAATTTATGAAAAAAGATCGAATTAATTCGTTTCTGCATAGCAGAAATGTTAAAAAATTGTTATTAACCATGAAACTAATTATTGTACTATTAGTAGTAGGTTTAATGCAGGTTTCGGCAACGGTTTATTCTCAGGCCACTAAATTCAATCTTAGTGTCGATAATAAACAAATTGCAGAGGTACTCAAAGAGATTGAAGAATCAAGTAATTTCAGATTCTTTTACATTCGCGAACAAGTTAATGTTGAACGGAGAGTCTCTGTTAAAGTTAACAATGCAACGGTTGAGCAGATACTTGACGAACTATTTACAGACGAAGGTATTAATTACCGGGTAATGGAAGATTACCTTATCTTGCTTAGTCCGGAAAATATATCTGCGGACAATGCAAAAATGTTGCAGCAACAAAAATCTATAACCGGTAAAGTAACCGATGAAACCGGGCAGCCGCTACCGGGTGTTACTGTTTTTGTAAAAGGTACCACCAAAGGAACAGTTACCAATGCAGATGGCAATTATTCTATCTCATCACTACCTGATGATGCTGTTTTGGTCTTTTCATTCATAGGGATGAAAACACTGGAAATAACAGTTGGTGAGCAAACTAATATCGACATAACAATGGAAGTTGATATTTCAAATGTTGACGAAGTTATTGTAACTGGTTATCAAACCATATCGAAAGAACGGGCAACAGGTTCTTATGTTCAGGTAAAGCAGAAAGATATGGAATCGTTCTACGACTCCAATGTAAGCTCTTTACTTGAAGGTAAAGTGGCAGGTTTAAGTACTTATGGCGGAAAAATTGTTATCCGTGGTGTAAGCACATTTAACGCAAACAGCAACCCTTTAATTGTTGTTGACGGACTCCCCTCTGAAGGACAAGGTCTTGACGACATAAACCCAAACGATATTGCTTCTATTACTGTACTTAAAGATGCAGCTGCATCTTCAATTTATGGTGTTCGTGCAGCTAATGGTGTAATTGTGGTAACAACAAAATTAGCTACTAAAGGTAAAACTACCGTTGATTTTTCTATGAATTATACCATGACTCCTGTAGATAATGAAGACTTTCGTAATATTTTAGCTACCGGTAATTATATCGATTATGAAACAAGTTATTTAAATACCATACCATCATACGTTGCAGACCCGCTTGCTTATTTTGATGAACAAGACCAAAATAATCGGTGGTATAGTCCTGTTTATTATTTATACAGTGAGTTAGCAAGAGGCAATATGACAGAAGCTGAAGTTAATGCTTCTATTACAGAGTTAAAAGGCAGGGATGAATATCGCAAACAATATATTGAAAACGCTATACAAGATCAATTGCAACAGCAGTACAATTTATCTTTCCGTACAGCTACTGAAAAATCAAATATTGTATTATCGCTTAATGCGCTAACAAATAAATCTAGTCAAATCAATAATAAATCAGAAACATATACTCTGTATTTCAAAAACAATCTTAAATTTTATGATTGGCTAAGTGTTGGTTATGGTTTAAATACTGTTATTAGTAAAAACGAAAGCCCAGCAGGTAGGCTTAACGAAAGAGCCCAACCTTATGAACAATTAGTTGATGCCAATGGAAACCGTGTATATCGGGATTTAATTAACCAGACTTGGGCTGATAACATGAGAACACCTGAAAATATAGCTATGGGTTTGTATGATATGAAATACAACGCACTTGATGAGCTTGATGCAAACATGAATACAAATACCTCAAATAATACCCGTATGTTTTTAAATGCAAACCTTAAATTCACTGATTATTTGTCTTATGATGTGATGTTTCAGTATAATTTTACAAACCGCACAACGAAAAGGTTTTATGACGAGGAGTCTTATCAAATGCGTAATAAGTTAAACCTCTTTGCTGAATTTACCCCGGCACCAGTACCTTGGTTAACAGATAGCTATGTATTTAATCTGCCAAAAGGAGGACAGTTACATAATTCGGCAACTAAGCAAAACAGCTATACCTTGAGAAACCAGATAAATTTCAATAAAGTTGTTAATACAGACCATGCAATTACTGTATTAGCAGGTTTTGAGATAAACGAAACAAAATATGAAAGTCAACTGTCTGAAATATATGGATACGATGACCAAACATTAAATGGCGTACATGCTATTGACTGGAGCCCAAGAATGATTGCAGGCGCTTTATTGCCTTCAGGCGTATTTTTTGTTTCGGCTCCTTTTGTTGAACGAAATGAGGTTGTAAACCGATATGTATCAATATATGCAAACGGTGGATATACCTATAAAGGAAAATATAGCGCTACAGCAAGTTTCCGTATTGACCAAACCAATCTGTTTGGTACTGATCCGGAATATCGTTATCGCCCGTTATGGTCGGTAGGTGCATCATGGTTATTGTCTAACGAAGATTTTATGACTGTAGATTGGATTAACTATTTAAAACTACGTACTTCGTATGGTGTGGGTGGTAATGTTGATAAAACTACTTCGCCTTACCTTCTTGCTGGTTTGAGAAATTCGTTCAGTACAGGTAATCCAACAACAATTATTCATACACCGCCAAACCCATTTTTACGTTGGGAAAAAACAACGACCTATAACGTAGGTGTTGATTTTGCTATGTTTGGTAGTCGTTTATCAGGTAGTGTTGAAGCATACTGGAAAAATAGTGAAGATTTATTAACAAATAAGAGCATGGATCCTTCGCTTGGTTTTACTACAGCTGTTGTAAACAATGGTGCCATGACAAACAATGGTATTGAATTAAGCCTTAACTATACCTGGTTAAGTAATGCCGATTGGACTGTTAGTACAATGCTTACAGCTGCATATAATAAAAATATAGTTACAAAGGTCGATTATGATCCTAGTGTTGCCAACGATTTATTAGGCAGGGATGGTTACTATTTGCAGGGTGCAGCGTTTAGTTCATTATATGCATACCAGTACGAAGGACTGGATGAAAACGGTGATCCTTTGGTACATGATATTATTGAAGATGCCGATGGGAATGATAAAGATACAATTATAGCTGATGCTTATGTTCAAAATTACGAAGCACTTTTAAATATGGGACAAACAGAACCTAAATGGGTAGGTTCTTTCCAGCCGGTTGTTCGATATAAAGGTTTTGAATTAAGTGCCTTATTAACATTCTATACAGGCAATGTAATGCGTGATAATGTAACAGGATTATACAGAAACTTGAAGGGGGGGTATGTTCATGGTGATTTAGTAAATGCATGGACATCTACAAACACAAATACGGATATACCGCGTATGGCATCTCAAAATCCAAGTGATGGATACAGGAATCAAAACTGGAGATATGCTAATACAAATATTGTTGATGCTTCTACGGTAAACCTTCGTAACATTGTCCTTTCGTACTCTTTACGTCCAGAATGGGCAAAAGTGGTTAAAGCGAGCATGGTTCGTGTTAATTTCCAAATAAACAATCCATGGTATTGGCAGGCAAGTTTACTGTCAAGCTATACCAAAAGGTCATTTTTACCTTTATATGTATTTGGTGTAAATGTTAATTTTTAATAAATAATTTTTATGTAGAGATGTACGGCCGTGCATCTTAACGAGAAAACGGCTGGGCATAGCTACAAATCAATATAAAATATAAACAGATGAAAAAAATAAATATATTAATAGTATTAATGGTCATGGTATTTTCGTCTTGCGACAAATATCTGGACATAGTACCTAAGGGAAAGGTAATCCTGTCAAAGGTAGAAGAATACAATGGCATTTTTAATGATGATGATTTTATACATCAGGACTATTGGACATCTTCGGCTACCAGTACTTCCGATGAAAGATGGTTTTATAATGAACAATTTGTTATTGATAATCCAAATTCAGTAGCTACTGCTAATTTTTTATGGGATGAGTCTATTGACCGTGTTAGCTTAACGCTTGAAGATTTGTTCTATAACAGGGCTTATGAGCGAATTTCGCGTTACAACATTATTATTCAGGAAGTATTGGATTCTGAAGGCAGCGAAGCTGATAAAAAGGAAGCTTATGCAAAAGCCAAGGTTTTGCGTGCATTTAATCACTTTTTATTGGTAAACTATTATGCAAAGCATTATAATGCAAGTACAGCTGCTTCTGATAATGGTATCATTGTAATCAAAACTTTTGATATGGAACAAAGCCCTGTTCAAACAACAATTCAGGATGCTTACGATTTTATTTTGGAAGATATAAACGATGCTTTACCTGATTTAAAAGAGATAACTGAGAACACTATGCATCCAGGCAGTGCTTTTGGTTACGCATTATTGGCTAAAGTTTATCTTTTTATGGGCGATTACAGCAAAGCATTAGAAAATGCAACTAAATCATTAGATATAAATCATTATGTGAATGATTTAGTTGATCTTCATAACAATAGCACACCGGGGTATTATACGCCCAATTTAGCGGGTAGTTATAACTCACCTGACTATTTATATTACGGAGGTGGTAGCTTTGGAAAGCCTTTTTCAATCTTGAGTGCGAATGCAATAAATTGGTTTAATCCGGATGTTATGGGTGTATCGGGCGATATACGTTTGGATGATTTTTATGTTTCACCTTCTTGGATTCCGGGAGCAACGTTCAGGCTTTACATGCAATATGGTGATTATAAGTATATTGGTGTCGGCATTAATGTTTCGGAAGTATTATTAATGAAAGCTGAATGTTTAGCACGTGGCGGTGACGCTGCCGGTGCAATGACTATTGTCAATGATTTAAGGGTATTACGTATCCTGCCCGCAAATTATGTTCCACTTACTGCTACAGATGCTGTTAATATTGTTATCGAAGAACGTTCAAGGGAATTATTGAATACCTTAAACCGTTTTTGGGATATCCGTCGTTTAGCTAACGACGCTAATTATGCAATTAGCTTAAGTAAAGATTTTATGGGACAAACTTATACAACAACGGGTAATTCACATATTTTCATTATGCCGTTCCCTAAAAATGTTACGGATCAAAATGCCAGTATAAAACAAAACACAAAATAAGTTTAGGTTTATTATATTCTTTGTGTTTGGTTAAGTAATTTAATCCCTGCCAGTGGTTAAAAACCCTGACAGGGGTTATTATAAAACAAATAATATCGAATACCGAACACTGAATAATGAATGAAGAAATAGTTATAGAAGCTGTGTAATACATACTTTATAATTCGACATTAAACATTGGAATCAATAAAGAACAAAGAGATAAAATAAATACATGAAAGTTTTGAGTTTTCTTTAGTGTCTTTTGCGATTCTAACTGCTGTTTATCAGGTTAGTGGTAAAAAAAATTAAAATAAAAATATGAAAAAATTAATAATTGCATTTCTAGTCATTATCCCTGTATTATTTTCCTGTAATAGTGAAAGCGATTCAGGCATTACATTATCAGGTACTTATAATGCAGAAATTATCGACTGGAAAGAAATTGGGGAAACCGTTTTTTTATTCAGGGTTGATAAAGGCAGCTTTGTAAAAACATCTGTAATAGAGTTTGATGAAAATAATGAATTTTCAATCCATCTGGATAATTCCCAGGCAGGCTTATATGGTATCGGCCAACGTGACGTATATTATCGTTTTTACCTTTCCCCGGGCGATAAACTAATTGTTGATATTGCAGATACAGTCGTAAAAATCAGGGAAACCAACAATCCTGAAATCCACAAACATTTTTTGGGCTGGGATAACCTGATGCTTTCTTTCGGTGTGTTAGATAGAAATCTGGATGCAACATATAAAGATTTTTTCCCGTTTTTGGAAAAAACATTGCCCGAAGCAGATGAGTATTTGAAAAAAACTACTTCAAACCCCGGGTATAATAACTTCATGAAAGCACAAACAGATATTGATATAACTTATTGGATGTCAAGATTTATATGTATGCCGAGAAGCATTTATCCTACAAAAGCAGAAGGATACCCTGAGATATATAAAACCAGATATTATAAAAAAGATAAATTTAATTACCCGGCCTCTGAGATTTATAAATGCGGGTATGCCATGTGGACTATTCCAGTCTATATAAAAAATCTATATAGACTCGATATTTTGCATTTTAAATTCGATTCTGATGGTAAGCCATTATATAATGAAATGGATCCTGTAAAGGAAATTGAATGTATTGCCAACGATACAATTAAAGGAGATATTGCTGTGAACAAACTGACTTATAAGGGCTATAACTTAACAGGGTTGGCCTACAGCGATATGTACGAAAAAGTAGGTAAATACCTGATTACCGAAGAGCAAAAACAAAAAGTAAAAGCATACGAAAAAACAATAAATATATATGCAAGCGGTACTCCTTCGCCCGATTATAAATTTCAGGATATTAATGGCAAAATTCATCATTTGTCAGATTTAAAAGGGAAATATGTTTATATCGATATATGGGCTACATGGTGTAACCCTTGTATTGGAGAAATACCTGCTTTAAAAAAACTGGAGAAAAAATTTAAAGACAAAAATATTGAATTTGTAAGTATTTCACTAGACAATAAAAAAGAAACATGGCAGAAATATATTGAAAAAAATGATATGAATGGTATTCAGTTATTTGCTGGTAAAGGTGAAACAAAATTCAGTAAATATTATAAATATTCATCTATCCCCCGTTTTATTTTAATTGATAAAGAAACTAAAGTAGTGATGTACAATGCTTACAGACCATCAGACGAACGTATGGCTAAAAAGCTTGAATCACTGCTCGCTAACTAAAATTCGATATAAACACGGCAAGATACATAGATAATGTACAGGCTTTAAAAAAATATACAATGAAAATTATTAAATATTCAGTTTTTATTCTTTTGCTTTCAATGTTTGCATGTAAACAGGAAAGTGGGATTAAACTATCGGGAACCTACACAGCCGAAATTACCAGAAACTCGTATTTTGGTGAGATTATGTTTTTGTATCATGTTAAAAACGGTAAATTTGTTAAATATGGTCCGGTAAAACTTGATGCGGACAAACATTTTGAGTTTCAATTAGATGATACCCTTGCCGGAATGTTTGCTATTGGTCCGCACCAACAGAAATTTATGCCACCTGTACCAATGGATCGATTTTATTTACAGGCAGGCGATGAAATTGAACTTGAAATTACCGATGACGGAGTACAGGTGCTTAATTCAAATAATATAAAAGTCCATAAGCATTTTGCGTCCTGGGAAAAGCTGATGAAATCGATGAAGACATTGATTGGTACGGCTTCTGACGGTTTTGAAGAAATGGATGCAATAATGAATGATGTTAATAAGCACCTTGCTGAACCAACATCAGATAAAGCGTATAATGACTTTATGAAAGTGCAAACCCGCCTTGATATTGATAACAACCTCATTAGGTTCATACTTCCGGTAAAAAATCAGGTAGAATTTAATTCACTGCCCGCATATTTTAGTGAAATCTATGAAGACAAAAAATATTCTGCGAAAGATATTTATTTGCATGACAATACCCAATCAGCAATCGCAAGCTATTCGGCATTCCTTGTTTATAGCGGGCGGATAGCTGATGATGGTAACCCGTATGATGTTAATGCAATTAGTTATTTTGGAAATCCTGCAATTCAGGAAAAAATTGCCTTGAGTCACCTGTTGCCAATAAGCCAATGGTCAGGCTTGTTTGATGAAAGTTTAGCACTAAAAGGGCTGGAGTATGATGCCATGAAGGAAAAAACAGGAAAATACATAACCGACCCTGAACAGATAAAAAGACTCAAAAAGTACGAGGAAGAAATTGCTATTTATGCTCCCGGACGACTTTCACCGGATTTTAGTTTTCCTGATAAAAACGGAAAAATACATAAACTTTCTGATTTTAAAGGAAAACTTGTCTATATCGATCTTTGGGCAACATGGTGCCGCCCATGCTTGGCCGAAATGCCTTCTATGCAAAAACTTACTAAAGATTATAAAGGAAAAGACATTGTATTTATAAGCATTTCTATTGATGCCAAAAAATCTGATTGGAATAACTTTTTATCAAATAAAAAAACAGAAGGTTTACAATTATATCATGGTAGCAGTAAGGAAGTGTATGAAAAAGAATTTTATAAATTTTATAAATATGAATTCATTCCCCGTTTTATTTTAATCGACAAGCAGGGTAAAGTGGTAATGTACGAAGCTTATCTGCCTTCAGATGAAAGAATCAGAAAAGAAATTAATAAACTATTATGAGTCGGGAGCATCCTCTAAAAGTTATGTGTATAGAGTAGTTAATATTAAAAAAATAAAATTAAGAAAATGAAAAAAATAACAGCATTTTTTATTGCAGCGATATTTTTAATATCCTGTAACAATACAAAAAAAGAAAAAATAAGCGGTGGTTTTACCACCATAAAAGGAACTTATGACCTTACTATTCCCTGGGAGACACAATCAGTTAAATTCTCGAAAATCGAATATGGAAAACGTGTTGAAGTAGGTGAGTATAAGTTGAATGAAGATAAAAAATATGGTTTTACCGTAGCTCCAAATAAGGAGGGTTTTTATGTGTTACATAGCGATAATAATCAAATACCCGTTTATGTAAAAGGTAATCAGGTCTTAAATGTGAGTATCAGGGATGGAAACAGGTACACACTCACCGATATTCCTGATGACGAAAACAGAGTGTTGTACGAATATAAACAACTCACCGATACTTTGCTGTATTACAGCAATTTTTCAACAGGTGCCACGACTTACAAAGAATTTTTCCCTTTTTATAAAGAGTTTATCCCTAAAATGAAGGCCTTTCATAAAAAAGTGAACACAAGCAATGCAAAATTTAATAAATTAATGCATGCTTATATTGATCTAGATATTATTCATCAAGCTGAATATTTTCTTTATACTCCTCGTAGTGAGCATCCTACAGCGGAGCAAATTGAGGAAATGGCTCCTTTTTATAAAGGTTTTGTGGACAATAATGTTTTTAGTACATGCATTATTTTGGATCTACCAAATGGTATTAATGCCTTAAATAGGCACGATATGTATTGTATTATTAATGTATTAAATTTTGGAGCTGATGGTCCAAAAGCACCTGTAACACCTGAGGAATTTGAAGCTGATACCGAAGAAGCAAAAAAAGATAGAGCCCTTTGGCGTGCTGACTATGTCAAACGATTAGGAAAAGTGCAAGGGAGTAGTATTACAAACGATACGTTAAAGGCCTTTTACGCTTTAGAAGAATTACCTCGCTTTAAAGCATATAATGATGAATACATTGACTTTATGAAGCGTTTCAGGCCGCATTTTGAACTGAGTACATATGCAAAAACAAAAGTCGAAGATTTTGAGGCAACTATTCGTCCTACAAGCGCAGGTGCACCGGGGTCAGATTTTACCTACAAAGATATTAACGATAAAGATGTTTCGTTTACAGATTTCAGGGGCAAATTAGTTTATATTGATGTTTGGGCCATGTGGTGTAATCCTTGTAAAAAAGAAATTCCTTTTCTTAAAGAGCTTGAAGAGGAGTTTAAAGGTGAGGATATTGTATTTGTGAGTATCTCAATGGATAAACCCAAACAATTGGAAAAGTGGAAAAAGTTTGTTAAAGAACAAGAGCTAACAGGTGTTCAGCTTTTTGCCGATAAAGCATTTGATTCTAAAATAGCAAAAGATTATAAAATTAATTCAATTCCACGATTTTTGCTATTTGATAAAGAAGGTATCATTATTAATTCCGATGCTAGAAGACCATCGGATCCGGACTTAAAAATTGTTTTGCGTGATTTATTGAAATAGTTAACAGGGATTTATAAAAATCTAAGCCCTATGAGGGTTTTAAACTCTTGTAGGGCTAATTGAGACGATATTGATTTAATTATGAATTATCATAACAATTTAAACTAATACTACGAAAAGAATGCAACTTAAAATAATCATATTTATCTCACTGTTTGTTTTCATATCATGTTCCGGTACTAATAATGGAAAAAATGAAAGCAATCAACAATCAGTTGATAATAAAGTCGAACAAAATTCGGTAATCATTGAGGATAATCCACAACACAGCTCTAAATTCATAAGTAAATTTACCGAGGAAGCTAATAAAATAATTTCCGCAAACAAATTTGTTTCATTTTCTGAACTTCAACAACAAAAGTTAAAGAATATTGAAGAAAACTCAAATGTAACAGTAAGCTTGGTAAAACCAAAAAAAATGAGTGGCAACGAACTCTATTTCTATCTAAAAGAAAGGAATTTGGTTATCGGCTCTGCATATAAAGGACAGTTTGGAGGTATATCTTTAAGTTTAGCAAGTGCATATGTAATAAGTGAAAATGGCATTATTGCTACAAATTACCATGTTATTGATATTCGTGAGAACATGGAATCCATTGCTGTTTTCGTTTCAGATAAAGATGGCAATGTTTATCCTGTAACAGAGGTATTATCATCAAGCCAGTCTAATGATCTGGCTATTTTAAGAATTGACACACAAGGCAAAAAGCTGAAAGCATTGCCTTTTGCAAAAGAAGAGTTAGTGGGCGAAGATATATATATGATGGGTCATCCGTTTAATAATACATATTTTATGTCCAAAGGGATTGTGGCACGTAAATACATAAGTGAACGCGATATGGAATTGAAACTAGGTGTAACTGTTGATTTCGGACAAGGTGCAAGTGGAGGACCAATTGTAAATCAAAACGGTCAATTGGTAGCTATGGTAAGTTCTACTTATTTAGAACGTGTTAATGGTATGGGACCAGTTCAAATGGTTATTAAAGAAGCTATCCCAGTGAGCACATTGTGGAAATATGTTATTGGAAATGATATTTAAACAATTATTAAACAGTAAAAAATGATACGAAACACAATCATATTGGCAATTATTGCCTTAATCGTAGCTTGTCAGCCTAAAGTGCAAAAAGATACAAGCCAAATAACAATTGCAGGTAAATTAATTAATGCCGGCAATGAAAAAGTTTTTTTATTTGATGGCAGAAAAAGAACAGATATTCCGGTAACGGACAATATTTTTACAATGAAATTGCCTGCAACAGGTAACGGAATTATAAAAACAATCGGTATTGCAGATAACAAAATTAAAATGTTCTTAATGCCTGGCGATAGTGTTTTTGTTACTTACAACGGCGAAACAAAAGGATATTCATTTTCCGACGATCAGGTTTTAGCAAACAATTATTTGAAAGCAAAAGCAAAAAACAGCGAAGCCCATTTTTTTGACCCATGGTCTAAATTTAGTTTGGACCTTGATGCTTTTACTGCAACTATGGACTCTTTGTTGCAATCAAACAACGACTTTATAGATAATTATATAGCAGACAAACAGGCTATTAGCAACGATTTTACACATTTCTAAAAAGCAGGTATTAACTACCAGGTATATTTATACAAATCCTATTATTCAAGAAATCTACGCTATACAAAAGACTCAATTGATCGGAAGAGCACCTGGTTTGATTTCAAAAAAGCAGTAGATTTAAACGATGCAAAACTTCTTAATTCAACCAGCTACCAACAATATGTTGGTTATTCAATTTATAATGAAGCAGGTGACTTAATGAATAATGATAGTACTATACTGAACACACCGAACCCAATAGTTATTTCACGTTTGGAAGTGATAAAAAACAGGATTACCCTATTTTAAGGAGAACTGTTCAAATCAGCTACTTTTTGGGGTGTAGAGTTTCCGGCATCTTACAATTTTGTAGAAGAAACCACAGGTAATTGTGGCTATTTATGGGGGAAAGAGATACAGGCAGGCGAAAGTTATACATCGTATAAATCTGTTTTTGGAGTTGGCGATAATTCTGAGTTTATTCAGGATGCATTTTTCGAATACATTGATAATATTCGTATTCGTCCATTAAGATTACAAATTCAATACAACAGTTGGTTCGATTTTGGTCCTGGAGTAAATAAGGAAACTTTCGGGGAGAGTGTGGCAAAAGTAAATAAGGAACTGGTTACAAAAAGAGGCGTACCTCCACTGCGTGCCTTTGTAATTGACGATGGTTGGCAGAATGCAAGGGCCGATTGGACAGAAAAAACATGGCAGGTAAATGAAAGTAGGTTTGATGTGGATTTTGCCACAAGTTTTGAAAATGTAAAAAATGCACAATCAAACTTAGGGCTTTGGTTAAGCCCCGGATGCAATTTTGGCGGTCGTCCGGCAGTAAAAATAATGCGCGAAAAAGGTTTCGAAGCACTTGACCAATATATGTCGCTGGCTGGTCCAAAATACATGCAACTACTGGAAGACCGAATGCTGGAATTAACAGCTCAGGGAATTACTTATTTTAAACTTGACGGACTTTTTGGACACCTGAACAGACGTGAATTTGAACTTAACGGACAAAAATATGGTATTCCATACATGCCACAGCTTGGAACGGAAGGTTTAACATCAGCCGACACAACTCTTAACGCCCCTGAGTTTGATGAGTTAAAAACATATTATTTGGTAGCCGGAACAGAACGTTTACTGGAAATATTCAGCAAACAACACGAAGTTAATCCCGATGTTTATGTGGTTATTTCAAATGGAGCATATCTAAGTCCGTGGTGGTTAATGTACATCGATGCTGTTTGGATGATTAATGCGGGCGATGCTGCCGGTGGAAGTAACCGTACTCAGGAATTGGTTTATCGCGATGGTGTTTATTACGATACCTGGCAAACGGAAAAAACGCAATTTCCAATCAACTCCATTTTTAATCATGAACCCAAGAAAACAAAGACTGGTGAGAGCGTCCAACAGTTTAGCGAATACTTGTGGATGAATCTTTCGAGAGGAACAGGATTTATCGAACTGTATATTAAAACAGAAAAGCTATCAGAGTCGGATTGGGACGTGTTGGCAGAAGGACTGAAATGGGCACATAAAATATTCCCATATTTTAAAAATTCCAGAATGCACGGCGGCAATCCTAAAAAAGAAGAAGTTTACGGTTACACAGGATGGAATGACACTGGTGGTTATGCATCTTTCCATAATCCTTCGGATAAACAGCAAACATATACTATTGTGCTTGACAGGACATTTGGCTTAGTTAATAAAAATGGTTCTTATCATCTATCTTCACCACTCGGAAATGCACCAGAGTTAAAAGATAAAACTATTTCTTTTGGGGATAGTATTACAATTTCACTTGAACCTGGGGAGGTGAAAATAGTAGAATTTGAAGTGCAATAATTTTACTAAAAATATATATAATGAAAAATTATAAATTTTATTTATACTCATTATTATTTATTTCTGTAGTTTTATTGTTGTCATGTCAATCTTCCTTAGAAGTAAATATTGAATCGCTTCTGAAGGAAATGGTTGACCGCAACCAAATCACTCGTTTCCCTGAAATAGGATATCAATGTATACAAGCCAGTAGTTATAATCGCGAATCGGTTTCACCCGATAAACCGGGTTGGTTCGCCGATAGCGATGGAATTGGATTTATCCGCACGGAAGAAACCAACGGCACAAAAGAGTGGGTAATTATGGAAGACGATGGCCCTGGTGTAATTACTAAAATATGGGCCGTTTGTTTCTACTACGGATTGCAGGATACCATTGGTGCAAATATTAAGTTTTATTTGGATGGCGCCACTGAACCGGTAATTAATACCAACTTTTTTGCTTTGGTCAAGGGTCAGGATTTTGTAAAAGCTCCTTTTGCCGATGCTTCCACTCGTGCCGGAAACCTTTATTTTCCGATTCCTTACGCGAAGTCTTGTAAAATTACAATGGATAAAAAGGCATTTTACAATATTATCAACTACCGCAAATATCCGAAAGGAATCAAGGTTGAAACCTTCACTATGGGTGCTTTTATTAAGACTGCCGAGCTCAGGGAACATGTTGGCGAAATGCTTACCACAACACCCGATACCAAGGGAAAAATCGAACATGCAACAAAACAATTACAAACAAACGAAACTTTAGAGTTTGTCCTACCTAAAGGAAATAATGCATTGAAGCAATTCGAGGTAAAAATAGATAAGTATATTAATCTGGCACAAGCTCTTCGCTCTGTTGTAATTATTACAAAGTTTGATGGTATAGAAACAGTATGGACTCCGGTAGGAGATTTCTTCTGTAATGTAGGTAAAGTAAGGTCGTATAATATGTGGGAACGCTCAGTAGAAAACGATGGAACAATGATTTGCCGTTGGGTAATGCCTTATCAAGATAGCGGTAAGTTCATAATTCGAAATCTGGGAAAAGAAGCCGTGAGTGTAACTGCTCAAGTTATTACCGATAAAATGGAATGGACAAACAATTCGATGCATTTTTATGCTACATGGCGTTTAGCTGAACCAACGGCAACTTATCCTATTTTCGATTATAACTTTCTTGAAGCAAAAGGCCAAGGAGTGGTAGTTGGAGACCAATGGACTGTACTTAATCCCATTGAAGGTTGGTGGGGTGAAGGAGATGAAAAGATTTATGTTGATGAAGACATTCAGCAAAACTTCCCTTCGCATTTTGGTACTGGGACAGAAGATTACTATGGGTGGGCAGGAGGTATTGTTCCAACTCCGGATGATGAATTTTCAAAGCCTTTCCTCGGAAACATTATTGTTGGTACACCTCGCTCAAAAGGATATAATATCTGCACCAGAACCCGTAGTTTAGATGCAATTCCTTTTAGAACGAATATTAAATTTGATATGGAAGCATCGTGCGGAAAACGAAGCACCTCCCATTTTCTGCAATATTCAGAAACTGTTTACTGGTACGGAAAACCAGGATTGCAACACAGCAGGAAACCTTTAAAAGAGAAAGCTGCTTGGAAACTGCCACAGGTTAAAGACCTTGAACTATTAATTGAAGAAGCTAAGAAAGGGAAGTATGCCGTTGAAAATGCCTTGGAAATTGAAGATATGAAACCCATAGCTAAAAGTGATGAGGTTAAACTGACTAAAATAAACCAAGAGGAATGGCAAAACGAAGCACGTAAACTTAATAGTTGGATCTGGGGGGAACTCAGTAATGGAGCAGTAATAAATGCAGAATTTGAAAACCCGGGTGATTATGTCGAATTTAAATTGACTGAACAATTTGAAAAATCAACGATTTTATTTTCAGGAACGCTTGATAATCAGAGCGGGAATTTTGACTTTTTTATAAATGGGAATCTAGTAAATTCATATGATTTATTTTCGTCGTGGCCCAGCACAACTTCTACCTATTTAAGCCTAGGAACAGTTGAGCCGGTTGAAAATGCTTTTTTAATTCGAATCGAATATAATGGAAAGAAAAGAGAAGATAACAAGCTTCGAACTAAACTTGGATTGGATTTCTTTTTAATAAAAAACAATTTTTATAAGCGATAGGCAAATGTGCAATCGCGCGGCAGCGAGGAAGCCTATACAACTTTAAAAAGGAAAATATAAAGCGACTATTAATTATTATTTTGATATTTTCTTAGCATACTTTTGTGAATGCCGTTTTCGCGAAATCATCAGGCGAGTTAGTCCCATTTCCGGATGAGATATTTTCAGAAAAACATTAAATAATTTTACAATGAAAGTTAATGCTAAACACTACATTTGTGAACAGTGAGAATGCGTTTATGTAGAGATGGATCAACCCGATTGGGAAATGCCCTGAGGTGCTGCAAAATAAATACTAAAAACAAAAAATTATGAAGTATATTTTAATTCTATTATTTACAATTACATTAAGTGCAACTTGTTATTCGCAAGAGAAAGAACTTACATGGGAAGAGTTGAGCGAGCAATATAAATTTCCGAAATGGTACACAGAGGCCCGATTTGGTATTTGGGTACATTGGGGAGCACAAACGCAGCCCACAGAAGGTGGCGGCTGGTATGCCCGTCATATGTACATGGAAGATGTAGGGAAACAGTTGTGGGGTAAAAATGCCTATTCATACCACAATAAAACTTATGGTCATCCATCCGAAATAGGATACAAAGATGTTCTCAATGATTGGAAGGCTGAAAATTTGGATACCGATGCACTTTTAAAGTATTTCAAAAGTCTTGGTGCAAAATATTTTGTAGCACTTGCAAACCATCACGACCATTTCGATAATTTTAATTCAACATATCAGCCATGGAATTCAGTTAATATGGGGCCAAAGCGTGATATTATCGGTGAATTTGAAAAATCATCTAAAAAACAGGGTATTCCATTTGGGGTTAGCTCTCATGACGACCGTTATCTGGGTTGGTGGCTTTCTGCCTTTGGTTCCGACACTTCAGGCCCAATGAAAGGAGTTCCTTATGATGGGCACATGACAAAAGAAGATGGCATTGGTAAATGGTGGGAAGGATTAGATCCGGCTGACTTGTATGGATTACCACCGGAGAAAAGAACGCCTGAGTGGATTGAGGGAGTAAAACAAAACTGGTTGTTACGACACAAAGAACTTGTAACTAAATACGACCCGGATATGGTATGGTTTGACGGTTATGGTTTTCCTTATGGAAAATACGGGAAAGAGGTGTGCCGAACATTTTTTAACAACAGCTTAAAAGAACATGGTAAAATAGAAGTGGTTGTAGCGGGTAAATTTAATAATGAGCCATCCACCGCTAAAGATATTGAGAGTGGTGGAGCCAGCAAAATTCTTTTAGTCCCCTGGCAAGGAATACTTACACTTCGCAGTTGGTTTTTCAAAAGAGATAAAGACAGAGATTATAAACATAATGCCAGAACAGTAATTGAAATGATGTCAGATATCATCAGTAAAAATGGCAATCTGCTGCTAAATGTGGAACTCTTGCCCGATGGCACTGTTCCGCCCGAGCATAAAGTAATTCTTGATGATATTGGAGCCTGGGTAAACCTTAATGGAGAAGCTATTTATGCCAGCAAACCCTGGAAAATTTATGGAGACAATC
>CBDUZZ010000073.1:0-20842 GCA_965371855.1 uncultured bacterium
TCAAACTTTCCTCTATACCCCGAGGCAGAGCCTCGAGGAATTCTCTTGATTAAAGGCGACAACCCATATTGAAAAGAATATTATGTGATTTTTCTTCAAAGATCGTTTTCTGTCCATAAGAAAAATAGATGAGTTTTATAAAAATGCGTTGTATTTATTGTTCTAACAATTTGCGATACAATGGTTGCAGTCCAACCGAATCAGTTGACACCGGTTGTTTGAGCCCAAGTTTAAGTGCTGGCGACCCTGATTTAAAACTGAAATCCCCGTTTTCAATGTCAACAAACATCGGGTCGGCAACCATACTGTTTATTTCAACACCGTGTTCTCTGGAAACTTTTAAATCACCAACACCATAGCCAGGATTCTTTGTACAGAAATAAATATTATTATCAGCCTTAGCAGTCAAAAGTTGATTAGGATACAACCTACTTTTCACATTTCCCTGCCCGTAAACAAATTGCCCTTTTTTCATTGAATACATTATATTTCCCTGCACTTTAGAATCTGCTATCGGGGCATTGGGGAATACGATGTAGCCACGGTGGCGGTCTGTAGCTGAATTACGTAAATCAACCACCAGGTTCCCAACAATATCGTTTTTTCCCTTACTGGTAATTCCCTCTCCTCGTCCTTCGTAATATTTATAAAGTATGTTTCGTTCGATATTAGTTTCATTCTGGTCATCGTCGCACCGAATAAATGTGTGCATACGTGGGCCATAAATATCGTGGCAATAATTCTCTAAAACTACGTTGCCCCTGCCTGCACCCGATATATAAATACAATTTGCATCTCCGGCAACTTCAGTGGCATTGTGTATGTCGTTCCGGTAAATCATATTATTACGTGCATGCAGGTATTTTTCACGTTCATACCAGGTTGATTCCCTATCGCTAAATAATTTAGCCTTTTTCATTCCTCCAACTTCATCCCAGCGAATGGTTTTGGAACATTCGCCTTTCCCTGTTACATCCCACCTGATTCGCCCGGTAGCCAAAACTCCTGAATATGGTAGGTTATAGAGGTGGTTATGGGCAATATTATTTTCGCCACTTTGCCACATAAATATTGCAGACGAACCAAAATATAGGTTACCAATATTATGTATCAGGTTATTTGAAATTTCGTTGTCCTTATTTACATCTTTAGTGCCCGGTCCATAACCTGAGAATAAGATACCTGCACCACCAATGTGCTCAATATGGTTGCCAATAACTTTATTATTTTGGGCGTATAAATCAAAACGTACACCTGTACTCCCGGCATTTACAAAATGACAATTCTCGACTGCACAATTTTCAGCCCCGCGAAACCGGACCATTGCACTTGGGCTATCAAAACGTTCCCAGTCGTGCTGTATTCCCCATCCTGTTTTTCCGTGCCATGGGAAGCGGTCGGCATGGGTAAAAGTTAAACCATCGAAAACAATATTCTTAACAGGAGTGTCATTTGCGCTTTCGTAATTAATTTCTCCTTCAACACAAATTAATTCGGTTAAAACCGGGGCAACAATATTATCACCGGGCTTTTCGTTTTTGGGCCAAAAATACAACATATCAGTTTCACTATTTAACACCCATTCGCCCGGCTCATCAAGTAAGGCTATCGAATTTTCGATGAATGCTGTTGGCTTGTATGCCATTTTCGCTGGAGGATTCATATTGTAAGTACAAGGAACTGAGACACGGGCCATTCCTTGTTTTTCATTTACACTTTCAAGGGGCAGAATATTGCTCATCCAAATATAATGTGGGATAAGGTGGAGTTCTGCATTTTTAATGTCCGCCCAGTTTTGAAGTACTTTCCCGGGAAAACGGAACAATTGGGGGTCGGAAGTTTCATCACGTTCCATTTTTACCAAAGAAAAACCTTCTCCCCTGGCCCGTTGTAACCTTGTGTCCCCATCGTATAAAGTATAAAACCTTTTCAACCTGTCCATTTGTGGGGCAACCGATGGCGATACTTCCTGAGTATCTTTTAACTTACGGATGTCCGGCACATGAGCTGCCCAGATTTTATCTTTTGCTTTTTCAGGCAATCCTTCAGGGAAAACCTGTGGCTTTTCCCATTCGGTAACTGGAACTCCGGAACTGATAACAGGTGTTTCGCCGGGATATGCAGCATAAGTAATTGTTTGCCCCGAATTACCGGAATCTTCGATGGTAAATACAACTGTTTCTTTAAGCTGATAAGTACCACCTCTTAGAAAAACAGTAATATTTTCAGTTACATCATTTTTTTTAATGCCGCGGACGGCATCACGTGCACGGGTTATAGTTGCAAAAGGTTTCTCTTTTGTACCCGGATTTAAATCGTTACCAGTAGGTGAAACATAAATTGTATCGTCGCTGGTAGAACATGCGCTAATAATAGTTATCAAGGCAATAATCACAAATATGCGTAGTAAATAGTTCATTTCTCGTGTTTTTATAATTTAGTTGGTTGAATCAAATCAATAAGTGTGATATTCAGTCCTTATTTTTTTATTTCACAGGTTCAATCCTAATGGCCAGCCCTGTTTTTGCTTTTAACTTATACTTAAGTACGGTCTCAGTATTTACAGTTATTTGCTCAATTTTCACATGAGTCCTTGTATCTACCCGTGGGTCGTCAGAATATATTGCCGCATCGTATTTCTGATTTTTCATTAAAAAACTTAGCGGTATTTCTATTGTGTGCGGGGCATCTCCGTTTATTGAGCCGATAAACCACTTTTCGCCACTTCTCCGGGCAATGGTTGCATATTCTCCAATTGCAGCTTCCAATACTTTTGTTTCATCCCAAACCGTTGGCACATTATAAAAGAAATCCAATTCCGGCTCATTGCCAATCGTCCTGTCTTCGGCTTTAATCCCTGTTTTTGTATTTAGTGATGATGGAGGTCTGTCGCCCCAGAAAATAAATTGCCAGGGGCTGTAAATACAAACCGCTTTTGCTAATTGAGAAACATGAGAGCCCATTTTCTCTGTTACCCTGGACGAAAAATAACAAATTGTATTATCGGCTGCCCCGGTTAACGTACGGGTGAACATGGTTATTAATGTTTGCTCGCTGGATGGGCTGGCTTCGTCGCCTCTTATTCCTTCGCGGGTCATAAAATTGGGGTAAGTGCGCGAATATCCTGTTGGTCGGTAGCGGTCATGCACATCCACCATTAAATGATGTTTCGCAGCTTTTCTGATTGCTTCGTGAAGCCAGCTTGTCCACTCTTGCGAGCCGGTTTTTACAAAACCATATTTTACTCCTGCAACTCCCCACGATTCGTAGAGAGGCAGAATTTCGTCTAACTGTTTTTCGAGTGCCTTGCCATTTACATACAGAATTATTCCAATTCCTTTCTTTTCTCCATATTTTATTACTTCATGTAAATCAAGAGGTCCTTTTGAACGTTTAGGGTCAACAGTTATTGTGGTAGCATCCGATTCATCAGAATATTCGTTACCATACCATCCGGCATCAAATTCAACATACTGAAACCCATGCCCTGCTGCAAAATCGACACAGGTTTTACCTCCTTGTGTTGTAAGTGTTAACTCGCGAATAACCTTCCCCGGCTTAATCCACGAAACATCATCGATGGCACATGGGGCGTTCAGGTTTTGTACTAAAGAATTGTTCTCAAGAAGCTGTCCTGGAGTATTTGCTACCATGATAAAGCGCCACGGGGTATGCATGGGCAAAGGTAATGTCACTTCTCCGGCAAGAGATGCGACTAATGTATTCTCCTTGTCAGGTGAATAAGCAATTCTCATTCTTGAATAATTTACCAGGGCTGCTTCTCCCAATGCAATGAAAAGGTTTTTGTTTAGCTCAACCACCAAGGGCCGTTCACAGTTATTTTTAATTTCGTTTACAGGTATTTTTACATATAACCCCTGAGCTTCGTATGTTACCCATGCCCCGGCATTCTTTGTTAATGAAAATTCCGTTAGTTCCGATTCAATTTCAATTTCCGAAAGGTTTTCCTGTTCGGGGATTTGATACTTAAAGGCAACTCCCTCGTTATAAGCACGGAATGTTAATACGATTATTCTTTGGGGGGATTCTTGTTCTTTGAGTTTAATTTCAGCCTGGCAATAATTATCAACAATCAAACTTCTTTCTCCATGGACAGGCTGCCATGAATCGTTAACTTTTGTTTCGTTAACAGAAATAATTTTTAGGTTTTTACTGATTGGAATACTGTTTTTAACAGAAAGCCCAATTTTTGATTTTTTAATAATTTCTTCACCCTTATAAAAGAGGGAATAAAAGGCTTCTCTGTCTACATTTTTATCAATTTCAAATTTAACAGATAACTCTTCATTGGGGCTTTTTACGATTACTGTATCCGGTTCAGCCACACAAGCATTTAATGCAACAACAATAAGTAACAAAAGAAAATATCTCATATCTTATAATTATGTTTCACTTGGTCGTTTAGAGTTTTTTAAATATCCTCAATTGTGACGATCATAAATCCCACATTCCGGGAAATGTAAATCCTTCCTGAGAGATTCAAAAATTCTATTTTTCTATTGGATGCTTCCAGATATCACTAAACAAACTCACAGAAGTAATACTCTATAATTCCAGTTTCGGGTGAATGGAAAAAAGTAAATATTCAAAAAAACATTTTTGTCATTGAATGATTCAGTTTATTAATATCTTTTGCGTATCGGTTATTACACCAAAATCAGACCTTGCCGTGAACCGAACAAGATAAACTCCCCCCAATGTTTTATGAACATTATTGCTTATATTCCAGCACACCTTGTATTCTCCGAGCTGATGTTTTTGCTTTTTTAACAAATTGGGTTTTTAGAGAAAGAATCATTAAATAGCTTTCAAATTATTTTTCACCCAACCCCTGAAGATAGTAACTGAAACATATTCATTTCACACAACAACCTAAAGGGATGCCAAAAATGACACCCCTTGTTAACTAAATTTTTATAAACTATCCCAACCAGGATTTTGTTCTAATTGAGGATTTAAAACAATTTGATTTGAAGGGATTGGGTATAAATAATAATAATCAGGCCATGCAGGTGGTGCTGGAAACACAGAAATATATCCTTCTGCAGCACCATTAAAAACAGGTACTTTGTTATTTTCATCTGCTGCAATTATCCAACGCCCAAATTGCTGTTTAGCCGCATAGTCATCCATTTTCTTCCATCTCTTTAAATCGTCAAAACGGTATGCCTCGGCAAATAGCTCGATAGCACGTTCGCGCCGGATTTCCCATAAAACCGGATCAACAGATGGGTCACGCCTTGGATCAGACACTATATTTGAGATGTCTAAGGGTACAACCTGCCCCCTTGCACGAAGTGGATTAACTGTCAGGTCAATAATAGTCTGATTTATCGCCCCAAGCTCAAATTGAGCCTCAGCATAATTCAATAACACTTCACCCAACCTAAAAATTGGTGCATCTGTAATATCTGCCCCATGTATAGGTGCCCCAAGATTATGCCTGTCAAAAAACTTAAAAAGTTTATAACCGGTTTGAGTTACATTATATCCATGCCCGTTGTTATTACTACGAAAATGAGGTGAATTACGAACAACAAATCCACGCCAGTTTAGATCGGGCAATGCGTGGAAATTATCATTGGTTAATGTTGCCATTAAATCAATATATTCACGCTCCTTTGGGTCACTGGTAAATTCCCAGTTCGATGTGTTTTTACCTGGTGGGATGGTATTAATTTTATATGGAGGAACGGTAATAAAATACATCCGCCTGTCTCTATCCCTGAATTCATTATAAGCGTCTTTCTCCATTTCACTAAAATTGGCTTTTGCACCAACAGGAGTACCATCTGTATAAAGAAACATATCAGCCGCTTTTTTAGTAAGATCCCAACGCCCTGAAGAATTTCGCATCCATGTAGTCAGTGCGTGTTGCAATATACCAAGTTCGTATTGCTTGTACAACAAGATACCAGAAACATTTGCTAAATTCAGGCTATTAAAAACTTCATCATAATTTGAGTGTAATGTATGGTTTGCAATTACTTCTTCCGATGCTTGAACTGAAGCTTCCAGATATTCGTTTTCTCCGCCTAAACCGTGATATTTTCGCCATGTTCCTTCAAAAAGCCCAAAGCGAGAGATAAAAGCACGAACCACATCCGTATTAATTGTATTTGGGCCATCTCCCGTTTCTTTAATATTGGCTTCAGCAATTTTAAGATCCCTCAATATATTGGCCGCAACATCGTCCCTTGAGTTTCTTGGTCCCTCCAGGATTTCCGTATCCGTATCATTAACTACAGTTTCTACCCATGGTACACTACCATATTTTTTAAGTAAATCAAAATAGGCCAACGACCTGAAAAACAACCCAACACTTTTCCAGTGATTTTGGTCGACTTCGGATAACGGAGAACCTTCAATATTTGCAAGCATGATATTAACCCTTCGGATGGTTTCATATGGATCAGACCAATTATCTGTATTCGTAGGAATTGTAATTCTACCGTACAACCAATCACTTCCCAGCCTACCATTCCTGGAATCACTGATCAGGTCTGAATGATAATCCCTATCGACCACACTGTGTAAATAACCCGGGAATGTCTCATAAAATCCCCAACTAAAGGTTTTAAAGTTTTCGTTGCTTGTAAACGTCGTTTGTTCTACCAATGCATCTAAAGGCAACCTTCCAATTTCATCGGTACAGCCTATAAATATCAAAACGACTATTATTAAACTATATATCTTTTTCATGATTAGCAATTTAAAATGTAAGATTTAACCCTAATGCATAACTTCTCATAAATGGATATGTCCCTCCATTCCCTAAATTTTTAAGCTCAGGGTTCAGCCCATCAGGCAGCTTGTCATTATTGATAAGGTTCTCACCAGAAAAGAAAATCCTTAATTTATCCATAAATACTTTTTTTGCAATTGTTTGAGGCAATGTGTAACCAATTGTTACATTTTGAAGCGCCCAATATGCACCATTTGAAAGGTATTTTGTTTGAAGTTTCCGACTGTGAGCATATGTCCCTCCACCTTCGGAATATAATCGAGGGTAAAACGCACCTGTATTCTCAGGTGTCCAATAATCTAATTGATGCTGAAATATATTTTTGAATTGATCTGTGTAAGGCCAAAAAACCGGATTCTTGATATCTACATCTCTTTTGCCTACTCCATTTACCCTAAACGAAAAGTCAAATCCATTATAATCGGCACTACCAAAAATACCATACTGGAACTTTCTCCTTGAATTACCAATAATTTTACGGTCACCTGGGTCATCTAAAGTATTGTTACCAGAAAAAATAACATCATCATCATTTAAGTCAGCATATTTAATATCACCCGGATTTGGATTTACCCCTTTAAATGCAGGGATACCTTCTTTTAAAGTCCCTCCCATTAAGTCATTGTTTAAAGAACCTTCAACAAAATCATCTACGGTATAATATCCATCAGTAGCATATCCCCAGATTTCGCTCATTTCTTTGCCAATATAATGCTGGCTCAACAATCCTTCTTCATTATCAAAATCTGTAATCTTAGCCTTATTATCGAACAGATTAAAGCCAATACGATAAGAAAATTTTCCTATTTTATCTCTCCAGGACATCTGAATCTCCCAGCCCTTTGTTTCAAGATCGGCAGCATTTTCTAATGGGGCATCAGCACCAAGTATGGCAGGAAGTTCAGCTCTTGCAGTAATCATGTCAAGTGTTTCCCTGCAGTACCAGTCGAATGTCGCAGCCAAACGGCTTTCGAACAGACTTGCATCAATCCCAATATTCGTAGTACGTACACGTTCCCAGGTAAAACCACCGCTAACCAATGAAGGTGACGATAAAGTAATAACCCTTTGCCCGGTTGAAGGGTCAATCCATTTAGCATTCCCCGGATTCAGTGTGGGTAGGAACGGGTATAAACTACCAATGTTTTGATTGCCAACGTCACCCCATGAACCACGGACTTTTAAATCTGAAACAACACTTGTAAGTGGTTGAAAAAATGATTCGCCTGAAATTCTCCATCCAGCAGAAAAAGATGGAAAAAATCCAAACCGGGTTTCAGGTGGGAATTTGGAAGAACCGTCGTACCGACCATTCGCTTCGAAGAAATATCTTTCTTTATAGTTGTAAGTTAATCTGCTAAATACCCCCTGAACTGCCCATTCACCGAAACTATCATCATTTAATGGATCATCAGTAGCCAATGATAGCGAAGGTAGGCTTGGACTGATCAGGTTTTTTTTGCTTGCTTCAAACGATTCTTTTGAATTTGATTCATCGTTAATCCCAACTAACAATGAAAAATTGTGGTCGCTAATACTTTTTACGTACTTAGCATAGAGGTTTAATGCTTTATATATGGTATTGCTATTTGACCGATGATAATCAGTCTTCCCTACCCCATTTAAAGAAAATCGCTGTGGATTAACAGTTTGGGGCTGATTGTTTGAGCTCATGGAATTAGCAACCCGGTTTTCAAATGTGTATTCCCCTGTTAACGTTAATCCTTCAAATGGCTTAAACTCCATTTTACCGATCATTCTGATGTTGTTTTCTTTTATTTCAGATGCAGTTCGAAGCTTCACAATGTTGGCAGGTGTATTATATGGAAATTCTGTTCCATCGTCAAATACATGATTTCCATTAGGAGTCCATGAATAAAATCCAATTGCATGATCGTAATTAGCTATAGGGTCAAGTTTTTTACTTGCTCGATATAATGTATTTACACTCAACGTGAGATTATTTGCTAAATCGGTTATGATAAATGCGTTCAAATTATAACGGGTAAATCTATCTTTATCCGTCACCATGATGCCATCCTCGTCTGAATACCCCATATTTACTCTAAATGCCGTTTTTTCCGTACCTCCACTAAATCCAAAATTATGGATTTGAGAGAAACCAGGATCATTAATAAAATCACCTACCACATCATATTCTTTTAGCGGATAACGTAAGCCATTAAACTCAGCATATCCCATTGGATAACTACCTGGATTTTGTTCATATTCTTCTATAAAGCCTAACCATGTTGGTATATCCTGACCTGTCCAGAAACTTGTTGTGCCGAAATCATCAATTGCTCTAATAAACTCGGCATTAGTGGTAGGCTTTGGTAGCTCAGTTGGCTCACTGATACTAAATGTTGAAGAGTAATCAAATTTTATTGGTGAATTCTTGTCTGCTTTTTTAGTAGTAATAAGAATTACACCAAAAGCTGCACGTCCACCATAAATAGACGATGCTGAGGCATCTTTAAGTACTGTAACCGTTTCAATATCTTTTGGGTTAATATCCGCCAGATTTACAGGGACATTGTCCATCAAAATTAAAGGAGTGCCACCGTTTATCGATTCAAATCCTCTGATTTCCAAACTCGTACCGGTACCAGGGCGACCTTGGTCATAAGTAATTTGCAACCCGGGAATTGCACCTTGCAAAGCTCTTGACGAGTTTGAGACAGCTCTATCTCCAATAACTTCATCCATTTGAATAGATGTGGCAGAACCTGTTATGTTTGCTTTTTTCTGAACAGCATAACCTACAGCAATTACTTCCTCAATTCCAATTGCATCAACTTTCATGGTGATGTTAATCGTAACCTGGCCTCCTATTGGTATTTCCTGTGAAACCATACCAATAAAAGAAAAAACCAAGATATCACCAGATGATACATTTTGTATTGAATAATTACCTTCTGCATCAGTAATTCCTCCTTTGGTAGTACCTTTAACAACCACTGTTACACCGGGTAATGAGACACCATCTTCATCGATCACTTTACCTGATATATTTTTTTGCTGAAGAGCGACCATCGGATTATCTGTTTCACTACTATACAAGGCAATTTGCCGATCATACACCTTATATTCAATTTCTGAATCTTTAAACAGTTCATCCAATACCTCAAATACTTTTTTATCTTTTAAATTGACTGAAACTTTCCGACTAACATCTACGTTTTTATTGTTATAAAAAAACCGGAATTCGCTTTGGTTTTCAATTTTTCTCAAAACATCCTCAATTGTGGAATTGTTGGATACCACATTTAGCATAGTTTCTTGAGAATAGCTTTTAGAAGCAAGGCTACTAAGAACTGAAATACAAATAATGAAAATGGTCAGTTTCATTTTTCTAATAATTTCTTGAATCAATGGCATAAAACCATGATTACAATGTTTTTTTTTCATAATTTCACATTTTGGTTTAATTACTAGTGCTATTTTAAATTAAATCAATTCTTTGAAGAGGCAGAAATCCTACTTTCTACCTCTTCTTTTTTTTGGTTTTCCCCTATTTCGTATTATCCTCATAATCTTAGGTTTTTTCAATTAGCTATTTTTTCTCTTAACAATTTTTATAATCCTTGTATCCTTATTGAATGAATATTCAATTGGAGATATTGTTTTAATTAACTCTAATACTTCACTAAAAGACTCCAATTCTATAGTCCCTGTAAATCCTGTCTCTATATTCTTCACATTTTCATCAAGTTGAATTTTAACATTATACCACCGCTCTAATTTTCTTGCAACATTTTGTAGGGATTCACCACTAAAAATAAGTTTCCCATCTTTCCATGCTGTAAAAAAACTGGTGTTAACCTGTTTAACCTTAAATTGTTTATTCCCTGAAATGTTTGCCTGCTGTCCGGGGAGTAGGGTAATCCCTTGCCTGTTTTTATTATATACTTTAACGGAACCTTCTTCGAGGGTTGTTACAAAACCGCTGTTTAAATATGCCTGCACATTAAAAGAGGTACCCATTACTTCCACTTCTCCATATTCTGTTGAAACCGAAAAAGGCTTGCCTTTTTTTACAACCTCAAAATAAGCCTCACCTCTAAGTGATACTTTTCTTTGGTCGCCAAACTCTGATGGATACGAAAATTCAGACCCCGAATTTAACCAGACTAATGAACCATCAGGTAAAGTAAGATTGGTCCTGGCTCCATGAGGGATAGTAACATTGTGCATGTTTTGAACATGTGAAGAAGGGTTCCCACTTTTAAATACCAGGACAGTTGTAATTATAAGCCCAACAATTAAAACTGCAGCAATTCGTAAGCTTATACGATAAATATTAAGCAACCGTGTTTTTTGATTAAATTCTATTCTTGAAATCGATTGATGGATTTTTTTGAGAAGTTCAGGGTTTTCTATTTCAGGATAGCTGGAATTTTTCAGATCCTTTAACCAATTCGCTCTTAAATTTTCAGTGATTTTTTTATTATTCCCGGAGTTACCGATATAATTAACAACCTCTTTTATTTCCTGGGGATTGCATGTACTGTTCAAATATTTTCGAAAAAGTGCCTTCATTTTAAAGTCTTCTAACAGTAATACAAGAATACTATGGTACTACCCCTGCTCCTATAAAAAGAAAATTAAAGGAAAAGGTAAAAATAGAGTAAATAAAGGAAACCTGATTTCTTAAGTTCTTCTTTTATGTATTTGATAGAATGAGTAATATGATCTTCAACCGTTTTGATTGAAATATCCATTTTTTTTGCAATTTCTTTGTTCGAAAGCCCACCTTTCCTGCTCAGGGAAAATATTTGCTGACGTTTTGGGGGAAGCTTAGATATAGTAGAATCAACACAATCTTTAATTTCATTATATTCTGCTAAATTATCCGTTAAATACTCTTCTGCTAATGCTTTTTGGTAAAGATTAGCCTTAAATGTTTCTTTTTTAAGTTTAGCCTGTAAATAATTAATTAAAAGGTTTTTCGTGATTGTAAAGATATAGGCATTAAATGTATCAGAACCTCTAATTTTCTCCCTGTTAATCCAAAGTTTAATAAATACCTCTTGTAAAATATCATCAATATCATCCTCAATTTTTAAAAAACCCTTTGAAAAACCATATAACTTTGGATAGTAATGTTTAAATAGCAAATCCAGGGCAGCTTTATTTCCCTGTCCCATCTCCCTAATTACCTTTTCTAAATTAAAAGAAGCCATTGCTTGAAATGAATTACAATTTGATATTCGCTCAATAATACAAATATATTAGAAATTTATTGGATTATAATTTGGAGTTATTTAATGTAGAAGTTTTTTATGACGAACTGAAAAACAAAATTAAAGTTGAACACTTTTCAGGTTATTCACAACATAGCATACTGCAAGACTTTTATGCAGCACTATTTGTTTCAAACGTTCAGAGTTTAATTGTTGGTGAAATTAATGATGAATTAGCGATAGAATCAGAGGGGAACAAATATCAATATAAAGTAAATAACAATTTATCCTATGGTTTTCTGAAAGACAGAATAATTACATTGTTCTTTTCTGATAAAGATATGGCAATTATTACCTCCGAATTGAAGGAGATCTTTAAAAGGCACACAATCCCATACGACCTAATAGAAGATACGAACGAGATGTATATAAGTACAGGAACAAAACCTAAAGTATTGAAAAACATTAAAGATGCAATATGAAATTGCTTAACATAGTGACATTGCAATCCCACCAGGCAGGGAAGCAAAGAAAAATCCCCGTCTGTCCGATGACGCGCCCGCTTAACGCAAAATTCTTATTATTAAATATACCCTTTCCCCTAAGTCGAACTCATGTTAATTAACTTTCTGGTATAGGCGCTTAGATCGCGATTAACTAATTTTGCCAAATGGCAGAACAAAATCTATTTATAGGAGTGAATTCAATAAAGTTCAACCAACGGTTTAAAGATGACAATGATTGCTTGGTTTATTTGAGCAACATAAAATGGGAAGGTGGATATAAATGCAAAAGATGTAAAAATGATAAATTTTCTGCAGGCAAAAAGCTACTGAACAGGAGATGCACAAAATGTAATTATGATGAAAGCCCTACGGTAGCGACTTTATTTGAAAAACTAAAGTTCCCGGTTTTGATTGCATTTCATGTTGTTTTTAAAATTAGCACAAAGAAAAAAGGGATGTCTACTTTGGAACTGAGCAAAGAGTTCGAGCTGCGTCAAAAAACCTGCTGGGCTTTTAAACTGAAAATACAACAAGCGATGGCAAGTAGCCTGAAATACCCATTGAATGGGACTGTCCATGTTGATGAGTTTATGATTGGCGGTCCGGAAGATGGGAAAAGGGGGCGAAGCAAAGGGGACAAAAAACTGATAGTTCTTGCCGTTGAAATATTAGAAGATGGTGTTGGCAGGGCTTACGCTGAAATAATAGAGCATGCTTCTTCAAAAGAACTGGGTGCTTTTTTAAGAAAATATGTCTCAAAAGATGCAACAATTATTACAGATGAATGGCGTGGATACTCTCCGTTAAGAAAAGAATTTGTAAACCTAAAACAAGTACCTTCGAGCAGTGGGCAAAATTTTAAAGACTTACATATCCACATAATGAATATTAAAGGATGGCTCAGGGGGATACATCATCATTGCAGTAAAAAAAGGATGCAAAACTATTTGGACGAATATCATTTTAGATACAATAGACGGTCAAATATGGATACAATCTTTAACTTGTTACTAAAAAGGATGATGAAATATGAAAAATATCCAGCTTTAACAGTCGCGACTTAAACGCCTATACCTATTAACTTTATACACCATAGGCTTAAGGTATTTCTCATGTTTGCATCAACAGAGTATTTCCATTTCGTCAAATTCAGTAATTGGATTATCGTTAAAAACTAAAAATTTAACTTTTAGTTTTTAACGATAATCAATCCATTTTTAATAATCTACTATAGAATAAAATCTACAGTTTTTCATAGCTACTAAATTAATAACCCGGGTTTTGCACCAATTTCGGATTAGAATTCATTTCCACTTGTGGAATTGGGTAAAGCACATGATGTGGCTGAGCATTAACACCTCTTGCTTTTGCCCGTTCAATGAATTTACCATGACGTATTAAATCATACCTGCGTAATCCTTCTGTAGCAAACTCCCATCCTCTTTCCTCTAACATTGCATCACGCAAAGCTTCTTTCGAACCAAAATCAGACACTGAAAAGTTAGGAACACCTGCTCTGGTCCTTACCTGATTTATTAAATCAATTGATTCCTGGTTTGGACCACTTATTTCATTTAATGCTTCGGCACGGTTCATCAATACTTCTGCATATCTAATCATTGACATATCATTACCATGAGATGCAGAAATAGCATCCGGATCGGGAACATATTTAAAACACCTTACGGCTCTTCCTATATCAGTTGGATCCAATAAGTCGTGATAAACGCCATTTTTGTCGGTATACTCCCACAAATACCAACTACGACGTTTATCATCTGGATGGTAGGTAACAACCCAATCATTATAAACACAAAACTGGGCACCGTAATTCCTCCAATTAGATTGTATCGGGTAATTTGGAGGAAAAGTGTGTGCCATATTATTATTCCCGCGATCAC
Source organism: uncultured bacterium (assembly GCA_965371855.1). GTDB lineage: Bacteria > Bacteroidota > Bacteroidia > Bacteroidales > Marinilabiliaceae > JAADEM01. The sequence goes on from CBDUZZ010000073.1 coordinate 14,360, forward strand.
TAGGAGTTGACGGAGCAGAAAGTATAATCTCACTATTTCGTTCATTTTGAACGGCAAACATATTTGCCAGATCGCCATCAAAAAGAGAGTACTTATTTAAATCCATTACTGCTTTACATGCTTCAGCAGCCTTTTGCCATTGATGGGTGTTCAGATAAAATTTACCTAACAATGCATATGCACTACCTTTGTCTGCTTTTCCCCATACACTTTGATGAAGGGGTAATTCATTAGCTGCAGCCTGAAGTTCGTTGGCCAAAAAAGTATTAAATTCTTCTGCTGATGGTCTTTCAGGTTCCAAATTCAATTCCTCTGCAGTTAAAATTAAGGGTACAGGTCCATAAAACTCCCATAAATAATAATAATCAGCCGCCCTGATAAATGTAGCTTCAGCTTTTAGCTGATTTACTTTTTCTTCTGAAAGTGTAGTTGCTTTGTGAATATTATCTAACAAAGAATTGGCATTTCGAATACTTTGATACCAGTTCTTCCAAGGACTTATAAGTGTCTTAACACTTGCATTCCAGACAAAATAAATAAAAATATTTGCATTGGCTTCAAAACCTCCACCCCATTCCCACATAATATCACCGGTAAATTCATTACAAGTATATAACCGTCCATTCTGGTTAGTAGTGGCGTGCATATTTTTATACGAGGCAACCAAAATACTGTTTATTCCTTCTTCTGTTTGCAAGTACGTTTCCGGGTCATATTGAGTATAAACTTCTTCCTTTAAAAAATCGGAACATCCTCCGATAAAAAGGGAAAAAACTAATATTGTTGCTATTTTAAATATTTTTTGCATAATTATTCCTTCTTTAAAGATTAAAATTTAATATTTGCACCAATCCTGATAGTTTTAGCAAGAGGATAGTTATTATAACTTGATTTTGCAACAGCAGTTCCCGATTGGTTGGCATCAGGATCGTACCCCTCAAAATCGGTAATAGTCAATAAATTTTCTCCTGACAGATATACAAAAGCTGACTTCACCAGGTTTAATCTTTTTACCGGGATGTTATAACCTAATGTTACTGTTTTTAACCTGATAAATGAGGCATCAACAATTGTTAAATTATTAACAAATTTATCACCGGCATAGTAACTCGATGACTTAACCCCTGATGGGTATGGAGCATTAGGATTATCTGGCGTCCACCTGTTAAGGTAATGATCTGTTAAAATATTCCGGTCAAAATTTATTGGACGGAAGGACTCAAGCAGGTTTGCATTCATGGTTTCAATACCCTGAACACCCATAATATAAACATCCAGGCTAAAGTTTTTATATGAGAAAGAATTACTTAAACTGAAAGCAAAATCGGGGAACGGATCTCCAAGAATAACACGATCTTTAGAATTAATTTTTCCATCAGGTTCAACATCTTCAAATTTAGGCCAGCCTGGTTTTGCATTTGGCTGAGCGGAGTTTGCTATATCATCATTCTCCTGAAATATTCCAACAATGTTATAACCATAATATGCCATCATCGGTGAACCCTCCTGCACAACGGAATAACGCCCTGCAAAACCAATTCCGCCTGATGTAATAAGATCACCCACGAAAGGGGGTAATTTGACCACCTCATTTTTTAAGGTTGAGAAGGTTACATTTGTTCTCCATTTAAATTCATTGTCGATATTAATTGAATTTAACGAGATATCAATACCTGAGTTTTTAACCGTTCCAAAGTTTGTCCTTACTGTTGAAAATCCGGTTGTCATAGGAACAGGTTTTTTAAACAACTGGTCTTTTGTATTTTTCACATAATACTCAATATCTCCGGATATCCGGTTGTTAAAAAGTCCGAAATCGATACCAATGTTATATTCTTCTGTTGTTTCCCATACTAAATCAACATTCGGAATTCTTGCCGGCTGAGCCCCACTTTGAGTTGCATCTCCAAGCACGGTGCTACCTCCGGCAACAAAAGTTTGAATGGTTTCAAAGTTTCCGATGCCATCATTTCCCAATTGTCCATAACCTGCTCTTAATTTCAAATTACTAATTGCAGGTATATTTTGCATAAAATCTTCTTGTGTTACTCTCCAACCAAGGGCAACTGAGGGGAAGTAGGCATATTTGTTTGTCTCCGAAAAACGAGAAGTACCGTCCCGTCTTATGGTTGCGGTTAATAAATATTTATCGTTATAAACGTAATTTGCACGGGCGATTAATGATTGCAATGCTCTTTTTGATTTACCGGATTTTACCCTCATCGTTTCTACCTCACCACTTTGTAACAAATTTGTTTCGGTTACATCTGATAAAAATTGGCTGGCTCCGGAAAATTGAGATAAACTTTCGAATTCTTCCCATGTAGCACCACCAAGTACATTTATTCGATGATTTTCAAAAGTTTTATCATATTTTAGCAATGTTTCAAATAACCAATAATTACTAATATAGCTATTGATTTCTCCAATACCATTTGTTGTAGCTCCTCTTTCTGTCGTTTTATCCTCATAACTGTCCAATCTGGAATTATTCATGTTCACACCAAATTTTGCCGATGCTTTTAAACCATCAATAATTTCATATTCGCCATAAGTACTTCCCGAGATTCGAGTATTTCTTGACATATTATTATATCCATAAGCTAAGGCCAACGGGTTATCAAGTGAAATTGTTGAGTTACGTTGGTATTCGCCATTTTCAGTTAATTCCGGTGTTAAACGTGGATCGAACTGAATTGCTGTATTTAATGGATCTGCTCTTTCATTTGGGCTATTACTTGTATTTGGAACGATATCTTTCAATTTAGTTGATGCATTTAAATTTAAACCAAATTTGAATCTATTGCTGGGGTTCAATTCTAAGTTTATCAAAGTATTATACTTTTTAATACCCGAGCTTATAATTATACCATCCTGATCAAGATAACCTAAAGATACATAGTATTTTGATGTTTCCGAACCCCCTCTGAAAGACAATTGGTGGTTTTTAACCCATGCATTTCGTAAAATTTGGTCTTGCCAATCAGTTCCCACACCGGCAGCAGCAATTTCCGCATCGGTGTATGGTTTTGGCTTCCCACCATCTGCGCTAATATCATTTATCATTTGCAAATACTGAGTTGCATTCAGAACATCAAATTTATAATTTGGAGTTTGGTATCCAACGTATGCATTATACGAAACAACAGGAGTTCCGATACTACCTTTTTTTGTTGTGATTAATACAACACCGTTGGCTGCACGAGTTCCATAAATTGCAGCCGACGAAGCATCTTTTAATATTTCCATCGACTCAATATCCTCTGGATTTAAAGAACTTGGGTCTCCACCAGGCAATCCATCAATAACAACTAAAACACTATTGCTACTATTAATAGAACCTGCACCACGTACACGAATTGTCATTTCACCTCCAGGTTCAGAATTCGATTGGTTAACAGTTACACCTGAAGCTTTACCTTGCAACAATTGCAATGCGTTTGTGGTTACACCTTTTACAAAGTCGTCAGGCCTTACCGAAACTACAGAACCTGTTAAGTCACTCTTTTTCATTGTACCATATCCGATAGCAACCACTTCTTCTATTCCAATGGCATCTACAGCCATTATCACATTTATCTTTGATTGAGTGCCAACTGGAATTTCTTGTGTTAACATGCCCATGAAAGAGAATACAAGAGTTGCATCACCAGGAACATTTGAAAGTGAATAGTTCCCATCGGCACTGGTAACCATACCCTGTGTTGTGCCCTTAATAATTACGGTTACACCTGGCAGTGGTAACCCTTGATCATCGGTTACTTTACCAGTAATGCTTTTGGTTTGTAGAATTTCATCAATTCCAAAGCTCATATCTTTCTTTGAAATAATCACTGCATTATCAATCACCTTATATCTTAAATGTTTTAAGTCCAGGATTTGATTCAGGATTACTTCAATCGTCGCATTTTCAGCATTCAGATTAACTTTTTTATAAATATTAAAGTCATCATTACTGTAGAAGAATTGCAACTCACTATTTGAGCTCATTTCATTAAACACTTCCTTGATTGTTGCATTCTCATACTTAAGGTTAAAGCGGCTTCCCTGCGAGAATGAACTGGCAGTAGCTGCAAAAATACTCAGTAGAAAAATAAAGATCGTAAGTTTCATACACAAAAAATGTTTAGGTACAAAATACAACCACCGTTCCGGTGGAGAAAACTGTTTTTTTTTCATAAGTTTGTAATTGAGTGTTAAACTTGCTAATACCCGTTGGCAAAAACTGGTATTAGATTTCATTCATGACCGGAATATGTTGTCAGCATGTTCCGGTTTTTTTATTTTACATCTTTAATTGTTATTTGTTCATTTTTAAATTCAAAATCAATTTTATTAATCTCCTGAATTATTTTCAGGATGTAATCAAGAGATTTATCTCTATTGATCACCCCAGAAAACCGATAGGACTTAATGTGTTCCTCTGCAAACATAATTTTCACTTCATACCACCGCTCCAACTGAAGGGAAAGGTTTATTAGTGTTTCATTATTAAAATAGATTTTACCACCTTTCCAGGCTGTATATTCTTCTGTATTTACCTTATTCTTCTCAATGACCCCACTTTCTTTCGTCAACAGTAAGTGTTCTCCCGGCTTCATCATTACAGATTTTTCATTAATAGCGAACTGAACCTTTCCTTCAAGTAATACTGTTTCAATTTTTGATTCATTATTGTAAGCCTTAACATTAAACTCTGTTCCGTAAACTTTAACTTGTGCATTTCCTGCATGGACAATAAATGGAAGCTTTTTATTCTTTGTAACTGAGAATAAAGCTTCACCATCTAGGAAAACCTCCCTGTTTTTGTGGTTAAAAGATTGCTTATACTTCAAACTGGTTCCGGCATTCAACCATATATTTGTACCATCGAATAAGGTAACATTGGATATCTGCCCATTAGGAGATGTAATGCATGCATATTCATTGGAGGCTGACTTTGGGGAATTATAGATCCAAAAAGATGAACCTGTAATTAGCAGAGAAATCAGAAATATCGCTGCATATTTCAGAAGCTCCAATTTGCGTTTTCTTGGAGAAATTTGATTCTTAAATACTTGCCAAGCTTCTTCAGTAAATTTTAGTTTCGAAGCTTTATTGACTCTGTCTTTTATATTGAAGATTTTTTGAGCGGTATTTGCATCCCCCCCATTATCAGCATCACCGACAAAATCGATTCCAGATTTTTTTGCATTATCATGCAAAATCGAAGCCCAGACTTCCCATTTATTTTGATCTTTTTGTCTCATTCTATCCTTTAGACACAAAAAAAAGCAGGAGGGTGAAAACAAATTCATCTTTTTCATGAAAAAATGATGAAACAAGCATGAAAATTAGAATGAATTATTTGAGTAACCTTCTGAATGGCAGAATGAAAAGTGTTATATAATAATCTTTCAATTTTCCTCTCAATATTTTATAAGCGATTCCCATTTGGGTTTTTATTGTATTTTTTGAGAGGTTTAAAGTTGAAGCAATTTCATTATAAGTAAGGTTTTCCTTATACGCTAGAAGAAAAATGTTTTTACATTGAGGAGGCAAATCGTTAATCGACTTTGTTACTTGAAGTACCAATTCTTCTTCTGAAAAATTAATATCTGGTTTATCGTCTAAACTAAGCTCTATAAGATTATCTGGTAATTGATCGAATTGTTTTTCTCTTTGAATGTAATTTAAACTTCTATTCCTGACAGCGTTCAAAAAATATTGTTTCAAATTTCGCTGGATTTTCAACTCCTTTTTTCTTTGCCATAAATACAAAAATGTTTCCTGGACAATATCTTCCGCCTGCTGCTCATCTTTTAAATAACGCAAAGCGACCAGACACGCTAAATGATAGTTCTTTTTGAAGAAATTCTCAAAAGAAGAAACATTATTCAAAATCAAATTTGTATCTATTGAAGGATTCATAGCTAATCTAAGGATTCGTAAATTTAAATAATAATAATGAAAAAAGTTGGAGCATCTATAATAAGATCAGTTTCGCTCTGTGATACAACTCCTAATTACAATTACAAAAAATAAGAAAATCTCTTTGATTAGTGTTTCTATTTGATTTTGAGTCATGGCTTTTCAATGTCATTCATTTAATATTTGTGGAAGATGTTAGCCAATCGTGCGGTAGCCATGCCGACGGCCTGACGCATAACGAAATTGCCAAAAAATAAAAGAACGTATATATATTATTACTATTTAATCACTTACAAAGATATCATTGAAAATTACTGGTGATGCGCTAACTTCTGCGAGCAAGCTTGCAAGTGCTTGTTATTGGGAGGAATATGAACGTTTATTGTTTTTTTGATTTGAATTAACTTGTAATCTTGAGTAAGAAAGTTTGATTACCTGGAATTGTTAACATTGGCAAAAAGTCCAGTAAAACAATCGGTTAAAGAAACATTCACCATTCAAAATATCAAAGAACAAAATGAATAACTTAATAGGTATAGGCGTTTAAGTCGCGACTGTTAAATATGGATTTTT
>CBDUZZ010000074.1:0-20371 GCA_965371855.1 uncultured bacterium
ATTGTAGGACTTTACTTAATACTGTCGCTAAATGTCTTAGCTTTTCAGCGGAGAGAGAGGGATTCGAACCCCCGGTACCTCGCGGTACAACGGTTTTCAAGACCGCCGCATTCGACCACTCTGCCATCTCTCCAGTGGCTATCAGAAAGGTTTGAACAGCCATGTTATACCCCCCTGAAGCCGGGTGCAAAAGTAAATCATTTTTTTTAAAAGCAAAATAAAATTGAATAAATTAATTTTAAAAATCAGAGTATTTTCGGAAATATAAAATAAGAGAGTAGGGGGGGGGGTAAAATGAAGGGGTAGGGATGAAAAAAGACATAAAAAAGAAATATGAAAGGAAAAAATAAGGGGATGGATGAAAATAGAGGATAAAAAAATTGAAAATGCCCTCAATATAATTATATTTGTACTCGGAAATGATGGTTATTTAATTTTTAGGATTTATGAAGAAAATAGCATTGCTAATGTTTTTTATGAGTATTGGAAGTTTAGCTGTTATTGCTACAGATGGAGATGTGGCTATTGATACCGGGTCAACTGCCTGGATGCTTGCTTCCACAGCTTTGGTGTTATTGATGATTCCGGGGTTAGCCATGTTCTATGGTGGGCTGGTTCGGTCAAAAAATGTTCTTGGAACTATGATGCACAGTTTTGCAGCTATGGGAGTTATGAGTGTTTTGTGGGTTGCTGTAAGTTATAGTATGAGTTTCGGAAGTAATATACTTGGTGGTTGGATTGGCTGGAATTCTGATTACTTTTTTCTTAAAGGTATTGATGAGTCTGTTTTACCGGGTGGTGTACCTGAATATGTTTTTTCTATGTTTCAGGGTAAATTTGCTATAATTACACCTGCCATACTTGCAGGTGCTTTTGCTGAAAGGGTTAAGTTCAGAGGATATCTCATTTTTATTGTTTTATGGGGATTGTTTGTTTATAATCCTCTTTGTCATTGGGTATGGGCTGAAGATGGTTTTTTGTTTAATTTGGGTGCAATGGGAGCTATTGACTTTGCCGGTGGCACTGTAGTTCATATATCTGCCGGTGTTTCAGGGCTGGTTGCTGCCATATTTCTTGGCAGGCGTAGAGGCTATCCTCATCGTCAGATGAAACCAAATAATCTGGTCATGACTATGATGGGAGCCGGATTGTTATGGGTTGGTTGGTTTGGTTTCAATGCAGGAAGTTCTTTGTCCAGTGGGCTGAGTACTGCTCAGGCACTTACTGCTACTCAGGTTGCTGCCGCTGCCGGTGCAATGACATGGATAATTATAGAGGGGTTACATCAGGGTAAGATGACGGCATTGGGTTTTGCTTCCGGTATCTTGGCAGGATTGGTTGCAGTTACACCTGCTGCCGGAGTTGTTAAGCCTGCCGGAGCGATGGCTCTTGCAGCATTAGCTACAATTATCTGTTATATTATGCTTACTTATAAAGATAAGCTTGGATTTGATGATTCATTGGATGCTTTTGGAATTCATGGTTTGGGTGGTATTGTAGGCGCCTTGGGGTTAACATTTTTTATTCGTCAAAGCTGGATGGATGAAGCTGCTGTAGCCGCAGGTGGTTCGTGGACTGTTTGGCAGCAATTTGGTGTTCAGTTAGCTGCTGTTGGAGTTGCAATTGCTTATGCTGTTGTAATTACCTTGATTATACTTTTTATTGTTGAAAAAACAGTTGGTCTGAAATCTTCATCAGAAGAGGAGATGCAAGGTTTGGATCACTCTTATCATGGTGAGCGTGGTTATGGAATGTTAACACCAAATTAGTATGTAAAGTAAAAAGTAGAAAGTAAAAAGTTAGATGGTTTTTACTTTATTGGCATGTCTGCCACAGGGCAGGTTTTATGGAATTTTAAACTAATAATTATGAAATTAATAACAGCTATAATAAGACCGTATCAGTTAGATCAAGTGAGAGAGGCTTTGATTGCTGCCGATATTACAAGAATTACTGTAGGTAGAGTTTCGGGACATGGTGTGCAGCAACGAGTAGAGATATATCGTGGTAAAAAAATTATTCCCGGACTTATTTCAAAGATTAAAGTTGAGATTGCCGTAAATGATGAGTTTGTTGATGTTACTGTAGATGCAATAATTAACGCTGCCCGCTCTCATAATGGTCATGAAGGGGAAATTGGTGATGGCAAGATATTTATTACTCCACTTGAGGAGTGTATTCGTATCAGAACAGGAGAGAGAGGGCCAAGTGCAATATGACTTTTCTGACAATAGAAGTTTTGGTATTAATAAAACGTCAACTGGAAGGTTGGCGTTTCGATTTAAATCCTGATATTTATGACCCAATAAACAAACAACAGATAAAACAACGATCTCAGCCTACGCTGTCTTCCTGTAATTTCGTATTGCAAGCATGTTAATTGCAACAGCCGAAAACGTGATTACCAGAAAGTTTATTCGCACACTGCTGAAGGAGCTTCCTTTTAGCATTATCAGGCGAATCACTTCCACGTAGTATTTTATAGGATTAAAATATGTTATTGCCTGTGCCCACTTTGGCATACTCTCAATGGGAGTGAAGAGGCCCGACATTAATATAAATATTACAGAGAAGAACCAGGCAAGGAAAAGTGCCTGTTGCTGCGTTTCGGTAATGGTGGAGATGAACATTCCCATGCCGAGTATCAGTATAAGGTAAACAAACGTGAACAGGTAAATGATGCCAATACTCCCGAGGAACGGAACTTTAAACCACCACAAGGCAACTGCAAGACCTATTGTAAATTCAATAAGACCTATGATGAGGAACGGAAGCAGTTTTCCTATAATAAACTGGTATTTCAGGATTGGTGTAACATTTAGTTGTTCAATAGTACCGATCTCTTTTTCGCGCACAATGTTCATCCCCGAAAGAAAAAGAGATATCATCGTTACCAGAAGCACAAGAATGCCCGGAACCATGAAGAATTTGTAATCGAGTGAGGGGTTATACCAGTTGCGTATGATAACTTCAATGCCCGGCTTAACCTGAATTACCCCTTTTTTCTGAATTTGTTCCTTCTGAAAATCGCGGATTATGTTTTGCAGGTAGTTTATGCTGATGCCGGCTTTTGTACTGTTAATAGCATCGGCAGTGATGAAAAGAGATGTGTGGCCTTGTGAATTGAGATCCCGACTGAAATGTTCGGGAACAGAAAGGATAACATCTATCTTGTTTTTATGAATATTACGGAACCCTTCATCGTAAGTATTTGAAACACCTTTAAGGTTAAAGTTCTCTGAAGCTTTTATTTTGCTTATCATTTGTGCTGAGAGGGGCGACATATCCTGATCCTGAATATATATTCTTATATTTTTAACTGTGAAATCAACTGTGTACGATAAAACAGCAAGCTGAATGAATGGTATCAGGAACAGAATGAGTTTCATCATCTTGTTTCTGAATATTTGCTTGAATTCTTTTTCTACTATGTATAATATTCGTCGCATTACTCAAGTCTGATTTTAAATTTCTTAATTGTTAAAACACCGAGAATTAGTGTAATAAAAGCTATTATATAAGTTTCAAAGGCTATAGTCTCAAATCCTGCACCTTTAAGCATTATTGATTTGATAATTATGATGAACCACTTTGCGGGTATGATGTTGCTTAAATATTGTAATATGGCAGGCATACTTGAAACAGGAAAGATAAAACCTGAAAGTAGTATGGTTGGCAGCATAAGACCCATCATTGACATTAGCATTGCTGTTTGTTGTGAATTTGCAACAGTCGAGATCAGAAGTCCCAAAATAAGTGAACTTAAAATAAAAAGCAGTATCTCTGTGAGAAGTAAAAGGTAGCTACCATGCATTGGAATGCCAAAAACAAATAATCCGAGTAGAAGTATTGTGATCGCATTAACGAGAGAAAGAGCCATGTAAGGAATGACTTTTCCAATAATTATAATAAGCGGTTTTAGTGGAGAAACCAACAATATTTCCATTGTTCCCAACTCCTTTTCACGTGCAATGGTTATCGAGGTCATCATGGCCGATACCAGCATCAGGATTATGGTCATTACTCCCGGCACAAACATAAAAACACTTTTATTTTCCGGGTTGTAGAGCATCTGCGATTGGATTACAAGGTTGGGCGGCGGTAAAGCGCCGGTCTCCAGTGTGAATTTCCGGATTATTGCAGACAGATAGTTTGCCAGAATATTTGCTGTGTTAGGGTCTGATGCATCGGTAATAATCTGCACTTTCGCATTTTTGTCGTTGATAAGGTCTTTCCCGAAATTATCGCCTATAACAACAGCCAGCTTGATCTTTCCTTTGTGAAAAGATTTTTCTATATCACTGTATGACTTGAGTTCATCAACAATATGAAAATAGCCGGATGAATTTATCTTATTCTTAAGTTTTTGAGAATAGCTGTCATGCGACAGGTCAAGGAATGATATATTGGCATTGTTTATCTCCATAGTTATGGCAAACCCAAAAAGGATAACCTGAACAACGGGCATACCGAACAGTATGATCAGCGTCCGCTTATCCCGGAATATGTGCTTGAACTCTTTTCGTACAAATGCTATGAATGTTTTCATAAAGAGACCCCCCTCTAACTCTCCGTCAGCTGACGGAGAGAAATTATTTGTTTAGTGTTTCTTCAAACCTTATCAATATAAGGCATTATTAACAATGATAATTTCTATGAAAAGTCTGACCGTTTGTCTTTCCCTCCCTTTAGGGGAGGATTAGGGTGAGGCTGACTTCCTTGCCAGTTTAATAAATACTTCGTCCATATTTTTTGCATTGTAGGTTGTTAATAATTCCTGTAAACTGCCCATGGCTTCTATCTTTCCTTCTACCATCATTGAAATACGGTCGCAGTACTCGGCTTCGTCCATATAGTGAGTGGTGACAAAAACGGTAATGCCGTCTTCGGCTGCTTCGTATATCAGGTTCCAAAACTGACGGCGTGTGATGGGGTCTACACCGCTGGTTGGCTCATCGAGAAATACGATGCCGGGACGATGCAGTATGGCTACCGAAAAAGCGATCTTTTGTTTCCATCCAAGAGGTATCTCCTTTATCAAAGTGTTTTCAATCTCTTTTAGGCCTAACCGTTCTGTCATTTCCCCGGTCTTTTGGACAATCAACTTTTTGTCGAGGCCATAGATGCCACCGTAAAACTTTATATTCTCTTTAAGTGTCAGGTCTTCATAAAGGGAGAACTTCTGACTCATGTATCCTATATGTTTTTTTAGTTCGTTACGTTGGGTGTTAATGTCGTAGCCTGCTACCTTAGCTTCGCCTGATGTTGAAGAAAGAATACCAGTCAGTATTTTTATTGCTGTAGTTTTTCCTGCTCCGTTAGCCCCTATAAACCCGAATATCTCACCTCTGCTTACATCGAATGAAATGTGGTCAACGGCAGTGAATTTACCGAAGGTTTTTGTCAGGTTTTTTGCTGTTATTACTTTTTCACCGTTCATTGTTCTTATTTTGTATCGTCACGTATCGTCATGTATCGTCAGATAGTTGGTTGTTGTTTTGACATTAGTTCCATAAAAACATCTTCTATTTTTGCTTTAATCGGTTCTATGTTGAAAACGTTAACACTATTGTCCTTCAGATGCTCTTTTATCTGGTCTGCTTTTATGTTATTGCCGGTGGCAAGATGAATTGAGTTTCCAAATGAAAAAGCAGATATTTTGTGTTCAAATCCTTCCAGAACTTTTAATGTACGGTGATTATTTTGAGTGACAACCTTCCACAGTTTGTATGGGTATTGATTTGCTATGTTTTCTGGTGTGTCGATGGATAGGATGTGTCCGTCCTGTATCAGCGCTACCTTGTCGCAAAGTTCAGCGTCGTCCATAAAAGGGGTCGATACCAATGTGGTAAGTCCCGATCTTTGAAGTTTTTTTAGTATGTCCCAAAAATCTTTTCGCGACACAGGGTCAACACCGGTGGTAGGTTCGTCGAGCAGCAGTATGTCAGGCTTATGTATCAACGCACACGACAAGGCAAGCTTTTGTTTCATTCCACCGGACAAGGCATCTGCACGGCGATGTTTAAATGGTTCAAGCATGCGATAAATTTCTTCTATAAGATGGTAGTTCTCTTTCACTGTGGTGCCAAACACCGTAGCAAAGAAGTTCAGGTTTTCTTCCACCGAAAGATCCATGTAGAGAGAGAAGCGTTCCGGCATATATCCCACTATTTTTCGTATCTCTTTATAATCTTTTACCGTGTCGAAACCTTTAAGTGATGCTTTCCCCACGGAAGGTAAAAGCAGCGAAGTGAGTATCCTGAACAGAGATGTCTTCCCGGCTCCGTCAGGGCCAATCAAGCCGTAAAGTTGTCCCCTTTGCACTTCAAAACTGATACTTTTCAACGCCTGAACATCACCATAGTTTTTGTTTATGTTTTCTATTTTGATCATATATAACAGCCTCTTCTAATCCCCCAAAGGGGGGAGGATTAATTATTAGTCCCCTCCTTAATCCCCAGATTGAGAAGGGCCTTCTTTTTTTTAAAATACACGCTTGCCGGCATGCCAATCTTCAGCACTCCATCCTGGTTATTAACTCTTATTTTTATAGCGTAAACCAGATTTCGGCGTTCCTCTTTCGTTTGTATCTGTTTTGGTGTGAATTCTGAACTGCTGCTTATCCAATAAATGGTTCCGTCAAGTGTTTGAGTGCCTTGCAGGGCATCCACCTCCACCTTAACTTTTTGATTAAGCTTTATTGATGTCAGTTGAGTTTCTGCAATATAGGCTTTCAGAGTAAGAGTGTTAACATCCTGTATGGTGTATAGTGGTTTGCCCGGTGCTACAAATTCTGTTTCCTTCACGAAATTCACAAGGACTGTTCCCTCCACAGGGTTTCTTACGATACATTTTTCTATCATGTCATCGGTTTGTTTTATTTGTGCAATCAGGCTTTGTTTTTCGGCTAGAACTGAATTTCTTTGTATAATAATATTTCTTATTTTTTGTTTTGTTATGCGAACTTCTACGTTTATGTCATCAAGATGTTTTTTTGTTGCAGCCCTGTCTTTGTACATCTTTTCAATACGTTTCTGATTAACTTTCAGCAGGTCTAATTGCTCTTTTAATACGGATTTTTGTGATTCCACACTTTGGGCTTTGCTATCTATCGTTTTCATACCTGCATGGAGAACCTGTTTTTTAAGATGCAGTTGTGTTGTGTCTATTACTCCTGTGATGTCATTGTTTTTGAAGTTAAGTCCTTCATCTATATTGTAAAAGATTAGTTTACCAGTACTTTCTGCAGAAACTACAACCGCATCATCTTCAAAGTTCCCATATGCATCTGCTGTTTTTTCATTATTGCAGGAAATGAACGTTACCATACTGATAATAAGGACTGCTGTTTTAAATATGTTTTTCATTGTTTGATTTTTTTATAAGAAATTGAGTGTTTGACAAATCGAATAATTGAATTTTGAGCTTTCATTTTAACAAATCCTCAGTTCATTAAATCCTCAATTCACCAGTTTATCATCTTTTAATTCCTTTAGCGTGATTATAGTTTAATTGTGCTGTTGTCAGTTTTAGTTTATCCAGTTCGGATGTTAGTTTGGCACGTTTCCATTCGTTAAACATCTTTAGATATTCAGAAGATGTAATTGTGCCGTTGTTCATCTGGCTTTCAGCAGCTTTGTAAACGCTCTCTTTCAGCCGGATGATATTCTTATCTATCTCTATCTGCTTTTGATATTGAGATATTTCCGACAAATATTGGTTTTCTTCAATAGTTATCTGTTTTTCAAGTGTTGCTTTACTGTTCCGGATTATTTGTTGTTGTAGAATGATCTTTTGTTTTTGTTTCTTAAACAGGTTCCAGTCGTACACTTCCCAGGTGAATTTTGCCCCGAAAATTGCGTATGTATGAAGGTTGGTATTCATAAAGTTGTATCCCGGACGTCCGTATCCTGCTTTACCGAAAGCGAAGAATTTTGGCATTCTGTTAGTTTTGAGTTTATTTACACTTGATGCCGCGTAGTTAAATTGTGCATCCAAAAGAGACAATTTCGGTCGGAATGTATTATTAGCATGTTGTATCTCCGGTTCTTTAAATTTATAATGTGAATTCAGATTAAGACCTGTAATAAGATTGATGGAGTGAAGGGTGTTATGCTTCATGGATTGTATGCTTATTATTTCTTTATCTATCTTAAGTTTCTCAGCTATAATGTTGTCAAGGTCACTTTTCAATATCGTGCCGTTATCATAAGCTGATTTTAAAGTTTCGATGTTTGTTTCCAGTTCATTCTCTGATATCAGCAGAACCTCCTCACTTTTGGTCAAATAAAGGTAGTTTGTATATAGCAGGTTTATTTTTCCTGAAAGCCCGTATGTTTCCACGTTCAGGTTTTGAATATCAATGTCGTTAGCAGCGTATTGTATCACTTTTTCCGATTTAACTGCACCGCCATCCCAGATGACTTGATTTACGCTCAATTCAACATTGTAGTTGTCGTTTGGAAATTCAGGAAAGAAATCAGGTATTGTGGGTACTGTTGGGAACGTAACGGTTTCCGACTGGTAGGTTGCCTGTCCTGACAGGTTAAGTTTAGGCAGATAGTTTTTGTTCAGCGTTTCATCAATTAGCTTACGCTGTTCTGTTATGCTAAGTTGTTTTTTGAAGGCCGGCCAGTTTTGTTTTGCCGCAATGATGCAAGAGTTCAAGGTGATTTCCTGGGCAAATACTACAGAGGGTAGAAGGGCCAGCAATGCTGTTAAAATCTTTTTTGTCATATCCTTTATTTTTTTATTGCTTTAATAATAAACTTTGATGTTTACTATTAACTGAATTGGATCAATATCCTCAATCAACCCTTGTTCGATAGCACTGTTTATTTTATCCCTGAAAATGCTAACGTTCACCCCTGATGATTGAATTAAACTTGCCAGTCTATCAGGATTGTTATTTATTTCCTGTGTCTTTGTTGTACTTCATATTGCTAACTTAACCATTTAGTTAAAATCAACCAAATGGTTAATAATGTTTTTTCAAATATATGAGTAAAGTATCTTATAAATGTATAAAAGCACTTGAGTAATAAAGGCTTTTGAAATAAATCAGACTCCCAGATAAATTTTTCTTAACTTTGTTATTGAACTGAAATTTTAATAAACGCTATGATAATAGATATTAATCAAAAGAAAATTCGACAAAGAAGTATTGACTCTATTATTGGTTTTGAACCATATAAGGAAGGTTCTTCAGAAAAATGCATAGGTAAACTTTGATTATTGGCTTATAACCTGTGTTATTTGATGAAACAAAAGATAGCATTACGGTGCTCTGCACCTTATTAAAACTTTTATACAATATCTCTACAAATGTTTGAGGTGCTCTGCACCTGATAAATATAGCGGCAGAGCCGCCAAAATCTTTGTAGAAATAGTAATCAAATACGGTTTATAAGGTACAGAGTACCGAAATATTAAGACAACTATGCATTATTCGGATGAGCCATAAGGAATTTAAGAAAATATAAGTATTGTCTTATAGTACAGTTTTGTCGTGGATGTTATTTTTTGAATGATTCTTTTTCAACCCGGCTGAACATCTTTTACTTTGTTTGAATAGAAGGGGCATGAACCATTATCTGCTAAAAATATGATTAGTGTATTCTCCAGCTTATCGGCTTCTTTAAGCTTGCTTAAAATTCTTCCTATATTCTGATCCATCCTGTCAATCATAGCAGCAAACACAGCCATTTCAAGGTCGAGTGAATCTTTTTGACTTTCTGATAAACTTTCACATGGGTAATATTCGGTATATTCCGGAATAAAGGATCCTCTGAATTTATTCAAATTACTTTCGGGAGGACTAAGTTTTGCCGTTTGGGGTATTACTCCGAGTTTTAGCATTTTCTCATAACGTAAAATGTTGCAAACCTTAAACCTTCATTAGCCAGCTTGTCAATATTGGGCGTTTGAATTTCACTACCGTAACATCCAATATCCGAAAAGCCAATATCATCTGCCATTATTAAAATAATGTTTGGCTTTTGGGGTTCAGCATTGGTGCAGGATATCGATAAAATAAGTAGCTCTATTAGTAGATATTTTGTTTTTCGAAAAGAGATAGCAATAGTGTTTTATTTATTCCGTAATTATTCGCTCTTTCACTTTTACGGCAGGGTTTCCACGATAGATACTGTATGTATCCATATCAGATGAAGCGACACTTTGAACGGCCAATACCGAGTGAGAATGACAGGTAATACCACCGGCAACAATGCTGTTTGCCCCAATCCAAACACCGTTTTCCAAAGTGATGGGAGACACCATAAGATCGAAAGTGGCTTTTTTGTAGTTGTGGTTACCGTTAAGTAGAAGTGCCCCTTGCGACAGGCAGCAGTGAGAGCCGATTACAACACTGTCGAGGCTATCAATCCATACCTTTTCACCAATCCAGGTGTAGTCGCCTATTGTAAGTTTCCAAGGGTATTTAATGTTTACCCCGGGTTTAATGATTACCCCTTTCCCGATTTTTGCTCCAAACATACGCAACAGCCATACTTTGAGTGATGACAAAGGGTTAAATGAGTTTATGAAAAACAGGGAGTTTGTGAAAAACCACAAAGTGCGTTTTACTACTCCGGCTCCTTCGTCGAACCAATCGTTGTTATATTTTGATAGGTCGGTCTTTTGCATTTGTTAGTTTATAAAGTTCTTAAAGTTGAAAGCTCATAAAGTTATGTTTTTTTGTCTTGGCCTAACAATCATTTTATTTATATCTGTTAACACTACAAATGTAAAATTTATTATTGAGAATATTATTTGGCTTTTATCGTAGTAAATGTGATTTATCATTTATAGAGATTGATTTTGAAATATTCATTTCTGAATCTTTTTGTCCTGAATAAACTTCAGAGATACTGAATTTACACAATGTCGAGTGTTCTTAGGAGTAAATCCTTCATTAAGAAATACGTGTCCCAGATGAGCATTACATTTGGCACAGACAATCTCAGTTCGTCTGCCATCAGCATCAGGAATACGTTTTACTGCATTTTTTATTTCATCATCAAAACCAGGCCATCCACAATGGCTGTCAAACTTGTCTTTTGACTTGTATAGTGGTGCATTGCACTGCTTGCACACATAGGTTCCGGATTCATTGTGGTCATTATATTTTCCTGTATAAGGCTTTTCTGTTCCTTTATATATGATAACATATTTTTCTAACTCGTTAAGTTTATTTAATTTTGCATCTGAACTATCTTTTTGAGCCATAATAATATGCGGTGTAATTAATAAAAGAAGACATAGTAGCTTCATGATTAATTAGTTTAATTATAAATAAAGCAATTAAGTTACATTTTTGTTCAGTTTTGTTTCATTTTTATATATTTGTCGTTTTTTAAATAAACTTAGTTATAAAATCTAATAACAATGGGATTAAATATTGTCGTTCTTGCCAAGCAAGTTCCAGATACCCGGAATGTTGGTAAAGATGCTATGAAAGCTGACGGAACAGTGAATCGCGCTGCTTTACCTGCTATCTTTAATCCGGAGGATTTAAATGCATTAGAGCAGGCTTTCAGGTTAAAAGACAGATACAAAGGAACTACAGTTACTATATTGACTATGGGGCCGGGACGTGCTGCCGATATTATACGTGAAGGATTGTATCGTGGTGCCGATAAAGGTTATTTGTTAACAGATCGTGCATTTGCAGGTTCCGATACACTGGCAACTTCTTATGCTATTTCAAGGTCTCTCATGAAAATTGAGAATATTGATATTATTATTGCCGGTCGTCAGGCCATTGATGGTGATACTGCTCAGGTGGGACCTCAAGTAGCCGAGAAGCTGGGTATGACTCAAATAACTTATGCCGAAGAAATTATTTCTGCCGAGAAGAATAAAATTGTAATTAAACGCAGACTTGAAAGGGGTGTTGAAACAGTGGAGTCACCGCTGCCGGTTGTAGTAACAGTAAACTCTTCTGCACCTGCTTGTCGTCCTCGTAACGCTAAACTGCTTATGAAGTATAAGCATGCAAAAACAATTACCGAAATCCAGAATGAATCTGAAGATTATATCGATTTAACTGCTGACAGACCGTTTTTGAATATTACAGAATGGAGTGTTAACGATATTGATGCTGATTCAAAATGGTTAGGACTGACCGGTTCACCAACCAAAGTTAAGAAGATTGAGAATATTGTATTCCAGGCCAAAGAAGCTAAGCACCTGACTGCAGCCAATGCTGAAATTAATGATTTAATGAAAGAGTTAATTGCCAATCATACTATTGGCTAATGAAAATTTATGATTTACGATTGATGAATATCTAAATTCTGAAATCCCTGACTGACGGTAGGCAGGAAAATCAAAAATAAAATTACTACACATGAATAATGTATTTGTTATTTGCGAAATAGAAGAGGGTAAAGTGGCCGAGGTTAGTCTTGAACTTATGACTAAAGGTCGTTCATTAGCCAAAGTACTGAAATGCAAACTTGAAGCTGTTGCTTTAGGACACAATATTAAAGGAATAGAAAATGAGTTATATACCTACGGAGCAGATGTTGTTCATGTAGGTGACGATAAACGTCTTGACCCATATACAACTCTGCCACACTCGGCAGTTATTACAGGTCTCTTTAGTGAGGAGAAACCACAAATCGCTCTTCTTGGAGCTTCCACTTTTGGCCGTGACTTAGGGCCAAGAGTATCTTCTGCGTTGAAGAGTGGTCTTACTGCCGATTGTACATCACTTGAAATTGGAAATCATGAAGATAAAAAAGCCGGTAAGAAATATACCGACTTGTTGTATCAGATTCGTCCGGCATTCGGAGGTAATATCGTAGCAACTATTATCAACCCTGATTGTCGGCCGCAGATGGCTACAGTTAGAGAAGGAGTGATGAAGAAAGAGGTGTACGATAAGAATTATAAGGGAAAGCTGAATAAACTTGATGTTGACAAATATATCAAGCCTGAAGACCTGGTGGTTAATATTATCGAGCGCCACATGGAGAAGTCGAAGGTTAATATTAAAAACTCATCAATCATAGTTTCCGGTGGATATGGTATGGGATCAAAAGAGAATTTTGATATGCTGTACGAACTTGCTGATGTTATTGGTGCTGAGGTTGGAGCCTCACGTGCTGCAATAGATGCCGGTTATGCCGATCATGAAAGACAAATTGGACAAACAGGTGTTACTGTTCGTCCTAAACTATATGTAGCTTGTGGTATCTCAGGCCAGATACAGCATATTGCCGGTATGGAAGATTCATCAATTATTATTGCTATAAACAATGATGCTGATGCACCGATTAATAAAATTGCCGACTATGTTATTACCGGTGATGTGTCGGATGTGATTCCTAAAATGGTAAAGTATTACAAACAAAACACGAAGTAGAGGTAAGTTCATCAAGTGATAAGTTCATAAAGTATAAAGTTATTATAGACGAAAATCTTTATAAACTTGATAAAACTTTAAGAACTATATAAACTTGATAGACTTGACAAACTTGATAAACTTTTAAAAAATGGCTAATTTTTTTACAGATAATCCGGAACTGAAATTTCATCTTACTCACCCTATGATGAAAAAAATTGTGGCAATGAAAGAGCGCAATTTTACTGATAAAGATACCTTTGATTATGCTCCGATTGATTTTGAGGATGCAATGGATAGTTACGAAAAGGTGCTTGAAATTGTTGGTGAGATATCGGGTGATATTGTTGCTCCTAATGCAGAAGGTGTTGATCAGCAAGGCCCGGCGGTAGTAGATAATGAAGTGGTTTATGCTGACGGTACAAAAGAGAATTTAGAAGCTTTGGTAGAAGCCGGACTGATGGGGATTACACTTCCCCGTAAATATGAAGGACTTAATTTCCCGATAGTACCATATATTATGGCAGCCGATATTGTATCACGTGCCGATGCCGGCTTTGTGAATATTTGGGGATTACAGGATTGTGCTGAGACAATCAATGAATTTGCTACAGAAGACCAAAAAGAGCGTTTTCTTCCTCGTATATGTGGAGGTGAAACTGCTGCAATGGATCTTACTGAACCTGATGCCGGCTCTGACCTGCAGGCTGTTGAGTTAAAAGCTCACTATGATGAGAAAAAGGATCAATGGTATCTTAATGGTGTAAAAAGATTTATAACAAACGGTGATGCCCATGTATCTCTCGTTTTGGCTCGTTCAGAAGAAGGTACACACGATGGTCGCGGTCTTTCTATGTTTATTTATGATCGTGCACATAAAGCAATGAAGATTCGCCGTATTGAAAATAAAATGGGTATCAAAGGTTCGCCTACATGTGAACTTGTATTTAAGGATGCTCCTGCCGAGTTGGTTGGTTCACGTAAAATGGGACTGATTAAATATGTAATGGCACTGATGAATGGTGCCCGCCTTGGTATCGGAGCTCAGTCAATAGGTATTAGTGAAGCTGCTTACCGTGAGGCTATCGATTATGCTAAAGAGAGAGAGCAATTCGGAAAACCAATTATTAAATTCCCGGCTGTGTATGAGATGCTGGCTGTCATGAAATCTAAGCTTGATGCTTCTAGATCGTTACTTTACGATACGGCACGATATGTTGATTTTTACAAAACATACATGCATATATCCGAAGAGCGTAAACTTGAGCCTGAGGAGAGAAAAGAGATGAAAAAGTATCAGAAACTTGCAGACTTCTTTACTCCCCTGTTGAAAGGAATGGCTAGTGAATATGCTAATCAGAATGCTTATGATGCAGTTCAGATTCATGGCGGTTCAGGTTTCATGAAGGATTATCCGGTAGAAAGATTATACCGTGATGCCCGTATTACTTCAATTTACGAAGGTACTACACAGCTTCAGGTTGTGGCTGCTATTCGTGGTGTTACTACTGGGAGCTACTTGGCACGTATCCGTGAGTTTGAGATTATGACTCTTAAACCTGAACTGCACGGTTATCGTCGTACATTAATCATAATGACAGAAGAGTATGAAAAAACAGTTAAGGCTGTAATTGATGTTAATGATTTGGAGTACACTGATTTTCATGCCCGCAGGTTAGTTGAGATGGCCGGTAATATTATAATGGGTTATCTGTTGTTATTAGATACCGAACGTGACGGACAGTACAAAATATCAACTGACATATTTGTTAAGCGTGGCAAGGCTGAAAACCACTCTAAAGCTAACTTTATATTTAACTCTTCTATTGATGATTTGGGAAATTACAAACACAATTAGATGACAATTTTAGGTTCAAGGTTCAAGGTACAAGGTAAAGGTACAAGGTAAAAGAAATGAGAGATTATTGATACAGCCCCTGCTCACCATTTAAAACGAGTAGACAAGCAGGATGATTATATAGCCACGAATAAAAAAAGGCGGAGATCGTATGAAAACGGTTCCCGCTTTTTTTATGAGAAAATTTGTAAGCTTGTTTAGTGACGGTGTGGCTTAAAGCCACACCGTCACTGCGCCCATCATACTTCAGTCTTACCCAAATCATTGTTTATCACAAGCCACAGACTTGCAGTAGTTGGTGGAGGTGAAAGAAAACGGTTTGCGGATTAAAGAAATTATTTTTAACTTTCTAAATAAAAATTCTATGAATGAGTCTACATCGAAAAACTAAAAAGATCGTCATTGCGAGGCACGAAGCAATCTAATGATAATCGTGAATGGAACATGGTCCAACTATAGCAAGAAGCCGTTTGTCTTTACCCCTCAAAATGTTTTTTATTACATATCTTCCTTCATTAACGGTCTTATTCATCTGTTCCGATAAAGGATGTAACTCTTTTAACTGGTTTGGAGTGATAAGGGACATTTTAATTGTTTATTGACGATTGAATATTTTTTATTAATTGATTACTGATTCAAATACTTTATTTATAAATTGTCATTATTCAATTATCAATTGACAACTCCCTATTCAGGCTTACCATCTTGATAGCAGTAATAGCAGCCTCGTCACCTTTATTACCATGTTTTCCTCCGGCTCTGTCAAGTGCTTGTTGCTGATTAAGGGTTGTTAATAGTCCGAATATAAAAGGAATAGGATATTTGATGTTAAGTTCTGTAATTCCTTGTGTCACACCCTGGCATACAAAATCAAAATGGGGTGTTTCACCCTGAATTACACAACCAAGACAAATAACAGCATCAACGTTTGTATATTCGGCAAAGTACTTACCAGCAGCAGTGAGTTCAAAGCTGCCGGGAACATATCTCTTAATTATGCTGTCAGGTTTAATACCATGTTTTAGCAAAGTATTTATTGCACCGTTACTTAAAGCTTCCGTAACTTCATTGTTCCATTCCGAAACGACTATTCCTATTTTCATATCTTTAGCAGAAGGGATGGATGCCGGATCGTATTCTGAAAGATTCTTGTTTTGTGTGGCCATGATGTATGTGTTAAAAACAGACAAAGGCTGCCTTATGAATTAAAGACAGCCTTCAAAAATTTATTAAAGTTAATTATTTTAAAGTAGCACGCGTAATGTATTTGTCAATCTGACGAGCTTCCGCACTATTTTTATAATTGTGCTTTATTTTTGAATATGTCTTTACAGCTTCTTCATTATTTCCCATGTCTTCGTATAGTAAACCAAGTTTTATCAAATAGGATGGTGCTGTTACTTCATTATCAACTTCTATAGCTTTTTTATAATAATTAACGGCCTTTTCTTTGTTTCCAAGTTCAAGGTTCGCATCTCCAAGAGAACCATTGGCAGTAGCTGTAACCAGTTCATCATCGGTTGAAAAAGAAGATAAATAATCTATAGCTTGTTCATAATCACCAAGGTTAAGATAACATATTCCGGCATAATAATTTGCCAGGTTACCTGGGTTAGTTGAGCTGTATTCGTCAATTATTTCAAGGAAACCCAGATTGTTACCATCTCCATTCAAAGCCAGGTTAAAACTGTCTTTGTCAAAATAATTTTGAGCGGCATAAATACTATTCTCAGCCTCCTGCTCTAATGGTTGGAAATAAAGTTTTTTAAGTCCCCAGTATCCACCTACTACCAGTATTAATGCTAATGCAATGATAATCAGCATTTTTTGGTTGTCTTCGATGAATTGTTCCGTTTGACTCAACGCATGTTCAACATTCTCAAAGCTATCTGTTGTGGTCTCTTTTTGTTTCTTCGACATTTTATATGTTTTTTTATTTGCACCGCAAATGTAGTTGTTTTAGGAAAAATACAAAATATGAATGATATATTTTTATAGTTATATTGCAAAAATTACTTTTGTATTGAAAATCTGTATATGCAATTAAAACATTTAAATATAGTTAATTTTAAAAATATTGCTCAGGCCGAACTGTTTTTCACTCCGGGAATTAATTGTTTTGTTGGGGCAAATGGTTCAGGAAAGACCAATATGCTCGATGCTTTTTATTACCTCTCTTTTTGTAAAAGTTACTTTAATTCTGTTGATAGTCAAAACATAAAGCATGATGAAGCTTTTTTTGTTATTCAGGGAGAATATGACCTGAGAGATGGTAAAGAACAGATATATTGCGGGATAAAAAGAAATCAAAAAAAGCATTTTAAAAGAAACAAAAAGGAGTATACAAAATTGTCAGACCATATAGGTTTACTGCCTTTGGTTATTATCTCCCCTTCTGATGAGCAATTGATAACCGAGGGTAGTGAACAGCGCAGAAAATATATTGACAGTGTTATTTCTCAGTACGATAAGATTTACCTTAACAGGGTTATTCGTTACAACAGGGCATTAATGCAGCGTAATTTTCTTTTAAAACAATTGCGCGAGAGCAATGGAAATTTATACGCATTGGAGATTTGGGATAATCAGCTTGTAGAGTTGGGAGAATTGATTTTTGGTCAACGAAAAGATTTTATTGACGAATTAGAGCCGGTTTACAGGAATTATCAATCTTTTCTGGCAAGTGGTGAAGAGGCTGTAGAGCTTATACTAAGCTCACATCTTCAGGAAGGCAATTTCAGGGAGCAACTGATTGAAACCAGGCAAAAAGATGTTTTCCTCGGATATACCTCCAGAGGAGTTCATAAAGATGATGTAGAGCTGTTATTAGATGGTTATCCTATAAAAAAGATTGCATCACAAGGACAAAAAAAGACTTTTTTAATTGCCCTGAAATTGGCTCAGTTTGATTTTCTTTCCAAACATAGTGGAATAAAACCAATTTTGTTATTGGATGATATTTTTGATAAATTAGATGAACAGAGAGGAGGGAAGTTAATAGAACTTGTAGCAAAAGACCATTTTAAACAAATATTTATAACGGATACAAGGCAGGAGCATCTTGATAATCTTTTGACTCACATTGATAAAGAGTCCCGGATATTCAAAGTAAGTAAAGGCGTTTTTACAACTATTGATAAATAATTATGCAACGAAATAAGCCTACACGAAAAAACAGTACACAGTCGATTAAAGATGTTTTAGGTGAAATAATGAACGACAGGAAGATTCGTAAGGGCATTATGGAAACCAGGGCAGTAGCTTATTGGGAGCAGGTTATGGGTAAGTCCGTTGCAAGACTTACAACCAATGTTTATTTTAAATACGGAACTCTTTATGTGTCCCTTAATTCCAGTGTTGTACGTGGTGAACTTGTCATGATGAAAGACAAGATAATTAATAACATGAATGAAGCTATTGGAACTGATACTGTTAAAAATATAGTTTTCCGCTGATTGTTCAAAGTTTCAGGTTCCTTGTTCCTCCTCAGTTCCTCATTCTTGCCCCTTGAACTTTATAAGCTTTATGAACTTTCAACTATCCGTTCAAGATAATCTATAGTGCTGAAAAAGAAATGGCACTCCCTTTCGGCACTTTCATCACTATCAGAACCATGAACGGCATTCTTTGATTTACTTTCAGCAAAATCTTTACGGATGGTTCCTTCTTCTGCTTGTGCAGGGTCGGTTGAACCTATTAATTTTCTGAAATTTTCAACTGCATTCTCTTTGTAAAGTACAGCAGCTACAATAGGGCCTGACGACATGAATTTTACCAGATTATTGAAAAAAGGTTTATCGGCATGCTCCTGATAAAATTCTTCTGCAGCTTCTAATGATAGTTTAAGTGATTTAATTGCAACAATTCTAAAGCCTGCTTTCTCGATTCTGTCAATGATAGCTCCAATGTGTTTGTTATTTACAGCACCAGGTTTTACCATTGTTAATGTTTTATTTGATGACATATGTTAATAATTTGAGATTTGGTATGAAATTAATAAAAAAGCCCTGACCTGACAACATCAACCTTGCTTTTTGTTTATATTTGTCCTCAAATTATTTATATATATGGTAAAAAATTCCACGATTGTACAACTCAAAGACTTTGTTAATAAGGCTGATAATATTGTAATAATTCCGCATCATAGTCCTGATGGTGATGCAATAGGTGCATCGCTTGCATTGTACGGAGTGTTAAAACAAGCAGGGAAAAACGTGAATGTAATTTCTCCAAATAGTTTCCCTGAATTTCTGGAGTGGATGCATGGAGCAGGAGAGGTAATAAATTATGAAGCCAATAAGAAAAAAGTGAACTCTTTAGTTGGCAATGCGGATTTGCTGTTTTTTCTTGATTTTAACGGTCTTTCAAGAATTAAGTCTTTGCAGGATGTGGTAAAAAGATATAAAGGAAATAAAATTATGATAGATCATCATCCTGCTCCTGACAATATTGCAGACATTATGATATCGGAGCCGGCAGCATCAGCAACTTGTGAGTTAATGTATGATGTTATCTCGTTGGCTGGTTGGAAAAGCCTGCTTAATAGAGAACTTGCAGAGTGTATATATGCAGGAATTATGACTGATACAGGTAGTTTGAGTTATAATTCAAGCAGGCCTGAAATTTACCATATTATTGCCGATTTGGTGGGTTTGGGGGTCGATAAGGATAAAGTGCACAAGCTTGTGTTTCACAGTAATTCGTTCAAAAGAATGAAATTACTTGGACATGCACTAGGTAGTAAAATGTATTTGTTGGATAATGTCCCTGCTGCATATATTGAACTGTCAGCCGAAGAATTGATACATTATGATTTTAAACCTGGAGACACAGAGGGTTTTGTTAATTATCCGCTTTGGATTGAAGGAATATCCATATCTGCACTGTTTATGGAGCATACGGATAAAATTAAAGTCTCATTTCGTTCGAGAGGGTCTTTTCCTGTTAATAAATTTTCTGAAAAATACTTTAACGGTGGCGGACACGTTAATGCTGCAGGTGGTGAGTTTTACGGTACTCTTGAAAAAGCTGTTGAAAAGTTTAAGACTAAATTGCCGGAGTTTGTAAGAGTTGAAAGTTTATAAAGTTCAAAGTTAATTCCCCTCTACGGAGTAATGGCACTAACTTAGTGTATATAATACAATAACTTTTGTATCTTTGCA